>NZ_SPKO01000014.1:0-257586 GCF_023127795.1 Pseudomonas sp. W2Jun17 | reverse complement strand
CAGCAGCAAAACTACCTCTACCAACGCCAATACGACTACGACAAAAGCGGCAACCTCACGCGCCTGCACGACACCCGCAAAGGTCAGCACGACTATCACTACGACCCCCTTGCCCGCCTGACCCGCGCCGATCATTCGCAGGACGTGCAGGAACGCTTCGGCCATAACCCGGCGGGAAACCTGCTCATGCAAGACCGCCCGGGGCCGGACATCGTCGCAGCGAACCGCCTGGTAATTCAGGGCGACCGCCATTACGACTACGACGCCTTCGGCAACCTGATCCGCGAACGGCGCGGCAAAGGCCATCAACTCGTCACCGAATATCGCTACGACTGCCAGCATCGGTTAATCACCATCACAAAGCCGAACGGCGAAACCGCCAGTTACCGCTACGACCCGTTTGGGCGACGTGTCAGCAAAACCGTGGATGGCGAGACCACCGAGTTTTTTTGGCAAGGCGACAAGCTGATTGCCGAGCACCATACGGACTGTCATCGCAGTTATATCTACGAGCCCAACAGCTTCCGCCCATTAGCACTGCTGGAAGGCTACGGACCACAAGCCACAACGCCCTACCACTACCAACTCGACCACCTCGGCACCCCGCAAGAACTGACCGACACCGAAGGCGAAATCGTCTGGTCCGCCCACTACCGCGCCTACGGCCAGATCGCCCGGCTCGACGTAGGCAAAATCGACAATCCGCTGCGTTTCCAGGGTCAGTATTTCGACCAGGAAAGCGGCCTGCACTACAACCGCCATCGCTACTACAATCCGGATATTGGTCGCTACCTGACGCCGGATCCGGTGAAGTTGGCGGGTGGGATCAATGGGTACAGGTATGTGCCCAATCCGACGGGATGGGTAGATCCCTTAGGGCTGAGCTGTAAGGTTGGAATTTGTCCTGGCTCAAAAATCGACGCTCCAGCAAAAAAAATACCCAGCGGCGTACTAGACGGGCATGAAAAAGCAGGCGGACATCTGATTAAAAAGCACGTAGAGCGGACTGACTATCAATTGGTAGAAAGGCTTGAGGTGGAGCCACATATACCTGCAGCGTCTACGTTCAAAACTTTAGAAGACGCAGAAGCACTTGTATCCAAAAGCTTGGCTTCGCACAGTCAGGAAATATCCAAATTCCTACAAGGAACGAAGGACAAGCATATTATCAGAGAGCATTCGAGCCAACCCGTAGGGTTGAGCGTTATAAGAGGCACCACAGAATCCATACCTGTTTACAAGTTTATGCTAGTTTTAATTCGAAAACCAAAAATGCCAGACGGCTACCTTTTACTGACAGGATACCCAATAGAAAAATGAACAACCAACTAACTGAACTTCAGCAATTCTTTGGAGCTTACTTCCATCAAGACTGGGTAGATGAGCACGCCACAGCTGACGAGGTCATTGATGCTTTTCTACTAGACTCATCTACGGATGTAATCATCACCGTAAAAGAAGAAATTCTAGAACTGCTCAAATACTATACAAACGAATCAAATCTTTTGGAGAACCTGCTACACAAACAGTATTGCTATTATTACTATCCGCACGAGTGGGCATCAGGGCCGCTTTGGCTGAGCCACATCGTAAGAAAAATTGAGAACTACTTACTCCTCAAAAAATAATCGATCGCCCCCCTAAACAAATCAGCACAGCCACTAAAGGAAAAATCCTATGCAGTTAAGTACGCAGTTTAAAAGTCATCGAGCGCAACTCGCTGTACTAAATGAGGTAACCACCAGAGCAGAACGCAACCTACCGCCTTTTACCGGGGAAGATTACTACGGCAACCCAGTTGTCCGAATCGAAATGCAGGGTTGCGGAAGAGGATACATACCAAACCCTTCTGACCGAAACAATCCAATCCTTGATGAAAATATCGATGCAGCGATCGCGAAATTCGATCGCGAAACCAAAGAACTTTATACCGTATTCCCTGTGAGCAATGACCAATGCTGAAACACCCTTTTCTAGATATCCCTTACGCACCGAAACTTCGACACTTACTCAGTCCGTTCGATATTTATGATCGCGAAGAGACTTTAGGTGAAGAGCTTGCATGTTACGACATCAATCTTGACACAGATAGAGAGCGGCTGATCAAAAAATACATAATTGAGAAATTTTCAGATCTAAGCTATCGACATCGCAAGGTCTTATGCGACAAATTGGGGGCTGCACTTAGCGACGAAACTTATAATTTTTCGCACTTATTGAGACAGGCTCCCGGCTATTACTGCACCCTGCCTTGGGGATGGAGTGACATGGACAATCCAAAAGGCTTTTTCGAAGAAATTTATAGATTAGCTAATGAGTGGTGGAAAGAAGACCTCCAAAAAGCCAGCCTCGAAGACCCTGCCACATGGTGACCCGAGTCTTGGATACACTGAATATCCAATGTGGGAGGGGGCTTGCTCCCGATAGCAGTGGGTCAGCCAAAGCATATGCAAGCTGATCCACCGCCATCGGGAGCAAGCCCCCTCCCACATTTGAATCTCTTCAGTGCTTCAATCCAACGCTCCGATCAGCGCTTGGCCAGCTCCATAATCATCCGGCTCAACAGATAAACCCGCGGCACCACGCTCTCCACCTCGGCATATTCCTCCGCCGTGTGGATATTGCCCCCCACAATCCCAAACCCATCCAACGTCGGCGTCCCTACCCCGGCCGACAAGCTGGCATCTGCCGCGCCGCCACTGCCTTCGATGGTCAATTTGCGCCCCAACTCGCCATAAATACCTTGGGCGATCGCCACCAACTTATCCGATTCGGCCGTTTGCGGCATTGGTGGCAGGCCACGTTGCAGGCTGGTTTTCACTTCAGTGTCGGGGATCAACTTGTTGGCTGATACCCGCGCCAGATCCTTCTCGATTCGATCGAACTCTTCCGGCACCGCCGCACGTACGTCGGCCTTGGCAGTGGCCTGGTCGGGGATAACGTTAGTGCGGTCACCGGATTTGAGCACAGTGAAGTTGATGGTGGTCTTCTTCTCTTCATCACCGAGCTTGCCCAGTTGCAGGATCTGGTGCGCGGCCTCCATGGCGGCGTTGCGTCCCAGTTCCGGGGCGACGCCGGCGTGGGCGGACTTGCCTTTGACTTCGACCACCGCGGTCGCGCTGCCTTTGCGCCATACCACCAGGCCGTCCGCTGGGCGGCCGGGTTCCAGGTTGAGGGTCACGTCATGGCCCTTGGCAGTTTTACGGATCAGTTCCGAGGCAGCCTCAGAGCCGGTTTCTTCGCTGGCGTCGAGCAGGAAGGTGATCTGTGCGTAGTCCTTGAAGCCCTGGTTTTTCAGGACTTTCAGCGCGTAGATGCCGGCGACGATACCGCCCTTGTCATCCATCACGCCGGGACCATAGGCACGACCATCCTTGATGTGGAACGGGCGCTCGGCGGCCGAGCCTTCCTTGAAGACAGTGTCCATGTGCGCCATCAGCAGGATCCTGGCCTTGCCGGTGCCTTTGAGGGTGGCAACCACGTGGCTGTTATTGGCCGCCTTGTCCGGTACCAATTCAATGCTGAACCCCAATTGCTTCAACTCATCCACGGCGATGTCACGCACTTGGGTCAGGCCCGGCTCGTAACCTGACCCCGAGTCGATATTTACCAGGCGCTCCAACAGCTTCAGGGCCTGGGCCTTGTACTGCTCGGCATCCGCCTGGATCTGCTTGTGAGGTTCGGCGCTGTAGGCCGGCATGACGAAGGACAACGCCAGGGTGGCGGCCAGCAGGGTACGCGGGAAAGTGAAGAGCATGGAGCGATCCTTTTTTGTTGGAATGGGCTCCCCACACCCTATCTCACTAGACCGACCGCAACCAACCCTCCTGCACGGCGTTTACCCGGTTGCGCCCGCTGCTCTTGGCTTCGTACAACGCCTGGTCGGCATCGTTGAGCCAACCGATGGAGTCAGCGTGGGTCGGCTGGTACGGCGCCAGGCCGATACTCAAGCTGACGCGCAATGCCGGGTCCTGGGCATAGGCCAAGGCGTTGAAGCGATCGCGCAAGGCCTCCATCACTTCGGTGGCGCGATTGAGGGGCATGTCCGGCAGGATCACGCAGAACTCATCGCCGCCATAACGCCCGGCCAGATCGGTGGCGCGCAGGTTCTGGCGCAGCACTTTGCTCAATTGGCGCAGGACGATATCGCCGGTCACATGGCCATAGGTGTCGTTGATAGTCTTGAAGTGGTCAATATCAATCAGCGCGATGGCGGCGCCCGCCTGGTTTCGGCGGCAGCGTTGGAACTCGATGTCCAGGTGGTCTTTCCAGGCACCGTGGTTGAGCAGGCCGGACAAGCTGTCGGTGCGGCTCAAGGCCAACAGCTCACGCTTGTGCCGGGCCAGGGTCACGGCCTGGCGGTAGCAGATCCAGCCCAGCACCAAGGGATACAGCATCAGGATCGGCAGGCAGGCATACAACTGGGCCTGGGTGGTCACGGCGATAAACCCAGGCGCAAAAATCAGCAGCGCCGCGCCCAGCCCCAGCGCCTGCGCCGCCCACCCCGCCAGCATAAAGCGCGTGCCACCGATGGCCACGTTGTTCATGGTCATCATCGACAGGGTGGTGACGCTGGGCAGTGGGTTGAAGTGCATCGCGCCGACCCAAAACCCGCCGCAAAAAGAATCGAACAACAGGCTACGACGCTCACTGCCCAGGGTATGGGCTGCACGCAAAGACAATTGAAACGCCACATGCGGCCACACAAAAGCGTTGATCAGCATCCAGGCCCACACCCAAAGGGAAGGACTCAGCGGATACATGGCAAACACCACGCAGATGAAGCCGAGGCTCAGCCCCAGAAGACGAGATTTGTACAAGCGCGAAGCGAGCGGAAGTCCCTTTCCTCCTACGGCTGGCATGGTGGGGTGCAATCCTGAGTGAGTGCCTGGAGTCTAACAGGGCAACGTCAAATCGCCACTACTGCTTACACGCTAATCCTTCAGTGTGAAAAGCCACGCGCCAGCATCCATGCAACGCCCAACAGCAGCACTGCGGTGACCCGCTGCAACAACACCCGCCGCTTGGGGTTTTCCAGTACATGCTTGATGCGCTGGCCGAAATAGCAATACAGGCACCCGCTGGCAAATTGCAGCAACAGGAAGGTCGCCCCGAGAATGGCGATGTCCGCCGCCGAACTGTGCTCGCCCGCACCTGCAAACTGCGGGAACACCGCACTGAACATGATGATGGTCTTGGGGTTGGAAAACCCGGTCAACAGCCCTTTGCCAAACAGGCTGCGCGAGCCTTCCACGGCGCCCGCGCTGTTGATCGACACGCCGCTGTTGGTCCACTGCTTGTAGGCCAGGTAGAGAATGTAGGCCACCCCGACAAACTGGATGGTCTGGGTAATGGCAAGGTTGCCCTTGATCAGTTCCGAGAAACCGACGGCAAAAATCAGGATGGAAATCAGGTACGACACACTGGCGCCGATCTGCGCCGGGATCGAACTGCGCAGGCCGTCCTTCAAGCCCAGGCTCAGCAACAACAGGGTCATGGGGCCGGGGCTGAAGGTCATGGTGGCGCAAAACAGCAGGAAGTAGAGAAACGAAGACAGGGTTAATGCACTTGTCATGGCCGCGGACCTTGAATGGAAAGAAACACGCCTCAAGCGCCCGCCCCAGGGCGGTCTTGGCGGTCTGGTTACGGCGCAGTCTAGGGCAGCGGCATTGCACAAGGCAGGTAAAGTGATGCCTAATTCGGCCTGACTTCACCGGTAAAATTACCGGCAAACACAAGGACCCGTCATGTTTGTATCCGCCATCGCTTTTATGGAAGGCCCCCCCAAGGTCCAGCAGATCGTCGAGGCGTTCAGCCAGGCCATCGAGAACGGCGAATGGGCGCCGGGCAGCAAGTTGCCGTCGGTACGGGAATTGACCCAGACCCTGGGCGTGAGCAAGTTCACCGTCAATGAGGCGCTGGACCGCCTGCGCGGGCGCCATTTGCTCACCTCCAGCCAAGGCCGTGGCTACTTCGTGGCGATGGACAGCGCCCGGCCGGCAACGGCGACCTGGGTCGACTTGTTGCCCCAGGACCTGCTCAGCATATTGCGTCGCCCGCTGGTCACCGCCAGTGGCGAACTGCGCCCCGGCGGTGGGCACTTGCCGGAGGAATGGCTCAATGGCGAAGCGATTCGCCAGGCCATGCGCAGTGTGGTGCGTGCGCCAACGCTGCGCATCGCAGGCTTGGGCACGCCAGCCGGGCTGCTGCCGTTGCGCCAGGCGCTGCAACAGAAACTGCACGGTGAAGGTTTGTCGGTGCCCGTAGAACAGATCATCACCACGCCCAACACTGTGCAGGGCTTGGACATGCTTATGCGCCTGCTGGCCCGACCTGGCGACACGGTGTTGCTCGACGCGCCGTGCTACTTCAACTTCCACGCCAACCTGGCGCTGCATGGGGTCAAGGTCGTGACCATTGAGCGCCGCCCCGACGGTTTCGATTTCGCGGCCCTCGAACAGTTGCTGGCCGAACACCGCCCCAGCCTTTACCTGACCACCAGCGTTTTGCATAACCCCACCGGGCATACCTTCAGCCCCAGCCAAGCGTTTCGCCTGCTGCAACTGACCCAGCAATACCACTGCCATATCGTCGAGGATGATCTTTATGGCGACCTGCACCCCAACCCTCCCCCGCGCCTGGCTGCCGTCGCCGGGCTCGATCAGGTTACCTACTTGTCAGGGTTCTCCAAGATCCTCAGCGCCAACACCCGGGTCAGCTACGTCGTGGCCGCGCCGCAACTGGCCGCCAACCTCACCAATATGAAGTTGATGAGCGGCGGCGTAACCTCCGAACTGTTCGAACAGATCGTCTACCGTATGCTCACCGAAGGCAGTTATGCCAAGCATCGCAAGCGCATGGTGCAACGCCTGATGGAGGCCGGTGGACGCATCGAACAATGGCTCAAGCGCTGCGGCTGCGAACTGCCGATGGCCTATGAAGGCGGAATGTTTATCTGGACGCGTCTGCCGAAGGGGGTGAACGGCGAATTGCTGGCCCAGGAAGCGTTGAAACGCAGCATGGTGCTGGCGCCCGGTGCGCTGTTTGGCTACGACCCGGCCCATCGCGACTCGATGCGCTTCAATGTGGCCCACAGTGATGAGCCACGGGTGCAGCGGGTGTTTGAGGCGTTGTTGCATGAAGTGGCGCAGAGCAATGCCCATGCCGGGCGCGAATCCCTGTAGGAGCGGGCTTGCCCGCGAAGGTCGTCAACGATGACGCGGGTTTACAGCCCAAGCGCGGCGCTCTCAGGTTTTTCGCGAGCAAGCTTGCTCCTACAGAAAAGCCAATTGAGGTGTTTTGAGCCGTTCACCCCGGCAACGGAATTACCCGCAACGGCCGCACCGACTTGTACGAAAAGCTCGAATAGATTTCCTTGACGCAGGGCAAGGTCTGCAAGACTTCGCGGGCAAACTCGCCAAACGATTCCAGGTCCTTGGCCACCACTTCCAGCAAAAAATCATAGCGGCCCGACACGTTATGGCACGCCACAATTTCCGGAATCTCCAACAGGCGCTGCTCGAACGCGCGGGCGATTTCCTGGGTGTGGCTGTCCATCATGATGCTGACAAACGCGGTCACCCCATAGCCCAGCGCCTTGGGCGAGAGGATCGCCTGGTAGCCGCTGATCACCCCGCTTTCCTCCAGGGTGCGCACCCGGCGCCAGCAGGGTGAGGTCGTCAAGGCGACCCGCTCGGCCAGTTCGGCCACGGTCAGGCGGGCGTTGCCCTGCAATGCGTTTAAAAGGGCTTTGTCGGTGCGGTCCAGCTTGATGGGCATAACGTGCCTCTAATCATTATTTTTATCGGTGTTTGATTCACAAACGCGGGTTTTTCCAGCAGTTTTTGCAAGGTTCGTCCGTGGTTATGAGCATAGCATTGTAGGAAATAAGGAGCGCCCGACATGACCAATAAACACCACACCTGCGGCTTTTCCACCCGTGCCATTCACCACGGCTATGACCCCAAGGACCACCACGGCGCGCTCGTACCGCCGATTTACCTGTCGGCCACCTTCGCCTTTCCCACGGTTGAATACGGCGCCGCGTGCTTTGCCGGCGAAGCCAGCGGCCACTTCTACACGCGCATTTCCAACCCGACCCTGGCGCTGCTGGAATCACGCATGGCCACCCTGGAAAACGGTGAAGCGGCGGTGGCCTTCAGCTCCGGCATGGGCGCGATTGCCGCGACGTTCTGGACCCTGCTACGCCCGGGCGACGAGGTGATCGTCAGCCAGACCCTGTATGGCTGCACCTTCGCTCTGTTGCACCACGGCATCGGCGAATTCGGCATCAAGGTGCGGCATGTTGACCTGACCGACCTGGCCGCCCTGCAAGCGGCCTTGTCCCCGGCGACCCGCATGATCTACTGCGAAACCCCGGCCAACCCCAACCTGCGCCTGATCGACATCGCCGCCGTGGCCAGGCTTGCCCATCAACAGCCGAATGTCACCCTGGTGGTCGACAACACCTACTGCACGCCCTACCTGCAACGGCCCCTGGAACTGGGCGCCGATGTGGTGGTGCACTCGGCCACCAAATACCTCAGCGGCCATGGCGACATCACCGCAGGCATTGCGGTGAGCAACCAGGCGCTGGCACAGCGCATTCGCCTGCAAGGGCTCAAGGACCTGACCGGCGCGGTGATGTCGCCCCAGGACGCGTCGTTGCTGATGCGCGGCCTCAAGACCCTGGCCCTGCGCATGGACCGCCATTGCAGCAATGCCCAGGCGCTGGCCGAAGCCTTACAGGCGCACCCGGCCGTGGAGAGTGTGATCTACCCCGGGCTGCGGTCCTTCCCACAGTACGAACTGGCGACCCGGCAAATGAAACTGCCCGGCGGCATGATTGCCTTTGAACTCAAGGGCGGGATCGAGACGGGGCGGCGCTTTATGAACGCACTGCAACTGTTCACCCGTGCGGTCAGCCTGGGGGATGCCGAATCGTTGGCGCAACATCCGGCGAGCATGACCCACTCCACCTATACCCCCGAGCAACTTGCGCAGCACGGTATCAGCGAGGGCCTGGTGCGTTTGTCGGTGGGGCTTGAAGACGTCGCCGACCTGTTGGCGGATGTGCATCAGGCCCTGGCCAAGTGCGGCCGCAACACGGTGCGTCAGGCCGCGACAGCGCCCTCTGCTGTGAGATAGCGCCTATACGTAAAGTGATTTTTATCCTGGCGGTGGTCGGACGGATCCGACTACCGTTATGCGTTTTTAATCTGAATTTTATCGATTGGATCCCCCTGCCTTTGCCAGCCTGTACTAGCATGGTGGCGGCGGGAAGGATTATCCGTGCAGGTTATTCATAGCGGTTACCTTGTTGACTCCCGCCGCTATAACGCCCAATACCTGTACCCGAAACTCATGGACGAATTGATGAACTCACACCTGTTCCCACATATAGGCAAGGTCATCGCCAGCACCGGCAGCCGCCATTTCCCACGTATGCTGCATGACCTCATCCTCACCCAACTGGCCGTGGACGCCACCCATATCACCCAGCTGCAGGTCAACAGCGAAGGCCACAGCCGCCGCAAGATCAGCCCGGTCTACACCGACTCGGTGGCAACCCTGGGGGCCGAGCAACCCGCCGCACAATTGCACCTCACCCGACACAAGGACGATGTGCGCTACGTGCTGTCGGTGTACCGCTCGCACCCCTCGCAGAGTTTTTCCGCCCAAGAGCGCAGCATGTTGCAGGACTTCTCCACGCTGTTGCTGCCCATGGTGGAAAAACACATCACCGCGATCCAGCCTGGCCGTCAGGACAGCCCGCCGGCAGTGCCACAGCACCAGGGCATCGAAACCCTGCGCCGACGCATCCAGGAGCGCCTGGTGCAATCGGGGCTGACCCTGTCCAACCGTGAACTGCAAGTGTGCGTGGGCCTGCTGGCCGGGCGCACCGCACCGGAGCTGGCCGAACAACTGGCATTGAAGGTCAACACCATCGAAAGCTACCTCAAGCGCGCGGCGATCAAGCTGGGGATCAGTGGGCGGCATTCGTTGTTGCGGTGGATGTACTCGACCCAAGACAGCACCCGTTTCTAGGCGCACGCAGATCAAACTGTGGGAGGGGGCTTGCTCCCGATAGCGGTGTATCAGCCATTACATCTTTGACTGAAAAATTGCTATCGGGAGCAAGCCCCCTCCCACATGGGGTCCTCATTGGCAGATAGGGATCAGTCCCTTGCCAATGCCTCTATCGGGTCCAACCGCGCCGCATTTCGCGCCGGCACAAAACCGAACACAATGCCGATCAGTGTCGAGCAGGCAAACGCGGTAATGATCGAGCCCACCGAAAACACCATTTCCCACTCCTTCACAAACAGCGAAAACAGATAACCGATGGCGTAGGACAACGAGATCCCGATGATCCCGCCGATCAAACACACCATCACCGCCTCCACCAGAAACTGCTGGCGAATATCCGACTGGCGCGCCCCCACCGCCATGCGGATACCAATCTCGCGGGTACGCTCGGTGACCGACACCAGCATGATATTCATCACGCCAATGCCTCCCACCAGCAATGAAATCACCGCAATCAACGACAACAGCAGCGCCAGGGAGCGGCTGGTTTTTTGCACCGTCTGCATGATGCTGTCGAGGTTGTTGGTGAAGAAGTCCTTGGTGCCGTGACGTTGCAGCATCAGCTTGTTGACGTTGTCCTCCACCACCTTGCTCGGCTGGCCGTCTTTGATGCGCACGGTGATGCTGTCCAGATGACGCTGGCCCAACAGGCGCCCCGCCGCCGTCTCATACGGTACCCACACGTTCAGCGCCTTGCTGGCGGCGAACATATTCTTGTTGTCCGCCGTCACGCCGATCACCGTACACGGCAGGTTGCCCACCAGGATCACCTGGCCCAGCGGTTCGATATTCGGCCCGAACAGCCGCTGGCGGGTGTTGTGGTCGATCACCACCACCTGGGCCTGGCGCCGCGCATCGCTTTCACTGAAGGCAATGCCGGCTTCCAGCTTGAGGCCCTTGACCTTGAAGTAGCGATCACTGACGCCGTTGACCTGGGCATCCACATCGATGTTGCCAAAGCGCAGCAACAGGTTGCGGCCCACCACCGGCGTGGCGCTGTCGACGTAATACAGCTGGTTCAGCGCGTCCACATCCGAGGGCATCAGCGTCTGGATCGCCGAGGCGCGACTGTCACCAAAGCTGTTGCCGGAAAAGATATCGATGGTGTTGCTGCCGATCGCCTGGATGTCCTTGAGCACATAGCGCTTGGCGCCTTCGCCGATGGCCGAGATCGACACCACCGAGGTGATCCCGATCACAATGCCGAGCATGGTCAGCAAGGTGCGCATGCGGTGCGAAATCAGCGCCACCCAGGCCATGTTGAAGGCTTCCTTGAATAGCCCCAGGCTCGCCACCAGGCGCCGCGCACCGCTGCGCCTGGACTCGATCGGCGCTTCGCTGGGCAGCTCCAGGTCAACGCTGTCATTGACCTTGTCGCTGACGATCTCACCGTCACACACCTCGACAATGCGCTGGGCATTCGCGGCGACCTTGGGGTCGTGGGTGACGATGATCACCGTGTGCCCGGCCGCGTGCAGCTCTGCGAGGATACGCATCACTTCCTTGCCGCTGTGGGTGTCGAGGGCGCCGGTGGGTTCGTCGGCGAGGATCACTTCGCCGCCGTTCATCAGGGCCCGCGCAATACTCACGCGCTGTTGTTGCCCGCCGGACAGCTGGCTGGGCCGGTGGGAGATATGACTCGCCAGGCCCAACCGCTGGAGCAACTCCCGCGCACGACTGTGACGCTGGCTTTCAGGAGTACCGGCATAAATCGCTGGCATTTCCACGTTGTGCAAGGCGCTCAGGTGAGCAAGCAAATGGTAGCGCTGGAAGATAAAGCCGAAGTAATCACGGCGCAGCTCAGCCAGTTGCTCATCGCCCAGGGAGCGGGTTTCGATGCCATTGATCTTGTAGCTGCCGGCGGTGGCGTAATCCAGGCCGCCAAGGATATTCATCAGGGTCGATTTGCCCGAGCCCGAGGCGCCAATGATCGCCAGCATTTCCCCGGCATGAATCGTCAGGTCGATGCCTTTGAGCGCGATGAATTCACGCTCGCCGGCCATGAAACTACGGGTGATGCCCTTGAGTTCCAACAGAGGCTGAGTCATGGATCAGCTCCCTGCCACGGCGGGTGTGGCGTCGCCGATCACCACCTTGTCGCCCTCGGCCAGGCCATCCAGAATCTGCACTTTGACGTTGTTATTGATGCCGGTCCTGACGTTGCGCTCTACCGCTTTGCCCTTGGCATCCAGCACCCGCACCGGGTAACTGCCGTCGGCATTGCGTGCTCCCAGCGCCGCCACCGGCACCATCAACGCGGCCTCGGCGGTGTCGAGCACAATGCGCACCTGTGCGGTCATGGCGATGCGCAGGCGGTGGTCAGGGTTGGGCACGTCGAACAGCGCGTTATAAAACACCGCGGTGTTCTGCTTGGGGGTGCCGGCGGTCTGGGTTTCGAGGAAGTTCTGCGGGGCTGGTTCAGTGCCGCGCAGTTTGGCGTAATAGCGTTTGTCCGCCTCGCCGAGGATGGTGAAGTACACCTGCTGGCCGGGGCTGATATGAATCACATCCGCTTCCGAGACTTGGGCCTTGACGGTCATGGTATCCAGGTCCGCCAGCTTGAGCAGTACCGGTGCGAGCTGGCTGGCGATCACGGTCTGGCCTTCCTGGGTGACGATGCCCACTACGTCGCCGTCGATGGGCGCGTTGATGCGGGTGTAGGCCAGGTTGACCTTGGCGGTGTCGATCTGGATGTGTGCGCTTTTGATCTGTGCGTCCAGGGACAGCAGGTTGGCCTGCTGCACCTGGAAGCTTGATTCGGCGTCTTCGAAATCCTGGCGTGACACCGATTCGTCGGCCTGCAGGCCCTTGTAGCGCTCATAGACAGACTTGGCCTGCTTGAGCTGCGCGGCGGTTGCGCGGCGTTGGGCCTGGAGGTTTTCTTCGTCGACCTGGGCTTTGCGCAGGGTGTTCTGCAGGATCAGCGGGTCGATTTCGGCGAGCCACTGGCCCTTTTTTACCTTGTCGCCGACTTTGACTTTCAGCGATTTGAGCTGGCCGGAGACTTGGGCGCCGACGTCGACCTGCTTGATGCCTTCGAGCAGGCCGGTGGCCAATACTGCGTTTTCGATATCGCCGCGTTCGGTGGTGGCGGTGAGGTATTGGGGGGCGTCGGCGGGGGCCTTTACGGTGTAGATGATCAGGCCGATGGCGACGGCCAATGCTGCCAGGAGGCCGATTTTGCGGAATTTAGACGTTTGCATGGTTGGCTTCTTGATTGAGTACAGATCCGTTGGCCGGGTAGACGCGGCATCGGGTTGCAAAAGCAGAGTGAGGTTTCATTGACTTGCACAGCTTAAAAATGTGGGAGGGGGCTTGCTCCCTCCCACATTTGGATCGATGTGCAGCCTTCAAGACACCACCTCCCCAACCCCAACCCCTTCCACCCACCACTTGGCCAAACCCGAAACATTCGGCACCTTGAGCAAGGTGAAGTGATTACCCCCGCCATACCAAACCTCCAACCCAGTCCCCTGCCCCTTCCACCCCTCAACCATCAACCCCTGCTCACGCTGGTTCCCCGCCGCATCCAAGGCCGGATCCTGCGCCAGCACCAGGCGCACCACCCCGTCATACCGCGCCTGCGGCCGATAAACCGTGCGCAACGCCGCCGCATAAGTACGCGCAGGCCCATCCATTGCATCCACGGCAGCACGCGCCGGCAGTAAGCCAACGCCGATCATCCCCATATGCAGCCACTGTCGCTGCGCCACCTCATCGCGCCCGGCGAAGTCCACCGGATCAATCCCCAGCGACTTCCCGGCCGCCAACTGCATCGCCTCGATCAACCGCAACAGCGCCGCCGTCGAGGTATAGGGCTTGCCATCACGCCCCGGCGCCTCACTGTCGATCACTGTCAAAGAGCCCACCTCGCGCCCCATCGCCTGCAAGCGCAGGGCCATTTCCAGCGCGACCCAGCCGCCAAACGAATGCCCGACCAGATGCACCGGCCCGTCCGGGCACTCCTGCTCCAACGCCGTGAGATAACACCGCGCCGCCGCTTCCACCTGGCTATGGGGCACCGCCTCGCCATCCAACCCACGGGGCTGCAGGCCATACAGCGGCCAATCACGTCCCAGCGCGTCGCTCAAACCCACGAAACCGGTCACGCTGTCACCTGCTCCCGGCACGCAGAACACCGGGGCATAGCCGGCGCGCCCAGTCTGGATGCGCAACAACGGCTGATGGGCCGCGCAACTCACCGGCGTACTCGTCGCCAGCGCCTCGGTCATCGCCCGGCCCAGGCCCTGGATATGCGGCGCCTGCATCATGCTCTGGTGATCCCCAGGCACTTGCACCTGGCGCAGTTGCCCGGGCGCCAAAGCCGTGTCCCAGCCCAACGCCATACTGCGTTGCGACAGTTCGGTGGGGCGCTGCTCGGCGCTGAACAAGTGCACCGGAATCGGCAGCGGGAACAGGCTGTAGTGGGCCAGGGCGTGCCCGTGCCCGACTTCGCGCTGAAGAAAACTCAACAGGTCCGCGTCCGACGCCGCCGCCATTTGCGCGTATAGCAAACCTTGATCGCGACAGCGTTGCAGCAGATTCGCAAAGTCCAGCTGTCCAATCCGCGCCTCCAGCTGTTCAAGGCTTGCCAGCTCATTTACACCTCCCTGCGCTTTCCAATAAGCCGTGCATTGCAGCAACAGGTGCCGCTTGAATGCATCCGGCCCGCTCCAGCGTGCTTTGCCCTGGTCAGTCAGGCGCGGCACATAGCTGTCGATCAAACCGAGGAAGGCCACGCTTTCATCCAGCCCCAGCAGTTGCATGGCGATTTCGTAGGCCAGCACCCCACCAAAAGACCAGCCCGCTACCCGATAGGGACCGTGGGGCTGAATCTCGCGGATCAGCCCGACCATGCGCGCCGCCAGGCCTTCCATGCTGTTCAGGTGGGCCTCGCCCAGCGCCAGCCCCGGCAGGCCGTAGATCGGATAATCACCCGGCAGGTGCTGGCCCAGCGCCGGGAAATACACGTCCATGCCGCTGAACTCATGCACCAGAAACAGCGGTGCCTGCGCCCCGCTGCTGCGCACGGTAATCACGCGGGTGTCGGGCAGTACATCATCCCCGCGCTGACGCAGCATCGCCGCGACGCCGGCCACGCTGGCATGTTGGAACAGCTCGGCCAACGACACCGGCAAACCGGCCTCGTCCAGCAGGTTGACCAGGCGAATCGCCAACAGCGAATGCCCGCCCAGTTCAAAGAAGCTGTCATGCCGCCCCACCTGTTCGAGTTTCAACACCTCGGCCCAGCGTTGCGCCAACGTCTGCTCCAGGGCGTCGGCCGGCGTTTCGAACGTGCGGCTGGTCGAGGCGTCCCAGGCAGGCACCGGCAAGGCGTTACGGTCGATCTTGCCGTTGGCGGTCAACGGCAATTGCTCCAGCGCGACGTAGGCGGACGGCACCATGTACTCGGGCAAGTGCGCGTGCAGGTAAGCCCGCACCGACTCGACAGCAACGGGTTCGCCCGCCCAGGTGAAATAGGCCACCAGGCGTTTGTCCCCCGGAACCTCTTCACGGGCCAGCACCACGGCATCCTGGATGCCTGCGAACGTCGCCAGTCGCGCCTGGATTTCACCCAGCTCAACACGAAAACCTCGGATCTTCACCTGGTCGTCATTACGCCCGATGCACTCCAGCAGGCCGTCGGCCGTCCAGCGCCCGAGATCGCCCGTGCGGTAAAGCAAGGCACCTGGGTTGAACGGGTCCTGCACAAACTTTTCAGCCGTCAGCTCGGGGCGATTCAAATAGCCCAAGGCGACGCCATCGCCGCCAATGCAGATTTCACCGATGATACCCAGCGGTACTGGCTGCTGCTGCGCATCGAGCACATACACTTGGGTGTTGGAGATCGGCCGCCCCACCGGCACGCTGTCGGCATCATCGGCAATCGTGTGCACTTCGCAGGTGGTGGCGTAAGTGGTGGTTTCGGTCGGACCATAGCAATGCACCAGGCGCAACGCGGGTGCCTGCGCCAACAGCGTGCGGAACGCCGCCGGATCGGCCCGCTCCCCCCCGCATAAAAGGATGCGCAAGCCAGCCAGGGCCTGGGGAATCAACTGCACGTATTGGTTGAACAGCGCGGTGGTGACAAACAGCACCGTCACGCCCTGCAACGCCTGGGCGAAAGCGCTCGGATCGAGCAAGGTGGCGTGGTCAATCACCTGCACCTGGCCGCCATTGAGCAGTGGCCCCCACACGTCCATGGTGCTTGCATCGAACGCTGGGTTCGACGCAAAGGCCACGCGGTCGGCGGCATTGAAATCGGCATAGCCGTTGTTGAGCACCAGGCGCGTAATGCCGCGATGGGGCACCAACACGCCCTTGGGCTGCCCGGTGGAGCCGGAGGTGTACATGATGTACGCCACGCTGTCCGAGGGTTGCGACAGGTCCGGGTTGTGGCTCGGTTGCGGGGCGAGGCCAAGCGTGTCCAGGTCCAGGCGACGCACCCCGCTCTCTATGACGCAATCGCTGCGGGTCAGCAACCAGGCCGCGCCACAGTCTTGCAGCATGAACCCCTGGCGTTCAGCCGGTGCATTCACGTCCAACGGCACATACGCGGCGGCGCATTTAAGGATGGCCAATTGGCTGACCAGTAACTCCAGCGAACGCGGCAGCAGGATCGCCAGGTGATCGCCAGGGCGCACACCCAGGCCGAGCAAGTGATGGGCCAAGCGGTTGGCGCGGGTATTGAGTTCGCCGTAGCTCACCCGCCGCTCGTTGTGCACCAGCGCCACCGCGTCGGGACGCGCCATGGCCTGGGCTTCGAACAGGCGCTGCACCGTGTGCTCACGCGCGAATGTACGGGCGGTGGCGTTGAAGTGCTCAAGCACCTGTTGGCGTTCGCTTTGAGGCAGGATCGGCAAGCGGTTGATGGCGATATCGCGATGACCTTCCAGAGCCTGCACGACCTGCGCCAGCGCGATTTCCAGGTAGTCGCACAAGCGCCGAGCGCCCTGCCCCATGACGGTCAGGCTGAACCCTTCACCGAGGTCATCCACACTGACCGCCACGCCGTAGTGCGTGTGCTCCTCGGCCTTGAACAACTCGATCCCCTGCCACGCCTCGGCCACGCCACCGGCCTGGGGTGCGCTGTGACGATAGTTGAACAATACGCTGAACAACGGCGTCGCCACCGGCACAGCACTGCAACGCTGGGCCAACGCCAGGGGCGCATGTTCATGACTGAGCAACTGAGTCAGGCGCCCATGGGTGGTACGCAGTGCCGTCAGCACTGAGTGCTCCCCCAGGTCGA
The DNA here is from genome assembly GCF_023127795.1 of Pseudomonas sp. W2Jun17. Classification (NCBI taxonomy): domain Bacteria; kingdom Pseudomonadati; phylum Pseudomonadota; class Gammaproteobacteria; order Pseudomonadales; family Pseudomonadaceae; genus Pseudomonas; species Pseudomonas sp. W2Jun17. Next base: position 240,245 of record NZ_SPKO01000014.1, on the reverse strand, counting down.
CCCGTAGCGGCAAGGTATTGATAAATACGCCCATGGCCCGCTCGGCGCCTTCGCCGCCTTGCAGGCGGCCGAGCATCACCGTACCGAACACCACCTGCTCGCGGGCGCACACCTTGCCCAGGACGTGGGCCCAGGCCAAATGCATCACGCTGGCCGCACTGACCCCCGCCTGGCGGGCCTGGCTGCGCAGGCGTCGGCTCAACGACAGGTCGAGACCCACGCGCACGTTTTCCTCGTCCCCCAGATTGGGCACCTCGGTGGGTTCGTCGATCTCACCGAGCATCTCGCGGAAAAACGTCTCGTGATCCTCAGCGCCCAAACGGGTCTGGGCCACGTAGTTGCGATACGGCACGGGCGCGGCCAGCGCGTCCTGAGTGCCCAGCAGAAACGCCTGCATCTCGTGCTGCAGGATATCCAGGGCAACGTGGTCCATCACCAGGTGATGAAACAGCAACGTCGCGACCACCCGTTGCGATTGCTCGGCGTACACCAACCGCATCAGCGGCGCCTGGCCAAGGTCCAGGCGTGACGGCAGCGGACCGCTCTCAACACTTAGCCGGGCGTGGCGCCACACCACCTGCACAGGTTCTTCCAGGCCCTCCCAATGCAAGGATGAGCGCAGGATGTCATGACGCTGGATCACCGCCTGCAATGCGCTGGCGAAGGCATCCAGGCGTGCGCGACTGTCAAAGGCAAACTGCGCCTGTAACACATAGGCGTCATCACCTTGCGCAGCGCGATGCTGATACAGGATGCCGGCCTGCAACGGCGCCAGCGGGTAGATATCCTGCACATTCGCCGCACCGCCGGGGATGCTGGCGACGATGCGCTCGATGGCCGCTTGATCCAGGCTGACCAGCGCCAGCATGTCTGGCGTGATGCGCGCGCAATCGGCCGCAATGCCATTGGCCGGCACCGCCACTTCACGCCCGCCGCCCAAAGCTGCCGCCAGGGCAGCCAAGGTCGGTTGACCAAACAGCACTTTCACGTCCGCCGACAAGCCCAGGCCGCGCATACGCCCGACCAGGCTGACCGCCAGCAACGAGTGGCCGCCCAGTTCGAAGAAGTTGTCGTGCCGGCCCACGCGTTCCACATTGAGCAACTCGGCCCACAGCGCGGCCAAGGTGATTTCCGTGTCGCCCAGCGGCGCCTCGTACTCGCGCACCACCAACGCCTCCACGCCCGGTGCCGGCAATGCCTTGCGGTCGAGTTTGCCATTGGGGCTCAGCGGCAGCGCCTCCAGGTGCACGAAGCTGGCCGGCACCATGAACTCCGGCAGGTGCAGCAGCAAATGGGCGCGCAGGCTTTCAATTTCACTCGGCACGCCGGTGTAGTAAGCGATCAGGCGCTGCTCGCGGGCAATCACGGCGGCTTCCTGCACCGCCGGATGCTCGGTCAGGCGTGCCTGGATTTCGCCCAGCTCAATGCGCAGGCCACGGATCTTGACCTGGTCATCATTGCGCCCCAGGTACTCGATGTTGCCATCCGGCAAGTAGCGCCCGACGTCGCCGGTGCGGTACATGCGCCCAGGGGCAAACGGGTCATCGAGGAAACGCTCGGCGGTCAGTTCGGCACGGTTGAGGTAACCCCGTGCGACTTGCACCCCCGCGATAAACAATTCGCCCACCACGCCCAACGGCACAGGCTGCAACTGCCCGTCCAGCACGTACATGCGCGTGTTGGCGATTGGCTTGCCGATGGGGGTGTTGTCGGGCACGTCAAAGCCTGCGCAGTGCCAGGCAGTGACATCCACCGCCGCTTCGGTGGGCCCATAGAGATTATGCAGCTGGCTGCCCGGCAACTGTTGCTTGAAGCGGCGTACCAAGCTGCCCGGCAAGGCTTCGCCGCTGCACATCACCCGCACCAGCCCGCCCGCCTGGCTGACGTCACCGTGGGCGAGGAAGACATCAAGCATCGACGGCACGAAGTGCAAGGTCGTGACCCCTTCGGCTGCGATCACCTGGCACAGGTACTCAGGGTCTTTATGCCCATCCGGGCGCGCCATCACCAGGCGTGCTCCGGTGGACAGCGGCCAGAAGAATTCCCACACCGACACATCGAAACTGAACGGGGTTTTCTGCAACACCGTATCGCCTCCCGTGAGCCGGTATTCGTCCTGCATCCACAGCAGGCGGTTGACCACCCCGGGGTGTTCGTTGATCACACCTTTGGGCTGGCCGGTGGAGCCGGAGGTGTAGATCACATAGGCGGCCACCCCGGCCACCGCTGGGTTGGTGATGGGCTGGTGCTGCCAGGTGGGCTGGTCCAGATCGACCACCGGCACCTCGCCCAGCAGCCCAAGGGTGCTGCCCTGGGCCAGTACCACCGCTGGCGCGCTGTCGTGCAGCATGTAGGCGATACGCTCCGGCGGGTACGCCGGGTCCAGCGGCACATAGGCGGCGCCGGCCTTGAGGATCGCGTACAGGCCAATGACCATGTCCAGGCCACGCTCCACGCAGATCGCCACCCGCGCCTGCGGCTGCACGCCGAGGGCTTGCAGGTGGTGGGCCAGTTGGTTGGCGCGAGCGTTCAGTTCGGCGTAGGTCAGTTGCTGCTCGCCGGCCTTTACCGCCACGGCCTGCGGCGTGCGCAGTACCTGCGCTTCGAACATCCCGTGCAGGGTCTGGTCGAGCTGGTAGTCCACAGTGGTAGCGTTGAAATCCACCAGCAACTGCTTGCGCTCACGCTCATCCACCAGCGGCACATGCGCAAGCACCGCCTGGTCGTTAGCGACCATGGCCTGCAACAAGCGGGTGAAGTAGCCGAGGTAACGCCGTATCGTCGATTCATCGAACAGCGCCACGGCATATTCCAGCGCGCCGAGAATACTGCCCTGCACTTCCCCCAGGTTCAGCGACAGGTCGAACTTGGCGAAATGGCTGTTTTCGACAATGCCTTCCAGGGCCAGGTCGCCCAACGCCAGGGTCGGCGCGCTGCTGTCCTGCCAGCTCAGCAGGGTCTGAAACAGCGGGCTATGGGCCAGGCTGCGCGGCGGCCGGGTGATTTCCACCACCTGTTCGAACGGCAAATCCTGATGGGCTTGGGCCGCCAGTGTCAGCGCCTTGACCCGAGCCAGCAGGGCCTCGGTGCTCAACTCGCCCGAGGTGTCGATGCGCAGCGCCAGGGTGTTGACGAACAAACCGATCAGCCCTTCCACCTCGGTGCGCGTGCGGTTGGCCACCGGCGTGTCGATCACCAGCTCCGGCTGTCCGGACAAGCGCGCCAGCAACGAAGCCCAGGCGCTCATCAAGGTCATATAGAGGGTGGTGCCATGGCGCTGGCTCAAGGCCTTGAGCCCGGCAGTAAGGCGTTCATCCAGGCGCACTTCGACGCTGCTGCCGGCGTAGTCCTGCTGCGCCGGGCGCGGGCGGTCGGTGGGCAGGGTCAGCAACGCCGGCGCGCCGGCCAGGGTCTGCTGCCAATAGGTGCTTTGGCGGTGCAACACTTCACCGCTCAGCCACAGGCGTTGCCACACGGCAAAGTCGGCGTACTGGATCGGCAAGAGTGGCAGTGGGTCGGATTGGCCGTGGCTGAAGGCTTGGTACAGCGCCATCAGTTCACGGGTCAGCACGCCCATGGACCAGCCATCGGAGACGATATGGTGCAGGGTCAGCAGCAGCACATGGTGATCGTCGGCCATCACCACCAGGCGGCCGCGCAGCAACGGGCCACGCTCCAGGTCGAAGGGCGCCGAGGCTTCGCCGTGGATCAGCGCGTCCAGCGCCTGTTGCGGTTGCGCGTGGCGACGCAAGTCTTGCACCTGCAGCGGTAACACCTCCTCGGCCGGCACGATCAGCACCTGGGCCTGGTCGCCGTGTTGGGCAAAGCGGCTGCGCAGGGTTTCATGCCGCGCCACGATCCGCGCCAGCGCCCGTTGCAGTGCCTGCACATGCAACTGCCCGCGCAAACGCAGGCCGATAGGAATGTTGTAGGCGGTGTTGGCGCCCTCCATCAACGCCAGGAACCACAGGCGCTGCTGGGCAAACGACAGCGGCATCTCTTCATCACGATTGGCCGGCAGGATATCCGGCAAGGTGCTGCGCCCGGCCTGGGCCAGCAGTTCGGCGACCGCTGCCAGTTCGGCGTTGGCGAACAGGTCGCCCAGCGCCAACTCGACCCCCAGCCGCTGGCGGACCTGGGAGACCATGCGCATCGCCAGCAGCGAGTGCCCGCCCAACTCAAAGAAATGGTCACGCCGCCCGACCCGTTCCACTTGCAACACCTCGGCCCAGATCTGCGCCAGCACGGTTTCGATCTCGCCCTGGGGTGCTGCGTATTCGCGGGTAAACACTGCAGCCATGTCCGGTGCCGGTAGCGCCTTGCGGTCGAGCTTGCCATTGGTGGTCAGCGGCAGCGCGTCGAGCTTCATAAAGGCGACCGGGACCATGTAGTCCGGCAACTGCGCCACCAGGTGAGCGCGGATTTCGCCTACCGTCAGCGCGTCAAGTTGCGGGTTTTCGGTGAAGTAGGCCACCAGCCGCTCTTCACGCACCAGCACCACCGCTTCCAGGATGCCAGGCAATTGGTTGAGCCGGGTTTCGATTTCTCCCAGCTCAATGCGCACGCCACGGATTTTGACCTGGTCATCGTTGCGCCCCAGGTAGTCGAGCGTGCCATCGGGCAACCAGCGCACCAGGTCGCCGGTGCGGTACATGCGCCCGGGGTTGAATGGGTCGCGCAGGAAGCGCTCGGCGGTCAGTTCCGGGCGGTTCAGGTAACCTCGCGCCACGCCCTTGCCGCCTACGTACAACTCCCCCGCCACCCCCAGTGGCACCGGGCGTTGATGTTCATCGAGCACGTAGACGGTGACATTGGCGATGGGCTTGCCGATATGCAACGGCTGGCCCGCCTCGACCTTGCCCGACGTGGCGACCACCGTGGCTTCGGTGGGGCCATAGTTGTTGATTAATTCAAAGCGCTGCGCCCGGCCGAACTGGCGCAGGCGATCGCCGCCGACCAGCAGGGTGCGCAAGGTCGGGTGCTCGATAGTCTGGCTGAACGCGTACTCGGCCACCGGCGTGGGCAGGAAGCTTACGTCCAAAGGCTGTGCGCACCACCAGGCCAGCAGCGCGTCGATATCTTCGGTACCGTCATGGGCGGGTGGCAGGTGCAGGGTGGCGCCCACACACAGCGCCGGCCAGACCTCCCAGGCCATCGCATCAAAGCCGAAACCGGCAACACTGGCAGTATGCCGCCCGGCGCGCAGGTCAAAAGCGCTGCAATGCCAGTCCACCAGGTTGGCGACGGTGTGGTGCTCCACCATCACACCTTTGGGCAAGCCGGTAGAACCCGAGGTGTAGATCACATACGCGAGGTTCGTCGGGCCGACGGCGACCTTGGGGTTGCTCGCCGAGTGATGCTGCCAGGTGAAGCGATCGAGGTTGATCACCGGCACCTCAAGCTCGGGCAAACGAGCCAGCAACGCGTGTTGGGTGAGCACCGCCACCGGGGCGCTGTCGCTGAGCAAGTAGCTCAAACGCTCGGCCGGGTGGGACGGGTCTACCGGCACATAACCGGCACCCGCCTTGAGGATCGCCAGCAGCCCGGCCAAGGTGTCGAGCCCGCGCCGCGCCACAATGGCCACGCGATCATCGGGCCGAACCCCCAGCGCCAGCAGATGATGGGCCAGCAGGTTGGCTTGCTGGTTGAGTTCGGCGTAGGTCAGTTGCCGCCCTTCGTGCACGGCGGCGATGGCGTCCGGCGTGAGCGCAGCCTGGGCTTCGATACGCCCGTGCAAGGTGGTGCCTTGCGGGAACACGGCCTGGGTGGCGTTGAACTGTTGCAACAGCAGGCGCTGTTCGGCGGCGGGCACTACCGAAAGTTGGTCAAGCGCAGTGTGCGGCGCCTGCTCCAGCGCGGTAACCAGGTTTTCCAGCGCGGTGTGCAAGTAGGCGCAGACGCGGTGGGGGTCGACCTGGGTGCTGGCCAGCAAACGCAGGATAAAATCGTCGCCCAGATCGTCCACACTGAGTGTGAGCGGATAGTTAGTACGCTCCTCGGAACGCAGCGTTTCGATACCTTGCCAGGCCGCAATCGCCTCGCTGCGAGTACCGGTGCCACTGTGACGATAGTTGAGTAACGCACTGAATAGCGGCAACGGCGCAATGACGCCACTGCAATGCTGAGCCAGAGCCAATGGCGCATATTCATGCCGCAGCAGGCTAGTCAAGCGCATGTGAGTGGCCTTGACAGCGCTGCGCAGATCCTCACTGCCAATGTCGACGCGAAACGGTAGCGTATTGATGAAGATACCCAGGGCGCGATCCGTCGCATGCCCGCCGTGCATACGTCCCATCAATACCGTACCGAACACCACCTGGGACTTGCCTGCCACCCTGCCCAGCACTTGGGCCCACCCCAAGTGGAACAGACTGGCAACGCTCACGCCCAGCACACGAGCCTGTGCGCGCAAGCGTTGGCTGAGGGAGTTCGCTAAAGGCCAGTCGAGTTCAGCGATCCCCCTGCCGTCGCCCTGTACATCCTGTAAACCAAAGGGCAAGGTCGGTTCAACCACATCACCGAGCATCTGCTGGAAAAATGCTTTATGTTCTTGCTCGGTAACACCCAGGCGCGCTTGGGCGACATAGTCGCGAAACGGCACGGCAAGGCCCAACTGAGCGGCGTGACCGTGCAAAAACGCCTGCATCTCGTGGCGTACCACTTCCAGAGCGCTGTGGTCCATCGCCATATGGTGGAACAGCAAGGTAGCGACGATGCGCTGGTGGGTCCGGTCTTCAGCATGTACCAGGCGCAACAACGGTGCCTGGGTCACATCGAGGCGATAATGACGGGCATTGAATAGGTCATGCAGCTGTGCGGCGATATCGCCGTCGGCCGGGTCGAGCATCAAAGCTTGCACCGGCAGGCGCGCCTGACGCCACACCACTTGCGAAGGTTGCGCCAGGCCATCCCAGACCACCCCGGTGCGTAAAATGTCGTGGCGGTCCATCACGCTTTGCAGCGCCTGGGCAAACGCCTCGAAGCGCTCCAGGCTGTCAAACGCGAACTGCGACTGCATCACGTAGGGGTCGCCCTGCTCGGCGCTGGCATGGTGAAACAGAATGCCTTCCTGCAATGGCGCCAACGGATAGATGTCCTGGATATTCGCCACACCGCCCTGCACGGTGGCGATGATGCGCTCGATCTCGTCCTGGCTCAGGGTCGAGAGGGTCAGCATGTCGGGGGTGATGCGCTCGGCGTTGGCGGGAATGCCATTGGCCGGTACGGCCACTTCACCAACCTTGGCAGCCGAGTACTCACCGGCCTTGATCAGCTCGATCAGCGCCGGTTTGTGCTCGCGCAAGGCGGCCAATATTGCCGGGTCGCTCAAGGCTTGCCGGTTGCCGTTCACCGACAACTGTTCGCCCTTGAGCGCCAGTTGCACGTCCTTGGTTTTCAGGGTTGCCAGCAGCTCGAGGATGTTCACAGGACGATCTCCATTCGTTCGGTCATTGCGGCGTAGCCGGCCAGGGTCGGTTGTTCGAACAACGCTCGCACATCGGCTTCCATGCCTTCCTGGCGCAGGCGTCCGATCAAGCTCACAGCGAGCAGCGAGTGCCCGCCCAGTTCAAAGAAATTGTCGTGCCGGCCTACCCGATCCACCTTGAGCAGCTCGGACCACAACTGGGCCAGCAGGATTTCGGTATCGCCTTCGGGTGCTTCGTACTCACGCACCGTCAGTGCGTCCATACCCGGTGCGGGTAACGCTTTGCGGTCGAGCTTGCCGTTGGGGCTCAGGGGCATGACGGGCAGGTGCACGAACAGCACGGGCACCATAAAGTCCGGCAGGTGCTGCAACAGCTGGGCGCGCAGGCCGTCGATGTCGCTTGGCAGGCCAGTGTAATAGGCGACCAGGCGCTCATCACGAACCACCACCACCGCGTCGTTGACCGCCGGATGCTCGATCAGCCGCGCCTGGATTTCCCCCAGCTCGATGCGCAGGCCACGGATTTTCACCTGGTCATCGTTGCGCCCCAGGTATTCGATATTGCCGTCCGGCAAGTAGCGGCCCAGGTCACCGGTGCGGTACATCCGGCCAGGCGCAAACGGGTCATCGAGGAAGCGCTCGGCGGTCAGCTGCGCACGGTTCAGATAACCCCGCGCCACTTGCACGCCAGCGATGAACAGCTCACCGACCACCCCCAGAGGCACCGGCTGCAACTGCCCGTCCAGCACGTACATGCGCGTGTTGGCAATCGGCTTGCCGATGGGGGTGTTGTCCGGCACGTCCGGGCGGGCACAGTTCCAGGCCGTCACGTCCACCGCCGCTTCCGTGGGGCCATACAGGTTGTACAAACCAATGCCTGGCAACTGCTGCTTGAACCGACGCACCAGGCTGCCCGGCAGCGCCTCGCCGCTGCACATCACGCGCACCAACCCGGCCGCCTGGCTCACATCACCATGGGCCAGGAACACGTCAAGCATCGACGGCACAAAGTGCAGGGTGGTGATGTTTTCTGCCTCGATTACTTCGCACAGGTACACAGGGTCCTTGTGCCCACCCGGGCGCGCCATCACCAGGCGTGCGCCGGTAAACAGCGGCCAGAAGAACTCCCACACCGACACGTCGAAGCTGAACGGGGTTTTCTGCAAGACCGCGTCATGGGCCTTGAGGCCATAGGCGTCCTGCATCCACAACAGACGGTTGACCACCCCGGCGTGTTCATTGATCACGCCCTTGGGCTGGCCAGTGGAACCGGAGGTGTAGATCACGTAGGCCGTGTGCCGGGCAGTGAGGTCCGCGACCTGCGGGTTGACGCAAGGCTGCTGGTGCCAAGTGCTGTGGCCGACGTCGATCACGGCCACGTCGCCCAGCAAGGCACGAGTGGAGGCTTGCGCCAGCACCACCACCGGCGCGCTGTCTTGCAGCATGTAGGCGATGCGTTCTTGCGGGTAGGCCGGGTCCAGCGGCACATAACCGCCACCGGCCTTGAGGATGGCGAACAGGCCGATCACCATGTCCAGGCCACGCTCCAGGCAAATGCCTACCCGTGAGTCCGGCTGCACGCCCCTTTCACGCAGGTGATGGGCCAGGCGGTTGGCGTGCTCGTTGAGCTGTTGGTAGGTCAGTTGTTGCTCGCCCGATTTCACCGCCACGCAATCCGGTGTGCTCGCAACTTGGGCCTCGAACATTGAATGCAGTGTCTGGTCAAGGTTGTAATCGACTACTGTCGCATTGAAGCCATTCAACAGTTGCTCGCGCTCCTGCTTACCCACTACAGATACACGGTTGACCGCCAGATGGGGCGATTGCTCCAACGCTTCGACCAACCCATGCAACGCCGTTTGCATATAACCGCAGACACGCTCTGCGCCGATGTGCGCCGCGGTCATGACAGTCAAGCGGAAACCATCGCGCTGATCGTCCACGTTCAGGGTCAACGGGTAGTTGGTACGCTCCTCGCTGCTAAGGGTCTGGATGCCTTGCCACGCTTGTGATGCGGATGCCTGCTGACTGTCACTGTGGCGATAATTGAGCATCGCGCTGAACAATGGCAGCGGTGCGGCGACACCACTGCAACGCTGCGCCAAGGCCAGTGACGCGTGTTCGTGACCGAGCAGTGCCGTCAGGCGTTCATGGGTTTGCACAAGCGCCGCACGCACGCCGATATCATCAATCTCCACACGCAGAGGCAACGTATTGATGAACATACCTAACGCACGGTCACTACCTTTTCCGCCCTGCATACGCCCCATCAGGACCGTACCGAACACCACACTGGGCTGGTTGGCGGTGCAGGCCAACACCTGAGCCCACGCCAGGTGAAACAGACTGGCGGCACTCACACCTGATAGTCGTGCCTGAGCCCTCAGACGCAGGCTCAAGGACGGCTCCAGAAACTGCTGGTGCTCTTCAATAGCGCTGCCGTCTCCCTGCACATCCTGGAGACCGAACGGCAGGGTTGGCTCATTGACGTCACGCAGCATGTTGGCGAAGAACGCTTCGTGTTCCTGCTCGCTGAGCCCCAAACGAGCCTGCGCCACGTAGTTGCGGTAAGGAATAGGTTCATCAGCATCCTGTTCCTGCCCCAGCAAACTGGCTTGCATCTCTTGCCGCACTCGCTCAAGCGCAGTGTGATCAAGAGCGATGTGATGGAAAAGCAGAATCGCGACCACCCGCTGCCGACTTGGATCATGGCTGAATACCAGACGCACCAGCGGTGCCTTGGACATCGGGACGCGGTAGTGGCGCGGGTCTAAACGCTCATGCAGGCCGGCAAGCACGTCGCCGTGCAAATGCAGCTCCTGAACGCTCAACGCCGCCTTGCGCCACACCACTTGCAACGGTTGCGCCAGCCCCTCCCACACCACCCCGGTGCGCAGAATGTCATGGCGGTCGATCACCTGTTGCAGCGCCTGCGCGAAGGCTTGCAGACGCTCGACACTGTCAAACGCCAGGTGCGATTGCAGCAGGTACGGGTCGCCCTGCGCGGCCGTGAGGTAGTGGTAGAAAATGCCTTCCTGCAGCGGCGCCAGCGGGTAGATGTCCTGCACGTTGGCAGCGCCGCCTGGCACCTGGGCGACTACCTGATCAATCGCACACTGGTCGAGGGTCACCAGCGCCAGCATGTCGGGGGTGATACGTTGGCACTCGGCACTGATCCGGTTGGCCGGCACTTGCACCTCGCGACCACTGCCAACAGCAGCGGCCAGCGCGGCCAGGGTTGGCTGACTGAACAGCACGCGCACATCGGCGCTGAGGCCAACCTGGCGCATACGCTCGATCAGGCTGACGGCCAGCAATGAATGGCCGCCCAGTTCGAAGAAATGGTCATGACGGCCCACCTGTTCCACTTGCAGTACCTCGGCCCAGATACCCGCCAGGGTGGTTTCGACCTCGCCCTGGGGGGCCTGGTACTCGCGGCTGAGCACGGCGGCCTGATCGGGGTCGGGCAGTGCCTTGCGGTCCAGCTTGCCGTTGGCGGTCAGGGGCAACACATCGAGGCGCATGTAGGCGACCGGCACCAGCGCATCGGGAAGCTGCGCCTGCAATTGCGCGCGCAAGGTCTCGATGGAGAGTGCGCGTTGCTCGGTGAACCAGGCCAGCAGCCGGCCTTCGCGCACCAGCACCACCGCTTCGCGAATGCCGTCCAGGGCGGCCAGGCGGCTTTCGATTTCGCCCAGCTCAACCCGCACACCACGCAGTTTGACCTGGTCATCGTTGCGGCCCAGGTACTCCAGATTGCCGTCGGGCAACCAGCGCACCAGGTCGCCGGTGCGGTACATGCGCCCCGGGCTGAACGGGTTTTGCAGGAAGCGTTCGGCAGTCAAGTCCGGGCGATTCAAGTAACCCCGTGCCACACCGCTGCCGCCTACATACAGCTCACCGGCCACACCGACCGGCACCGGGCGCAACTGCGCATCCAGCACATAGCTGCCGGCATTGGCGATGGGTCGACCAATATGCAACGCCTGCCCGGCCCGCACGCGACCGGAGGTGGCAACCACCGTGGCCTCGGTGGGGCCATAGTTGTTGATCACGGCAAAGCGCCGTTCCTGGGTGAACTGGCGCAGGCGATCGCCGCCAATCAGCAGGATGCGCAAGGTGGGGTGTTGCAGATGTTGGCTGAACGCGTACTCGGCTACCGGCGTGGGCAAAAAGCTCACGTCCAGCGGCTGCGCCCGCCACCAGGCCAGCAATTCATCGATGTTTTCATTGCCCACTTCGGCGGGCGGCAGGTGCAGGGTCGCACCGACGCACAAGGCCGGCCAGACTTCCCAGGCCATCGCGTCAAAACCAAACCCGGCCACACTGCTGGTGTGACTCGCAGCAGCCAGGCCAAAGGCTTCAGAGTGCCAATGCACGAGGTTTTCCACGTTGTGGTGTTCCACCATCACGCCTTTGGGCTGGCCGGTAGAGCCTGAGGTGTAAATGACGTAGGCCAGGTGCGCGGGCGTCAGTGCGGGCAGCTGTGGATTGTTGACGGGCAGGTGCTGCCAGGCGGGGTCATGCAAGTCGACCAGCGTGATCGTGCCCAGCAGGTCACGGGTACTGGCCTCAGCGAGTACTGCCACCGGGGCGCTGTCCTGCAACAAATAAGCGATGCGTTCGGCGGGATACGCCGGGTCAATCGGCACATAGCCGGCGCCGGCCTTGAGAATGCCCAATAGCCCCACCAGCATCTGCGGGCCACGACGGCAGCACAGCGCCACGCGGTCATCCGGTTGCACGCCGAGGGCCAACAGGTGATGGGCCAGTTGGTTGGCACGCTGATTGAGCTGCTGATAGGTCAGCGCCTCGCCGCCCTGCTGCACGGCAATGGCGTGGGGTTGGCGCTCAGCCTGTACCTCAAATGCGCCGTGCACGGTGTGGCCACGGGGGAAATCCTGGGCCGTGGCATTGAATTCGCGCAGCAGGGTTTCACACTCCGCCGCAGGCAGGATCGGCAGGCGATTGAGTGCCGTGTCCGGCGTGCACTCCAAGGCTGTGAGCAACTGCGCCACAGCGTTGTGCATGTAGTCGCACAGGCGTTGCGCACCGATCTGTGGCACCGCCAGCACGCTCAGCCCGAAGCCGTCGCCCAGGTCATCCACGCTCAGGGTCAATGGGTAATTACTGCGCTCCTCACCGCCCAGCAGCTGCACGCCCTCCCAGATGCCGTGGCCGTCGCGGGCCATCTCGGCGGGGTTGCTGTGACGGTAATTGAGCAAGGCACTGAACAATGGCGTGCTGGTCGGCACACCGCTGCAACGCTGAGCCAGGGCCAGCGAGGCATGTTCATGCCCGAGCACAGCGCTCAGGCGTGCATGGGTGGCCTTGACCGCCGCTGACGCCCCGGCGGCAACATCGACCCGCAGCGGCAAGGTGTTGATAAACATCCCCAGCGCGCGGTCTGCACCTTCACCGGCTTGCATACGGCCCATCAGCACCGTGCCGAACACCACGTCATCGCGGCCCGACACCAGCCCCACGACCTGGGCCCAGGCCAGGTGCATCAGGCTCGCGGCGCTCACACCCAACTGTCGCGCCTGCTGGCGGACCCGCTGCGCCAGCGCGGCGTCCAATGGCAGCCCGGCCTCCTCGATGGCACGGCCATCGCCCTGCACATCCTGCAAACCAAACGGCAAGGTTGGTTCATCCACATCGGCGAGCATGTCGCGAAAGAACTGCTCATGCTCGGCCACACTGACACCCAGGCGCGCCTGGGCCACATAGTTGCGAAATGGCGCGGCAGCGGGCAAGTCCTGGGCCTGGTTGAACATGAAGGCGCGCATTTCCTGGCCGACCACCTCCATGGCTGTGTGGTCCAGCGCCAGGTGGTGAAACAGCAGGATCGCCGCAACACGGTTGTGCGTCGGGTCCTGGGCATAGACCATGCGCAGCAACGGCGCCTGGGTGATGTCCAGCCGATAGTGCCGGGCATCGAAGCGAGCGTGCAGTTGTTCGATGATGCCGCCGTCGGCCGGGTCCAGATGAACCTCCTGCACCCCCAGTTGCGCCTTGCGCCACACCACTTGCACCGGGCTGTCCAGGCCCTCCCAGACTACGCCCGTGCGCAGGATATCGTGGCGGGCAACCACCTGTTGCAGCGCCGCCATGAACCCGTGCAAGCGGTCGAGATTGTCGAACGCCATGCGCGATTGCAGCAGGTACGGGTCGCCCTGTTCGGCGCTGAGGTGGTGGTAGAGAATGCCTTCCTGCAACGGCGCCAGCGGGTAGATGTCCTGCACATTCTCCGCGCCACCCGGCACGCTGGCGACGATACGCTCGATGGCATCCGGAGTGAGCTGCACCAGGCTCAGCATGGACGGTGTGATCTGTGTGCAACCGGCCGGGATGCCATTGGCCGGCACCACGATTTCGCGACCACTGCCCACCGCCGCCGCCAACGCCGCCAGGCTCGGCTGGTTGAACAGCACGCGCACATCGGCACTGAGGCCCACTTGGCGCATACGTTCGATCAGGCTCACCGCCAGCAGCGAATGCCCGCCCAACTCGAAGAAATGATCGTGACGCCCGACGCGTTCGAGCTTGAGCACGTCCTGCCAGATCTGCGCCAGCACGGTTTCCACCTCGCCTTGCGGGGCTTCGTAGCCACGACTGAGCAAGGCCGACGGGTCCGGTGCCGGCAAGGCTTTGCGGTCGAGCTTGCCATTGTTGGTCAGGGGCAGACTGGCCAGCGGCATGTAGGCCGACGGCAGCATATAGTCCGGCAACTGCCCTTGCAGGTAGGCGTGGACCAGCTCAATGCCCAGGTCTGCCCCGGCCCAGGTGAAGTAGGCGACCAGGCGCTTTTCACCTGGCATATCTTCCCTGGCCAACACGGCGACGTCCTGGATGCCCGGGCAACTGGCCAGGCGCGCCTCGATCTCACCCAGCTCGATACGAAAGCCACGGATTTTCACCTGGTCGTCGTTGCGACCCAGGCATTCGAGCAAGCCGTCTTGCGTCCAGCGCCCGAGGTCGCCGGTGCGGTACAGCAAGGCGCCCGGGTTGAAGGGATCCTGCACAAACTTTTCAGCCGTCAGCTCGGGGCGATTCAAATAGCCCAGGGCGACGCCATCGCCGCCGATGCAGATTTCACCGGTGATGCCCAGCGGCACCGGTTGCATCTGTGCATCGAGCACATAGATCTGTGTATTGGAAATGGGCCGCCCCACCGGCACGCTGTCGGTATCCGTACCGACCTCGCGCACTTCATGGGTGGTGGCGTAGGTGGTGGTTTCGGTCGGCCCGTAGCAATGCACCAGGCGCAGCGCCGGTGCACGCGCCAACAGGCTGCGAAATGCCGCCGGGTCAGCACGCTCACCGCCGCACAGCAGGATGCGCAAACCAGCCAACGCCTCGGGGATCAATTGCACGTACTGGTTGAACAGTGCGGTGGTCACGAACAACACCGTCGCGCCCTTAAGCTCGGCGCCGAACGCCAACGGGTTGAGCAAGGTGGCATGGTCGATCACCTGCACTTGCCCGCCGTTGAGCAATGCGCCCCACACATCCATGGTGCTCGCATCGAACGCCGGGTTGGAGGCGAAGGCCACGCGGTCGCTGGCGTTGAAGTCGGCATAGCCGTTATTGATGACCAGACGCGTGATGCCGCGATGGGGCACCAGCACGCCCTTGGGCGTGCCCGTGGAGCCGGAGGTGTACATGATGTACGCCACGTCCTGCGCAGACCGGGCCAGCCCCGGGTTGTCCGCCGGCAGGTCGGCCAGGTCCAGTTCGGCAAGGTTGTCCAGCACCTGGCGGGCGCCGCTGTCCTGCACCATGAAGGTTCGACGTTCGAGCGGCGCGTTGACATCCAGCGGTACGTACACCGCCGCACACTTGAGCACCGCCAACTGGCTGACGACCAGGTCGATGGAGCGCGGCAGCGCCAGGGCCACCGCTTCACCTGGCCGCACGCCACGGCCAATCAAATGATGGGCCAGGCGATTGGCGCGGCGATTGAGGTCACGGTAGCTCAGCGACAGCGGGCCATGCACCACCGCCACGGCTTCAGGCAGGGCCAGTGCCTGGGCTTCGAACAGTTGAGCTACGGTGAGCTGCGACGGGTATTCCCGGGCGCTGGCATTGAAGTCTTCAAGCAATAAGCGCCGCTCGGCGGGCGGCACAATCGACACCTTGTGCATGGCGGTGGTGGGCGCGTGTTGCAGCGCGCTCACCACATGGCGCAACGCGGTGAGCATGTACTCACCCACACGTTGCACATCCAGATGGGCGACACCCTGCACCGTCAGGGCAAACCCCGTGCCCAGGTCATCGACGTTGAGTACCAGCGGGTAGTTGCTGCGCTCTTCGGAGCTGAGGATCTGGATACCGAACGCGGCAAAGGGGTTGTCCCCCGGCGCTTCATCGGGTGCGCTGTGCCGGTAGTTGAGCAAGGTGCTGAACAACGGCAACGAACCCGGCACGCCGCTGCAGCGCTGGGCCAGGGACAGCGCGGCGTGTTCATGCGCGAGCAACTGCGCCAGGCGCGCATGGGTGGCGCGTACGCCGGCTTGCACGCCGACGCTGCCGAGGCTGACCCGCAGCGGCAAGGTATTGATGAACATCCCCAGCGCGCGGTCGGCGCCCTCGCCGCCCTGCATACGCCCCAGCAAGACCGTCCCGAACACCACGTCCTGCCGGCCCGACACCTGGCCCAGCACCTGGGCCCATGCCAGATGCACCAGGCTCGCCGTGCTGACGCCCAGTTGCCGCGCCTGTTCGCGCAGGGCCAGGCTGAGGGCCGGTTCCAGCGGCAGATGGGCCTCATGGATGCCGCTGCCGTCGCCGTTCACATCCTGCAAGCCGAAGGCCAGGGTGGGCTCGTCGATATCGCCGAGCATCTGGCTGAAGAAGGCTTCGTGCTGCGCCTGGCTCAGGCCCAGCCGCGCCTGGGCCACGTAGTTGCGGTACTGCACCGCATCAGGCAGTTGCGCGCGGTTGCCGTGCAGGCTGGCGCTCATTTCTTCGACCAGCACTTGCAGCGCCGTGTGATCGAGCAGGATATGGTGCAGCAGCAGGATGCCGACCAAGCCGTCCGCCTCTTCAGCGTAGGCCAGGCGCATCAGCGAAGCGCGAGACAGATCCAGGCGGTAGTGGCGAGGGTCGAAACGCTGTTGCAACTGCGCCAGGGCATCGGTGCCCTGGGTGTCCAAGCGCTCAACGGCCAGCGGCGCCTGGCGCAACACCACTTGCACCGGCTCCTCCAGGCCCTCCCAGAGAATCGCAGTGCGCAGGATATCGTTGCGTTCGATGACACTGTGCAGCGCCTGAATAAAGCCATCCACCGCGCCCTGGTCGTTAAAGCGCAACTGCACCTGCAACACGTAGGGGTCGCCCTCGCTGGTTGCCAGGTGGTGGTAGAGAATACCGGCCTGCAAAGGCGCGAGAGCGTAGATATCCTGCACGTTGGCCACGCCACCGGGCACGGCCTGGAGGATGTGATCGATGGCGGCCTGGTCCAGCTCGACCAAGGGCAGCATGTCCGGCGTGATGTGCTCACTGTGTTCCTGAATCAGATTGGCCGGGACCTGCACCTCATGGTGCCCGCCCACCGCCGCTGCGAGGGCTGCCAGGGTCGGCTGGCCGAACAGCACGCGTACATCGGCACTCAGCTCTACCTGACGCATGCGTTCGATCAGCTTGACCGCCAGCAGCGAATGCCCGCCCAACTCGAAGAAGTTGTCATCACGCCCCACCCGGTCGAGCTTGAGCAGGTCCTGCCAGATCATCGCAATGGCGTTTTCCACCGCACCTTGGGGCGCGGCATAACTGCGCCGGGCCAACGCCTCGGCATCGGGTGCGGGCAAGGCTTTGCGGTCGAGCTTGCCGTTGGTGGTCAGGGGGAACGCCTCCAGGCGCACGAAGGCGCTGGGCACCATATGTTCGGCAAGGCTCTGTAGCAAGTGATCGCGCAAGGCGGCAACGCTGGGCTCACCCTCGGTAATCACATAGGCCACCAGGCGTTTGTCACCCGGCTCATCCTCACGGGCGATCACCACCGCATCGCGCACGCCGTGGGCGGTTGCCAGGTGTGCCTGGATTTCGCCCAGCTCGATACGGAAACCGCGAATCTTGACCTGGTCATCGTTACGCCCCAGGTACTCGACACTGCCGTCGGCCAGCAGGCGGCCGAGGTCACCGGTCTTGTACATGCGCAGGCCGGTGGCCGGGTCCGCGAGGAAGCGTTCGGCGTTGAGTGCCTCGCGGTTCAGGTAACCGCGCGCCACCCCGGCGCCGCCCACGTACAGCTCGCCCACCACACCGTATGGCAACGGCTCGTGTTGTTCATCCAACACATACAGCTGCAAGTCGGGGATGCGTACGCCAATCGGGCTGACGCCCGCCAGTTGGGCATCCGCCGCCTCCAGCGCACGATAGGTCACGTGCACGGTGGTTTCGGTAATACCGTACATGTTTACCAGCTGCGTACCGGCATTCACCGCCCGCGCATACCATGGCTTGAGCATGGCCGGTTCAAGGGCCTCACCGCCAAAGATCACCTGCCGCAACGAATGCGCCTGGGTGCTGTGACCCTGGGCCGCGATCAATTGGCGGAACGCGCTCGGCGTCTGGTTGAGGATGCTCACTTCGGCTTCGCAGAGCAGCGTATAGCACTCATCCGGCGAGCGGCTGACCAGTTGCGGCACGATCAGCAACTGGCCGCCGTGCATCAGCGCGCCCCAGATTTCCCACACAGAAAAATCGAATGCGAAGGAGTGGAACAGTGCCCATACATCGTGCGGGTTGAACCCGAACCAGTGTTGAGTGGCACTGAACAGGCGCGCCACCTGACGATGCTCGATCATTACCCCCTTGGGTTGGCCGGTGGAACCAGAGGTGTAAATTACATAGGCCAGATTGGCCGGGCTCAGGTGCAGCCGTGGATCGGTGATGGGCAACTGGCCCAGGCTGTCGAGGTCAAGCTGCGCCAGTTCGCCTACCCGGTGACGAGTGCCGGCCTGTACCAGCACAACCACCGGTTGACTGTCGGCCAGGGTGTAGGAAATGCGTTCCTGCGGGTAAGCCGGGTCTATCGGCACGTAGCCGGCACCGGCCTTGAGGATACCGAGCAGGCCGATGATCATCTGCGGGCCGCGCTCCACGCAGATCGCCACGCGGCTGTCAGGCTCCACGCCCTGGGCCAGCAGTGCATGGGCGACCTGGTTGGCGCGTTCGTTGAGTTGACGATAGGTGAGGCGCTGCTGCTCAAAGCGCACGGCAATGGCTTCAGGCTGGGCGGCGGCGTGGGTTTCGACTTGCTGGTGGATCAACGCGGTATCGGCGTAGTGCGTGGGGCTGTGGTTCAAGGTATGCAGCAGGGCGTGGCGTTCAGCGTCGGGCAGGATGTTCAGGCCGCAGAGCGGCTTGTCCGGTCGCTGCTCAAGGGCGTCGGCCAGGCTTTGCAGCGCGGTGTGCAGATAGCCGGCAACCCGCTGTGCACCAATGGCCGCATCCACCATCACCGTCAGCGCGAAGTCTTGCCCCAGGTCGTCGACGTTGACCGTCAGCGGGTAGTTGGTGCGCTCCTCGGCGCCCAGTACACGAATGCCGTCGGCAACCTCGATCACGGCGGCCATGTCGGTGGCCGCACTATGGCGATAGTTGAGGATCGCGCTGAACAACGGTGTGGGTGCTGCCACCCCGCTGCAGCGCTGGGCCAGTGCCAGGGACGCATGTTCGTGATCGAGCAGGCGCGTAAGACGCTCGTGGGTGACTTGCACCGCAGTGCGCACGCTTTGCGCGCCAACATCAACCCGCAACGGCAAGGTGTTGATGAACATGCCCAAGGCCCGTTCACCGCCCTCGCCTGCGCCCATGCGCCCGAGCATCACGGTGCCGAACACCACCGCCTCGCGACCGGAAACCACGCCCAACACCCGCGCCAACGCCAGGTGCATCAGGCTCGCCACGCTCACCCCCAACGGCCGCGCCACACTGCGCAGGCGACGACCAAGGGCGCTATCGACGGGAATGCGCGTTTCATCAATGCCCTGACCATCGCCCTGCACATCTTGCAGGCCGAACGGCAGCGTCGGTTCATCGATATCGGCGAGCATGTCGCGAAAGAACGCCTCATGGGCCTGTTCGCTCACACCCTGGCGCACTTGGGCGATGTAGCTGCGAAACGCTACCGGCGTGCCCGCTTGCGCGTGCTCACCGGCCAGGTACAGCTGGATTTCATGGCGCACCACATCCAGGGCGGTGTGATCGAGAATGGTGTGGTGGAACAACAGCATCGCCACCACGCGCTGGTTGGGCGGGTCCTCGGCGAACACCAGACGCAGCAGCGGCGCCTGGCCAAGGTCCATGCGATAGGCACGGGCGTCGTAGCGCGCGAGCAATTGAGCGAGACGGTCGCCGCCATCAAAATGCGCTTCTTCACACGCCAGATGCGCCTTGCGCCACACCACTTGCAGCGGCTCGTCGAGGCGCTCCCACACCATGGAGGTGCGCAGGATATCGTGGCGGTCAATCACCCATTGCAGCGCCTCGGCAAAGGTTTGCAGGCGTGCGCGGCTGTCGAACACAAACTGCGCGTGCAGCACGTAGGGGTCGCCCTGCGCGGCAGAAAGATGGTGGTAAAGCATGCCTTCCTGGAGCGGCGCCAGGGGGTAAATATCTTGCACATTCGCCGCGCCGCCTGGGATGGACGCGACGATACGGTCGATGGCCGGCTGGTCGAGGTTGACCAGCGCCAGCATGTCCGGGGTGATGCGATAAGCCGGGCTCAGCCAGTCACCGCCATGCTCGGCGACCAGGGCCAGCAACTGGGGTTTATGCGCGATCAATTGATCCCAGAGCGCGTCATCCAACGCCTCGTCATCGCCCAGGACGATCAGGTCGCCTTCTTCAGTTTGCAGACGGATCGCATGGGTGGAGATCGCTGCCAGTAAGTCGCTGAACTGCATGGGGTAACCTGCCTGATAAGTCACGGTTTAAGAGAATGTCCGTATTCAGTTTTGCCGCTAGGCGCGGCGCCCTTGAAAAACAACGGGCGCAGCCGGGGGCCTGGAGGGGCTTCCGGCAGGCTTGAAAAATTAAGGGATTTGCGCGGTGGAGGGTGACATGGGAAGCGGGGACACGTGTCGGGTGGGAGGGTTCCCGTGTTTGCTCGCGGCTCTTCAACTTTGCTGAGTTTTACCAGTACTGCGGCGATGATCGCCCATGTCACACCTGTGGGAGGGAGCTTGCTCCCTCCCACATTTTGGCCTGTGTCGCCTCAACGAATGATTGCTCATGGCCCGATCTGGCAGATGCACAGTCAGTCAATGGAGAATGCCCCAAGTGTCCTTAAGCTCAGATCGAAAGGGTATTTATCAACCGGTTTTCAGAACCTTATGCTTCGGCTCATTCCGTTGAATATCGAGCCGCTCATGACCCTTCGCCGCCCGTTTGCTGCTGTATTAGGATCGCTGGTTTTCTCCATCGCCGTGAGCGCCGACGCCCAGGAGACCCTGCGTATCGGCTATCAGAAATCCTCAACCCTGATCACCCTGCTGAAAACCCAGGGCACCCTGGAATAAGCCCTCAACGCCGACCACATCGACGTCAGCTGGCCGATATTCGGGTAATCGTGGTGGACCGCGGCCCGCAAATCGCAGCATCCATGGGCGATGGCACACGCCCGTCAATCATCGAAGCCAGCCGGGAATTGGGACTGCAATGGATACTGAATACTTCGGTGGCCTCGGTGGATGCCGGCGGGGTGAAGCATTATGTTCCGCCGAGAGACCGCGCCGGACTCTAATCCCGGCTCGGCCCCTTTGCAGCCGTATAGTCGCCTGTGTATGAATAACCCTAATATAGCTAAACCATATAAAAAACTGTCAATTATGACAGTACCCAACCACACTTACTCCCTCTACCTTTAAATCACTTCAATACTTCACTACCTATTGAAGATTTATAACTGAATAGCCGTTCACTTCAACCAAGCCTTATACAAGGAGTACTGACATGGCATTTGTAAAA
The DNA here is from genome assembly GCF_023127795.1 of Pseudomonas sp. W2Jun17. Classification (NCBI taxonomy): domain Bacteria; kingdom Pseudomonadati; phylum Pseudomonadota; class Gammaproteobacteria; order Pseudomonadales; family Pseudomonadaceae; genus Pseudomonas; species Pseudomonas sp. W2Jun17. Next base: position 218,842 of record NZ_SPKO01000014.1, on the reverse strand, counting down.
AACTATAAAGGATATGACATACATAAAGATCTAACAGGAGGGCGTTATGAAGGCGACAAATTAGTCGACCAATCAGAAGCTTACCGCTTTGAAAAAGATGGGGAAGCTAGCACCCTAACTTACGATTCCCTAAGCCGCATCGAGCAAGTCATTGACGATTGGGAAGCTCAAGACGACGACGAACCAAGAGATAGAGACGAATATTGATACACCAAGCAAAGTGGTCCTTACCCCAAAAACAACCACAGGGGATTTTATCTATTGATAAATCCCCTGTGGTATTTGTATGCACCGCGCTTACTTCACTGCCCTCTAGGTGCCTCACTACATGAGGAATGCCTGGCTACACTTGAATCCCACTATTGCGTCACCACACCCGTCCCAAACCGCCGAATCGCCAGGCAATATCCCACCAACGCCAGCGCCGCCAGCAACCCGCCCGCCGCGCCGATCCAGGCGAAGCCGAAGTGGCTGCCGACCCAACTGCCCATCAACGCGCCACCGCCGATGCCGATGTTGTAGATACCGGAGAACATCGCCATGGCCACGTCGGTGGCGTCCGGTGCAAGCACCAGCACTTTGGACTGCATGGCCAGGCCAAAGCCCATGATTGCCATGCCCCAGAAAATGCTCAGCACCACCAGGTAAGACTCGGCGCCGCTCAACGGCAGCATCAGGGCCAGGCACGCGGCGAGGATGAATACTGCGCCGATCACGAACAGGTGCGGGTTGAAGCGGTGCACCAGGCTGAACAACAACGAGCCGATAATGCCGGCACCACCAAACACCAAGAGAATCAACGTCACCGCACTGCCACCCAGCCCGGCGACGCCTTCGACGAAGGGTTCGATGTAGCTGTAAGCGGTAAATTGCGCGGTGACGGTCATCGCGGTCAGCACGTAGAGCGCCACCAGTGCAGGGCGCTTGAACAGCAGCGGCAGGCTACGCAGGGAACCGGAGTTCTGGCTCGGCAACAGCGGCAAGGTGCGCGCCAGCCAGAACACCAGGGCGGCGGCGAACGCGGCGATCACCAGAAACGTGGTACGCCAGCCCATGGCCTCACCAAGCAGGCGTCCCAAGGGAATGCCGAGCACCATCGCCAGGGACGTGCCCGTGGCCAACAGGCCAAGGGCCTGCACCTGCTTGCCTTCGGGCGCCAATCTTACGGCCAGCGAGGCGGTGATCGACCAGAACAGCGCGTGGGCCAAGGCAATGCCGACACGACTGACCATCAGCAAACCGAAGCTGGTGGCCACGCTAGAGAGAATATGGCTGGCGATAAACAGACCGAACAGTACGATCAGCAGCTTGCGCCGTTCGACGTTGCGGGTCAGCAGCATCACCGGCAGCGAGGTCAGGGACACGATCCACGCATAGATGGTGAGCATCAGGCCGACGCTGGCCACGGGCATGTCGAAGCTGGCGCCAATGGCGCTGAGCAACCCGACAGGCACGAATTCGGTGGTATTGAACACAAACGCGGCCAGCGCGAGGGCGATGACCGGTTGCCAATTGGCTTGGGGGGTTGCGGCTGAAAGGCTCATTGACGGGCGGGGTACTCTGGCGATGATCAAGCGGCCACCCAGGACAAGCGCCGCCGCCGAGCATTCTATAGGTTTCTCGCACGGCTGTTGATGCGGATCGTCGCCCGATGGCTTATGGCGACGTCATGGTAATGATGTAGTTGCCGGACTGAATGGGCTTGCCGGCGGCGTCTACCAGCAGATAGCGCTGGTCGTAATAGCGCCCCTCGCCGCTGTCTGCCACCAGCCGCACGTGGGCCGCGTTGACGCTGGCCACCGGCGCCACATTGCGCACCTCGAAGCGGCTACCGCGACTCACTCTGGCACAGCCGCGCAGTTCCATCACCGACCCGCTGCGCGCATTTGTCGCACACCCCGGCTCGACGATGGCGCCAGTGAACCTGATGGTGCCCTGCCCCACCGTCTGCGCCGCGCCGCAGGTGCTTGCCCATAGGCAAAGAAGGCCTGTCACTACCGCAAATCGACGAACGTTCATGCCGAGACTCCTTCTTGGGTTAGTAAGAAGTTAGTCGTCGGCGCAGCGGTTAACTTGAGCTTATTTGTCTGGGAATGAGAGGTGCATCACGGATCCACCTGCCCCATCAACTCAGGGATGCTTTCCGGGCGCTGGGCATAACGCTGAGCCAGCGCCGCGCACACCATCAGCTGGATCTGGTGAAACAGCATCAACGGTAAAATCAGCACGCCCATGCTCGCCCCGGCGAACAGCACCTGGGCCATAGGGACGCCGGTGGCCAGGCTTTTCTTCGAGCCGCAGAACAGGATGGTGATGCGGTCTTCCTGGCTGAAACCGAATGCCTTGCCCAACAACGTGGACGCTACCAGCACCAACGCGAGCAATACGCAGCAGGCAACTACCAGACCGCCCAGTTGCCACAGAGGGATCTGGTGCCAGATGCCCTCATTGACCGCTTCGCTGAATGCGCCATAGACCACCAGCAGGATCGAGCCCTGGTCGACAAATTTCAGCCAGGATTTGTTGCGCCCGACCCAGTCGCCGATCCAGCGGCGGGCGATTTGCCCGGCAATGAATGGCAGCAGCAACTGCACGCTGATCTTCAGGATCGCGTCGACGGTGGAACCGCCATCGCCGTGTACGTTCAGCAGCAGCGCCACCAGCAGCGGGGTCAGGAAGATACCGAACAGGCTGGAAGCCGCCGCACTGCAAATCGCCGCCGGGATATTGCCGCGGGCCAGGGACGTGAAGGCAATCGCTGATTGCACAGTGGCCGGCAACGCGCACAGATAGAGCATGCCCATGTACAGCTCAGTGCCGATCAGCGGCGACAGCACCGGCTTGAGCGCCAGGCCCAGCAACGGAAACAGCACAAAGGTCAGGCTGAACACCAACAGATGCAGGCGCCAGTGGCCGGCGCCGGCGACGATGGCCTGGCGCGACAGCTTGGCGCCGTGCAGGAAAAACAGCAGCGCGATGGCCAGGTTGGTCACCCAGCCGAAGGCCACGGCGGTCTGGCCGCTGGCCGGCAGCAGGGAGGCAAGGATCACTGTGGCGATCAGGGTCAGGGTGAAGTTGTCGGGCAGAAAGCGCGGGCGGGTCATAAGCAAATCTTCCAGGGGTTGCCAAGAGCGTCCCGGCGACTCTAACGTAACGATCCTTTACCGACTAACGCCAATGAGCCAGTAAATGCCGCCAAAAGGACATGAAAAAACCGTGCGGCGCAGTGTGCCCGGGCTTTCCAGCCTGCCACGGCCGGTGTATGGGCGTACCGAGTCCTTGCCCAATCGGGCGCTGACAAGACGGCACAGCCACCCGTGGGTGCAGTTGTCCTACGCGATTTCCGGGGTGCTGGAGATCCACACCAGCGTCGGCCGTTTCGTCGCGCCCCCGCAGCGCGCCGTCTGGATTCCGGCAGGCATGCCCCATCGGGTGTTCAGTTCGCCCCATACCGAAATGCGCAGCTTGTACCTCGATTGCAGCGTCACCGCCTGGGCGGCCGAACGGTGTCAGGTGCTGGAAGTGAGCAGTTTGTTGCGCGAGTTGATCCGTAATTTCAGCCAGGTGCCGGTGGAATATGCTGAAGATGGGCCGGATGGGCGCCTGGCCCAGGTGCTGCTCGACCAACTTGCAGCCGCCCCCCAGGTGGATTTGATGTTGCCGCTACCCCATGACCCGCGGCTGCGGCAGATTTACCGCAGCTTGAACCTGCACCCCGAGCAGCAGACCACCCTGGGGGATTGGAGCCCCAGGCTGGGCGTCAGCGAAAAGACCCTCAGCCGCTTGTTCCTCAAGGACACTGGGCTGACGTTCCGCGCGTGGCGCCAGCGCCTGCGCCTGTTGAGCGCCCTGCCCGCCCTGGAACAAGGCGAGCGGGTGACGGATGTGGCATTGGGGTGTGGCTATGAATCGACCTCAGCGTTTATCAATGCATTTCGTCAGCAGTTCGATTCCACCCCCGGTGAGTTCTTCCGCTGACCCTCCCACGACGCAAATAATCCCCAAACCCACGCTCGGCTGGTATTGTGCCGCGCTTTGAAACACAGCAACCGACTGCGAGGAAATGGACGTTGAACACTGACGAAAAAATGACCGGGGACCTGTTCGAGGTCGATAAGCGCCTGTCACTCAAGCCCGTGGTGGACTTCAACGCCTACCTGCGCAGCGCCTTCGGCGATGGCCCCTGCACGTGCGTGCGTTGCGCTGCCAGTGACGGTGACGAAAGCGGCTATGAGTTCCAGCACACCTTCGCCTTCGACGCCAAGCCGGTGCATCGCCGTTTCGCTTCGACGGCGGGCAGCGATGTGTTGATGGCGTCGAAAAAGGCATGGCTGTCGTACACCAAGGCCGAGTTGCCGCTCAGTGGCGTGCTGGTGCTGGACACGGTCAAGGAGTTTGTCGAGCCGCAGTTGCACAAGCGCCTGGCGCCGTTGTTCGTGGCCAGTGGCTTGGTCAAGGATGTGGACGGCGAGTTGCGTATTCAGCCGCAAGCCATGGCCTGACACATCAAAAGGCGCCTGTGCGCAGCCCATCAATGGTCGCCGCGACTCTGAGCGAGCAAGTGGTCGACCACGCTGCCCAGGCTGCCCACCTCATCGGCACCGTCGGCGCGGGCCTGGGCGTACCAACGTAACTGTTCGGTGGCACTGTTGCCGCTCCGCAGCAGCGCTTGCAGCGTATCGAACAGCCGCGGCTCGCCCATGGCCTCTGCGGTGGCACCGAACGTCTGGCGCGCGCAGTGCAACCACTGTTCGGCGCTGCCCATGGCGCCTGTGTCGTCCAACGCAAAGTGACCGCCCGCGCCGTAGCGTTTGGCCTGCCAGCGATTTTCCTTGAGCAGCCAGCGCGTTTGCGCACAGAACCCGGCGCCGGGTCGCTCCAGGCCGCAGGCATGGGTGACCATGACGCGAAACAGCGTGGCCAGGGCCAGGGCATCCGCCAACCGCGGGCAGGCGTCGGTCATGCGCAGTTCGAGGGTTGGGTAACGCGCCGCCGGGCGGATGCCCCACCAGCCGTTGCCATCGGCCTTGATTGCACCCATCCGATGCAGCAACGCGAGGTAGCGCAGGTATTCGTTCCAATCGGCGAAATGTTCCGGCACGCCCATGCGCGGCCATTCATCACAAGCGGCCTGGCGGTAGCTCATAAAGCCGCTGGGCGCGCCATCCCACAATGGCGAGGAGCAACTGAGCAGCAACAGCAGCGGCAGCCACGGTGACACCTGGTTCATCACGGCGATGCGGTCATGGGTGTGCGGCACCTGCACGTGCACATGCAGCCCGCACAATACGCTGCGCCGCGCTACGTATTGAATATCGTCGAACAACTGCTGGAAATGGGCTTGGTCAGTAGGCCGCTGTTCGCGCCAGTCGGCCAACGGATGGCTGCCGGCACACACCACGCCGAGGCCAAATTCACCCAGGCGCTGCGCCAGATTGCGGCGCACTGTCGCCAGGTAATCCGCGGCTTCAGCGCTGGCACTGAATACCGGTGACGCGACCTCGATCTGGCCCTGGAACATTTCATACGCAAAGCCCGCGCCGATCGCCTCACGACACGCCGCCAGCACCGCTGCCGAAGGCTCGCCGAGCATCCGGCGAGTGTGCAGATCGGTGATGAAGTATTCCTCTTCGATGCCGAAAGTGAGCATCGGGGGTCAACGCAGTCGGGTGACGGTGAGCGCAACCACCGCGATGCGCTCCACACGTTCATAGCCAGGTTTTTCCAGCTCCTCGCCGAAGACATCAGGATCCAGTTCGCGGTAGGTCCAGCCGTAGGCATCACGGCCCAGCAACGGCTTGACCGCGTCAAGGAAAGGATCGCCACCCGCCACCATCGCCACTCCGGTATACAGCAACAGGCTGCCGCCCAGGGCCAGGCGTGCGAGGGACTCGCTGACGATGCGCACCGACAACTGCTCCCCCAACGCCCCGCCACCATGGCGATAGGCACGCTGGCGGTCATCATTCATGTACGGCGGGTTGGCGACGATCAGGTCGAACTGCCCTTCGACGCTGGCCAGCACGTCACTGTGGTACACGCTGACATTATTCAACCCGGCCAGCTCGGCGTTCACGGCGGTCAGGCGCAGGGCACGCGGGTTGATGTCCACCGCCAGCACCTGGGCGTCATGCCTGGCCCGGGCAACCACCAAGGCACCCACACCGGCGCCACAGCCAATGTCCACCGCACGCTTGAGCGGTTCGAAACGCTGCTGCAAATGGGCTTCGATCACCTGGGCAAAACGGTAGCTGTCGGGGCCGAAGAACACCGCGTCCGCTTGTACCGTGGGATACGGCGAATGGGCGAACAGCAGATCGTCGAGGCTCGACCAACGCACCGTGCTGCGCCATAAGGCATCGTGCTTTTCGATCACATCGGCTTGCTGCAACTCTTCGCGAAACGCCTCGGGCAACAGGTCGTGGTCGAACGGCATCGACCAGCCGAATACGTCGCGCAGCGTCATCGCCAGCGGCGTCGCCAAACGCCGGTAGACGCGCTCATGGGTCAAGGGCGTCGGCGTAATGAAGCGGTAACCGCTTTCCTTCAACCCCCGGCCCAGGTTCAGCAAGGCACGATCAGCGAGTTGTTGGGCAGACATAGGCACATTCCTTAGCGCAAACGCGCACGCAGTTGGATAAAGCGGCGGGTGGCGTACAAGCCTGCGGGGCTGCTGTGGCGCCGCGCTGACATCCATGGGATCAGCGCACTGAGCTGTTGCTCGTCGGGCAGGTTCCACAGTGAATCGGCCAGGGCCTGGGTGTCGGGGTCCGCCGGGCATTGCTGCTCGCGGGCAAGCCGACTGCCGCGCCCCGGTCGAACCGGCGGCACGCGCTGGCCGCTGGCCCAGTCACCGGCGATCCAGTCATGCAGCAGCTGTTTTTCCGCCGCGCTGAATACCCCGAACATCGCCGCGCCGGCCCCCTCGATCAACTGCCAGAAACGGCTGTCGGCAGGGTCCTGGTTGAGCTTGATCCAGCCCTTGTCCTGCAAGGCGGTGAGGAAATCGCCGATCTGCCCCGGCTTGGCCAGCCATTGGTTGACGGTCTGGCCTTCGAAGCGGCAGTAGTCCGAGTGCATGTGCTGGCCGAAGGTGCGCTTGCGCTCAAGCATCGCGACTACTTCGTCGTGCAGGTTGAACTGCTGGATGACAGCCGTGGTACCCGGGCCAAGATCGTTGAGGCGATACCCAGCGGCGACGCGGCGGTAGAACGCGGCCCTGCCCTCGCCCAGCGGCAGCAGGCCCAACACCGATTGCGCGGCCTTGCTGGCGTGGCCGCTGCTGGCGTTATCGATGGTCACGTGGAGGGTGAAGTAATAGGGGTCGATGCCCAGTTCGCTGAGTTCGTAAGCGGTGATCAGCAGGTGCAGCGGCAACTGTTCGTAGCCCAGGTTGTAGCCGATGACTTCCGGCAGGAATTGGTCGGCGCACAGGCCCAGGGCCAGCTGCAGCGCACCTTGCAGGTAGTGCTCGTCCTCAAGGCCGGCTTCGCTGTCGGCATCGTGGTCGCTGAGCAACTTGCGATAGATCACCACGTGGTTCTGCGCGGCTTCACCGTCGCCCAATTCCTCCAGATAGGTAGTGAGCAAGCCGTCGAAGCGCTGGTCTTGCCAATAGTGCAGCAGGCCGTAGAGCCAGGCGCCATCCACCTGTTTGGTCGGTGCCACACGCTGCAGGACATACAACGCGTGGGCTTTGTTGTGAAAATAGCGCCGTGGCCGGCCTTGCTGGCGCTGCTCAAGGTAGTCGGCATAGGCCTGGGCCACGACGGCGCAGCGCTGTTCGACCCAGGCCGCCAGGTGTTCGGGCGACTCAGGCAAGTCGCAGTCGGTTTCCTCTACCTGGGCCAATTGATCCTGCAGGTAGTCATGCGCCAGTTCGGCGGCGTCTGGCGTTTCGCCGTACAGCTGTCGATACACCCGTTGATGGCGGCCCTGGGCCGAGTCGGTGAGAGAGGCCGGCTGGCCCGACAGCGCTGTAAGGAGTGTCATGATGGCAGTTTCCGCAAAGTCCGTTACAACGGGCCTCCCACAAGGTGGCCCCGCAAGAGCGCTCAACTTCACGCGCTTCTAGAATGCAGAGCGTCGGGGCGTGTGGAAAATTCAAATGAGGTTATGAAGGGGGGGATAAGCGGTCGCAGTAAAGGCGCTCGCTGATGAAATACGAAGGCGGGAGGCTCAGGGATATTCTTGCCGGGCGTGCAATACGTTGACTATTTCGATCCGCTCAGCAGTCACTCTATACACCAGCACATAATTGGGATGTACAACCACCTCACGAGTACCTGGCACCCGGCCGCACGGATACAGATAGGGGTGCTCAGCCAGTGGTAGAGGCGCGCCTTCCAGGCGGGTCTTGATGCGTCGTGCAGCGCCGGGGTTTTCTGCTGCGATAAAAGTCACGATATCAATCAGGTCGCCGATGGCTTCGTCAAGCCAAACAACGGCCAACATCAAGCCTTGGCCCGCTGCTCAAGCTCTGCTTGCAGAATAATCGCCTCAACTCGTGCCATGACCTCGTCATGAGGTACACCGGGGCCGGGGTTGGCCAAGCTTTTTTCGACTTTTTTACGAAACCAGAGATCATGACTACTCGCCTGCTCTTCGGTTTCAAACTCGGAAACAATTGGGGAAAGTGGAACACCCATCAGATAACCTCCTGTATGAATGCTCAGCAGTTTAGTCGTAACCTGGCAGGCTGTCTCGAACCACCGGATGAAATGCAGGGTGTCGCACTTCAAGCTTCAAACAAAACGGCACGTAAACGTGCCGTTGCGTCGTACTCACTCAGCGCTGTTACTTGCGCGCCGCCTCCCACTGTTTAAGCAGATCGTTGTAGTTCACGGTTTCACCCTTGGGCTTCTCGTTTGCCAGTTTCGGCTTCGGCGCGCCCGGCTGGTCGAACCAGTATTGCGCGTCACGCTCGGGGTTCATTTTCGGGCCGCACACCGGTTGCACCTTGGAGCGTTCCAGGCGCGTCATGATCGCGTCCTGCTCCTTGGCCAGATTGTCCAGCGCCTGTTGCGGGGTTTTCTCGCCGCTGGCGGCGGCGGCGATGTTGCTCCACCACAATTGCGCCAGGCGTGGGTAGTCCGGCACGTTGGTGCCGGTTGGCGACCACTCGGTGCGCGCCGGGCTGCGGTAGAACTCCACCAGGCCACCGAGCTTGGGCGCCATGTCGGTCATGGCTTGGGAGTTGATATCAGACTCCCGAATCGGCGTCAGGCCCACGATGGTTTTCTTCAGTGACACGGTTTTGGAGGTGACGAACTGCGCGTACAGCCAGGCCGCGAGTTTCTGTTTCTCAGGCGTGGACTTGAGGAAGGTCCAGGAGCCTACGTCCTGATAGCCCTTCTTCATGCCCTTTTCCCAGTACGGCCCGACCGGCGACGGCGCCATGCGCCATTTCGGCGTACCGTCGGCATTCACCACCGGCAAGCCCGGCTTGACCATGTCGGCGGTAAACGCGGTGTACCAGAAGATCTGCTGGGCAATGTTGCCCTGGGACGGCACCGGGCCGGATTCAGAGAAGGTCATGCCTGCCGCTTCCGGCGGCGCGTAGGCTTTCATCCAATCCACATATTTTTGTGTGGCGAACACCGCCGCCGGGCCGTTGGTATCGCCGCCGCGGGTCACGCTGGAACCCACCGGGTGGCAGTCCTCCACACGAATGCCCCACTCGTCCACCGGCAAGCCGTTGGGCAAGCCCTTGTCACCGCCGCCGGCCATGGAGAACCACGCATCGGTAAAGCGCCAGCCCAGGGACGGGTCTTTCTTGCCGTAGTCCATGTGCCCGTAGATGCGCTTGCCGTCGATTTCCTTGACGTCTTCGCTGAAGAATTTGGCGATGTCTTCATAGGCCGACCAGTTCACCGGTACGCCGAGGTCGTAGCCGTATTTTTCCTTGAACTTGGCTTTCAGCTCCGGGCGTTCGAACCAGTCGGCGCGGAACCAGTAGAGGTTGGCGAACTGCTGGTCGGGCAGCTGATAGATCTTGCCGTCCGGCGCGGTGGTGAAGGACAGGCCGATAAAGTCCTTGAGGTCCAGGGTCGGCGAGGTGAAGTCCTTGCCTTCGTTGGCCATCAGGTCGGTGATGGACTCGGTCTTGCCGTAGCGAAAGTGCGTACCGATCAGGTCCGAGTCATTGACCCAGCCGTCATAGATATTCTTGTCGGACTGCATCTGGGTTTGCAGCTTCTCCACCACGTCGCCTTCCTGTAGCAGGTCGTGGGTCAGCTTGATGCCGGTGATTTCACTGAACGCCTTGGCCAGTACCTTGGATTCGTACTCATGGGTGGTGAGGGTTTCCGACACCACGTTGATCTTCATCCCACGGAAGGGCTCCGACGCCTTGATAAACCACTTCAATTCCTCAAGCTGTTGGGCTTCGGTGAGAGTCGAGGGCTTGAACTCGCTGCCGATCCATTTTTTCGCGGCATCTTCATACGCATCGGCCCAGGCCGAAGCGCTCAAACCGCTGAGGGCCAGTACGGCGGCCAATGAAATGCTATGTCGCAGCTTATTGTTTTTATTCAACATAGAGACCTCCTGGTTGTTTATTCATAAGGGCATTAGCCCCAACGCATCACACTCAACAGCCATAACAGGGAGAGCGCGGACGCCACCCAGATGCTCCAGTCGGTAACGCCGATGACCAGCAAATGCAGGTAGGCGCTGCCGAGAAGACCGATAAACAAGCGATCACCACGGGTGGTGCTGATCGGTAGAAAACCGCGCCGAGGAATGCTCGGCGAACGCAGTTCCCAAGTGGTCATACCCGCCAGAATCAGGGCGATGCCGCCAAAGAACAGCGCAGTGGGGGTGGTCCAGGCCATCCATTCCATCATCGATTCCTCTAGACCCGGCCCAGGGCAAAGCCCTTGGCCACGTGGTTGCGAACAAACCAGATCACCAACATGCCCGGGAGGATAGTCAATACCCCCGCTGCCGCCAGTACGCCCCAATCAATACCCGACGCAGAGACCGTGCGGGTCATTACCGCCGCGATGGGCTTGGCGTTGACCGAAGTCAGCGTGCGCGCCAGCAGCAGTTCGACCCAGGAAAACATAAAGCAGAAAAACGCGGTCACACCAATGCCGGAGCCGATCAACGGAATAAAGATCTTCACGAAGAACTTGGGAAAACTATAGCCATCGATGTAGGCGGTTTCGTCGATTTCCTTGGGCACGCCGGACATGAAGCCTTCAAGGATCCACACCGCCAACGGCACGTTGAACAGGCAATGGGCCAGGGCCACGGCGATGTGCGTATCGAACAGGCCGATGGAGGAATACAGCTGGAAAAACGGCAGCAAAAACACCGCAGGCGGCGCCATGCGGTTGGTCAGCAGCCAGAAGAACAGGTGCTTGTCACCCAGGAAGCGGTAGCGCGAGAACGCATAGGCTGCCGGCAGCGCCACGCTCAGAGAGATCACCGTGTTCAGGCTCACGTAGTACAGCGAGTTGAGATAGCCGGTGTACCAGCTCGGGTCGGTGAAGATCACTTTGTAGTTGGCCAGGGTGAAATCCTGGGGAAACAGGGTCAGGCCGCCGAGGATTTCGGTATTGCTCTTGAACGACATGTTCAACAGCCAGTAGATCGGCACCAGCAGGAACAGGATATAAACCAGTAACGGAATAAGCTTGCGCTTGCTCATGTTGGCGGCCTCAGCGGTTGGCGTCGGAATGGGTCATGGCGGTGTAGAACAGCCAGGACACCAACAGGATGATCAGGAAATACACCAGCGAAAACGCCGCCGCCGGGCCCAGGTCGAATTGGCCTACGGCCATCTGGGTGAGCGTCTGGCTCAAGAAGGTGGTGGCGTTCCCCGGCCCGCCCCCCGTGAGTACGAAAGGCTCGGTGTAGATCATGAAACTGTCCATGAAGCGCAGCATCACCGCGATCAACAGCACGCTTTTCATCTTCGGCAACTGGATATGTCGGAACACTGCCCAGGCCGATGCACGATCAATCCGCGCGGCCTGGTAGTAGACGTCCGGAATGGCCCTTAAACCTGAGTAGCACAGCAGCGCCACCAACGAGGTCCAGTGCCACACATCCATCACCAGCACGGTGACCCAGGCGTCCATGGTGTTGGCCGCATAGTTGTAGCTGATGCCCATGGCGTTGAGGGTCGAACCCAGCAGGCCGATGTCGGCACGGCCAAAGATCTGCCAGATGGTGCCGACCACGTTCCATGGAATCAGCAGCGGAATGGCGAGGATAATCAGCACCAGTGATGACCAGCGTCCTTTGGTCGGCATGGTCAAGGCGATGGCGATGCCCAGCGGGATTTCAATCAGCAGCACACAGGCCGAGTAGATGAACTGGCGCAGCAACGAGTCGTGCAGGCGCGGATCGAGCAGCACCTGCTTGTACCAGTCGGCCCCGACGAAGTAGCGGCTGGACTGGTCGAAAATATCCTGCACCGAGTAATTGACCACGGTCATCATCGGGATCACCGCACTGAACGCCACCAGCAGGAACACCGGCAACACCAGCCACCAGGCCTTGTTGTTCTGCACCTTGTTCATGGCGCCACCTCCAGCAGGTAATCGTCGGCGTAAAGCATCAGCCATTGCGCGGGGAAGCTGATGGACGCCCTGCCCTCCGGCACCGGTTTGTCTTCGGCCAGGCGCACTTTGAGCGTGGCGCCGTCGAGGTTGAGGGTCATGATCTTGTAGGTGCCCAAGTCCTCCACATGCGTGACGTCGGCTTGCAGGGCGTCAGGGTTGTGGTCATCCCATACATGGATAAATTCCGGGCGGATGCCAACCTGGAGTTTTTTGCAGTCGGTCGCATGGATACGTTGCTGCAACGCGTCGGACAACGGCAGCAGTGTGTTGGCAAAGCCTACGCCGCCAGGCTTGGCCTGCACTTCGATCAGATTCATCCCAGGGCTGCCGATGAAATAGCCGACAAAGGTGTGGCTCGGCCGCTCGAACAACTCACGCGGTGTGCCGAACTGCACGATCTGCCCGCCGTACATCACCGCGATCTTGTCGGCGAAGGTGGAGGCTTCCAGTTGGTCGTGGGTGACGTAGACCATGGTGATATTGAACTGCTCATGGATCTGCTTGAGCTTGCGCCGCAGTTTCCATTTCAGGTGCGGGTCGATCACCGTCAGCGGCTCGTCGAACAGGATCGCCGACACGTCATCGCGCACCAGGCCACGGCCCATGGAGACTTTCTGTTTTTCGTCGGCGGTGAGGTTGCGGGCTTTTTTGCTCAGCAGGGTTTGCAGGTCCAGAACTTCGGCGATTTCCTGCACCTTGCTGTGGATTTTCGCTTCGGCCATGCCCTGGTTTCGCAGCGGGAAGGCCAGGTTGTCGAACACCGTCATGGTGTCGTACACCACCGGGAACTGGAATACCTGGGCGATATTGCGTTTCTCCGGAGTGAGGTCGTTGACCACCTGGGTATCGAACAGCACCTGGCCTTCAGAGGGGCTGAGCAGGCCGGAGATGATATTGAGCAACGTGGACTTGCCGCAGCCCGACGGCCCGAGCAACGCGTAGGCACCGCCCTGCTCCCACACATGGTTCATTTCCCGAATGGCGTAGTCGTCAGGCCCTTTTGGCGTGGGGCTATAGCTATGGGCCAGGTTACGCAAATGGATCTCGGCCATCAGGCAACCCTCGCAACACGGCGCCCGGGGGCCTGGACCAAACGGCCCTGGCCATCGAACACAAACAGTTTATGGGTGGGGATATACACGCGGATCGGCGCGTCCACATCGTACTCATGCACCCCCGGCAGGTGCAGCACCAGCAGGAAGTGCTCGCTGCGCACATGCAGGAAGGTTTCCGAGCCGCTGATCTCGGCGACTTCCACGGTCACCGCCAACTCCAGGTCATCGTCATTGCTCGGTACCAGGCTGATATGGCTGGGACGCACGCCGAAACGGAACTCGCCCTCGCCGATGGGGCGCAGGTCGACGTTGAGTGGGAAATGCACGAAATTGGCGAAGCTCACTTCGTTGCCGCTGATGCGCCCTGGCATCAGATTGATCGGCGGTTCGGAGAACAGCTCAGCGGCCAGCACGGTTTGCGGCTGGTGATAGACCTCGGCGGCCTTGCCGCTCTGGATCACCCGGCCTTCGTGAAGAATGGTGGTGGTGCCACCCAGGGCCAGGGCCTCGTTGGGTTCGGTGGTGGCGTAAATGGCGATGGTGTGGCGCGCCTTGAACAGTTCGCGCATTTCCTGACGCAGCTCTTCGCGCAGTTTGTAGTCCAGGTTGACCAGGGGCTCATCGAACAGAATCAGTTCGGCGTCTTTGACCAGGGCGCGGGCCATGGCGGTGCGCTGCTGCTGGCCACCGGACAGTTCCAGCGGGTGGCGTTGCAGGAACTTCTCGATGCGCAGCATCCTGGCGGTTTCCAGCACCTTGCTCTGGATCAGCTCGTTGGACACACCGGCCTGGCGCAACGGCGAGGCGATGTTCTCGAATACGGTCATGGTGGGATAGTTGATGAACTGCTGGTAGACCATCGACACATTGCGCAGGCGTACCGGCTTTTGCGTAACGTCTACGCCGTTCATCAGGATGCGGCCGCTGTCGGGCTTGTCCAGACCGGCCATCAGGCGCATCAGACTGGTTTTGCCGGACAGGGTGCGACCGAGCAAGACGTTGAAAGAGCCGGCTTCAAAACGCAGGTTGGCGTCGTCGATCCAGGTTTGGCCGTCGACAACGCGGGAGACATGTTCCAGGGTCAATGACATGACACGACCTTTTTATTATTGGAATGAATCTGGCCAGGTGTCAGAGCGAGTTTCGTGCCAAAACTGCAAGCGCTTGATGCGTAAGGGAATGGGTTAATGGTGATGTTCAGGAGTGAACAAAGTGGCTGAACAACTGAACACTTTCGGGGTTGACAATGAACAGTTCTGAACAACACTCTCATGACCAACACAAGATAAAAATGTGGGAGGGGGCTTGCTCCCGATAGCGGTGTGTCAGTGAAAAAATGCTGACTGACACACCGCTATCGGGAGCAAGTCGAATCGTCGCACCGCCCCTCCCACACTTGAACTCATTTCAATGGTTGAATGTGCACATCCAATAACAATAAAAATGAAGGTCGCACCATGGCCGAACCACTGGCACACGACACCCTTATCCAGGAATCCTGGCGACGTTGCCGCGCCTTCGGCCTGGACCACCAGAGCACGCCAAGCTTTGATCAACTGCCCGCCGAAGGCATCAGTCAACTCCTGGAAAGCCAGCATTCACTGGTGCAGACCACGCACCAGGAAGTACTGCCCTACTATGAAAACATCCTTAGCAACTCCAACTGCCTGATCATGCTGGCTGACAATCAGGGCCAGGTCCTGACCTCGTGGGGCACCCAGCGGTTTATCGAACCCAAGCTGGCCCGTGGCTTCAGCCCCGGCGCCAGCTGGATGGAACGTGCCAGCGGCACCAATGCCATCGGCACCGCGCTGGCCTGCGCCCAGGCTGTGCATATCGAGCACGATGAACACTTCCTCAAGGCCAACCGTTTCATGACCGGTTCAGCGGCGCCTATCTTTGACGCCCAGCGCGAAATCATCGCGGTGCTGGATGTGTCCAGCGACAGCTACCTGCCGCCCTCCCATACCCTGGGCATGGTCAAGATGATGAGTCAGACCGTGGAAAACCGGCTGATCCTCAACCTGTTCCGTGGCGAACATTTCCAACTGACCTTCAACACCGGCTTGAGCAACCTCGACAGCCAGTGGGCCGGCCTGCTGATCTTTGATGAAAGCGGCCAGGTACTATCAGCCAATCGGCGTGCGGATAACCTGCTGGGCATCAGCCTGTCGCGGGTGATGATCGACAGTCTGTTCAAGGTGTCGCTGCTGGAGTTGCTCAACCAGCCCGAAGGGTTGCCCTTTGCGTTGCAGGCGGCTGGGCGCAACCGCTTCCAGTGCCTGTTGAAGCGACCCAGGCAGATGCCAGTGCAGGCCCGGGTGTTCAGCCAACCGCCGCCAGCGCCGACCTCGATCAACCTCAAGACCCTGCATTTTGGCGATGTACGCATGGAGAAAGCGGTGCGCCAGGCCGAACGCCTGCTGGAAAAGGACATTCCATTGCTGATTCACGGCGAGACTGGGGTGGGCAAAGAGGTGTTCGTCAAAGCCCTGCATCAGGCCAGCTCGCGCAGCCGACAGGCATTGATCGCTGTGAACTGTGCGGCGATTCCGGCTGAGCTGGTGGAATCGGAACTGTTCGGCTACGAAAAAGGCGCCTTCACCGGCGCCAATCAGAAAGGCAGCATCGGCCTGATTCGCAAGGCGGACAAGGGCACGCTGTTTCTCGACGAGATCGGTGATATGCCCTTGCCGACCCAGGCCCGCCTGTTGCGGGTGTTGCAGGAGCGCTGTGTGCAACCGGTGGGCAGCAGTGAGGTGTTCCCGGTGGATTTGCGCATCATCTCGGCGACCAACCGTGCACTGCGCGATCTGGTGCAGGCTGGGCGCTTTCGCGAGGATTTGTACTACCGCATCGGCGGCCTGACCCTGGAGTTGCCGCCATTGCGCGAGCGCACCGACAAGCAAGCGTTATTCCAGCAACTGTGGCAGCAACATCGCGAGCCGAACCAGTGGGCCGGGCTGAGTGCCGAGGTGCTGGGCTTATTCGAGCAACATCCGTGGCCGGGCAATTTGCGTCAGGTGAGCAGCGTGTTGCAGGTGGCGCTGGCGATGGCCGAGGAGCAACCGATCCGCGCAGAACATCTGCCCGATGATTTTTTTACCGATTTGAAGCAAACGGCGCCGCTGCCCACCTGCGAGCGCCTGGATGAAAACCTTGACCTCAACCAACGCCTGCAAGCCGTGGGCGGCAATATTTCCCACCTTGCGCGGGAGTTGGGAGTGAGCCGCAACACCCTGTACAAGCGCCTGCGCCAACACGAAGGTTGATTTAACGCCAGCTCCACGACACGCCAGTGTAGATACCACGCCCATCGGCAGGGGTAGAACGTGCTGCGTCCACGCCTTTGTCGTCGTACCCCGGCGTAACGGTATTGGCATAGCGACGGTTGGTCAGGTTGCGCAGATCGACCCAGGCTTGCCAGTCTTGCTTGGGCGCGTCATAGCCGAACGTGGCGCCGAGGGTGGTGTAGGCCGCGGCGTAGTAAGAGTTGGCGTAGTCCACCGCTACCCGCGAGGCATGTTCGGTGTTGAGGCTGGTGTAGAAACCCGTCGGGTGGCTGTAGCGCACCTGCGCCTGATAGTAATGCTTGGGGATGCCGGGCAAGGTGTTGTCGCCGAAACGGTCATCGTCACGGTAGTGGAAGTCGCTGAAGGTATAGGCCTGGCGCAGGTCGAGCTTGCCGTTGCGGCCGCCGTCCCATAGCGGGCTGAGCAGGCTCAGTTCCACGCCCTGGTGCATGGTGGGGCTGGCGTTGGATTCGGCGATGATCGCGCTGCTGTTGGCAGTCTGGGCCTGGGTTTCCACGGAAAGCAGTTCGTGGCGTACTTCAGAGCGGTAGAGGGCCAGGTCCCACTGGCCGAGCCACGCTTCGCCGCGCCCGCCGATTTCCAGGGTGGTGGCGGTCTGATTGCGTAACTTCACACCTTCGCGCTGTAGCCCCGTAGCCGCGCCGCTGCCCGGACCGAAGTATTTGTTGGAACCCCAGATCATCGACCAGGCGTGCGGCGGTTCTACCGAGCGGCTCAGGTTGGCGTATACCTGCAATTGCGGGGTGAAGTCGTAACGCAGACCGATGCGCGGTGCGTAGTCCCAGTCATGTTGACTGAGCGGCGCCTGGCCATCGGGGTAAGTCACCTGGGTTTCGCGGCGGGTGTAGATCGCGGCAAGGCCGGTGGTGAGCCACAGATCCTCCAGCAGTTCCAGCTCATTGCCTACATGCAGCACGGTGTCGGAGCCCAGGTAGCTGTAATCGCGGGTCTTGGTGCCGGGGGAATAAATGGCGGTGTTGCCTGCAGGGATGCGGACATATTCCGACGCGCCATTATTGGGCATCGCCTGGGTGGTACGCAGGCCGACGGTGGTTTTGCTGGCATGGCCGAACAGGCTGTCCTGACGGATGTAGTTCAGGGTGCCGCTGATATCGGTGTAGGCGACCTTGAGGCGGTTGGTGCCCTCGCGCAGATCCATCGGGTAGTCGTGATAGGCCAGCCCGACTTCCACTCGGGCGTTGTCGTCCAGTTGCAAGGTGGTCTTGTTGGCGATCCAGGTAGAGCCCGGTTGCAGGCGTTTTGAATCGCGGGCGGCGTTGAGGCTGTTGGCGGCACGCGGGTCATGGCTGATCTGGTAGCGCGTGAGCTTGCCGGGGGAATCGTTGGTGGTTTCGCGGTAGCGCAGGTAGAAGCGCGTTTCCAGGTCCGGGTTGAAGCGGTAGCCAAAGTTGGCGGCGATGCCCTTGCCGGTCCCGGCGCTCTGGTGCTGGTAGCCGTCGGACTCGGAATCGGTGAGGCTGATGTAGTAATCGGCATCCCCCAGCACCTGGCCGGAACTGACCTCCCGCTGAGCATAGCCGCGGCTACCGACCTCATAGCGCACTTGCAGCTTGGGCGCGTCGTAGCCGGTGTGGGTCACGTAATTGACCGAACCGCCCAGGGCCAACGCGCCCTGATCGAAGCCATTGGCGCCCCGCAGCACTTCCACGCGGCTTTGCCACAGCGGGTCCTTGAGCTCATAAGGTGTACCGCCCGGGCCCGTGAGCGGCAGACCGTCGAACATTTCATACAGGCCGGACGCGTGGGCACCCGGGCTGCGGTTCAGGCCCGAACCGCGAATGGACAGCTTCACGCCTTCGTTATTCGCCGCCTTGGCGTACACCCCGGCCTGGTACTTGAACACATCTTCGTTACTGCTCACCCGCCCCTGTTGCACGCTGCTCATATCGATGTAATTGCTGCCGCCGGGCACGCGCTGTAGCTGTGCCTGGGCAATTTCGCCGGCACTGGCTTCAGTGGTGGTGACTTCGACTGGCGCCAGTTGCAGGCCTTCGGCCTGTACCAGCGAGCTGAGAGTCAGGGCGGCAAAAAGAAAGGGCGGTTGGCGCAGCAGCATTGGGGCGGGTCCTTGGGATTACGGAACGTGGCAGGCCAGGCCCACCACGCGAACAGTGATGGGAAGGCAGGCACGCCCGTCAGGTCACGCCTTATTGACGAACCATGACCCTGGCAAAACAGTACCTGGCAGGTTTCAGCCAGCCGGCTTCGCCAATTCCCGCATCAGATCATCCGCATCGGAACCCGGCGCAAAGCGGAAACCGTACATTTCATCGGTAGCCAGAATCTCGTCCAGGGCATCCAGCAACTGGGCTTGCGAGGGTGAGTTGCGCAGCAGCGTGTGCGCCGGCAACAGCAACTCGGCAGAGACGCCCTGAGCAGTCGCGGCGTCGATGACCGCGAACAGGATAAACCGCAAACGTATTTCGCGATCCGTGGGCCAAACCGTTTTTCGTTTACCCAAGGGAGGGCCTCGTGTTTAAGAAAAATCCGAGGCTATTGCTCGCAGGCAAGCGTTTCAAGCAGCGAGAGGCAAGATAGGCACCTTCCTACAGCAGAAAGGGAAACACCCCACTGATTGTTCGATGGATGCGCCTCACTGCACCGGCAGGAAGTTCATCAGCAATAAACTTTGCGCGTAATTGAGGCCAATGCGTCGGTAACGCTCATCGAGGATTTGGGTAAGCAGGTCCAGGCGCGCAACGATCTTGCCAAACTCAACGGCAAAACTGAGGTTACTGCCCTCCTCCGATATTTCATTGGAGAACAACAGCAATACACCGTTGGCATCCTGGCGCTGGCTGAGCAGCCAAGTGGCCTTTTCGATATTGCGCGCCGCATTGCTGACAAACTGCGGGTTAATCGAGTCAGTCACATAAAACTGCGTACGCCCGCCGTGGGCGGTCACGAGCATACTGCCAATCGCGTAGATAAACGCGCCGACACGGTCACCACGAAAGTCGGGACTCAGGGAGTAACTCAGGGCGGCCAGATCACGCCGGTCTCCCAGTGCGGGCAAGGGTTGACGGTTTTCGATGGCCTGGCGAATGACCCGGGCGGCGCTCACCGCATCCGGATAGCCCGACTGACGCCACTGGCTGGGATTGCGCAGGTAAAGCTTGCTCATCAGCAGGTAGAGGCTTTGCAGGTTGTCGCGCATCCCCAGGGTGGCCATGCGATCGACACTGGTCTGGAAGAACTCATCGGGCTTGCCATCGCTGAATTGCCTGGCGATATCGCGGCCTTGTTGCTGGCTGCAACCCACTGCGCAGAGCGCGAGCAGCGCAGCCAGCAACAGCGGCCATAGAGAGGTAAAAACAGTTGACGTTCGATCCATCGGCACCGGGTCTGATTCTGTGGGCCACGTGCGGGAGTCGAGTGGCCGGGACAGGGGTAGATCAGCAAAATGGAAAAAAGTGCAGCGGTGCGGGTCGGATCAGCATCGGCTTACAGCCACAAGGAGGTGAACGAGACCACGATGACCAGCAGACGAAGCCCGGCACAGGGCCGTAATGCCGTTCAGAAGGTTTTTTGTAGGAACGAGCTTGCTCGCGAAAAATCACAGGCGCCGCGTTCAATCAGGACACGCGTTATCGTTGACGTTTTTCGCGAGCAAGCTCGCTCCTACAGAGGGCGATTGAGAGGCTGCAAGGGGATTGAGAGTGCCAGGCGTTAGACAAATGGCGTTTAGTAGGCAGTTGGGGTGAAAGAAAAACTGCTGCCGTGCTGAGAAATTCTGCGGCGAACAAGATCTCCCGGCTTCATATCAATTTCTGATTCGATGATTCTTGAGGTGCCGAAAAGCATGTATTTCGAGACACCAAGAATATGCTTGCCAGGGGCCAGCCCAAACCTGGCAACCTCCCCAGGGTGAAACTCGGCAGCCGGTTGGTAGTTCTACCCACCCACCGCTTGCCGCAGCAGAGCGAAACCGCTCATCAATCCTCGGGATTGTTATCAGCAAACGACTTATTCAGCAGGCCCTGGACGACACTGTCGGGCCCACCCAGCAATTGCTTACTGAACGCCTCTCCATCGGCTGGTCGAGTCGCGAGTAACCCCCAGGACTTTGTTCCATCTGCGTTGAAGACCACGATTAGCTGATTGTCTGCACAGTCATGTGGCTTACACAAGTGGCCTACCGTAAAGCGCTTCCCATCAGCCGAAACCGTCTCGACTGGCGACGCTGTGCCCTGAGCTTTGCTGACCCAGTCCGGATAACTGAGCATCTCTGCGTAGGCTTTTTTGTAAGGCGCCTTGCTGGTGATCTCAGGCAGATATTGCTCAGCCCAGGCGCCTCCAGCCGCTAGCACCAGGGAGGCACCCGCCAACATTGAAAGGCTCGATATTTTCATTCGAATTACTCCATCTCGGTGTTTTTTCAGCAGCTTTTTCGCAGGTTGCACTTAAACGCCGGTATGAAGGCTCGGACAGGACACTGTTTTGGAAGTTCGACCTTTCACCTAACAAAGAAGCTTGAAATCATGAGGCAGGGCGAGGACACCTGCACGGTGACAGCGCCATACGGATTCAAGTAAGACAATATGGTGTTGTAGAAAACGTGGTGTTATGACGGCGGTCATACGCTTTGCGTCATTTCGACCCGCACTTCACTTACGGATGAGTATCATGAATGATGATTTGAAGCAGTCAGGCTCTACTACCACCTCGCAAACCACTACCTCGCTGGATCAGGTTAAAACCGGCAGGGCCCTGGATTTTACCTGGGCGCCAAACGCCAACACCACGACCACCATCGTCTCGGCAGACTTTGTCGACTACAAGGTCGACACTGCCCAGGGCAGCCCAACTGGCGACAGCCACTCCATTGCACGATTTACCTATGTCCAGGGCAAAGGCGGTGGCCAGATCAGCCAGCTTTTTCTGGAAGAAATGCGTGCTGGGGTACGCGCCAACACCCAGATCGGACTGATGGTAGGACGCAAATGGGTGCTGGACCCCAACGGGGAAGTCTCCGGCAGCATTGGTACTTACGTGGTCGAGCAATTCGACGACATGCGCGCCAGTGTGAATTATGTCGGTTCCTTCGCCCGGGTCTTCGCTGATCCGAGAATGGTCAGCTACCACGCCGGCGGACATGTGCACACCAATGTCTCTATCACCGGGAGCAGGTCCTTGACCATGGCGGACTCAGGCAAGTCGATCCTGGTTATCAGCGATACAGATGTCACGCTGACAATCGGTGATGATGTGATTGAAGGGTTCAAGGTGAATCTAATTCAGGCGGCCGCCGGCAAGGTCAACATCGTTGTATCGAGCAGCCATGTGATCTACAGCAACGCTGGAAGCCGCACGCACACGCTCAATCCACTGGATGAGCTGGAAGTCAGTACCTTCCCGTTCGGGCCGGTGTTCCTGGCTTTTCGAGTTAGGCCTACAGCCTGAGTAACCCGGCATAACCAAACCCCAGAAACGCAAAAGCCCCGCTTTCGCGGGGCTTTTGTGTAAATCTTGGCGGGAAACCAGGGATTCGAACCCTGGAGACGCTATTAACGTCCGCCGGTTTTCAAGACCGGTGCATTCAACCACTCTGCCAATTTCCCTTGTGCATCACAGGATTATAGTAGCTCATCCCGTGTCAGCGGGCGCCATAATACCCGAATGAAACACACTGTCAAACTCTCTGCATCGCTTGTTACAGAGCGTCTGTTATGATCTTTGCGACTGAACGTTTCAAAACTGAAGGAGTGTCGCCATGCGCGAACAGAATTACGCAGTGAATGGCAACGCGCAGGCTGAGCAGCTTGAAGTCAGCCGCGTGTTGCGCAATACGTACGGCTTGCTCGCCTTGACGCTCGCATTCAGCGGCGTGATGGCGTATGTGGCCCAACAGATGCGCGTTGGTTATCCGAATATCTTTGTCGTGCTGATCGGCTTCTATGGTCTGTTCTTCCTGACCAACAAGCTGCGCGATTCGGCCTGGGGCCTGGTGTCGGCGTTTGCCTTGACCGGTTTCATGGGCTTTATCCTCGGCCCGATCCTCAACCGTTACCTCGGCATGGCCGGCGGTGCGGAAGTGGTCAGTTCGGCGTTTGCCATGACGGCGCTGGTATTTGGTGGCCTGTCGGCCTACGTGCTGATCAGCCGTAAGGACATGAGCTTCCTGGGTGGCTTCATCACCGCAGGCTTCTTCGTGTTGCTGGCGGCGGTGGTGGCCAGCATGTTCTTCCAGATCAGCGGCCTGCAACTGGCGATCAGCGCAGGTTTTGTGCTGTTTTCCTCGGTGTGTATCCTGTTCCAGACCAGCGCCATCATCCACGGTGGTGAGCGTAACTACATCATGGCCACCATCAGCCTGTATGTATCGATCTACAACCTGTTTATCAGCCTGTTGCAGATCTTCGGCATCATGAGCCGCGACGACTGATCAACCAGCGCAATAAAAAATGCCCCGTATCGCAAGATACGGGGCATTTTCATTTCCAGGCCTGAAAGATCAGTACTGGTTGGGTTCCATCTCCAGCTCAACCTTGAAACGCTTGAAGATATCCTGCTGGATACGTAGCGCCAGGTTGGCAATCTCGCGCCCTGTGGCTGCGCCGTAGTTGACCAGCACCAGCGCCTGCATCTTGTGTACCCCCGCATCGCCGTCTCGAAAGCCCTTCCACCCTGCCTTGTCGATCAGCCAGCCGGCGGCGAGTTTGATTTGCCCGTCGGCCTGAGGGTATGCGACCAAGTCCGGGTATTGGCTTTGCAGTTCGGCAGCGAGGGCCTGGGACACCAGTGGGTTCTTGAAGAAGCTGCCGGCATTGCCCAACTCTGCCGGGTCCGGCAGTTTCTCGCGGCGAATGCTGCAAATCGCCCGGCTCACATCGCTTGGTGTAGCGTGGGTGATGCCCTGCGCGGTCAGGCGCTGTTGCACCGGGCCGTAGTCGAGTTTCAGGTGAGTGGTGCGGCTGAGGGCAAAGCGTACCCGCAGGATCAACCACCGCCCGACTTCATGCTTGAACAGGCTGTCACGGTAAGCAAAGTTGCATTCGTCCAGGCTGAAATCCCGCAGTTCGCCTGTCTGGCGATCCAGGGCGGTGAGGCCGGCGAAGACATCCTTGATCTCCACGCCATAGGCCCCGATGTTCTGCATGGGTGCGGCCCCGACTGTGCCGGGGATCAGGCTAAGGTTTTCCAGACCGCAGAAGCCGTGCTCAAGGGTCCACAAAACGAACGGGTGCCAGGCTTCGCCCGCTTCGGCTTCGACCACCACGTTCACGCCATCGTCGTGCAGCACGCGAATGCCTTCTGTTGCCATGCGCAACACCAACGCCGGGACATCCTGGGTCAACAGCAAATTGCTGCCGCCACCGATCACCAGCAACGGCACCGCGTGTGCAGCGGCATAGGCGATGGCCTCGCGAACCTCGGCATCGCTGTGGGCCTCGGCGAATAATTGAGCGCGCACATCAATGCCGAAGCTGTTGAATGGCTTGAGCGATACCTGCGCAAGCACTTGCAAGGTCATAACCGCCCCTTCAATTCGATCACCAATAAATCACAGGCGCGCTCGATCAGGTCCAGGACCCGCTCGAAACCTTGTTCACCTTCGTAGTAAGGGTCTGGCACTTCGTCCACTTCGCCGTCAAAGCGGCGCAGGAACAAGTCCAGTTCCGCCTTGCCCTGACCCGGCTGCATGGCCTTGAGGTTGCGCAGGTTGCTGTGGTCCATGGCCAGGATCAGGTCATAGCGCGCAAAGTCGGCGCGGCTAACCTGCTGGGCACGCTGGGATGACAGATCGTAACCACGCCCCAGTGCCGCACGCTGGCTGCGCTGGTCCGGCGGGTTGCCGATATGCCATTCACCGGTGCCGGCAGACGCCACCTCGATCTGGCCGGCCAAGCCCGCCTCGCGCAATTTATGGCGCAGGACGCCTTCAGCGGTTGGCGAGCGGCAGATATTGCCCAGGCATACAAACAGAACTTCCATCAGGCGCCCAGCAGGCGACGGACGCGTTCGAGATCTTCCTGAGTGTCGACACCCGCCGGCGGCGCTTCCAACGCATCGCCCACATGGATGCGCACGCCGTGCCACAGGGCACGCAGTTGTTCGAGGGATTCGGTGTTTTCCAGCCAGCACGGGCCCCAGCTGACAAAATCATGCAGGAAACCCGCGCGGTAGGCGTAGATGCCGATATGGCGGCGATACGGCACGCCTTCCGGCAACACGTCGCGACTCCTGGCAAAGGCATCCCGCGCCCACGGCAAGGTAGAGCGACTGAAGGTCAGTGCCAGGCCGTTGATGTCGCTGACCACTTTCACCACGTTCGGGTTGAACAGCGTCTCGATGTCTTCGATCGGTTCGGCCAGGGTCGCCATACGCGCCTCGCCATGGGCCGCGAGGTTGGCGGCGACCTGGTCGATGACACCCGGCGGTATCAATGGCTCGTCACCTTGCACGTTGACCACGATGGCGTCGGGCGCCAGGCCAAGCTTGGTCGCCACCTCGGCCAGACGATCAGTGCCGGAGTTATGGTCTTCGCGGGTCAGGACGGCTTCGGCACCGAACCCTTTGCACGCCTCGATGATACGCGGGTCATCGGTGGCCACCACTACCCGCTCGGCGCTGCTCTTGCACGCTTGTTCCCACACCAGCTGGATCATCGGCTTGGTGCCGATCATTTGCAGCGGTTTGCCCGGCAGGCGCGTCGAGGCATAGCGCGAGGGAATGACGACGGTAAAGGCGGTGGTCATTTATCCAGGCGCTCATCGGTGGTCAGGGTACGGGCTTCGCTTTCAAGCATCACCGGGATGCCATCACGTATCGGGTAAGCCAGGCCGGCACCTTTGCTGATCAGCTCGGTTTTGTCGGCGCTGAGCTTGAGCGGGCCTTTGCAGATCGGGCAAGCGAGGATGTCGAGCAGTTTGGTGTCCATGAGTGATTCCTGGAAAGAAGCGTTAAGGCAATAGACGGTTGGGCAGCAGACGCATCAGCTGCGTGTCGAACCAGGCGACAAACGCCGGCGACGGCACCGCATCCACCGCAAGGTACCACCAGTCGGGCTGGGCAAAGGCGCGGCACTTCACCGCGTCCTTTTCGGTCATGACCAGCGGCAATGACGGGGTAAAATTCAAGACCTCGGCGCTGTAGGGCGCGTGATCGGCAAAAGCATGGGGCAGCGGCTGCCAGTGTAGCGTTTCAAGGGTATTGAAGAAACGTTGCGGATTGCCGATACCGGCGACCGCATGCACCTGTTGGCCCGGCGCAAAGTGCGTGACGGGCTGGCGCTCGCCGCTGTGCAGGTTGACCAGCGCGGTGGGCTGCAGCCGGAAGGCAAAACCATCCTTACGGTCCGAACCTGCACCGTTATAGAGCAACGCATCTACACTTTGCAGGCGCTCCACCGGCTCGCGCAACGGCCCGGCCGGCAGGCAGCGACGATTGCCGAGGCCACGGGCAGCGTCGATCAGCACCAGTTCGAGATCGCGGGCCAGGCGGTAATGCTGCAGGCCGTCGTCGGAAAGGATCAAGTCCAGGGGTTCACTGGCCAAGAGGGCCTTTACCGCGCGGCTGCGGTCGGGGTCGATCATCAGCGCTACGCCGCTGCGCTGCACGATCAGCAAGGGCTCGTCGCCGGCCACCTCGGCACTGTGGCTGGCCTCGACCCGCCACGGCAACTGCGGCGGCTTGGCACCGTAGCCACGGCTGACCACGCCCACGCGCAAACCGCTACGACGGCAATGCTCGATCAACCACAGGATCAGCGGCGTCTTGCCGGTGCCTCCCACGGTGATATTGCCGACCACCACCACCGGCACCGGCGATTGATAAATCTCGCCCTCACCTGCCACGAAGCGCGCACGCTTGCGTTGCACCACCCGGCGATACAGTGACTCCAGCGGCCGCAACAGCACCAGTGCCGGATGGCCCTCATACCAGGCCTTGAGCAAACGATCGGACATGGCCATCAGGGCGGGCTCGCCGCCTCGACGGTGGTCATGCGCAAATGGCTGAAGCCGAGCTTGCCGGCCGCGTCCATGGCGGTGATCACCGCTTGGTGCTGGGTCTTGCCATCAGCACTGATCGACAGCGGTAGCTGGGTGTCGCCACCGGACTCTTTCTGCAAGGCCTCCATCAGGCTGGCGAGGTCGTTTTTCTGCAGCAATTGGTTATTCACTGAAAATACGCCGTCTGCGCTGATGGCGATATCCAGTTGCTTGACCTGCTGGTCTTCGGCAGGTGAACCGCTCACCGCCTCCGGCAAGTCGACACGCAGCTGGGTTTCCCGGGTGAAGGTGGTGGTCACGACAAAGAACAGCAGCAGGATGAACACCACGTCGATCAATGACGCGAGGTTGATATCGACATTTTCCCGTTGCTTGCGGCGAAATTTCACGCTTTGCCCTCGACCAGGTCTACGTCACGATCGCCCTGCACCACTTCCACCAGCTTGATGGCCTCCTGTTCCATGCCAACCACCAGTTCGTCGATGCGACGCTGCAGGAAGCGGTGGAAGAACACCGAAGGAATCCCCACCATCAGGCCGGCGGCGGTGGTGATCAATGCCTTGGAAATCCCCCCGGCCAATACTGCCGCGTTGGTGGTCATGCCCGAACCCATGAACGAGCTGAAGATATCGATCATGCCCAGCACCGTGCCAAGCAAACCGAGCAGCGGTGCCATGGCGGCAATGGTGCCGAGGGCATTGATGTAGCGCTCCAGTTCATGGATAACCCGGGCAGCCGCTTCTTCGATGCACTCTTTCATGATCTCGCGACCATGCTTGGAGTTGGCCAGGCCGGCAGCGAGGA
Organism: Pseudomonas sp. W2Jun17; assembly: GCF_023127795.1. Classification (NCBI taxonomy): domain Bacteria; kingdom Pseudomonadati; phylum Pseudomonadota; class Gammaproteobacteria; order Pseudomonadales; family Pseudomonadaceae; genus Pseudomonas; species Pseudomonas sp. W2Jun17. The sequence goes on along the minus strand of NZ_SPKO01000014.1, from coordinate 191,120 downwards.
TTTCACCCAGCGGCGAATTGGCGCGCAGCTCCTTGAGTTTTTGCTTGTCGAGCTGTTTGTTCTTGATCCAGCCCCAGACCTGCCCCAGCAGGTGTTCAGGGGTTACGCGACTGGCGCGCAGGGTCCACAGGCGTTCGGCGACGATGCCGAGTGCGGCGATGGAGCTCAGAATGATCGGCAACATCATCCAGCCGCCGGATTTGACCAATTCCCACACAGTGAATGTCCCCTCGAAAAAGTGCGCCACTTTACCATATAGGTTCGGCAGCGGGGTTCGTCGGCAACAGGCCCGCCTGTCGCGCCCCTGAGTCTTTGGTAACGCTGGGTTACGGTAACGGTTCGCGCCAGAAACGACGTTGACTGCGCGCAACCGTCGGTGGCGTGAATGCCCCCAGGCGCAGCCGTACAGCGCCTTGCTCGGCACTGTCGTATACCCGGCTACCCAGCGCCTGATAGCGCTCCAGCACCTGCGGATGCGGATGACCGAACGCGTTGCCGCGCCCCCGGGAAATCAGCACCGCGGTTGGCGCCAGCCGCTGCAGGAAAGCCCAGGACGAAGAACTGCGGCTGCCATGGTGCGGGGCTTGCAGCCAGTCGGTCGGAACCGCCAGCGGCGAGGCCAGAAATGCTTGCTCGGCGGCGCGATCGATATCACCGGTGAGCAGCAAGCGTTCACCGTTGGCCTGGACCTGCAATACACAGGATTTCGGATTGCCCTCGATAGCACCAGGCCATTGCCACAGTTCGAATGCCACGCCGTCCCACTCCCAATGTTCACCGCTCCTGCAGGGTTGCGTAGCAAGAAACGCTGGCAGCCCTTCGGTTTCACCGCCTACTACACGCTTTATGGGCAGGCCACGGGCCACCGCCGTCGCACCTCCGGCATGATCGGCATCGGCATGACTGAGCAGCATCATGTCCAACTGCCCTACCCCGAGCTTCTGCAACGACGGCAAGACCACGCGCGCGCCCAGATCGACAGGCCCCGAGCGCGGCCCGGCATCGTAGAGCAAGGTGTGATCGCGGGTCCGCAGAATCAGTGCCTGGCCCTGGCCAACATCCAACTGCAACACCTCCACCTGGCCATGGGGCACCCCATCCCTGGGTGGAAACACTGCCACCAACAGCATGGGCCAACCCAATACTCGAAACGGCAGCCCCTTGGGCAACAACACAATCACTGCGCCCGCCAGGCTCACCAGCCAATACCTCAAAGGCACCTCAGCCGGTACCCAGGCCGGCAGTTGTGCAGCCAGCAGCGCCAGGCCCTTGAACAAACCGTCCAGTGCGCCACCGGCCAGCCACAACATGCCCTCGCCGACCAACGGCACCCACAGCAGCGCCGTGCCCAGCAGCGCCAAAGGCAGTACCACCAGGCTGATCCAGGGCACGGCGACCAGATTGGCCACGGGGGCACTGAGGCTGATGGGCAACCCCAACACCAGCAGGACCGGAAACAAGCCAATTGCGATCAACCACTGTGGACGGGTCCAGATTTGCCAGACGCTCCACGGCCCCAGGCGCCCGCTGAATGCCCACACCAACACCGCGACCGCCGCAAACGACAACCAGAACCCCGGCTGTAGACTGGCCAAGGGCTCGATGAGCAACACGCCATTCAACGCCAGCAACAACGGCCACCACACCCCCAAATGGCGAAAACGCAAACGCCACAACAGCACCAGACCCACCATCACACAAGCCCGCTGCACCGGCACGCCGGACCCTGCCAGCAGGCCATAGCCCAACGCCCCGGCAAACGCCAAGCCGCACGCCCATGGCAGCCATGGCCAGCCTCGCGGCCAGCAACCATAGCGCGCCAACATAGAGATCAAGCCGTAGATCAACCCCGCCAACAAACCAATGTGCTGTCCGGAAATCACCAGCAGATGCACCGTGCCGGTGTTCTGCAACACCTGCCAATCCTCAGGTGCAAGCCCGGAACCGTCGCCCAGCACCAACGCCGCCAGGCCCGCCTCGCGGCCGTGCGCTTCCACGGCCATCAGGCGCTGGCGAACGGCATCGCGCCAGGCATTGCGCGCCGGCGCCAGGCGCTCACCATCCTTCACCGTCGCGCTGGCGCCGATACGCTGGGCCAGCAGCCAGGCTTCGTGGTCAAAGCCATGAAAATTGAGCAGGCCGGCGGGCCGCTTGAGCGTCAGTGCCAGGCGCCAGTACTCGCCGCTGTTTACGGTCGGCCCGCCGTGCCAGGACACCCGAATACGTTTGGGCAGCCGTGCATTGCGCGCCCGACTGTCGGCCAACTCGAATCGCACGCCCGTGCCGGTCTGCTGCGGCAAGCCGATGACACGCCCTTGTACCCAGCGCGTCTGCCCGTCCAGCGCCGGTTGCAATCGATCATCCAGCGCCCACTGTGCGCTGATGCAGGCCCAACTCAGGCCGACCAGAAAAAACGCCACAGGATAGGTACGAAAAGGCAGCAGCATCAAGGCCAGTATCAGCATAGCCAGCAACCCGGCGCCAGACGGCAATGCGGGTAACCAGCGCAATACCAGCAACCCCAGCGCCAGCGCGAACATCCCTGTTTTCATGAATCATCCTTTTCCAGTGATCCATTCAGTCTTAGCCGGCTGACCGAGAGCGCCTATGATGTTTTGTCACAAAGTCTGAATTTTCTGTTTATAGAATCCGGGCATACTTGCCCTTCAAATTGACCTGGACCCCTTATGCCCCGGCGCTTATTCAAACGGTACATGCCCGATCCCAGCAGCATCAGGGAACACAAGTCATTACAGTTTCTTGGCACCCTGCTGCATGATCCGAACCTCTGGCACCTGAACCGGCATTCGGTGGCTCGCGCCATGGCGGTGGGTTTATTTGCGGCGTTTATACCGATTCCGTTGCAGATGCTGCTTGCGGCGATCCTGGCGATCACCGTGCGCGGCAATATGCCGATAGCGGTCAGCCTGGTGTGGCTGACCAATCCGGTCACCATGCCGGTGGTATTCGTCTGTACCTACCTGACCGGCGCCTGGCTGATGAATGTGCCGCCACGCAGCCTGCCCGACGACCTGACATGGGAATGGATCAGCGGCCAGTTGAGCACGCTCTGGCAACCGTTTCTGCTGGGTTCGGTGGTACTGGGGCTGGTGCTGGGGGCGCTGGCTTATTGCTTGACCATGGCCTACTGGCGCTGGTGGGTCGCGCATCAGTGGAAGAAACGCAAGCTGCGTCGCCGTTGACGGTTAACGGGCCGGCAAGCGTATATGTACGCGCAAACCCGGCCCGCAGTTCTGCGCCCATAAGCGCCCGCCCTGACGCTGCACGGCGTTGCGGGCAATGCTCAAGCCCAGGCCGAACCCGCCGTCGCCGGGCCGCGAGCCGTCCAACCGGGTAAAGGGCGCGAAGATAGTTTCCAAATCCTGCTCATCAATACCGCCGCCCTGGTCCTGCAGCCAGATATGCCAATAGTCTCCTTCGCGGCAGCCGTCGAGTAGCACGGTGCCCTCGGCTGGCGAGTGGCGTATGGCGTTGCGCAGGATATTTTCCAGGGCCTGGGCCAGTGCATTCAGGTTGCCGCGCACCCAACTGTCGGCCGGCAACAGACATGGCAGGCGCGATGCTGGCCAGTGGCTTTCGAAACAGGCGTTTTCCCGCAACATGTCCCACAGCGCCTGGAGCTGAATGTCTTCCTGGGGCAGCGGCGCTGTTTCACTGTCGAGCCAGGCCAGTTGCAGGCTGTCTTCCACCAGGCGCTGCATGGCGTCGATTTCCCGCCCCAGGCGCTCACGCAGCCTGGCCGGGTCTTGCTCGCTGTCGCAGGCCACCCGCAGGCGACTCAAAGGCGTGCGCAATTCATGGGACATGTCGCGCAGCAACTGCTGTTGCAAGCGCACCGTGCCCTGCAAGCGTTCAGACATATGGTCAAAGGCGCGCCCCAGCTCCCCGAGCTCATCCTGTCGACTGGTCGCATCCCGGGACATACGCGTATTCAACTGATCTGCACGCCAGGCATTGGCCTGCTCGCGCAATTGATTGAGGGGCATGATCAGCAGCCGATAGAGGCCGATGCACAGCAACAAGGTAAACAGCCCCGGGATGACGCCATTGGTCATCACCCGCCAGAACAGTTGATAACGCCCCGGCATAAAGCGCTGCGGCAACTCGATCACCAGCGACCCCATCCCAGGATCAACCGGAAACGGTACCTTCATCCACGGCAAACCGATGACATGTCGGCTGACCGGCCAATCCAACCCGCGTAAGAAGGTCAGGCGCTGGCTTTCCTTGTCGCTAAGCGGCGTGCTGCCCAGGGATTGCAAATCGTTGCCGATCACACCCACCCAGGTGGTTTCACGCTTGGCCATCAGTTGCAACCAGGCATCCACGCCGGCGCGGCCTTGTGTACTCCACGCCAGTTCGGCACCTGCGGCGTAACCGCTGAGGATCTCCCGCGACTTGTCGGACAGGTAAGCACTCTGCTGCTCCATGTAGCGGCCCCACGACCAACTAAGCCAGATCATCAGCAAACAGAAGGCGATCAACAGGCAGGCCAGCTTCCAGAACAACGAGTGTTTGCCAGGCAGCCGCTCAAAGCCCTTCATCATGACCGCTCAGCACATAGCCTTTGCCCCACACTGTGCGTACTTCTCGCTCGGCGTAGCCGATGGCCTTGAGTTTGCGGCGAATCTGACTGACGTGCATGTCGAGGCTGCGGTCATGGGGTGCATAACCGCGCTGCAGCACGTGTTGATACAGGAAGGCTTTGCTGAGCACTTCTTCAACATTGCGCTGCAGGGTTTCCAGCAGCCGGTATTCGCTGCGCGTCAACCCGGCCCAGTGTTGCTGGCAGGCCACATCACAGCGCTCATCGTCAAACTGCAACACCCGGGCATCCTCACGCATCACCGGGCGCGGCGGCTCGGGTCGGCGATCCAGGGCCACGCGGCGCAGGATGGCTTCAATGCGCACACGCAGCTCTACCATGCTGAACGGTTTGGGCAGGTAGTCGTCCGCCCCCAGGCGAAAACCGCTGATGCGATCGGCTTCAGCGCCCAGGGCCGACATCAGGATCACCGGCATGGCATGGCTCTTGCGCAAATGGGTGAGGATCGACAAGCCGTCGAGCCCCGGCAGCAGGATGTCCATCAACACCAGGTCGAACGCCTGCTCGCAAGCCATTTGCAGGCCCTGTTGGCCGTTGCGGCACCACGTCACCTGAAAACCACTGCGGCCAAGTTGCTCATGCACGTAGGCACCCAGCACAGGGTCATCTTCGATGGTCAGGATTGTGGGTAGGCCAACTGCTGCGGGAGTCATTAGCGTCTGCAAGTCATTCTCAATCACTGATTATTCAAGATTAAACGTTCACAGGCAATCGCCACCCGGCGCCGAATGGCCCGAAGATTGCCGCATGTCATTAATTTGCAAGATTCCAGGCCGTGCAAATGGCTACACTGCGCAGGTGGCGCGGGCCGGATGCCTGTGTGGATAATGGATAACAACGTGGTAGCAGGAGAGTGGCGTGCTTAGAAGAATGGGGATAAAAGGCCGCGTACTGTTGCTGACCTTATTACCGACCAGCCTGATGGCTCTGTTGTTGGGAGGCTATTTCACCTGGATGCAACTTTCGGAGTTGCAGAGCCAGTTGCTGCAGCGCGGCGAAATGATTGCCGAGCAATTGGCGCCATTGGTAGCGCCGGCCCTGGGCCACAAGAACGCCGAGCTGCTGGAGCGCATCGCCACCCAGTCCCTGGAGCAACCGGACGTGCGCGCAGTGTCGTTCCTGGCGCCAGACCGTTCGTCCCTGGCCCACGCCGGCCCGACCATGCTCAACCCACCACCCACCGGCAACAGTTCGCGCCTGTTGCAGCGCACCGGCAACGATGCCACCCGCTATCTGCTGCCGGTATTCGGCCGTCATCGCAACCTCGCCGGCGACGTGATCCCGGATGAGGCAGACCGCCTGCTGGGCTGGGTCGAAGTGGAGCTGTCCCACAATGGCATGTTGCTGCGCGGCTACCGCAGCCTGTTCGCCAGCCTGTTGTTGATCGCCATCGGCCTGATGTTCACCGCAGCGCTCGCCCTGCGGATCAGCCGCACCATCAATTCGCCGATTGGCCAGATCAAGCAAGCCGTGGCCCAGCTCAAGGACGGCAACCTGGAAACACGCCTGCCGCCCCTGGGCAGCCAGGAACTGGACCAGCTCGCATCGGGCATCAACCGCATGGCCGAAACCCTGCGAAACGCCCAGGAAGAACTGCAACACAGCATCGACCAGGCCACCGAGGACGTACGCCAGAACCTGGAGACCATCGAGATCCAGAACATCGAGCTGGACCTGGCGCGCAAGGAGGCCCTAGAGGCCAGTCGCATCAAGTCCGAGTTCCTGGCCAATATGAGCCATGAGATCCGCACGCCGCTCAACGGCATCCTCGGTTTTACTCATCTGCTGCAAAAAAGCGAGCTGTCGCCGCGCCAGCTGGATTACCTGGGCACTATTGAAAAATCCGCCGATAACCTGCTGGGCATCATCAACGAAATCCTCGACTTCTCAAAGATCGAGGCCGGCAAGCTGGTGCTCGACAGCGTGCCCTTCAACCTGCGGGACTTGCTGCAAGACACCCTGACCATCCTCGCCCCCGCCGCCCATGCCAAGCAACTCGAATTGGTGAGCCTGGTGTACCGCGATACGCCGCTGGCGTTGGTGGGCGACCCGCTGCGGCTCAAGCAGATCCTGACCAACCTGATCAGCAACGCGATCAAGTTCACCCGCGAAGGCACCATCGTCGCCCGGGCGATGGTCGAGGACGAACAGGAGGACAGCGTGCAATTGCGCATCAGCGTGCAAGACACCGGCATAGGCCTGTCCAACCAGGATGTGCGCGCGCTGTTCCAGGCGTTCAGCCAGGCCGACAACTCGCTGTCGCGCCAACCTGGCGGCACCGGCCTGGGCCTGGTGATTTCCAAGCGTTTGATCGAGCAGATGGGCGGTGAAATCGGCGTCGACAGCACGCCGGGTGAAGGCTCGGAATTCTGGATCAGCCTGAACCTGCCCAAGACCCGCGACGACGTCGAAGACCTGCCCGCCCCGCCGCTGCTGGGTCGCCGCGTGGCCGTACTGGAAAACCACGAGCTGGCGCGCCAGGCCCTGCAACACCAACTGGAAGACTGCGGCCTGGAAGTCACACCCTTCAATACCCTGGAAAGCCTGACCAACGGCATCACCAGTGCGCACCAGACCGAGCAGGCCATCAGCCTGGCGGTGCTCGGCGTGACGGCCAATGACATTCCGCCCGAGCGTCTCAACCAGCACTTGTGGGACCTTGAACACCTGGGTTGCAAAGTGCTGGTGCTGTGCCCGACCACCGAACAGATGCTGTTCAACCAATCGGTACCCAACCCCAATAGCCAATTGCAGGCCAAGCCGGCCTGTACACGCAAGCTGCGCCGCTCCCTGGCCGACCTGATCAGCCCCCGCCCTTCACGCAGCGAGCCGGGTGAGCCGCTGTCCAGCCGTGCGCCGCGTGTGCTGTGCGTGGACGACAACCCGGCGAACCTGTTGCTGGTACAAACCCTGCTGGAAGACATGGGCGCCAAGGTGCAGGCGGTGGAGAGCGGTTACGCGGCCATTGATGCGGTGAAGCAGGAAACCTTCGATCTGGTATTGATGGATGTACAAATGCCCGGCATGGACGGCCGCCAAAGCACTGAGGCGATCCGCCAGTGGGAAAGCGAGCGGCACGGCACGCCGCTGCCGGTGGTGGCCCTCACGGCACACGCCATGGCCAATGAAAAACGCGCCCTGCTGCAGAGCGGCATGGACGACTACCTGACCAAGCCCATCAGCGAGCGGCAACTGGCCCAGGTGGTGTTGAAGTGGACCGGCCTGGCCCTGCGTAACCAGGGCCCGGAACGCGTCAACGACGGCCCGGCTCAAGGTGTGCAACTGCTGGTGCTCGACCACGAGGAGGGCCTGCGCCTGGCCGCCAACAAGGCCGACCTCGCCGCAGACATGCTCGCCATGCTGCTGGCCTCCCTGGAAGCCGACCGCCTGGCGATTACCGTCGCCCGCGAAGCCAATGACAATCACGCCCTGATCGAACGCGTGCACCGTTTGCACGGCGCCACGCGCTACTGTGGCGTGCCGCAACTGCGCGCGGCGTGCCAACGCGCTGAAACCCTGCTCAAGCAGGACGATGCCAAGGCCATGGCCGCACTGGATGAACTGGACATGGCGATTGCGCGGCTGGCCAGTGAAGCCAGAGTCAGCGCCTGAAGCAATTTTATGGACAACACCAGTCAAAATATGGGAGCAAGCCCCCTCCCACATTTAGTCAGCATCTCCAACGTGTACATTGCAGGGAGCCTTTTTAATGCGCGTCATTCTTTTCAGCAGCCAGACCTACGACCGTGACAGTTTTCTCGGTGAACCGCTCCCCTCGGGCCTGGAACTGCAATTCCAACCCGCCCGCCTCAACCTCGACACCGTAGCCCTGGCCGAACACCATGAGGTGGTCTGCGCCTTTATCAACGATGACCTCAGCGCCCCGGTGCTGGAGCAACTGGCCAAGGGCGGTACACGCCTGATTGCCCTGCGTTCGGCCGGCTACAACCATGTCGACTTGGTCGCCGCCAAACGCCTGGGCCTGAGCATCGTGCGCGTGCCCGCCTATTCACCCCACGCCGTGGCCGAACACGCCGTGGCGCTGATCCTGGCTCTCAACCGCCGTCTGCACCGTGCCTATAACCGTACCCGTGATGGCGACTTCAGCCTGCATGGGCTCACCGGTTTCGATCTGGTCGGCAAAACCGTCGGCGTGGTTGGCACCGGGCAGATCGGCGCGACCTTCGCCAAGATCATGGCCGGCTTCGGCTGCCAATTACTGGCTTATGACCCCTTCCCCAACCCACACGTCCAGGCTCTGGGCGCTCGCTACGTCAGCCTGCCCGACTTGCTGGCCGAGGCGCAGATCATCAGCCTGCACTGCCCGTTGACTGCCGACAGCAAACACCTGATCAACGCCCGTTCCCTGGCGCACATGCAGCCCGGTGCAATGCTGATCAACACCGGCCGCGGTGGCTTGGTCGATACGCCCGCGCTGATCGAAGCTCTCAAGGAGGGCCAATTGGGCTACCTGGGACTGGATGTTTATGAAGAAGAAGCCCAGCTGTTTTTCGAGGACCGCTCGGACCTGCCCCTGCAAGACGACGTACTCGCGCGTCTGCTGACCTTCCCCAACGTGATCATCACTGCGCACCAGGCATTTCTCACTCGTGAAGCCCTGGCGGCGATCGCCGGTACGACGCTGGCCAACATTGTGGCGTGGGCCGATGGTCGGCCACAGAACCTGGTCGAGGGTTGATCAGCGGTCACATACCAGGCTCATGATGGGCCGGCACCCGTGATAGGATGCCGCGCCTATTTGGAGGATCCATGGCCGAACACGATTTCCGCTTCAGCTTGCTGAGCCCGCAACACACCCTGATCGAATGCCGCGCCCTCGTGCCGGGCCGTTACCAGGTCACCGGCAACGGTGGTTCGATCAAGCACGGTGACGTGCTGATCGTCACCCTGCGCGGCAGTAAAACCCTGTCGATGCGCCTGACCGTCGAAGGTGACGCGCGCTACTCCATCCGCCCGGCGGGCCAATGGGTCGCCATGGCCCAGGGGCCGAAGTTCGGCGAACTGGAAATTCACACCTGGAAGGTCAACTGCGACAGCTGCGACACCGTGCTGGAGTTTGAATTTGCGGTGGAAACCAAGCTGACCAAGGAGCCACTGCAGCCGGCTGCCAACGCACGCATCAAAGAACTCGGCTGGGCCAGCGAAGGCGACAAGCACCGCTGCCCGAAATGCCAGCAGGCCGCACAATGAAGGGCCCGCTGCTGCTCGCCGCAATCGGCGCGGCTCTGACGGGTTGTGCTGCCGACGGCCCGAAGCTCGAACGCGACCACAGCTACGTGGTGGAGTGGATCGGTGAGCGCCCGCTGATGGACTACGCGCACCTGACCGTCACCCTTGGCGCTGATGGCCGCGCCTACGGCAACGGCGGCTGCAATCACTGGTTTGCACCGTATACCGTCGAGGGTGACAAGCTCAGCTTCGGACCTATCGGCAGCACCCGCAAAATGTGCGCCGAGGCGTTGATGGAGCAGGAGCACCGCTTCTTCCAGGCCTTGCAAGGCGTGCAGCGCTGGGACATCTCGCCGATCGAACAGACGCGGTTCTGGCCGGCCGAGGGCAAGCCGATTCGTTTGTGGCTTGAAGAGGGCTGATATCCCCAGTCTTTGGATTGATGGGATCTCAATGTGGGAGGGGGCTTGCTCCCGATAGCAGTGTGTCAGTCAATACATCAATTGACTGTTACACCGCTATCGGGAGCAAGCCCCCTCCCACACTTTCTCTGAGGTGTTGCTTTAACCGCGCAGGGCCTTGAGCTTGGCCAGCACCCCTTCTGCAGTCTGCTCACCCATCAACTGCTCACGCACCTTGCCCTTGTCGTCGATGATGTAGGTCACCGGCAACGCCTCGCTGCGTGGAATCTCGAAGATCCCGTCCGGGTTCTGGGCCAGGACCGTGAACTTGATCCCCAGCTTGTCGCTGGCGGCCTTCAGTTCCTCACCCTGCACGTTGTCGAAGTTAACACCGAATACCTCCACACCCTGCCCTTTCAGTTGCTCGGCCAAGGCATTGAGCTCGGGGATTTCCGTGCGGCACGGGCCACACCATTCGGCCCAGTAATTGACCACCAGCCACTGTTTGTCCAGGCGTTCGGCCGCCACTTTCTGGCCATATTGGTCAACGCCGTAATCGTTACCGCAGCCGCTGAGCAGCAGGGTTGTGATGATCGCCAATGCACCGATCAGTCGCCTTGTCATGGGGTATTCCTTCGCAAAAATGAACGTTGGCTGCGACCTATCGCCTCTTACGGTTTAAGGACAGGCGCCAGCGCAGGTAGAATACCCGCCACCTTACGCAAGATGCGACCCGCACATGACCGATCTGACGCTTTATCACAACCCGCGCTGCTCGAAATCCCGCGGTGCGCTCGAACTGCTTGAAGCTCGCGGCCTCAACCCGACCGTGGTGCGCTACCTGGAAACCCCGCTGGACGCCGCGCAAATCCAGGCCCTGCTCAAAAAACTGGGGATCAGCGCGCGCCAACTGCTGCGCACCGGCGAAGAGGAATACAAAACCCTCAACCTGGCCGATGCCAACTTGAGCGAAGCGCAATTGATCGCCGCTATCGCCGGGCACCCCAAGCTGATGGAACGCCCGATCCTGGCAACTGCCGACAAAGCCATCATTGGCCGCCCACCCGAGAACGTATTGGAGATTCTGCCGTGACCACGCCCTATGTGCTGGTGCTGTATTACAGCCGCAACGGCTCGGTAAGCGAAATGGCCCGGCAGATTGCCCGGGGGATCGAGCAAGGCGGCATGGAAGCACGTCTGCGCACCGTGCCGGCGATTTCCACCGAGTGCGAAGCGGTGGCGCCGAGCATTCCCGAGGAAGGCGCGCTGTATGCCAGCCTGGATGATCTGAAGCACTGTTCAGGCCTGGCCCTGGGCAGCCCGACACGCTTTGGCAACATGGCTGCACCGCTCAAGTACTTCCTCGACGGCACCAGCAACCTGTGGCTCACCGGTGCTCTGGTCGGCAAGCCTGCCGGCGTGTTCACCTCTACCGCCAGCCTGCATGGCGGCCAGGAAACCACGCTGATGTCGATGTTGCTGCCGCTGCTGCACCACGGCATGTTGATCACCGGCCTGCCTTACAGCGAACAGGCACTGCTTGATACCCAGGGCGGCGGCACGCCATACGGCGCCAGCCACCATTCCGGGCCTGACGGCAAGCGGATGCTCGATCAACATGAAATCACCCTGTGCCGGGCCCTGGGCCTGCGCCTGGCCAAGACCGCCACGCTGCTGGAGCACGGCCGTGGCCAGGAAGCCTAAAGTCCTGCCGCCCCAGGCGTGGCTGGAACCGCGGGTAAACATTGCACGCGCACTGAGCCTGCTGGCGTTTTTTGCCCTGGTGGGCTTGTTGTGCGTGTACTACCTGTTCATCGCCGACCTGCATGGGGCGCGCCCATGGGTGATCCTGCTGATCGAACTGGTGCCGCTGCTGGTACTGGCGCCAGGGATGATGATCGGCAGTGCGCGCGGGCATTCGTGGATGTGCTTTGTGGTGAATCTGTATTTCATCAAGGGCGCGCTGGCGGCGTACGACCCGAACCGCCAGTGGTTCGGGGTGTTGGAGATGCTGGCGAGCCTGGCGGTGTTTTGCACGGCGCTGTTGTATGTGCGTTGGCGGCATCAGTTGAATCGGCGGTTGGCTGCAGAACCTGTATCGGCCTGAAGTCCGCTATCGCAGGCAAGCCAGCTCCCACATGTTGATAGGCGGCGCGGTCAAAATGTGCGGGCTGGCTTGCTCGCGAAGGCGTCACCTGGGTCTCAATGGTTGACGGTGTACGCCAACATCATCGACAACTGGCACATCGGCCGCCCACTCTCGGCATGCCACTGGTTGAAGGCGCCCTGTACTGTGGCCAAATCCCGCAGGCTGGTCGGCGCCTTGTCGACGATCTTCTGCGCATTCAACGCCGCCACCACGTCATAGCTCGGCACAAACGTATCCTTGCCCACCATGCGCAGGAAACGCGGTGCCGACAGCCCGCCCAGTTGGTGGCCATGCTTGCTCAGGTATTTCCATAGCCCGACGATATCGGTTACCGGCCAATCGGCGACAAACGCACCGAAGCTGCCCTTTTCCTGCTCGATGTCCAGGATCATCTGCGCATTGCGCGGCACACTCTTGAGCTTGCCCAGGTGGCGGATGATGCGGGTGTCCTGCATCAGGCGTTCCAAGTGCTCGGCGCCCATCAGCACGACTTTTTCCGGATCGAAGCCGAAAAACACCTGTTCAAACGCCGGCCATTTCGCGTCGACCACACTGTGCTTCAAGCCCGCACGGAAGACCCGCAGCGCCAGGGTCGACAGGTAACGGTCATCGGTGATCTTGCGCAATTGCGCCGGGGTCTTGGGCACAGGCAGGTGGGCTTCCAGCTCGGCCGCCGAACCGAAGCGGTTCAGACAATATTCGTGCAGCCACTTGTAATCGCGCATGCCCTCTCCTGGCAGTTGAATTGAAAACGGCGCCCGCAAGCGCCGTTTACTAGAGCCTCGATGAGGCTTAGAGGTTCACTACATTGACGAAACGCGAAGCAGCCGTCTCATCGATTTTCAAGCTGGTGAAATCGAACAGGTTGCGATCAGCCAGTTGAGACGGGATCACATTTTGCAGGCTGCGGAAGATGCTCTCGGTACGCCCGGGGGTCTTGCGCTCCCAGTCCAGCAGCATTTCCTTGACCACCTGGCGCTGCAGGTTTTCCTGGGAGCCGCACAGGTTGCAGGGGATGATCGGGAATTGCTTGAAGTCGGAGTACGCTTGGATGTCCTTCTCGTTGCAATACGCCAGCGGGCGGATTACCACATTGCGCCCGTCATCGGCGCGCAGCTTGGGCGGCATGGCCTTGAGCGAGCCATTGAAGAACATATTCAGGAAGAAGGTCTCGACGATGTCATCGCGGTGATGACCCAGGGCCATCTTGGTCGCGCCGATCTCGTCGGCAAAGGTGTAGAGCGTGCCACGGCGCAGGCGCGAGCACAGCGAGCAGGTGGTCTTGCCTTCCGGGATCAGCTCCTTGACCACCGAGTAGGTGTCTTTCTCGACGATGTGGTATTCAACGCCCAATTCCTTGAGGTAGGCCGGCAATACGTGCTCGGGGAAGCCGGGTTGCTTCTGGTCCATGTTCACCGCCACGATCTCAAACTTGATCGGCGCGACCTTTTGCAGGTGCAGCAATACGTCGAGCATGGTGTAGCTGTCTTTGCCACCAGAGAGGCAGACCATGACCTTGTCGCCGTCCTCGATCATGTTGAAATCGGCGACCGCTTCACCGGCCAGGCGACGCAGGCGTTTTTGCAGTTTGTTCTGGTTGACCGTAAGAGTGCCCATGGCGCTTGGATCCGCTGAAGGTGTGTGACGAAAAGCCGGGTATTTTAGCGATGTCGAGTACCTACATTCAATGTGAGAGGGGGCTTGCTCCCGATAGCGGTGCATCAGCCAGCACTTGTAGTGCCTGGCACACCGCTATCGGGAGCAAGCCCCCTCCCACATTTGACAGATCCCACCGCGATTAAGCGCCCTGTTTACAGCGCAATTTGCTCTAAAGGCCCTACAGTTATTCCGGTCATCCCTTCCTATACTGCGACTTGAGGTCGCACACATATCCAGACCTTTCAGGCCATCTGGCCGGTGGGCGCTCCGATGGGGGGCGATGGTAATAACGACAGGAGTGACTGGCATGATCCATCACGTCGTGGGGCTTTTTACCCATCCCGACCAGGAATGGCGGGAAATCCGTGGCGATAAAGAAGAAAGTATCGGCCACATGTACCTCACTCACACCCTGATTCTCGCGGCGATCCCCGCCGTGTCCGCCTTTATCGGCACCACCCAGGTTGGCTGGGTCATCGGCAACCGGGCGCCGGTGATGTTGACCCAGGAAAGCGCACTGTGGATGACGCTCATGTCGTACGCGGCCATGCTTGGCGGCGTGGCGGTGATGGGCGCGTTCATTCACTGGATGGCCCGCACCTACGACGCCAGCCCCAGCATGGCACGCTGCGTGGCCTTCGCCACCTATACCGCAACGCCACTGTTTGTCGGCGGGCTGGCGGCACTCTACCCGCATATGTGGCTGGGCATGGTGGTCGGCACGGCGGCCATTTGCTACACGGTGTACCTGCTCTACGTGGGGCTGCCGACCTTCATGAGTATCGACCCGGACGAAGGCTTCCTGTTTTCCAGTTCGGTATTGGCCGTGGGCCTGGTGGTACTGGTGGCGATCATGGCGTTTACCGTGATTGTGTGGGGCCTGGGCGTAGGGCCCATCTACACCAACTAAGCAACTCAACCCGCAGGCAAGGCCACCGCAAGGTGGCTTTGTGCGTTATGCATGACCATTCGGCGCCTGACAGATTCGGAAACACCCTGCTTTGCGGCATACTGGGCGTCTCTGGAGATTTGTACAGCATGCCCGAGCAACTCAATACCCGCGTCGAAGATTGTTTCCTGCAAGCCGAATCCTTTTTCAAACGAAGCTTCAAACGCCCCCAGGTCAGCCTCAAGCTGCGGGGCCAGAAAGCCGGTGTCGCGCATTTGCACGAGAACCTGCTGCGCTTCAACCCTCAGTTGTACCGTGAAAACAGCCAGCATTTTCTCAAGCAAACCGTGGCCCACGAAGTGGCGCACCTGATTGCCCACCAGTTGTTTGGCGAGCGTATACAGCCCCATGGCGAGGAATGGCAGTTGATCATGCGTGGGGTTTACGAATTGCCGCCGGACCGCTGCCATACCTATGAGGTCAAGCGCCGCCAGGTGACCCGTTATATCTACCGCTGCCCGTGTGCGGACAGTGACTTCCCGTTCTCGCCGCAGCGCCATGGCCTGGTGAACCAGGGGCGGCGGTATTTGTGTCGGCGGTGTCGGCAGACTCTGGTGTTCACCGGGGAAACTCGGGTGGAATGAGGGCCTCTTCGCAGGCAAGCCAGCTCCCACATCTGGATCTGTGAACGCAATCAAAATGTGGGAGCTGGCTTGCCTGCGAAAGCGTCGGCTCAGTCAACCTACAACCTTGGCCTGACGCAATTCATCTATCCGCTGAGCACTGATCCCCAACTCCACCAACACCTCGTCACTATGCGCCCCCACCGCCACCCCAATATGCCTGGGCGCCGGCAACCCTTCTGAGAACTTCAGCGGGCAGGCCAATTGCGCTTGTGTCGAGCCATCCCCCCGGGGCACATGGCTGACCAGCTCCCGCGCCTTCAACTGCGGATGCTCAACAGCCTCCGCCAGGCTCAACACCGGCTCAACACACGCATCCACCCCGGCGAACAACTCGCACAGTTCCTCAAAACTGCGCTTCTCGAATTCCACCTGCAATGCCTGCTTCAAGGCCCCCTGCTGTTCAGGCTTCACGCTGTGGGCCGCCAGCTCCGGCCTTCCGAGCGCCTCGCACAATTGCTGCATAAAGGCCGGCTCCAAGCTGCCCACCGACATCCAGCGCCCATCGCGAGTGCGATAGTAATCGTAAAAACTCCCTCCATTGAGCACATGACTTTCCCACTCCGGCTCCACCCCGCAGGCCAAATAGCCGGCGCCAGCCATGGCGTTAAGGCTGAACGAACAATCGGTCATGCTCACATCCAGGTATTGCCCCACTCCGCTCTGCTGCCTGGCAATCACCGCCGCCAGCAAGCCCACCACCGCATGCAGCGAACCACCTGCCACGTCCGCCAGTTGCACGCCCAGCGGCAACGGCCCGCTGTCCCTCCGCCCGGTGTGACTGGCCACACCGGCCAACGCCAGGTAATTGATATCGTGCCCGGCGCGGTCCTTGTAAGGGCCGGTCTGGCCGTAGCCGGTAATCGACACATAAATCAACCCGGGATTGATCGCCTTCAGCGCCTCATAACCCAGCCCCAGGCGCTCCATGACCCCAGGGCGAAACTGTTCGAGCAGGATGTCATGACTCTTGACCAGCTCACGCACGATCTCCACCGCCTCGGCCTGCTTGAGGTCCAGGGCCAGGCTGCGCTTGTTGCGGTTCAAATACGCGTGGCTCGCCGAGGTACCGCGGTCATGGGGCGGCAACACCCGCAACAGGTCCATGCGCGTGGGCGATTCGATACGCAGCACCTGGGCGCCCATGTCTGCTAGCATCAACGAGGCAAACGGGCCAGGCAGCAAGGTGGAAAAATCCAGCACTTTAAGGGACGCCAAGGGACCTGACATACGGACTCCATCCGGGTTGCGAATCCCCACAGACTAGGCAGCCTTGCGCCTGCCGGCAATCGTCAGAACGATCAGCGACAGTGACCGTTTTGATCACGGCGGGCTTTTTCGCGGCGGCGGCTTTATCATTGGCCGACGTTTGTTGGCAGAGTCTCCCATGAAGTTCGCGATTGCACTGTATAGCGCCGCCCACGCGCCCTCCTCGCGCCGCGCCCTGCTATTCGCACAAGCAGCGCTGGCGGGCGGGCATGAGATTGTGCGGCTGTTTTTTTATCAGGATGGCGTGTACAGCGCGTCCAATAACATCGTAGCGCCACAGGACGAGCCAGACATTGCGCGCCAATGGCGCGAGTTTGTCAGCCAGCACCAGCTCGACGGCGTGGTGTGCATCGCCGCCGCCTTGCGCCGTGGTGTGCTGAACGCCGAGGAGGCCGCACGCTATCAACGCAGCGCGGTCAATCTGCAGGCGCCATGGGCGTTATCGGGCCTTGGGCAATTGCATGACGCGATCCAGGATGCCGACCGCCTGATCTGTTTTGGAGGGCCGTGAGATGTCCAAATCCTTATTGGTGATCAGCCGACAGGCGCCGTGGTCCGGGCCAAGTGCGCGGGAAGCACTGGATATCGTGCTGGCTGGTGGCGCGTTTGATCTGCCCATTGGTCTGCTGTTTCTGGATGACGGTGTGTTCCAGCTGGCGCCGCATCAGGCCGCCAAGGCCGTGCAACAAAAAGACCTGAGCGCCAACCTGCAGGCATTGGGCCTGTTCGGCATTGATGACGTGTTCGCCTGCGGCCACAGCCTGTCCGCACGCGGGTTGCTGCCGCCCGCCAACGCGCAGACGCTGCACAGCCAAGCCATTTGCGAGCTGATTGATCGTTACGACCAGGTGATTACCCTCTGATGGCGACTCTACATGTGGTGTCTCACTCTCCCTTTACCGACAGCCGCCTCGACAGCTGCCTGCGCATCTGCGGCGCTCAGGACGCAATCCTGCTGTGTGGCGACGGTGCCTACGCGCTGCACACGCCCGCCCTGCAAAGCAAAGGCGTGAAGGTCTTTGTACTGGCCGAAGACATGCAGGCGCGCAACCTGCCGCTTCCCGACTGGGCTGACAGCGTGGATTATCCAGGTTTCGTGCAACTGTCGATCGACTACGACAAGGTCAACACCTGGCTATGAACACCCTGACCGTCGGCACACGCAGCCTCGAACTGGACAAGGACGGTTACCTCGTCGACCTCAATGACTGGTCCGATGAGGTGGCGCACGCCCTGGCCGCTGCCGAAGCCCTGGAGCTGACTGCGGATCACTGGGAAATCCTCAAGCTGCTGCGCCAGTTCTATACCGAATTCCAGCTGTCCCCTGCCACACGCCCGCTGATCAAGTACACCGCCTTGAAACTGGGCCCGGAAAAGGGCAACAGCCTGCATCTAAACAAACTGTTCAACGGCACTCCCGCCAAACTCGCCGCCAAGCTGGCGGGCCTGCCCAGGCCGACGAATTGCTTATGACCGACTTCGCCCCCTTGACCCTCAACACGCCCGAAGAGCACCCTTTTGCCCAGTTCGTACGCATCCTCGGCAAAGGCAAGCGCGGCGCGCGCAACCTCACCCGCGAAGAAGCGCGGCAAGCCATGGGCATGTTGCTCGACGAAAAGGTCGAGGACACCCAGCTCGGCGCCTTTTTGATGCTGCTGCGTCACAAAGAAGAGAGCCCGGAAGAACTCGCCGGTTTCACCGAAGCGGTACGTGAACGCCTGGATGCACCGGCGTTGAACGTGGATATCGACTGGCCGACTTACGCCGGCAAAAAGCGCCATCTGCCGTGGTTTCTGTTGGCGGCCAAGTGCCTGGCGCAAAACGGTGTGCGCATTCTGATGCACGGCGGCGGTGCCCACACGGCGGGCCGGCTGTACACCGAGCAACTGCTGCAGACGCTGCAGATCCCGCTGTGCCGCAATTGGCAGCAGGTGGGAAGCGCCTTCGAGCAGGGCAACCTGGCCTTTATCCCGCTGGGCGACTGGGCGCCGCAATTGCAACGCATGATCGACCTGCGCAACACCCTCGGCCTGCGCTCGCCCATTCATTCCCTGGCGCGGCTGCTTAACCCGCTGAATGCGCGCTGCGGCCTGCAAAGCATCTTCCACCCGGGCTACCAGGGCGTACACCGCGATGCCAGCGGCCTGCTCGGGGACAATGTGATCGTGGTCAAGGGCGACGGCGGCGAGATCGAAATCAACCCCGACACCCTCAGTCACCTCTATGGCACCACCGGCGGCCAGAGTTGGGACGAAGAGTGGCCCGCGCTCTCCGCCCAGCGTCACGTCAAACCGGCGACGCTTGAGCCTGAACAGTTGAAAGCGTTGTGGCGTGGCGAAGTCGAGGACAACTACCCGCAACTGGCGCTGATCGCCACCATGGCCCTGGCGTTGCGCGGTCTCGGCCACCCGCGGCAACAGGCCTTCGAACTGGTCCAGCAATACTGGGATGCACGGGATAAATCGATTTAGTCGATCATTCACCCCCGGTCTTTGCGCTTTTAGTTCGAACTCATCCCTTTAGACTGGACTCCAACGTTTAACAGCCAAGGAGCCAGTCATGGGTTTGCTGATTGAAGGACAGTGGAAAGACCAGTGGTATGAAAGTAGCGCAGATGGCGCTTTCCAACGGGAACAGGCACAACGCCGCAACTGGGTGACCGCCGATGGCGCGCCCGGCCCGAGTGGCGAAGGTGGCTTCAAGGCTGAGGCTGGCCGCTATCACCTCTATGTATCCCTGGCCTGCCCCTGGGCGCACCGCACCTTGATCCTGCGCAAGCTCAAAGGCCTGGAAAGCCTGATCGACGTGTCAGTGGTCAGCTGGTTGATGCTGGAAAACGGCTGGACCTTCGACAAGGCCCACGGCTCCAGCGGTGACAAACTGGACGATCTGGCCTTCATGCACCAGCGCTACACCGCCGATACGACCGACTACACCGGGCGCGTCACCGTGCCGGTGCTGTGGGACAAAAAACTCAAGCGCATCGTCAGCAATGAATCGGCGGAAATCATCCGCATGTTCAACAACGCGTTCAACGGGCTGACCGGCAATACGCTGGATTTTTATCCCGACACGCTGCGTCCGACCATCGACGCCCTGAACGAGCGTATCTACCCGGCCGTGAACAACGGCGTATACCGCGCAGGTTTTGCCACGTCACAACAGGCGTATGAACGTGCGTTTGATGATGTGTTTGCCGAGCTGGATCATTTGGAACAACACCTGGGCCAGCATCGTTATCTGGCCGGTGAGTACCTGACAGAGGCGGATGTGCGGCTGTTTACCACGTTGATTCGCTTTGACGCGGTGTATTACAGCCACTTCAAGTGCAACCTGCGGCGGATTGCCGATTATGCGAATTTGTCGAATTGGCTAAGGGAGATGTATCAGTGGCCGGACGTGGCCGAGACGGTGGACTTTGCCCATATCAAGGGGCATTACTATGCCAGCCATCGCACGATCAACCCGACGGGGATTGTACCGAAGGGGCCGTTGCAAGAGTTTGACAACAGCCATGATCGGGCGCGACTTTCAGGTAAAGGTGTCTTTAGCTGATCTGGATTATCGGTTGTATTTGATGGCCTCATCGGGAGCAAGCCCCCTCCCACATTTTGACTGTGTTCACAAACCAAAATGTGGGAAGGGGCTTGCTCCCGATGCTTTTAAGGCTCAGACCTGAGACTGAGCCCCTTCGAACCATTTGAGCTTCTCGCGCAACACCACCACCTCACCCACGATCACCAGCGTCGGCGCATGTACTTCATGCTCCGCCACCATGCGCGGCAAGTCCGCCAGGGTGCCGGTAAACACACGCTGGTTGGAAGTGGTGCCCTGCTGGATCAAAGCCGCCGGTGTGTCCGCCGAGCGCCCGTGCTTGATCAACTGCTCGCAAATGATCGGCAAGCCAATCAAGCCCATGTAGAACACCAGGGTCTGCGACGGCCCGACAAGGTCCTGCCAGGGCAGATCCGACGTATTGTTCTTCAGGTGCCCGGTGATGAAGCGCACCGATTGCGCATAGTCACGGTGCGTCAGCGGAATCCCGGCATACGCGGCACAACCACTGGCCGCCGTGATCCCTGGCACCACCTGGAACGGGATGCCATGGGCCGCCAATTCCTCGATTTCTTCGCCACCGCGCCCAAAAATGAACGGATCACCGCCCTTGAGGCGCAGCACGCGCTTGCCTTGCTTGGCCAGGTCGACCAGTTGCTGGTTGATCTTATCCTGAGGCACAGCGTGGTCAGCACGCCGCTTGCCGACGTAAACTCGCTCGGCATCACGACGGCACAGTTCCAGGATCGCCGGCGCCACCAGACGGTCGTACAGCACCACGTCGGCCTGCTGCATCAGGCGCAAGGCACGAAAGGTGAGCAAGTCCGGGTCACCCGGGCCTGCACCCACCAGGTACACCTCGCCGGGTGCATAAGGTGGCGCGCCATTGACCTTTTCGATCAACAGGCGCTCAGCTTCATCGCCCTGCCCGGCCAGTTGACGGTCGGCAATCGGCCCTTGGAACACCTCTTCCCAGAACGCACGGCGCTGCTGCACATCCGGGTACAAACCTTTGACCTGGGCGCGAAAACGCGCGGCCAAACCGGCCAATTGGCCGTAGGTGGACGGAATCCAGGTTTCCAGCTTGGCGCGGATCAAGCGCGCCAGCACCGGCGCGTCGCCGCCGCTGGACACCGCAATTACCAACGGCGAACGGTCGACAATCGCCGGGAAGATCACGCTGCACAAGGCCGGCGCATCTACAACATTGACCGGCACGCAACGGCGCTTGGCCTCACTGGACACTTGCGCGTTCAGCGGCTCGTCGTCCGTTGCCGCGATGATCAGGGTGCAACCCTCCAGGTCAGCCTCCTGATAACCGCGCAAAATCAGTTCCCCGCCACTGCCCAGTACCAGTTCACGCAACTGGTCTTCGATCTGGGGAGCAACCACCCGCAGCAACGCACCGGCGTCGGCCAGCAGCCGGGATTTGCGCAAGGCAATCTCCCCACCACCGACGACCAACACTCGACTGCCGCGCAGGTTATGAAACAGCGGCAGAAATTCCATTTAGGCGATGACCTCAACGCCGCCCATGTACGGCTTGAGCACCTCAGGTACACGGATCGAACCGTCAGCCTGCTGGTAGTTTTCCAGCACGGCCACCAAGGTACGGCCTACGGCCAGGCCCGAACCGTTAAGGGTGTGCACCAACTCCGGCTTGCCGGTTTCCGGGTTGCGGAAACGCGCCTGCATACGACGGGCCTGGAAATCACCGCAGTTGGAGCACGACGAAATTTCGCGGTACTTGTCCTGGCTCGGTACCCACACTTCCAAATCGTAGGTCTTCACAGCGCTGAAGCCCATGTCGCCGGTGCACAGCGCCAGTACGCGGTACGGCAGCTCCAACAGTTGCAGAACGCGTTCGGCATTGGCGGTCAGGCCTTCCAGGGCTTCCATGGAAGTCGACGGCTCGACCACCTGCACCATCTCGACCTTGTCGAACTGGTGTTGGCGGATCATGCCGCGCGTATCGCGACCCGATGCGCCGGCTTCACTACGAAAGCACGGGCTGTGGGCAACCAGCTTCAACGGCAGTTGCTTGGCATCGAGGATTTCGCCGGCGACGATATTGGTCAGCGACACCTCGGCGGTCGGGATCAGGTACAGATCGGCTTCGCCGTCGCGAGTGATCTTGAACAGGTCTTCTTCGAATTTCGGCAACTGGCTGGTACCCATCAGCGCCGGCGCTTGGACCAGGTACGGGGTGTAGGCTTCTTCGTAGCCATGCTCACCGGTGTGCAGGTTGATCATGAACTGCGCCAGCGCACGGTGCATACGGGCGATCGGGCCACGCAGCAAAGCGAAACGGGCACCGGACATTTTTGCCGCGGTCTCGAAATCCAGGCCACCGGTCAATTCGCCCAGGGCCACATGGTCCTTGATCTCGAAATCGAAGGTTTTGGGCGTGCCCCAGCGGCGTACTTCAACGTTGCCGTCTTCGTCTTCGCCTACCGGCACGGATTCGTGGGGCAGGTTCGGAATGCCCAGCAGGATCGAATCCAGCTCGGTCTGGATGCCTTCCAGCTCGGTTTTGCCGTTGGACAGCTCAGTGCCCATACGCTCGACATCCGCCATCAGCGGTGCGATGTCTTCGCCGCGCTGTTTGGCCTGGCCAATGGACTTGGAACGCGCATTACGCTCAGCCTGCAGTGCTTCGGTGCGGGTCTGGACGGTCTTGCGCTGTTCTTCCAGCGCTTCGATGCGCGCAACATCCAAGGCAAAGCCACGGGATGCCAGGCGGTCCGCTACGTCCTGAAGGTTGCTACGTAACAGTTTGGAATCGAGCATGTCGGTCTCTCGTTATCAAAGTTTGGTCAAGGACAGGCCGGCCCAGGTGGCGAGCAGCCCGCCGAATACGCTGATGCCCAGGTACCCGAAGGCGACCAGGGCCTGCCCGCTTTCCAGCAGCCGCAGCGTATCCAGTGAAAAGGATGAAAAGGTCGTCAGACCGCCTACAAAACCGACAATCAAGCCGGCGCGAATTTCAATCGGCACTTCCGGGCGCAACAGGAACCAGCCGTACAACAGCCCGATAATCAAACAGCCCACCAGGTTGACTGCCAGGGTCGCCGCATAAAAATGCTTCGGCCACTGGGCGCTGACCCAGGTGCTGGTGGCGAAACGCAATAATGTACCAGCGATGCCGGCTGCGGACACGGCAAGAATCGTCTTGAGCACTACTTTCTCCGCTGACGGGGGCTGAGACGGTCGAGTTGGGCCAGATGGTTGAGCTTTTCGCCGATCTTCAGCTCCAGCCCACGGGGCACTGGCTGGTAGAGCGGCAACGGTTCCAGAGCATCGGGGAAGTAGTCTTCGCCGGCTGCATAGGCATCCGGTTCGTCATGAGCGTAGCGATATTCGTCACCGTAACCCAGCTGCTTCATCAGTTTGGTCGGCGCGTTGCGCAAGTGCATCGGCACTTCCAGCGAACCATGTTCAGCCGCCGCTCGCAGCGCCGACTTGAAGCCCATGTACACCGCGTTGCTTTTCGGTGCGCAGGCCAGGTAGGTGATGGCCTGGGCCACCGCCAACTCGCCTTCCGGGCTGCCGAGGCGCTCCTGCACCTCCCAGGCCGCCAGGCACAGGCTCAGGGCTCGCGGGTCGGCATTGCCGATGTCTTCGCTGGCCATGCGCACCACGCGACGGGCCAGGTACAACGGATCGCAACCGCCGTCGATCATGCGTGCGAACCAGTACAGCGCACCGTCCGGGTTGGAGCCGCGCACGGACTTGTGCAGCGCGGAAATCTGGTCGTAGAAAGCTTCACCGCCCTTGTCGAAGCGCCGGCGCGTATCACCCAGCAGGCTTTGCAGCAGATCGACGCCAATTTCACCGCCGTCTTCAGCCAGGTCCGAAGCGTTTTCCAGCAGGTTGAGAAAACGCCTGCCATCGCCATCTGCGGCGGTGAGCAGGATCTTGAAGCCTTCTTCACTGACGCTCAGATGGCGCTTGCCCAGGCCCTTGTCTTCATTCAAGGCCCGCTGCAGCAGCTTTTGCATCGCCGCCTCGTCCAGGCTTTTGAGCACGTAGACACGCGCTCGCGACAACAAGGCGTTGTTGAGTTCAAACGAAGGGTTTTCAGTGGTGGCGCCGATAAAGATCAAGGTGCCGTCTTCAACATACGGCAGGAACGCATCCTGCTGCGACTTGTTGAAGCGATGCACTTCGTCGACAAACAGGATGGTGCGCTTGCCGTACTGGCCGGCCTGCTGCTTGGCGACTTCCACCGCCTGGCGGATTTCCTTGACCCCGGCAAGCACCGCCGAGACCGTTTCAAAGTGGGCATCCGAGACTTTCGCCAGCAGCCGCGCCAGGGTGGTCTTGCCCACGCCCGGCGGGCCCCAGAAAATCATCGAGTGCAGCGCGCCCTGCTCCAGCGCTTCGCGCAAGGGCTTGCCGCGAGCGAGCAGGTGTTCCTGACCGACGTACTCATCCAGGTTGGTCGAACGCAAGCGTGCGGCCAGGGGCTGGGCAATCGGGTCACTTCGAAACAGATCCATGGGCAGCGCTTGAAACCTCTCGGCAGGTTATTCCTGGATCACGTCGGCACCCTTGGGGATGTCGAACTTGAACTTGGATGCATCCACAACGCCGTTGGCCTTGACGCCGGTGAACAGAATATTGGTGCGCTGACCCACGCTGTCGACCAGTTGCATGTCATTGATCAAACCGCCACGGAACGAAAGGCGAAGACTATCGAAAAGGGTGTCTTTGGCTTTCGGCTTGAGGGTGAAATCCATTACGTCACCGGTTTGCTTGGAAGTGATGTCAAAGCTATCGCTGATTTTCGACACATCGCCCGACAACAGCAACGCCGGCGTCTGATTCAAGCGCGGGTCGAGCTTCTTGATCGTGGCCTGCTCTAGATCCGGGTCCCATAAGGTGACCTTCTGGCCATCAGAAACGATGGTCTGCTCAGCCTTACCCTCGGTATGCCAATAAAAAAGCCCTGGACGCTGCACGGCCATTTCACCGGCAGTTTCCTGTAATTGAGTACCACCGGCATCCAGGGTCAACTGGGAGAAGCGCGAGGTCAGGGTTTTGGAGTCATTCAGCAGTCCGGTCAGGCGCGTTACGGCCTGTTCATCAGCGTGAGCCGAAACAGCGGTCAAGGCCAGTGCCGGCAACAACAGCATGCGGATAAAGCGCATGGGAGTCCTCATTGAGTAGTCAGGGCGGTGCCGCGTGTTACCACGCGGCACCGGGGTCAGTCGCGCATCTGCCCGGGGGCGATGATTTCACGCGAGCCGTTGGTGTTCATTGCAGTGACGACGCCGGCGTGTTCCATGGCTTCGATCATGCGGGCAGCGCGGTTGTAGCCGATTTTCAACTTGCGTTGCACTGCGGAGATAGAGGCGCGACGGCTTTCCAGCACGAAGGCCACGGCCTCATCGTACAGCGCGTCGGTTTCGGCATCATCGTCGCCACCGCCGCTGCCACCGTCAAAACCGCTGCCGGCCTCTTCGACGCCTGCGAGGATGTCGTCGTTGTATTCCGGGGCGCCGCGCAGTTTCCAGGCTTCGACCACGCGGTGTACTTCGTCATCGGACACAAAGGCACCGTGAACGCGAATCGGCAGGCTGGTGCCCGGCGGCATGTAGAGCATGTCACCGTGGCCCAGCAGCTGCTCGGCGCCACCCTGGTCGATGATGGTCCGTGAGTCGATCTTGCTCGATACCTGGAACGCCATGCGTGTCGGGATGTTGGCCTTGATCAGACCGGTGATCACATCCACCGACGGGCGCTGAGTCGCGAGGATCAAGTGAATCCCGGCGGCACGTGCCTTCTGGGCAATACGCGCGATCAGTTCTTCGACCTTCTTGCCGACGATCATCATCATGTCGGCGAATTCGTCGACCACCACCACGATGGTCGGCAGCTTGGTCAGCAGCGGTGCCTCATCGTGAATGTTTTCGCGTTTGTACAGCGGGTCGGTCAGCGGTTCGCCGGCGTCCTGGGCTTCCTTGACCTTGGCGTTGAAGCCCGACAGGTTACGTACGCCCATCTTGGCCATCAGCTTGTAGCGGCGCTCCATCTCGGCAACGCTCCAACGCAGGGCGTTGGCGGCGTCCTTCATGTCGGTAACCACCGGGCACAACAGGTGCGGAATGCCTTCGTAGATCGACAGCTCCAACATCTTCGGGTCGATCATGATCAGCTTGGCGTCATCCGGCCCGGACTTGAACAGGATCGACAGGATCATTGCGTTCACACCCACCGACTTACCGGAACCGGTGGTACCGGCTACCAGCAGGTGAGGCATTTTCGCCAGGTCGGTGATCACCGGCTTGCCGCCGATGTCATGGCCGAGGGCCAGGGTGACCGGCGATTTGAAATTGTCGTACTCGGGGGTCGACAGCACTTCGGAGAAACGCACGATCTGGCGGTCTTCGTTGGGAATCTCGATACCCACGGTGGTCTTGCCCGGGATCACTTCCACCACGCGAACGCTGGTCACGGCCAGGGAACGGGCCAAGTCTTTGGCCAGGTTGGAAATACGGCTGACTTTTACACCGGCGGCCGGCTGGATTTCGTAACGGGTAATCACCGGGCCGGGATGGATCGAATCCACCGACACTTCGACGCCGAACTCCTTGAGCTTGATTTCCAGCAAGTGGCCGACGGCCGCCAGGGATTCCGGGGAATAATTGAGCTGTTTCTTTTCTGCCGGGTCGAGAATCGAGATCGGCGGCAAGGTGCCTTCCACGGCGCTGTCGATAAACAGCGGGGCCTGTTTCTCTTTCTGTACGCGATGGCTGGGTTCCGGCGCCTTGGGCGGTGCCGGCGCGATCACCGGCGGCACCTGCTTCTCGCGGTCCGACATGTGCTTGCTCAGGGCTTGCTCACGCTCGATCAAGCGCTCCTTGACCTTGGCCTGCTCGCGCCGATCCGGCGTGCTCGGGGCCACCACCTCGTTGACACGAGTGTCCACCTCGCGAAGCTGCGCAACCATCTGCTTGCGCTCCACACGGGCAGCCCACCAGCGGTTGGCGGCGCCTTGGAACAATTCGAACAGATCAAGGGTGATCTTGCCGGTCACGTCCATCACCTTGAACCATGACAGGTCGGTAAAGACCGTGAGGCCGAACAGGAACAGCGCGATGAACATCAAGGTGCTGCCCTGGATATTCAGCGTGCGGCGCGCCAGGTCACCGAGGCTTTCGCCCAGCGCCCCGCCCGCACCCGCCGGCAGACCGGTGGGCGCATGGAAGTGAATATGCGCCAGCGCCGCGCCGGACAGCACCAGGAACACCAGGCCGATCAGGCGCCAGGAAAACAGCCAGCCGCTCCACTGCCACGGCTCGTGACGCTGGCGGAAGATCTGCCAGGTCTTGATCGCCAGCAGCAGCGGGAAAATGTACGCGAAATAACCCAGGATCATGAACAGGATATCGGCGCTGTAGGACCCTACCGGCCCACCGAAATTCTGCACATCGTCGATCTTGCTGTTATGGCTCCAGCCCGGATCGTCCTTGCCATAGGTGAGCAAGGCCATCATCAGGAACAGGCACAGGGCACCGATGGCAATCAGTGCGCCTTCCTTGAGTCGGTAATGCAGGTGCTGGCGCCAGGCCGGTACGACTGCTGCTTTAGGTGCTGCGGCGGATTTCTTCAAAACGGGTCTTTTCCTGCGCCTTTAGCGCGTCCATCTGTTGAATGACTACACATGACTGCCCTATCCCGAGCAGCTGAAAAATGAACGTATGTTGCTGAATCTACTTTTAACACCAGGTCACGGATAGGTGAAATGGCGATAACGCCACAATGGGCGCATTGTACGGGTTTGCGTGCGCGATGCCACACACTTGCCCTCCACCTGGCAGCCTTGGCAATCGAAGTGTCAAAGCCTGTTCAATTTGAGCATGCATTGCCTTTGCTGACAAAGGCTTATGAGCTGTATCTGGCAATCCAGGCAAACTTGGCAAATGGCTGGCATGTGCCAGCCCCGATTACGACCGCGCCTTATGCGCAGAGTTGCAGAAACACCCGCTCATGCTAATCCGGCCTCACGGCTTAATCGGGCTGGCCCCTTGGCGCCGGGTCGACAATAATCAACGCTTATGCGGCAGATGCCTTGTCTGCCACTCCCCTCCCCTTCCGTAAGCCTGGATGCCATGCTGACCTGGTTACAACGCGACAACCTGACTTTCCCGCCCCTGGCCAAGGCCATGCGCGAACCCAATGGCCTGCTCGCCGCCGGTGGCGACCTGTCGGCCGAACGCCTGATCCAGGCCTATCGCCATGGCTGCTTTCCGTGGTTCTCCGAAGGCCAGCCTATCCTCTGGTGGTCACCCGACCCACGCACGGTGATCTTCCCCGACGAACTGCATGTGTCCCGCAGCCTCGGCAAACTACTGCGCCAACAGCGTTATACCGTGACGTTCGACCAGGATTTCGCCGCCGTCATCCAGGCCTGCGCTGCACCGCGCGCCTACGCGGACGGCACCTGGATCACCGAGGGCATCCAGAACGCCTACCTGGCGCTGCACAAGCGCGGCTACGCCCACTCCGTGGAAGTGTGGGACCAGGGCGAACTGGTAGGTGGCCTGTATGGCCTGGCGATGGGCCAGCTGTTTTTTGGCGAATCCATGTTCAGCCGCGCCGACAACGCCTCGAAATTCGGTTTCGCCACATTGACCCGTCAATTGCAGGCGTGGGGCTTCGTGCTGATCGACTGCCAGATGCCCAATGACCACCTGCACAGCCTGGGCGCCCGTGCCATACCGCGCAGCGACTTCGCTGACTTGCTGCGCAAGCATTTGGACCAACCCAGCTCTGGGCCGTGGGTTTCGTAGGCGACTTTCGCCTACCTGGCTTACACTTATTCCAAAGCTTATCCCGAGGGTTGATCATGACCGAGCTGGCGCGCTTGAAGTTCTATGCCACTCAAGCCCACTCTTGCAGCTATCTGCCCGATGAGCAGGCCACCACGCTGTTCCTCGATCCCAGCCAGCCGATGGACGTGCACGTGTACGCCGACCTCTCGGAGATGGGGTTTCGGCGCAGCGGCGATCATCTGTACCGACCTCACTGCCAGAATTGCAACGCGTGTGTGCCGGCGCGCATCCCTGCCGCGCAATTTTTGCCCGATCGCAATCAGAAACGCATCCTCAAACGCAACGCCGACCTGACGGTAAACGCGGTCAAGCCGCAGTACAGCGAAGAGTATTTCGACCTTTATCAGCGCTACATCGAGCAACGCCATGCCGATGGCGACATGTTCCCGCCCAGCCGTGATCAGTTTTCGACCTTCCTGGTACGTGACCTGCCGTTCTCGCGCTTCTACGAGTTCCGCCTCGATGGACGGCTGCTGGCCGTGGCGGTGACCGACCTGCTGCCCAACGGCCTGTCGGCGGTGTACACCTTCTATGAACCCGAAGAGGAACGCCGCAGCCTCGGGCGCTTTGCGATCCTCTGGCAAATAGGTGAAGCGCTGCGCCTGGAACTGGAAGCGGTGTACCTCGGATACTGGATCAAGAACTGCAAAAAGATGAACTACAAGACCCAATATCGGCCCATTGAGCTGCTGATTAATCAAAGATGGGTCACACTTAACTAGAACCCCTTGGCTTGAACCCTCTTTTTCGGGCACAATGCACGCCGCTTTTGCCTGGCGCAGTTGCACCGGGCCATTCACTGGATACCGAGGGCTTTACTGCATGTCGAAAGAAGACAGCTTCGAAATGGAAGGCACTGTCGTCGACACCCTGCCCAACACCATGTTTCGTGTGGAGTTGGAAAATGGGCACGTCGTAACCGCGCATATCTCCGGCAAGATGCGCAAGAACTACATTCGTATTCTTACCGGTGACAAAGTGCGCGTCGAGCTGACGCCCTATGACTTGAGCAAAGGGCGCATCACTTACCGCGCTCGCTAAGCAAGTCAATACAAAACGCCCGGTTATGCCGGGCGTTTTTGTGTGTGCGCCATTTGCCCCAACAACACAAATCCCTGTGGGAGGGGGCTTGCTCCCGATAGCAGTGGGCCAAGCAACTAATCTGTTGCTGAACCACTGCTATCGGGAGCAAGCCCCCTCCCACATTGGATCTCGATTGTTCTGAGAATTGCATTTCAAGTCAGCAAAAAGGCGCCTTTCGGCGCCTTTTTGTGTTGCTGCAGAACGATCAGGCCATTTCTGCCGTGGTCTCGAACTCGAAGGTCAGCTCGCCGTCCTTCAGATCGATATGCACCACGCCGCCATGGTCGGAGAGTTCGCCGAACAGGATCTCTTCGGCCAGCGGCCGCTTGATCTTGTCCTGGATCAGACGCGCCATTGGGCGAGCGCCCATTGCCGCATCGTAACCGCCCTCTGCGATCCAACTGCGAGCCGCTTCCGTCACATCCAGCTGCACGCGCTTGTCTTCCAACTGCGCCTGAAGCTCGGTGAGGAACTTGTCCACCACGCTCTTGATAACCTCATGGCTGAGGCGACCAAATTGGATAATGGTGTCCAGACGGTTGCGGAACTCCGGCGTGAAGCTCTTCTTGATCACTTCCATTGCATCGGAAGAGTGATCCTGATGCGTGAAGCCGATAGACGCTCGCGCAGCAGTTTCAGCACCGGCGTTGGTGGTCATGATCACGATCACATTACGGAAGTCCGCCTTGCGCCCGTTGTTATCGGTCAGCGTCCCGTGATCCATGACCTGCAACAGCAGGTTGAAGACTTCCGGGTGAGCCTTTTCGATTTCATCGAGCAGCAGTACGCAATGCGGCTGCTTGGTGATCGCTTCGGTCAACAAGCCGCCCTGATCGAAACCGACATAGCCCGGCGGCGCACCGATCAGGCGCGACACGGTGTGACGCTCCATGTACTCGGACATGTCGAAACGGACCAGCTCGATACCCATGGCCTTGGCCAACTGCCGCGCCGCCTCGGTCTTGCCGACGCCGGTAGGCCCTGCGAACAGGAACGAACCGACCGGCTTGTCCGGCGACTTGAGGCCCGCGCGGGACAATTTGATAGCCGTGGACAGCGAGTCGATCGCCGCATCCTGACCGAACACAGTGAGCTTGAGATCGCGCTCCAGGTTACGCAGCAGCTCCTTGTCGGAACTGGTGACGTGCTTTGGCGGAATCCGCGCGATCTTCGCCACGATGTCCTCGACCTGAGGCACATCGATACGCTTCACACGCTTCTCGACCGGCTGCAGCCGCTGGTAGGCGCCCGCCTCGTCGATCACGTCGATGGCCTTGTCCGGCATGTGCCGGTCATTGATGTAGCGCGACGCCAGCTCAGCCGCCGCACGCAGGGCCTCATCGGTGTACTCGATGCCGTGGTGCGCTTCAAAACGCCCCTTGAGCCCACGCAGGATGCCAATAGTGTCTTCAACCGAAGGCTCGGACACGTCGACTTTCTGGAAGCGTCGCGCCAGGGCACGGTCTTTTTCGAAAATGCCGCGAAACTCCTGGAAGGTGGTTGAGCCGATGCAGCGGATATCACCCGAAGACAGCAATGGCTTGAGCAGGTTGGAGGCGTCCATCACCCCACCGGAGGCCGCACCGGCACCAATGATGGTGTGGATCTCGTCGATGAACAGGATCGCCTGCGGGCGTTTTTTCAGCTCGCCGAGCAGCGCCTTGAAGCGCTTCTCGAAATCGCCACGGTACTTGGTCCCGGCGAGCAATGCGCCCAGGTCAAGAGAGTAGACGACGCTGTTTGCCAGCAGGTCCGGCACCTGGTTGTCGACAATGCGCTTGGCCAGGCCTTCGGCAATCGCGGTTTTACCCACGCCCGCCTCACCCACCAACAACGGGTTGTTCTTGCGACGCCGCGCGAGAATCTGCGCTACACGCTCGACCTCGCTCTCACGCCCGACCAGCGGATCGATCCGCCCCTGTCGCGCCATCTCATTGAGATTGCTGGCATAGGCATCCAGCGGGTTGCTTGAAGAAGAAGACTCACCGCCCTCGTCGTCCTGCATATCCTGCTCGCCCTCGGAATGATCGCCGTGCCCGGGCACCTTGGAGATACCGTGGGCGATGTAATTGACGACATCAATACGGGCAACGCTCTGCTGCTTGAGCAGAAACACGGCCTGGCTTTCCTGTTCGCTGAAAATTGCCACCAGCACGTTTGCGCCTGTGACCTCACGCTTACCGGAGCTCTGTACGTGGAAGACAGCACGCTGCAATACCCGCTGGAAGCCCAGGGTTGGCTGGGTCTCGCGGTCCTCGTCATGCACGGGGATCAGTGGCGTGGTGGAGTCGATAAACTCCTGCAGATCATGCTTGAGTTTGTCGAGGTTGGCGCCGCACGCACGCAGAACGGTGGCGGCAGCTTCATTATCCAAAAGTGCCAGCAAAAGGTGCTCGACGGTCATGAACTCATGACGCTTCGAACGAGCCTCCTTGAAGGCAAGATTGAGGGTGACTTCGAGCTCGCGGTTTAACATAGCTTCACCTCATACCCAAGTGGTCGGCGTTAACCGTCCTTCTCGATTTCACAGAGTAGCGGATGCTGGCTTTCCCTGGCGTACTGGTTGACCTGCATGGCCTTTGTCTCGGCGATGTCGCGGGTAAACACTCCACATACTGCCCGTCCTTCTGTGTGAACGGCCAGCATTACCTTGGTCGCCAACTCGCGGTTCAGGTTAAAAAACACCTCGAGCACTTCGACGACGAAATCCATCGGTGTGTAGTCATCATTGAACAAAACCACCTTGTACATCGGCGGTGCCTGTAAAGCAGGCTTGGCCTCCTGAACAGCAATGCCTGCAGAACCGTCGTCGTCATGTTCCTGATCCGGGCGATCCTGATTGAATGTTAGTCGAATCTGGCTATTTGCATGCATGGAAAGAAAGGTTCGTCAGTGGTTCAATTACAGTGGTGGGGGCGAGCTGTCAGAATTTCAACTCTGACCGACTGGTCGCCTTGACTATCGGCAAATCGGTGTTACAACCAATAGAGCCCACAGTGGGTAAAAAAGGTCCGCGCAGTCAACCTTATTTATTCGGGTTAGGACGGATAAACTGGATGATACTCCAGTGATGGAGTCTGGTGCAGAGGGATATGGGAATGGCTAGTGGTAAGGTCAAGTGGTTCAACAATGCCAAGGGGTACGGCTTCATCAATGAAGACGGCAAGACTGAAGACCTTTTTGCGCATTATTCGGCGATTCAAGTGGAAGGCTACAAAACGGTGAAAGCGAATCAGCCTGTCACCTTTGATATCGTTCAAGGCCCAAAGGGAATGCAGGCCACGAATATCGTTCTCGTTGATACGCCTGCCACTACGAACGTCGAAAAGAAAAGCAGAAACACCGACTTACATTCAAAAAAGCAACACGCCTGATCAATTATTGAACAAAGCATTGAAAGCAAACCGGCCACCCCGAATCATCAGGGCGGCCGGTTCTCTCTGCCTGCTTACATATGCTTGATCAGCGCATCACCAAAGCCCGACGACGACACCAACGTAGCGCCATCCATCAGGCGCTCAAAGTCATAGGTCACGGTCTTGGCAGAAATCGCACCATTGGTGCCCTTGATGATCAAGTCAGCCGCCTCGACCCAGCCCATATGACGCAGCATCATTTCTGCCGACAGAATCAATGAACCCGGGTTGACCTGGTCCTTGCCCGCATACTTGGGCGCAGTACCGTGAGTGGCTTCGAACATCGCCACGGTGTCCGACAGGTTGGCTCCCGGCGCGATACCAATACCACCAACCTCCGCCGCCAAGGCATCGGACAAGTAGTCGCCATTGAGGTTGAGCGTGGCAATCACATCATACTCAGCCGGACGCAGCAGGATCTGCTGGAGCATGGCATCGGCAATCGCATCCTTGACCACCACATTCTTGCCGGTCTTGGGGTTCTTGAACTGCATCCACGGGCCGCCGTCGAGCAGCGTCGCGCCGAATTCTTCAGCCGCCACTTCGTAGGCCCACTCCTTGAAGGCGCCTTCGGTGAACTTCATGATGTTGCCTTTGTGCACGATGGTCAGCGAGTCGCGGTCGTTATCGACTACATACTGCAGGGCCTTGCGCGCCAGGCGCTTGGTACCCTCTTTCGACACCGGCTTGACGCCAATCCCGCAATCCTGGTCGAAACGGATCTTGGTAACGCCCATTTCCTCCTTGAGGAACTTGATCACCTTGATCGCCTCAGGCGAACCGGCTTTCCACTCGATACCCGCGTAAATATCCTCGGAGTTCTCACGGAAGATGGTCATGTCCACATCGCCTGGCTTCTTGACCGGGCTGGGCACGCCTTCAAACCAGCGCACCGGGCGCAGACACACATACAGGTCGAGCTGCTGACGCAGAGCCACGTTCAGCGAGCGAATACCACCACCGACCGGCGTGGTCAGCGGGCCCTTGATGGACACCACGTAATCCTTGACCGCGTCCAGGGTTTCCTGGGGCAACCAGGTGTCCTGGTCGTAGACCTGGGTCGCCTTTTCGCCGGCATACACCTCCATCCACGAGATTTTGCGCTTGCCGCCGTAAGCCTTTTCAACAGCTGCGTCGACTACCTTGATCATCACCGGGCTGATGTCGACGCCAATACCGTCACCTTCGATATAGGGGATGATCGGTTGGTCAGGAACATTGAGAGAATGGTCTGCATTGACGGTGATTTTGTCGCCGACTGCCGGAACCTGAATCTTCTTGTATCCCATGCTGAACTCCATCTATGGATTGAACATCTGGCTGCGTTCGAGCCTACTCCAGATAAATGGCGACCGAAACCTCGCGCCATGCTCATTTGCATCGAAAACAGCATAAATTGTCGCCTACAAGCCTGAAAGCAAAGGGAAAAGTGCCAATCTTGAGCACATCATTCAACTTTCGGCGTAACCCCACCCCTGCGACCTTTAGACCAATGGACGACACACCTTTTGTATGAAGGCTCTGCGTAAGCATAGCGACCTATGTATAATGCCGCCGCTGACCAAAGAGTCACGACGGTTGACCGCTCTAGACAGTAGCCTTCAGCCAGAAAGCAGGACTATTACAATAGTCCAAACGCTTGACGCTCGACTGATGCAACCCAACATCACCGCGAAGAAACCTCGACATTTCGCTCATGGATGACTTTGAACGAACGCGCTCCACCCGGCGCATCTCGAGTTTCTGCGCACGCTTTCAGCAAAGAAGAGAGTTAATCCGAATATGCCCACCCGCTCGAAGATCATCTACACCTTCACCGACGAAGCTCCAGCCCTCGCCACCTATTCACTGTTGCCTATCGTAGAGGCCTTCACGGCTTCCGCTGATATTGCCGTTGAAACCCGCGACATCTCCCTCGCAGGGCGCATCCTCGCAAGCTTCCCCGAGCAACTGGGCACCAAGGCTATCCCGGACCACCTCGCCGAACTGGGCGACCTGGCCGTAACCCCTGAAGCCAACATCATCAAGCTGCCTAACATCAGTGCCTCGACCCCGCAGCTGCAAGCCGCGATCAAGGAACTGCAGGCCCAGGGCTACGCCCTGCCGGACTACCCGGAAACCGTAACCACCGACGCGGAAAAAGAAACCCGTGCACGTTACGACAAGGTCAAGGGCAGCGCCGTGAACCCGGTACTGCGCGAAGGCAACTCCGACCGCCGCGCGCCGCTGTCGGTCAAGAACTACGCACGCAAGCACCCGCACAAGATGGGCGCCTGGGCTGCCGACTCCAAGTCGCACATTGCCCACATGAGCAATGGTGACTTCTACGGCAGCGAAAAAGCCGTACAGATCGAAGCCGCCGATGCTGTCAAAATTGCGCTGGTTGCTCAGGACGGCACCACCACCGTCCTGAAAGAAAAGACCAGCGTCCAGGCCGGCGAGATCATCGACACCGCCGTGCTGAGCAAGAAAGCGCTGCGCAGCTTCATCGCTGCTGAAATCGAAGACGCCAAGAAGCAAGGCGTGCTGCTGTCGGTTCACCTCAAAGCCACCATGATGAAGGTCTCCGACCCGATCATGTTCGGCCAGATCGTTGCCGAGTTCTATAAAGATGCCCTGGCCAAGCACGCTACCGTGCTTGAGCAGATCGGCTTCAACCTGAACAACGGCATCGGCGACCTGTATGCCCGCATCAAGGCCCTGCCGGCCGACCAGCAAGCGCAGATCGAAGCCGACATCCAGGCCGTCTACGCCGCTCGTCCTGCCCTGGCGATGGTCAACTCCGACAAAGGCATCACCAACCTGCACGTGCCGAGCGACGTGATCGTCGACGCCTCGATGCCGGCCATGATCCGTGACTCCGGCAAGATGTGGGGCACCGACGGCCAGTTGCACGACACCAAGGCTGTGATCCCGGATCGCTGCTACGCCACCATCTACCAGGCGGTCATCGAAGACTGCAAGGCCAATGGCGCCTTCGACCCGACCACCATGGGCAGCGTGCCAAACGTTGGCCTGATGGCCAAGAAAGCCGAAGAGTACGGCTCCCACGACAAGACCTTCCAGATCAAGGCTGACGGCGTTGTTCGCGTCACCGACA
Source organism: Pseudomonas sp. W2Jun17 (assembly GCF_023127795.1). Classification (NCBI taxonomy): domain Bacteria; kingdom Pseudomonadati; phylum Pseudomonadota; class Gammaproteobacteria; order Pseudomonadales; family Pseudomonadaceae; genus Pseudomonas; species Pseudomonas sp. W2Jun17. The sequence continues at coordinate 154,259 of NZ_SPKO01000014.1, read as the reverse complement.
GCCAGGGCAACCTGCTGATGGAACAGAAAGTCGAGGCCGGCGACATCTTCCGCATGTGCCAGACCAAAGACGCGCCGATCCAGGACTGGGTCAAGCTCGCCGTCAACCGTGCCCGTGCCAGCAACACCCCGGCTATTTTCTGGCTGGACCCCAAGCGCGCTCACGATGGCGTAGTGGTCGAGAAAGTTCAGGCGTACCTGAAAGACCACAACACCGAAGGCCTGGACATCCGCATCATGGCCCCGGTCGATGCGATGAAGTTCACCCTGGAGCGCACCCGCAAGGGCCTGGACACCATTTCGGTGACCGGCAACGTGCTGCGCGACTACCTGACCGACCTGTTCCCGATCATGGAACTGGGCACCAGCGCCAAGATGCTGTCGATCGTGCCGCTGATGAACGGCGGCGGCCTGTTCGAAACCGGCGCTGGCGGTTCGGCTCCCAAGCACGTTCAGCAGCTGCTGGAAGAAAACTTCCTGCGTTGGGACTCCCTGGGCGAGTTCCTGGCCCTGGCCGCTTCCCTTGAGCACCTGGGCGTGACCTACAACAACCCCAAAGCCTTGGTACTGTCCAAGACCCTGGACCAGGCTACCGGCCAGTTCCTGGACAACAACAAGTCGCCATCGCGCAAAGTCGGCAACATCGACAACCGCGGCAGCCACTTCTACCTGGCGCTGTACTGGGCCCAAGCCCTGGCCGCCCAGACCGAAGACGCTGCACTGCAAGCGCAGTTCGGCGAACTGGCAAAAACCCTGGCTGAGAACGAAGCAACCATCGTTGCCGAGCTCAACGCGGTACAGGGCAAGCCTGTGGACATCGGCGGCTACTACGCGCCGAACCCCGAGCTGACCAGCAAGGCCATGCGCCCAAGCAACACCCTCAATGCGGCAATTGCCAAGTTGAAGTAAGGTTGTAAGGATGCAAAGAAGCCCCGGCCCAGTGCCGGGGTTTCTGTTTGTAGGGACTTCATTGAAGAAACCCAATCAAATGTGGGAGCTGGCTTGCCTGCGATTACAGTCTGTCAGTTCATACAGGTGCAGCTGACCCACCGCCATCACAGGCAAGCCAGCTCCCACATTGACCGAGTCACCTTCCCGATACCGAGGTTTGCAATGACCTGGCTCCCCCACATCACCGTCGCCACCATCGTCGAAGACAACGGCCGCTTCCTGATGGTTGAAGAACTCAAGAGCGGCCGCGCCGTACTCAATCAGCCCGCCGGCCACCTGGACCCGAACGAAACCCTCACCGAGGCCGCGGTGCGTGAAACCCTCGAAGAAACCGGCTGGGATGTCGAGCCCACTGGCATCGTCGGCATTTACCTGTACACCGCACCGAGCAATGGCGTGACCTATCAGCGCGTATGCTTTATCGCCAAGGCGCTGAAACATCACCCGGACTATCAACTCGACGAAGGCATCCTGCGCGCCCGCTGGCTGACCCGTGACGAGCTGATGACCGTGCGCGATGACTGGCGCAGCGAGCTGATCATCCGCTGTATCGATGATTATCTGGCCGGCCACCGGCACAGTCTCGAATTGATCCGCCCTTCTCTTTAGCCTTAGCGGCTCGGGCCTGATAGAATCGCGTCCTTTTTCAAGACACCCGTTGAAACCCTATGCGTGATCCAGCCCCTTCTGACACACAAAAGAAGCGCGTCATCGTCGGCATGTCCGGCGGCGTGGATTCTTCCGTTTCCGCCGTTCTGCTCATGGAGCAGGGTTATGAGGTGGAAGGCCTGTTCATGAAGAACTGGGAAGAAGACGATGGAACCGAATACTGCACCGCCATGGACGACCTGGCGGACGCCCAGGCCGTGTGCGACAAGATCGGCATCAAGCTGCACACTGCCAACTTCGCCGCCGAGTACTGGGACAACGTGTTCGAGCACTTCCTGGCCGAATACAAGGCCGGCCGCACGCCGAACCCGGACATCCTGTGCAACCGCGAAATCAAGTTCAAGGCGTTCCTCGACTACGCCATGATGCTTGGCGCCGACCTGATTGCCACGGGCCACTACGTGCGCCGTCGCGATATCGATGGCCGCACCGAATTGCTCAAGGGCCTGGACCCGAACAAGGACCAGAGCTACTTCCTGCACGCCGTCGGCGGTGAACAGATTGCCAAGACCCTGTTCCCGGTCGGCGAACTGGAAAAGCCCGAAGTGCGCAAGATCGCCGAGCAACACGGCCTGGCCACCGCCAAGAAGAAAGACTCCACCGGGATCTGCTTTATCGGCGAGCGCCGCTTCAGCGATTTCCTCAAGCAGTACCTGCCGGCGCAGCCGGGCGAGATCAAGACCACTGACGGCGAAGTGATCGGCCGTCACCATGGCCTGATGTACCACACCATTGGCCAGCGCCAGGGCCTGGGCATCGGCGGCCTGAAAGACGCAGGTGAAGAGCCTTGGTACGTGCTGGTCAAGGATCTGCAAAACAACGTGCTTGTGGTCGGCCAGGGCAACGAACATCCGCTGCTGTTCTCCGGCGCCCTGCTCGCTTCCGAGATCTACTGGGTCAACCCGATCGACTTGAGCACGCCACGCCGCCTGACCGCCAAAGTGCGCTATCGCCAGAGCGACCAGCCGTGCACCCTGGAAAAAACCGCCACAGGTTACCGCGCGACCTTCGACGACCCGCAACGTGCGGTCACCCCAGGCCAATCCGTGGTGTTCTACGACGGCGAAATCTGCCTGGGCGGCGGCGTGATTGAAGTTGCGCAAGCCTGGAGCCATCCGGCATGAGCCCGACCCAGGAGCAATTGACGGCGCTTGGCGGGGTATTCCTGGCCGCCGTACTGGTGGACAAGATCGCCAAGACCGGCCAGGTCACCGAGGCAGGCCTGACCTGTATGCTCGGCAGCCTGCTGATCCGCGACCCCAAGGACACTCTGGAAGTCTACGGTGGCGACGACCTGGCCCTGCGTGAAGGTTATCGCGCCCTGATCGGCGCCCTCGAACGCGACCCGAGCACCCTGCAGCGCGAGCCGTTGCGCTACGCCCTGTCGATGCTCGGCCTGGAACGGCAGCTAGCCAAGCGCGACGACCTGCTGGAAACCATCGGCAAGCGCCTGCCGCAAATCCAGTCCCAGGTTGAGCACTTCGGCCCGGCCCACGAGAACGTAATCGCGGCCTGCGGGGCGCTTTACCAGGACACCTTGAGCACCTTGCGCCAGCGCATCCAGGTGCACGGCGACATGCGCAACCTGCAGCAACCCAATAACGCCTCGAAGATCCGCGCGTTGCTCCTGGCCGGCATTCGTTCGGCGCGGTTGTGGCGGCAGTTGGGCGGACATCGCTGGCAACTGGTGATCAGCCGACGCAAATTGCTCAAAGAGCTTTACCCGTTGATGCGCAACGAATAAGTCGCATCAGCAGGCCATTTTCAAGCCGTTACGCGTAATACGCCGGTCAGTTGGCAACGGACCGGCGGATTTTTTCATGTATGATACGCGCCCCATTTCGTTGCCCGACTGTCCGAGAACACCCCATGCAGCTCTCTTCGCTCACTGCGGTTTCCCCTGTTGACGGCCGCTACGCCGGCAAAACCCAGGCCCTGCGCCCTATTTTCAGCGAATACGGTTTGATCCGTGCGCGTGTACTGGTTGAAGTGCGCTGGCTCCAGCGCCTGGCCGCTCACCCTGCCATCGGCGAAGTGCCGGCGTTTTCCGCCGAGGCCAACGCTGTATTGAACACCCTGGCGGAAAACTTCTCCCTGGAGCACGCCGAGCGTGTGAAAGAGATCGAGCGCACCACCAACCACGACGTCAAAGCCATCGAGTACCTGCTCAAAGAGCAAGCGGCCAAGCTGCCGGAACTGGCCCAGGTCAGCGAATTCATCCACTTTGCCTGCACCAGCGAGGACATCAACAACCTGTCCCACGCCCTGATGCTGCGCGAAGGTCGTGATGACGTGATGCTGCCGTTGATGCGCCAGACCGCCAACGCTATCCGTGAACTGGCGATCCGTTTCGCTGATGTGCCGATGCTCTCGCGCACCCATGGCCAGCCAGCGTCGCCGACCACCCTGGGCAAAGAGTTGGCCAACGTGGTGTACCGCCTGGAGCGCCAGATCGCTCAAGTGGCCGCCGTGCCATTGCTGGGCAAGATCAACGGCGCCGTGGGCAACTACAACGCCCACCTGTCGGCCTACCCCGAGATCGACTGGGAAGCCAACGCCCGCGCCTTCATCGAAGACGAACTGGGCCTGGGTTTCAACCCTTACACCACGCAGATCGAACCCCACGACTACATTGCCGAGCTGTTCGACGCGATTGCGCGCTTCAACACCATCCTGATCGACTTCGATCGCGATATCTGGGGCTACATCTCCCTGGGCTACTTCAAGCAGCGCACCATTGCCGGTGAAATCGGCTCGTCGACCATGCCGCACAAGGTCAACCCGATCGACTTCGAGAACTCCGAAGGCAACCTCGGCATCGCCAACGCGCTGTTCCAGCACCTGGCCAGCAAGTTGCCGATCTCTCGCTGGCAGCGCGACCTGACCGACTCCACCGTACTGCGCAACCTCGGTGTAGGCTTTGCCCACAGCGTGATCGCGTACGAAGCCAGCCTCAAAGGCATCAGCAAGCTTGAGCTCAACGAGCAGAAAATCGCCGCTGACCTGGATGCATGCTGGGAAGTCCTGGCCGAGCCGATCCAGACCGTGATGCGTCGCTACAACATCGAAAACCCGTACGAAAAACTCAAAGAACTGACACGCGGCAAGGGGATCACCTCTGAAGCGCTGCAGACTTTCATCGACGGCCTGGACATGCCAGCTGCCGCCAAGGCCGAGCTGAAACTGCTGACCCCGGCCAACTACATCGGTAACGCTGTAGAGCAAGCCAAGCGCATCTGATTACCGCAAGACCCTTGAGACGCCCGGCCGCGCCGGGCGTTTTTATTCCAGTCTTAAAAGTGCTTTTTTTCAATAGGTTACACATGAATCCTGATATCCCTCTTCAACTTCTGGGCGGCATCACGGCACGGGAATTCCTGCGCGACTACTGGCAGAAGAAACCCCTGCTGATCCGTCAGGCCATCCCTGACTTCGAAAGCCCGATCGACGCCGACGAACTGGCAGGCCTGGCCCTGGAAGAAGAAGTCGAATCGCGCCTGGTGATCGAACACGGCGAGCGCCCGTGGGAACTGCGTCGCGGCCCATTCGCCGAAGATGCCTTCAGCGCCCTGCCAGAGCGTGAGTGGACCCTGCTGGTGCAGGCGGTCGACCAGTTCGTGCCGGAAGTCGCCGAACTGCTGGAGCACTTCCGTTTCCTCCCAAGCTGGCGTATCGACGATGTGATGATCAGCTTCGCCGCGCCCGGCGGCAGCGTCGGTCCGCACTTCGATAACTACGATGTGTTCCTGCTGCAAGCCCAGGGCAAGCGCAACTGGAAGATCGGCCAGATGTGCAGCTCCGAAAGCCCGCTGCTGCAACACGCTGACCTGCGCATCCTCGCCGAATTCGAAGAAAGCGCCGAATGGGTGCTGGAGCCAGGCGACATGCTCTACCTGCCACCGCGCCTGGCGCACTTCGGCATTGCCGAAGACGATTGCATGACCTACTCGGTGGGTTTCCGCGCCCCGAGCGCCGCCGAAGTGCTGACCCACTTCACCGACTTCCTCAGCCAGTACCTGACTGACGAAGAGCGCTACACCGACGCCGACGCCCAGCCGGTCAGCGACCCACACCAGATTCAGGTCGACGCCCTGGATCGCCTCAAGGGTCTGCTGGCTGAGCACATGAGCGACGAGCGCATGTTGCTGACCTGGTTCGGCCAGTTCATGACCGAGCCGCGCTACCCGGAACTGGTCGCTGGTGAAGAGCTGGGCGAAGAAGACTTCATCAACAGCCTGCAAGATGGCGCGATTCTGGTACGCAACCCAAGCGCGCGCCTGGCCTGGTCTGAAGTCGACGACGATGTATTGCTGTTCGCCAGTGGCCAGAGCCGTTACCTGCCCGGCAAGCTGCGTGAACTGCTGAAGCTGGTGTGCTCGGCCGACGCACTGCACAGCGAAAACCTCAGCGTATGGCTGGCCGACGAAGACGGCCGCGACCTGCTGTGCGAACTGGTCAAGCAAGGCAGCCTGGGGTTCGCGGATGAATAAGATTCACGTAAGTGTCGCGGACTGGCGAAAGGATATCGACGAGATTCGGCGCATTCGTGAAGCGGTATTTATCGCCGAGCAATCGGTTCCAGCCGAGCTCGAGTGGGATGCGGACGACGCTGGCGCCATGCATTTCCTCGCATTCGAAGGCGACTTTCCGATTGGTACCGCACGCCTGCTGCCCAGCGGCGAGATTGGTCGCGTGTCGGTGCTCAAGGACTGGCGCGGGCTGAAGGTGGGCGACAAGCTGATGGAAGCGGTGATTGGAGTGGCTGAAAAGCGCGGCCAGACCCGGCAGTTCCTCAGTGCGCAGGTGTATGCGGCGCCGTTTTATGAGCGGCTGGGTTTCAAGATCGTCAGCGATGAGTTTCTTGAAGTCGGGATTCCGCATGTGGATATGGTGCGCGGGGGCTGACTCAAGACCGAGTCGCCTATATCGGGAGCAAGCCCCCTACCACATTTGACTGAGTCCATCCGTTGAAATGCGGTCAAAATGTGGGAGGGGGCTTGCTCCCGATAGCCATATCAGCAACACCTCAAAATGCCCTGCCTGCCAGGGCATTTTGCCGTCTACGATTCAACTTGCGCCCCGCCAGGCCGACAAACTGGCACTATCAAGCCAAATGACTCGCAGAGATAACGGACATGTCCCTACGCACCCTGCTCACCGCCCTGCTCCTGACCGCCAGTGTTTCGGCCCTGGCTGCCACCGAGGTCGTCAACCTGAGCAACCGCACCAGCGCCGACCTACTGCCCGTGGCGCAGAACTTCATCGGCAAGGACGGCACCGTCAGCGCCTACGGCAACCAGCTTGTTGTTAACGCCGACCCTGCGAAGATCGAGGGCTTGCGTACCCTGCTCTCCCAACTGGACACGCCGGCCAAGCGCCTGCTGATCACCGTCGACACCAACGAAACCAACCAGCAGAACAGCGGCGACAGCCAGACCCGCATCATCAGCTATGGCACCGTCAGCCGCGATGGCGGCATCCAGCAGATCCAGGCCAGCGAAGGCGTGCCGGCGCTTATTCAGATCGGCCAGAGCGTACCGCTGACCACCACGCACCAGGATGGCTATGGCCGCCTGCAGAACCAGACCCAGTATCGCAACGTCACCCAGGGCTTTTACGTCACCGCCAGCGTCACCGGCGAGACCGTACACCTGGCTATCAGTACCAACCGTGACCGTATGAGCCAGGAACGTCCTGATGTAGTGAACGTGCAGAGCACCGACACAACCGTCAGCGGATGCTTGGGCGAATGGATTACCCTGGCAGGCATCAATGGCGAAACCCAGGCCGACAAATCTTCTACAACCCGCAGCTACTCTACTCAGGGCCGCGATGACCTGACGGTGCGGGTCAAGGTCGACACCCTGAACTGAAGCACCAAAAACTGACTGGCGAGTCGTATTAGACCAAAGATGTAGTGCCTTGAAAAAAGCACTACAAAACATTTGACGATCCAAAAAAGCATGGGCATGATGGCCTCGCTCCCGCTAATCAGGGGCCCTGGCAAGGGCCTTCGGATCGCCGCTCCAAGTTACCCACCTGAGCCGATTCGTGTCTGTACCGCCCACAAGGCACGTTGGACGAGGTTGCGACTGGAACGAAGTTGTCCCGAGGGACGGAAGCTAACCAGGTAACCCGGCTACGCACTGATGAATCGTACAAAGGCCCACGACGCCCGAAGACCGTTTGCAGTTTGCCCTTACCTGCTCAACTCCGCCTTGAGCCAATCGTTCATCCCGTCGCCTACCCCGCCGAACTTGACTTGAACACCCAAGCTTCTGGTCAGCGAGCAGCCATCACCACGCACTTTCTACGTGGCTGGCAAATGGAATTTTCCACCTAGACCTATGCGACGAGGTTTTTCCCCATGGCACTGACACGCGAACAGCAAATTGCAGCCCTTGAAAAAGATTGGGCTGAAAACCCACGCTGGAAAGGCGTGACCCGCGCTTATTCCGCTGCTGACGTCGTCCGCCTGCGTGGCTCGGTCCAACCTGAGCACACCTTTGCAAAACTCGGCGCCGAGAAGCTGTGGAACCTGGTCACCCAAGGTGCCAAGCCGTCCTTCCGTCCCGACAAAGATTTCGTCAACTGCATGGGCGCCCTCACTGGCGGCCAGGCAGTCCAACAGGTAAAAGCCGGCATCCAGGCGATCTACCTGTCCGGCTGGCAAGTGGCAGCGGACAACAACTCCGCTGAATCCATGTACCCCGACCAGTCGCTGTACCCGGTGGACTCGGTTCCAACCGTGGTCAAGCGCATCAACAACTCGTTCCGTCGTGCCGACCAGATCCAGTGGAAAGCCGGCAAGAACCCGGGTGACGAAGGCTACATCGACTACTTCGCGCCAATCGTGGCTGATGCCGAAGCCGGTTTCGGCGGCGTACTCAACGCCTACGAGCTGATGAAGAGCATGATCGAGGCAGGCGCTGCCGGCGTGCACTTCGAAGACCAGCTTGCTTCCGTGAAAAAATGCGGCCACATGGGCGGCAAGGTACTGGTACCAACCCAGGAAGCCGTACAGAAGCTGACCGCTGCTCGTTTGGCGGCCGACGTCGCCGGTACTCCGACTATCATCCTGGCCCGTACCGATGCCAACGCCGCTGACCTGCTGACCTCGGACTGCGACCCGTACGACCAGCCGTTCGTGACTGGCGAACGCACTCAGGAAGGCTTCTATAAAGTACGCGCCGGCCTGGACCAGGCGATCGCCCGCGGCCTGGCCTACGCTCCTTACGCCGACCTGATCTGGTGCGAAACCGCCAAGCCGGACCTGGACGAAGCCCGTCGTTTCGCCGAAGCGATCAAGAAGGAATACCCGGACCAACTGCTGTCCTACAACTGCTCGCCTTCCTTCAACTGGAAGAAGAACCTGGACGACGCGACTATCGCCAAGTTCCAGCGCGAGCTGTCGGCCATGGGCTACAAGCACCAGTTCATCACCCTGGCCGGCATTCACAACATGTGGCACAGCATGTTCAACCTGGCGCACGACTACGCCCGCAACGACATGACTGCCTACGTGAAGCTGCAAGAGCAGGAATTCGCTGACGCCGCCAAAGGCTACACCTTCGTGGCGCACCAGCAGGAAGTGGGCACCGGCTACTTCGACGACATGACCACCGTGATCCAGGGCGGCACCTCGTCCGTGACCGCACTGACCGGTTCGACCGAAGAAGAGCAGTTCCACTGATCCACTGAGTACACGGCCACTGCGGCCCCAGGGAAGACCTAACCGCAGTGCCGCACAACAATCACGCCCCGACTGGTTCGGGGCGTTTTTTTGCCTGCACAAAACCTACCGATGCACTGCGGACCAAATGTGGGAGGGGGCTTGCTCCCGATAGCGGTGGATCAGCAACAGTTGGGTTGGCTGATACTCAGCTATCGGGAGCAAGCCCCCTCCCACAAGGAATTTTGCGCAAAACATTGATCCAGAGCGGTATTCGCACACATCCAATCGGTTAAAAGAACCGTTGCGACAACTAAGCGACACTCAAGCAAGTAACGGCAACTTCCCCCGCCACATGAGAAACAATCGCTTAAACCCCACGCAAACAATATTCATTATCATTTGGCGCCTGAAAACTTCGTTACAGCTTAAACAAAACATAATTGATGAAAAGCCCGCTAATGCCCACGGCACAAGGGCTACAGCCCCAAGAAGGTGCACTATGTGCTTATTCCACCGAATAATTTCGCCCTGGGAATTTTACTTGCCCGGTGTTTAGCCATAAAATCACCGCGATTGATTGCAGTGCGACATATCGTCACTGCATCGTTACTTTTTCGAGCTCAGAGACCTTTGCTCTCTGTTAAGGATTTCCAGCATGACCGACGCGACAGGACTCATGGCCCACAACTGGGGCTTTGCCATTTTCCTCCTCGGTGTTGTGGGCCTCTGCGCCTTCATGCTTGGCGTCTCCAGCCTACTCGGGTCAAAAGCCTGGGGCCGCAGCAAAAACGAACCGTTCGAGTCCGGCATGCTACCTACAGGTGGCGCCCGCTTGCGGCTCTCAGCCAAATTCTATCTGGTCGCGATGCTCTTCGTGATCTTCGATATCGAAGCCCTCTTTCTCTTTGCATGGTCTGTGTCCGTCCGCGAAAGCGGCTGGACCGGATTCGTCGAAGCTCTCGTTTTCATAGCAATTCTGTTGGCAGGTCTTGTCTACCTGTTCCGAGTGGGCGCCCTTGACTGGGCTCCGGAAGCTCGTCGCAAGCGGCAGGCGAAGCTGAAACAATGAGGCTTTGGCAATGCAATACAATCTCACCAGGATCGACCCGGATGCTCCTAACGAGCAGTACCCCATCGGCGAACGGGAAACCGTTTCCGACCCGTTAGAAGACCAAGTCCACAAAAACATCTACATGGGCAAGCTGGAAGACGTGCTGAGTGGCGCGGTCAACTGGGGGCGTAAAAACTCCCTGTGGCCGTACAACTTCGGCCTTTCGTGCTGCTACGTGGAAATGACCACCGCCTTCACGGCACCCCATGACATCGCCCGCTTTGGCGCCGAAGTTATCCGGGCATCACCGCGCCAGGCGGATTTCATGGTTATCGCCGGTACCTGCTTCATCAAGATGGCGCCGATCATCCAGCGTCTCTATGAGCAAATGCTCGAACCGAAGTGGGTCATCTCCATGGGTTCGTGCGCCAACTCCGGTGGCATGTACGACATCTACTCGGTCGTTCAAGGGGTGGACAAGTTCCTGCCCGTGGACGTCTACGTGCCTGGCTGCCCGCCCCGCCCCGAAGCATTCCTGCAAGGCTTGATGCTGTTGCAGGAATCGATTGGCAAGGAGCGTCGCCCGCTGTCCTGGGTCGTCGGTGATCAAGGCGTGTACCGCGCCGAGATGCCGTCCCAAAAGGAACAGCGCCGCGAACAGCGAATCGCAGTCACCAACCTGCGCAGCCCCGACGAAGTCTGATCCAGCACCGCTTCTTTTATAGAACGAAAACCTGGCTTCATTCTTTACGTTGACCGAAAGCGATAAAAAACCATGACTACAGGCAGTGCTCTGTACATCCCGCCTTATAAGGCAGACGACCAGGATGTGGTTGTCGAACTCAATAACCGTTTTGGCCCTGACGCCTTCACCGCCCAGGCCACACGCACCGGTATGCCGGTGCTGTGGGTGGCGCGCGCCAGGCTCGTCGAAGTCCTGACCTTCCTGCGCAACCTGCCCAAGCCGTACGTCATGCTCTATGACCTGCATGGCGTGGACGAGCGTCTGCGCACCAAGCGCCAGGGGCTGCCGAGCGGCGCCGATTTCACCGTGTTCTACCACCTGATGTCGCTGGAACGTAACAGCGACGTGATGATCAAGGTTGCCCTGAGCGAGAGTGACCTGAGCATCCCGACCGTCACCGGTATCTGGCCGAACGCCAGCTGGTACGAGCGTGAAGTCTGGGACATGTTCGGCATCGACTTCCCCGGCCACCCACACCTGACGCGCATCATGATGCCGCCGACCTGGGAAGGTCACCCGCTGCGCAAGGACTTCCCTGCCCGCGCCACCGAGTTCGACCCGTACAGCCTCAACCTCGCCAAGCAGCAGCTTGAAGAAGAAGCGGCGCGCTTCCGTCCGGAAGACTGGGGCATGAAACGCTCCGGCACCAACGAGGATTACATGTTCCTCAACCTGGGCCCGAACCACCCTTCGGCTCACGGTGCCTTCCGTATCATCCTGCAACTGGACGGCGAAGAAATCGTCGACTGCGTCCCGGACATCGGCTACCACCACCGTGGCGCCGAGAAGATGGCCGAGCGTCAGTCCTGGCACAGCTTCATCCCGTACACCGACCGTATCGACTACCTCGGCGGCGTGATGAACAACCTGCCGTACGTGCTCTCGGTCGAAAAGCTGGCCGGCATTAAAGTGCCGGACCGCGTCGACACCATCCGCATCATGATGGCCGAGTTCTTCCGCATCACCAGCCACCTGCTGTTCCTGGGTACCTATATCCAGGACGTCGGCGCCATGACCCCGGTGTTCTTCACTTTCACCGACCGTCAGCGCGCCTACAAGGTCATCGAAGCCATCACCGGTTTCCGCCTGCACCCGGCCTGGTACCGCATCGGCGGCGTGGCCCACGACCTGCCGAACGGCTGGGAGCGCCTGGTCAAGGAATTCATCGACTGGATGCCCAAGCGTCTGGACGAGTACCAGAAAGCCGCGCTGGACAACAGCATCCTCAAGGGTCGTACCATCGGCGTCGCCCAGTACAACACCAAAGAGGCCCTGGAATGGGGCGTCACCGGTGCCGGCCTGCGTTCCACCGGTTGCGACTTCGACCTGCGCAAGGCGCGCCCGTACTCCGGCTACGAGAACTTCGAGTTCGAAGTACCGCTGGCGGCCAATGGCGATGCCTACGACCGTTGCATCGTGCGCGTCGAAGAAATGCGCCAGAGCCTGAAGATCATCGAGCAGTGCATGCGCAACATGCCGGCCGGCCCGTACAAGGCGGATCACCCGCTGACCACGCCGCCGCCCAAAGAGCGCACGCTGCAGCACATCGAAACCCTGATCACGCACTTCCTGCAAGTTTCGTGGGGCCCGGTCATGCCGGCCAACGAATCCTTCCAGATGATCGAAGCGACCAAGGGTATCAACAGTTATTACCTGACGAGCGATGGCGGCACCATGAGCTACCGCACCCGGATTCGTACTCCAAGCTTCGCCCACTTGCAGCAGATCCCTTCGGTGATCAAAGGCGAGATGGTCGCGGACTTGATTGCGTACCTGGGTAGTATCGATTTCGTTATGGCCGACGTGGACCGCTAAGCATGAACAGCACGCTTATCCAGACAGACCGTTTCACCTTGAGTGAAACCGAGCGCTCGGCCATCGAGCACGAGCTGCATCACTACGAAGATCCGCGCGCGGCGTCGATCGAAGCCCTGAAGATCGTTCAGAAGGAACGTGGCTGGGTGCCCGACGGCGCCCTCTACGCCATCGGCGAGATCCTCGGCATCCCTGCCAGCGACGTTGAAGGGGTGGCCACGTTCTACAGCCAGATCTTCCGTCAGCCAGTCGGCCGTCACATCATTCGCGTGTGCGACAGCATGGTCTGCTACATCGGCGGCCATGAGTCCGTGGTCAGCGAAATCCAGGCCAAGCTCGGCATCGGCCTCGGCCAGACCACCGCCGACGGCCGCTTCACGCTGCTGCCGGTGTGCTGCCTGGGCAACTGCGACAAGGCGCCGGCGTTGATGATCGACGACGACACATTCGGTGACGTACAGCCTGCTGGCGTGACCCAATTGCTCGAGGGCTACCCATGACCCTGACTTCCTTCGGCCCGGCCAACCTGATCAAGCGTTCGGCCGAGACCCACCCGCTGACCTGGCGCCTGCGTGACGACGGCGAGCCGGTATGGCTTGACGAATACCAGGCCAAGAACGGTTACGCCGCAGCGCGCAAAGCCTTCGCCGATATGGCCCAGGACGATATCGTCCAGACCGTGAAGGACGCCGGCCTCAAGGGCCGCGGCGGCGCAGGCTTCCCCACGGGTGTGAAGTGGGGCCTGATGCCCAAAGACGAATCCATCAACATCCGCTACCTGCTGTGCAACGCGGATGAAATGGAGCCCAACACCTGGAAAGACCGCATGCTGATGGAGCAACTGCCCCATCTGCTGATCGAAGGCATGTTGATCAGCGCCCGTGCGCTCAAGACCTACCGTGGCTACATCTTCCTGCGTGGCGAGTACACCACCGCCGCCAAGCACCTCAACCGTGCAGTGGCAGAAGCCAAGGCCGCGGGCCTGCTGGGCAAGAACATCCTCGGTTCCGGCTTCGACTTCGAACTGTTCGTGCACACCGGCGCCGGGCGTTATATCTGCGGTGAAGAAACCGCACTGATCAACTCCCTCGAAGGTCGCCGCGCCAACCCGCGCTCCAAGCCGCCCTTCCCCGCCGCCGTAGGCGTGTGGGGCAAGCCGACCTGCGTGAACAACGTCGAGACCCTGTGCAACGTGCCGGCGATCATCGCCGACGGCGTGGACTGGTACAAATCCCTGGCCCGTGAAGGCAGCGAAGACATGGGCACCAAGCTCATGGGTTTCTCCGGCAAGGTCAAGAACCCTGGCCTGTGGGAGCTGCCGTTCGGCGTGACCGCCCGCGAGCTGTTCGAGGACTACGCCGGCGGTATGCGCGACGGCTACACCTTGAAAGCCTGGCAGCCAGGCGGCGCCGGCACCGGTTTCCTGCTTCCTGAGCACCTGGACGCACAAATGTATGCCGGCGGCATCGGCAAGGTGGGCACCCGGATGGGTACCGGCCTGGCAATGGCGGTCGACAACACCGTGAACATGGTCTCGCTGCTGCGCAACATGGAGCAGTTCTTTGCCCGTGAATCCTGCGGCTTCTGCACCCCATGCCGCGACGGCCTGCCGTGGAGCGTCAAGCTGCTGATGGCCCTGGAAAACGGCGAAGGCCGCGAGGGTGATATCGAAACCCTGCTGGGCCTGGTCGGCTTCCTCGGCCCAGGCAAGACCTTCTGTGCTCACGCACCGGGCGCCGTAGAGCCATTGGGCAGCGCAATCAAATACTTCCGCTCGGAGTTCGAAGCCGGCATCGCGCCCACCAGCGCCGCCGTCCCGCCTCTGGCGAAGCCGATCGTAGTCGGCGCGTAACGCTTAAACAGGCGAAGGGTCCGTGCCCTTCGCCTGCTCATGTGCTGACGCCGTAAAGGCTGTGTAGATGCACATGAATAACAAGATTCCATTAGCCACGCCCGCTGACAACGGGCCAACGAAGAACTTTGAACCATGGCCACTATCCACGTAGACGGCAAAGCGCTCGAAGTCGATGGGGCAGACAACCTGTTACAGGCGTGTCTGTCACTCGGCCTCGATATTCCGTATTTCTGCTGGCACCCCGCGCTCGGTAGCGTCGGTGCCTGTCGCCAGTGTGCGGTCAAGCAATACACCGACGAGAACGACACCCGTGGTCGTATCGTCATGTCCTGCATGACCCCAGCCACCGACAACACCTGGATCTCCATCGACGATGAAGAGTCCAAGGCGTTCCGCGCCAGCGTTGTCGAATGGCTGATGACCAACCACCCCCACGACTGCCCGGTCTGTGAGGAAGGCGGTCACTGCCACCTGCAAGACATGACGGTGATGACCGGCCACAACGAGCGCCGTTATCGCTTCACCAAGCGTACCCACCAGAACCAGGACCTCGGCCCGTTCATTTCCCACGAAATGAACCGCTGCATCGCCTGCTACCGCTGCGTGCGCTTCTATAAAGACTACGCCGGCGGCACCGACCTGGGCGTCTTCGGCGCCCACGACAACGTGTACTTCGGTCGCGTTGAAGACGGCGTGCTTGAGAGCGAGTTTTCCGGCAACCTCACCGAGGTCTGCCCGACCGGTGTGTTTACCGACAAGACTCACTCCGAGCGCTACAACCGTAAGTGGGACATGCAATTTGCGCCGAGCATCTGCCATGGCTGCTCCAGCGGTTGCAACATCTCCCCGGGCGAGCGCTACGGCGAACTGCGTCGCATCGAAAACCGCTTCAACGGTTCGGTCAACCAGTACTTCCTGTGCGACCGTGGCCGTTTCGGCTATGGCTACGTCAACCGCGAAGACCGCCCACGCCAGCCGCTGCTGGCCGATGGCGCCAAGCTGAGCCTGGACGCCGCGCTGGATAAAGCCGCCGACCTGCTGCGCGGGCGCAATATCGTCGGTATCGGTTCGCCGCGTGCCAGCCTCGAAAGCAACTTCGCGTTGCGCGAGCTGGTCGGTGCCGAGCACTTCTACTGCGGTATCGAAGCCGGCGAGCTGGAGCGCATCCGCCTGGTCCTGCAAGTGCTGAATGACAGCCCGCTGCCGGTTCCGAACATGCGCGACATCGAAGACCACGATGCGATCTTCGTGCTCGGTGAAGACCTGACCCAGACCGCTGCGCGCATTGCCCTGTCGCTGCGCCAGTCGGTCAAAGGCAAGGCCGAAGAAATGGCCGACGCCATGCGCGTACAGCCGTGGCTTGACGCGGCGGTGAAAAACATCGGTCAGCACGCGCTGAACCCGCTGTTTATCGCCTCGCTGGCTGAAACCAAGCTCGACGACATCGCCGAAGAATGCGTGCACGCCGCACCGGACGACCTGGCCCGCCTCGGTTTCGCCGTGGCCCACGCCCTCGACGCCAGCGCGCCTGCCGTCGATGGCCTGGACAC
This sequence comes from Pseudomonas sp. W2Jun17, assembly GCF_023127795.1. Lineage (NCBI taxonomy): Bacteria > Pseudomonadati > Pseudomonadota > Gammaproteobacteria > Pseudomonadales > Pseudomonadaceae > Pseudomonas > Pseudomonas sp. W2Jun17. Next base: position 137,949 of record NZ_SPKO01000014.1, on the reverse strand, counting down.
CGAAGCGGTCGAACTGGCCCAGCGCATTGCCGACGCACTGCTGGCGGCCAAGCGCCCATTGATCATCGCCGGCACCTCCCTGGGTTCCAAGGCGCTGATCGAAGCCGCTGCCAACATCGCCAAGGCCCTGAAGCTGCGCGACAAGAACGGCTCCATCAGCCTGGTGGTGCCGGAAGCCAACAGCCTGGGCCTGGCCATGCTCGGTGGCGAGTCCCTGGACGCCGCCCTGCAAGCAGTGACCGACGGCAACGCCGACGCCATTGTGGTATTGGAAAACGACCTGTACACCCGCACCGCTGCCGCTAAGGTTGACGCTGCGCTGGACGCTGCCAAAGTCCTGATCGTGGCCGACCACCAGAAGACCGCCACCAGCGAGCGTGCCGACCTGGTGCTGCCAGCCGCCACCTTCGCCGAAGGCGACGGTACCCTGGTCAGCCAGGAAGGCCGCGCCCAGCGCTTCTTCCAGGTGTTCGATCCGAAGTACATGGACGCCAGCATCCTGGTGCACGAAGGCTGGCGCTGGCTGCATGCCCTGCGTGCCACCCTGCTGAACCAGCCGATAGACTGGACCCAGCTCGACCACGTGACCGCTGCCACCGCCGCCAGCGCGCCTCAGCTGGCTCGTATTGTCGATGCCGCGCCGTCTGCCGCGTTCCGTATCAAGGGCCTGAAACTGGCCCGTGAACCGCTGCGCTACTCCGGTCGTACCGCCATGCGCGCCGACATCAGCGTGCACGAACCGCGTACCCCGCAAGACATCGACACTGCGTTCGCCTTCTCCATGGAAGGTTACTCGGGCTCGGCCGAGCCGCGTCAGCAGGTGCCGTTTGCCTGGTCGCCGGGCTGGAACTCGCCGCAGGCCTGGAACAAGTTCCAGGATGAAGTCGGTGGTCACATCCGTGCTGGCGACCCGGGCACCCGCCTGATCGAAAGCACCGGTGACGCGCTGAACTGGTTCACTGCGGTACCGCGTCCGTTCAACCCGGCTCCGGGCACCTGGCAGGTCGTGCCGTTCTTCCACCTGTTCGGCAGCGAAGAAACCTCTTCCAAGGCCGCGCCGGTTCAAGAGCGCATTCCTGCCGCTTACGTGTCCGTGGCCAAGTCCGAAGCCGACCGCCTGGGCGTCAACGACGGCGCGCTGCTCAGCCTCAACGTCGCCGGCCAGACCTTGCGTCTGCCGCTGCGTATCAATGACGAGCTGGGTGCCGGCCTGGTTGCACTGCCTAAAGGCATCGCCGGTATTCCGCCTGCCATTTTCGGCAAAACCGTTGACGGTCTGCAGGAGGCAGCGCAATGACTTGGTTCACGCCGGAAGTAATTGACGTGATCATCTCGGTGGTCAAGGCCATCGTGATCCTGTTGGCCGTGGTCGTCGCGGGCGCGCTGCTCAGCTTCGTCGAACGTCGCCTGCTGGGCTGGTGGCAGGACCGTTACGGTCCGAACCGCGTTGGCCCATTCGGCATGTTCCAGATCGCGGCCGACATGCTGAAAATGTTCTTCAAGGAAGACTGGACCCCGCCGTTCGCCGACAAGGTGATCTTCACCCTGGCACCAGTGGTAGCCATGAGCGCCTTGCTGATTGCCTTCGCGATCATCCCGATCACCCCGACCTGGGGCGTGGCGGACCTGAACATCGGCTTGCTGTTCTTCTTCGCCATGGCCGGTCTGTCGGTGTATGCGGTGCTGTTCGCCGGTTGGGCCAGTAACAACAAGTTCGCCCTGCTGGGCAGCTTGCGGGCCTCGGCCCAGACCGTGTCCTACGAAGTGTTCATGGGCCTGGCCCTGATGGGCATCGTGGTGCAGGTCGGCTCGTTCAACATGCGCGATATCGTCGAGTACCAGGCACAGAACCTGTGGTTCATCATTCCGCAGTTCTTTGGCTTCTGCACCTTCTTCATCGCTGGCGTGGCCGTGACTCACCGTCACCCGTTCGACCAGCCGGAAGCGGAGCAGGAACTGGCCGACGGTTACCACATTGAATATGCCGGCATGAAGTGGGGCATGTTCTTCGTCGGTGAGTACATCGGCATCATCTTGATCTCGGCCCTGCTGGTCACGCTGTTCTTCGGCGGCTGGCACGGTCCGTTCGGCATCCTGCCGCAGTTGGCCTTCTTCTGGTTCTTCTTGAAGACCGCGTTCTTCATCATGCTGTTCATCCTGCTGCGCGCCTCGATTCCGCGCCCACGCTATGACCAGGTGATGGATTTCAGCTGGAGATTCTGCCTGCCGCTGACCCTGATCAATTTGCTGGTGACGGCTGCCGTCGTGTTGTTGAACACGCCAGCTGCCGCGGTTCAGTGAGGATTTGACCCATGTTCAAATATATTGGCGACATCGTTAAGGGTACCGGTACCCAGTTGCGAAGCCTGGTGATGGTGTTCGGTCACGGCTTTCGCAAACGCGACACCCTGCAATACCCCGAAGAAGCGGTGTACCTGCCGCCGCGCTATCGCGGCCGCATCGTACTGACCCGCGACCCCGATGGCGAAGAGCGTTGCGTAGCCTGCAACCTGTGCGCCGTGGCGTGCCCGGTGGGTTGCATCTCCCTGCAGAAAGCTGAAACCGAAGACGGTCGCTGGTACCCGGACTTCTTCCGTATCAACTTCTCGCGCTGCATTTTCTGCGGCCTCTGCGAGGAAGCTTGCCCGACCACCGCGATCCAGCTCACACCGGATTTCGAGATGGCCGAGTTCAAACGTCAGGACCTGGTGTACGAGAAAGAAGATCTGCTGATCTCTGGTCCCGGTAAAAACCCTGATTACAACTTCTATCGTGTTGCAGGTATGGCCGTTGCCGGTAAGCCGAAGGGCGCCGCACAAAACGAAGCCGAGCCGATCAACGTGAAGAGCTTGCTGCCTTAAGGAAGAAAGATGGAATTCGCTTTCTATTTCGCATCGGGTATTGCAGTGGTGTCCACGCTTCGCGTGATCACCAACACCAACCCCGTGCACGCCCTGCTCTACCTGATCATTTCGCTGATCGCCGTGGCCATGACCTTCTTCAGCCTCGGCGCACCGTTCGCCGGTGTACTGGAAGTGATCGCCTACGCCGGCGCCATCATGGTGCTGTTCGTGTTTGTGGTGATGATGCTCAACCTGGGGCCGGCTTCGGTCGCCCAGGAGCGTGTCTGGCTCAAGCCCGGCATCTGGCTCGGCCCGGTTGTCCTCGCAGCATTGCTGCTGGGTGAACTGCTGTATGTACTATTCGCTCACCAGAGCGGCCAGGCCATCGGCCACACCACCGTAGACGCCAAAGCCGTGGGCATCAGCCTGTTCGGCCCGTACCTGCTGGTGGTCGAACTGGCTTCGATGCTGCTGCTCGCCGCAGCCATCACCGCCTTCCACTTGGGCCGCAACGAAGCCAAGGAGCAATGACGATGCCTGCTATCCCTTTGGAGCATGGTCTGGCGGTCGCCGGCATCCTGTTCTGCCTTGGCCTGGTCGGCCTGATGGTGCGCCGTAACATTCTGTTCGTGTTGATGAGCCTGGAAATCATGATGAACGCCGCGGCACTGGCGTTCATCGTGGCGGGCGCACGTTGGGGCCAGCCGGATGGACAAGTCATGTTCATCCTGGTGATCAGCCTTGCAGCCGCCGAAGCCAGTATTGGCCTGGCGATCCTGCTGCAGCTGTATCGTCGCTTCCACACGCTTGATATCGACGCTGCCAGTGAGATGCGCGGATGAACATGATCTTTCTGACTTTCGTATTTCCCCTGATCGGTTTCCTGCTGCTGTCGTTCTCTCGCGGGCGCTGGTCGGAAAACCTCTCGGCCTTGATCGGCGTGGGCTCCATTGGCCTGTCGGCCATTGTGGCCGCCTACGTCATCTGGCAATTCAACGTGGCGCCGCCAGAAGGCGGTCACTACACCCTGGTGCTGTGGCAGTGGATGTCGGTGGAAGGCTTCAAGCCCAACTTCGCCCTCTACGTCGACGGCCTGTCGATCACCATGCTCGGCGTGGTGGTCGGTGTAGGCTTTTTGATCCACCTGTTCGCGTCCTGGTACATGCGCGGTGAAGCGGGCTACTCGCGCTTCTTCTCGTACACCAACCTGTTTATCGCCAGCATGTTGTTCCTGGTGCTCGGCGATAACCTGTTGTTCCTGTACTTCGGCTGGGAAGGCGTGGGCCTGTGCTCGTACCTGTTGATCGGTTTCTATTACAGCAACCGCAACAACGGCAATGCGGCACTCAAGGCATTTATCGTCACCCGTATCGGCGACGTGTTCATGGCCATTGGCCTGTTCATCCTGTTCCAACAGGTGGGCACGCTGAACATCCAGGAACTGCTGGTGCTGGCACCGCAGAAATTCCAGGTCGGCGACTTCTGGATCACCTTGGCGACCCTGATGCTGCTGGGCGGCGCCGTGGGTAAATCCGCGCAACTGCCGCTGCAAACCTGGCTGGCGGATGCGATGGCTGGCCCTACACCGGTTTCGGCACTGATCCACGCCGCAACCATGGTGACCGCCGGTGTCTACCTGATCGCCCGTACCCACGGCCTGTTCACCCTGGCACCGGACATCCTGCACCTGGTAGGCATCGTCGGTGGCGTGACCCTGGTACTGGCCGGCTTCGCCGCGCTGGTGCAAACCGACATCAAGCGTATCCTCGCCTACTCGACCATGAGCCAGATCGGCTACATGTTCCTGGCCCTGGGCGTTGGCGCCTGGGACGCGGCGATCTTCCACCTGATGACCCACGCGTTCTTCAAGGCGTTGCTGTTCCTCGCCTCCGGTGCGGTGATCGTCGCCTGCCACCACGAGCAGAACATCTTCAAGATGGGCGGCCTGTGGAAGAAACTGCCACTGGCCTACACCAGCTTCATCGTCGGTGGTGCCGCACTCGCAGCCCTGCCGTTGGTGACCGCCGGTTTCTACTCCAAGGACGAAATCCTCTGGGAAGCGTTTGCCAGCGGTAACCAGAACCTGCTCTACGCAGGCCTGGTGGGTGCGTTCATGACCTCGCTGTACACCTTCCGCCTGATCTTCATCACCTTCCACGGTGAAGCCAAGACCGAAGCACACGCAGGCCATGGCATCTCCCACTGGCTGCCACTGTCGGTGCTGATCATCCTGTCGACCTTCATCGGCGCCATGATCACTCCACCACTGGCCGGCGTATTGCCAGAAAGCGTCGGCCATGCCGGCGGCGCAGACAAGCACAGCCTGGAAATCGCCTCGGGCGCCATCGCCATCGCCGGTATCCTGCTGGCCGCCCTGCTGTTCCTCGGCAAGCGTCGCTTCGTGACCGCTGTGGCCAACAGTGGCATCGGGCGCTTCCTGTCGGCCTGGTGGTTCGCTGCCTGGGGCTTCGATTGGCTCTACGACAAACTGTTCGTCAAGCCATACCTCGCCATCAGCCATGTACTGCGCAAAGACCCGCTCGACCAGACCATCGGTTTGATCCCGCGCGCCGCCAAGGCCGGTCACACAGCCCTGAGCCGCAGCGAGACTGGCCAACTGCGTTGGTATGCAGCGTCCATGGCGGCCGGTGCCGTGCTGGTGATCGGCGCCATCGTCGTGGTAGCGGTCTGACTATGTTTAAGTGCACTGCGTACTTTGCAAACTTGCGAAAGGAAACGAGCCCGTCATGATTCTGCCCTGGCTAATCCTGATCCCCTTTATCGGCGGCCTGCTCTGCTGGATGGGTGAACGCTTCGGCGCCACCCTCCCCCGCTGGATTGCGTTGCTGACCATGTCCCTGGAACTCGCACTCGGCCTCTGGCTGTGGGCCCATGGTGACTATTCATTCGCTCCGGCACCGGGTGTCGATCCGACCTTCGCGCTTGAATTCAAGCACGTGTGGATCCAGCGCTTCGGCATCAATGTGCACCTGGCCCTCGACGGCCTGTCGCTGTTGATGATCCTGCTGACCGGCCTGCTGGGTATCCTCTCGGTACTCTGCTCCTGGAAAGAGATCCAGCGTCACGTGGGCTTCTTCCACCTGAACCTGATGTGGATCCTGGGCGGCGTGGTCGGCGTGTTCCTGGCGCTGGACCTGTTCATGTTCTTCTTCTTCTGGGAAATGATGCTGGTGCCGATGTACTTCCTCATCGCGCTCTGGGGTCACAGTTCTTCGGACGGCAAGAAAACCCGGATCTACGCGGCGACCAAGTTCTTCATCTTCACCCAGGCTTCCGGCCTGATCATGTTGGTGGCGATCCTGGGCCTGGTCCTGGTCAACTTCAACAGCACCGGCGTGATTACGTTCAACTACGCCGACCTGTTGAAAACCAAGATGTCGCTGACCACCGAGTACATCCTGATGCTCGGCTTCTTCATCGCCTTCGCGGTGAAGCTGCCAGTGGTGCCGTTTCACTCCTGGTTGCCTGACGCTCACGCCCAGGCGCCGACTGCCGGTTCCGTGGACCTGGCCGGTATCCTGTTGAAGACGGCGGCCTACGGCCTGCTGCGTTTCGCCCTGCCGCTGTTCCCGAATGCCTCGGCCGAGTTCGCGCCGATCGCCATGACCCTGGGTCTGATCGGGATCTTCTACGGTGCGTTCCTGGCCTTCGCGCAAACCGACATCAAGCGCCTGATTGCCTTCTCGTCCGTTTCCCACATGGGTTTCGTACTGATCGGCATCTACTCCGGCAGCCAACTGGCGCTGCAAGGCGCAGTGATCCAGATGTTGGCCCACGGTGTTTCGGCCGCTGCCCTGTTTATCCTCAGTGGTCAGTTGTACGAGCGCCTGCACACCCGTGACATGCGTGAAATGGGTGGCGTGTGGTCGCGCATTGCTTATCTGCCGGCGATCAGCCTGTTCTTCGCCGCTGCATCCCTGGGCTTGCCGGGGACCGGTAACTTCATCGGCGAATTCCTGATCCTGATGGGTGCCTTTGTACAGACGCCGTGGATCAGCGCCATTGCTACCTCCGGCCTGGTGTTTGGTTCGGTTTACTCGCTGATCATGATCCACCGCGCCTACTTCGGCCCGGCCAAGTCCGACACCGTCCTGCAAGGGATGGATGCTCGCGAACTGATCATGGTGCTCGGCCTTGCGGTACTGCTGATCTACATCGGCGTGTACCCGCAACCGTTCCTGGACACTTCTGCCGCAACGATGCATGGCGTGCAGCAGTGGTTCGGCACCGCCTTCTCTCAACTCGCTTCGGCCCGGTAAGAGCGCTATGGAATTCACGATCCAACACTTTATCGCGCTTGCGCCGCTGCTGATTACCAGCCTCACCATCGTGGTGGTGATGCTGGCAATCGCCTGGCGCCGCAATCACTCGCAAACGTTCCTGCTGTCCTGCGCGGGGTTGAACCTGGCCCTGCTGTCGATCATCCCGGCCCTCAAGGTCGCGCCACTGGCGGTCACGCCATTGATGATGGTCGATGACTTCGCGTTGCTGTACATCGCCCTGATCCTGGTGGCGACCCTGGCCTGCGTCACCCTCGCCCACGCCTACCTCGGCGAAGGCGGCACCGGCTACCCGGGTAACAAGGAAGAGCTGTACCTGCTGATCCTGCTGGCTGCGGCCGGCGGTATCGTGCTGGTCAGCGCGCAGCACCTGGCCGGCTTGTTCATCGGCCTGGAACTGCTGTCGATCCCGACCTACGGCCTGGTGGCCTACGCCTTCTTCAACAAGCGCTCCCTGGAAGCCGGTATCAAGTACATGGTGCTGTCGGCCGCCGGTTCCGCGTTCCTGTTGTTCGGTATGGCCCTGCTCTACGCCGAAGCCGGCAGCCTGAGCTTCACCGGTATCGGCCAGGCCCTGGCCGCCACCAACAGCCCGGCGCCGATTGCCCAGCTGGGCCTGGCGATGATGCTGATCGGCCTGGCGTTCAAGCTGTCGCTGGTGCCGTTCCACTTGTGGACCCCAGACGTGTACGAAGGCGCCCCGGCGCCGGTGGCCGCGTTCCTGGCGACTGCGTCGAAGGTGGCGGTGTTTGCGGTGATGGTGCGTCTGTTCCAGATCTCGCCTGCCGCCAACACCGGCGTGCTGAGCAACGTGCTGACCGTAATCGCCATTGCGTCGATCCTGTTCGGTAACCTGCTGGCGCTGACCCAGAACAACCTCAAGCGTCTGCTGGGTTACTCGTCCATCGCCCACTTCGGCTACCTGCTGATCGCCCTGGTGGCGAGCAAGGGCCTGGCCGTGGAAGCCATCGGCGTGTACTTGGTCACTTACGTGATCACCAGCCTCGGCGCATTCGGCGTGATCACGCTGATGTCCTCGCCTTACAAAGGCCGTGACGCCGATGCCCTGTACGAATACCGCGGCCTGTTCTGGCGCCGTCCGTACCTGACTGCCGTGCTGACCGTAATGATGCTGTCCCTGGCCGGCATTCCGCTGACCGCGGGCTTTATCGGCAAGTTCTACATTGTCGCAACCGGTGTTGAAGCCCACGAGTGGTGGTTGGTAGCGTCCCTGGTACTGGGCAGCGCCATCGGCGTGTTCTACTACCTGCGCGTGATGGTCACCCTGTACCTGATCGAGCCAAACCTGCGCCGTGTGGATGCCGAGCTGCATTGGGAACAGAAAGCCGGTGGCGTGATGCTGCTGGCCATCGCCCTGCTCGCGTTCTTCCTGGGCGTGTACCCGCAACCGTTGCTCACCCTGGTGCAGCATGCGGTGTTGGGGGTTTGATCGCTTAGATTGATGCAGTCAACAGAACGGCGCCTTTGGGCGCCGTTTTGCGTTTTCAGGGCAAGGGTAGGTGCTCTAGTCACCAAATGTATTGACTGCCCCGCCGCCTTCGCGAGCAAGCCCGCTCCCACATTTGGATCGAGGAGCGTCAGTTGGATGCTCATGGGCTCAACGCGGTCCCATGCCACGCTAGCATCGCGAATGGTCTGACCCGATATACAGCGACAGCTGACATCGCGCTCCGTCCTGCTTTCGTAAAGTGATCAATTCATACGCAACCTACGTAGTGATCAGCATGAAACGCACTATTGCTTCAGAGTTAATCGAAGGCTTCGACGCCCTGGCCGACGAACGCCAGGGCAAAATCACCCTGCGCGCCCACAAAGTCCACCTCAACAAACTGGCACCGCTTACCGCAAACGAGGTGATCGCCGTGCGCCAGCAACTCAACCTCTCCCGGTCGGTATTCGCCATGTACTTGCGTACGAACATCCGGACCCTGGAAAACTGGGAACAAGGCCGGGCCAAACCCAACGCCCAGGCGGTCACCCTGATCCGCCTGGTCGCGCGCTTTCCGGAAACCGTGGCACAACTTGCTGCACTGGGCTGACCTGCGAAAGCATCGAGTAGTAGGCTGCTTCCATTGACGCCACAGCACACAGCGGAGTTTGTGTCGTACCCTTGCCGGGTGTGTAGAGGACTTTCACCTCCAAGTCATTCGACTCACCACCATAGTGAGTCGAACAGCACCAGGCATGGCGGTTTCGGCCGCAAGCGTAAACGCCAGATGCAGATCAATATCAACGTAGGCATTCCATACGCCGCATTTGGTGTCCTCGACTAAACGCTTCTAGCGTTGAGCACCCGCGAAGAAAAATATGTGAACCACAACGACAACGGAACGTCGGCTTATATGCAACTGGATATTACAGTCTTGTATATGAACCAATACTTTTAGAAATCAACGATGGAGCGAAATGTAGGAAATGCCAATCAGACCGATCCGATAAATGCCTGGAAAAACACAGGAAGACTCAACTGAAAAATAATACAGCTCAAGAAATAATATTGACAATCACAATAGACGCTCATACGGTTTAAGTGCATCACAAATCTGCGAAGGCAATAATCCTGAGAAACTATATATGAGACGAGTAATTTTGCGGCGCCCTACCCTAGAGAAAACCTCATTAGATTGAATAAAATCAAGAAGCGCGAGGGGTTTCGACCCATTGCGCCTATATGCTTAGAAGAATGTATGGCTGAATACTTTCGCCCGTCCAACCCCTCCCCTTTCATGCTGGAATTTCGAAAAGTTATTTCATCTAAAATTCCAGCCGTGACGCACGTTGATAACTCAGCGCGCCCTCAATCAGTCAATAAATCGCAGAATCTTCGTATGCATCAGTTACTGAGCGCCTATCGTGATATATCAGGAGTCGGCGTACTTTGTAACACGCCCCTAAACTTTAACGGCCGCGGTTTTATAAATAGGTTGAGCGACCTGTATCGATTCGCCAGTGAACATGGACTCGACGGCTTCGTGTTTGAAGACAAGCTTTTTCTCAATTCAGATCGGCATGATGAAAACGTCAAGTAAGCTTATTTACGTGCAAGCGCTATCCAGCCTATCACTATGGCTTGATATTTTTTTGATCTTCACGGTTCCCGTCTATCTATGGCATGCATCTCCTTCATCGATAGCGTTCCTGGCTTTTTGCCTGGGTGCCCCAATGTTGTTTCTTGGCCCTATCGTTGGAACGCTGATAGATCGACATGACGCAAGGAAGACACTATTATTTGGTGCCATACTGCGCACACTATCTACTGTAGCACTCGCAGTGTCTCCAGACCTTCAGAGCTTTTTGTTTTTGGTTTTATTCAAAGGCGTGTCAAACCTATTTTACTTCCCTTCGATAACCATCATGGTTCGACAACTGATACTTGCCGAAGAGCGCAAATCATTTTTCAGTCACGTCAGTGTATTTGATCAATCCTCCAAAATTCTTGCACCATTACTTGCAGGTGTGTTAACGGCAGTATTATCACCTAAGGATTTATTCTTTTTGTCGGCTGCCGCCACTTCATTAACCTTTCCACTCCTAAGGTCTATTTGCCTGGCATTCCGAACGCAAATTAATGACTCCTCTACGAAAACCCTTCCACTCTATCGCGACATAACAAGAGGACTTTCTATTTTCAAAGCCTTGCCCTTTCAACTACGCATAGGCTTTTTATACTCCCTACTGACATCGCTGGCTTTAGGAATTTACGACCCGCATTTGGCGTCCTTTCTAGCCTACGAAGGCTTACCTCCAGTTAATTTTTCAGTGATCGTTTCCGCAACCGCCGGAGGCGCGATATGTGCCGCACTGTTGATGAAGTTCAAATTGACCAATATCGATGAGATCCTACTTCGATCACATGCATTATTTATTTTTTCTGCAGCATTAATCCTGACCGCCATTTTAGTATTTTTCCAAGTACCTGGAAGAGCCTATCTCTATCCGCTGATTTGGTTTGTGAATGGTTTAAGTTATGAGTTATTAATCATATCGTCCAATATAATACTTCAACAATTATGCCCTTCTGATAATATCGGAAGAGTATCCATGTCTTTCAGAAGCATCCAAATGCTATGCATTATAATTGGACCTTCTTTAGGGACAGTGCTAATAATTGCAGGCGGTCGCCCAGCCCCTTTTGTTGTGGCTGCATGCTTGGCTTTTTTAACTGCATCAGTATCAATTGCGCTCTATCTATATTTGTATAAAAAACAAGCACATACACCTGTCAGTTAGTGCCGAATCAAACGATCACCCAGTGAATCCCCTATTACTTTAAGTTACCTAATCAAGTCCAAGATCGAGTAGGCTTGCGCGCAACGCGCCATGCCTGGCCCACCCAAAAAACGCCCCGAGAATTCGGGGCGTTTTTTGCAGTACAACAGCGTCAGAATGCAATACCGACCTTGAAGCCGTATTCGTCACGCTTGAGCTTGGTGTTGTCGGCCACATAGGAGTCGTCGTCGAGCTTGTACTCGGTGCGGGTGTAGTACAGGCCCGCCATCACTGGCAGGTCGCCCTTCTGGTTCATCAGCAGGCTGACTTCAGCATAGGGGTTGGTGCGGTCCTTGAGGTCCACGCTGTCGCTGCCAACGCCGTCTACCTTGAGTTTGGCACGGCCATCGATGGTGTGACGGGCGCCGGCTTCAACGCGCAGCGTCATGTCATCGAACTGGTGGTTGTAGCCCAGCGCAGCCTTGGCGAACGGCGACTTGTTGGTCAGCTTCATATCGTAGCCATTGGTGTCCGGCTCATAGCGGGTCCAGGTGTAGCCACCGCCTACGATCACGTCGACGAAGTTGCGCGCATCCAGCGCGGCACGCCAGCCGAGGTCAAGGTCGGCCTGGCCTTCCTTGAGCTTGTTGTCGCTTTTTTCGCCGTACTTGGCTTCGATACCGGCCTGGTAGATGAAGCCGGACTCGGCGGTGAGCTTGTTGCCGAAGTTATAGAACAGGCCCGCTTCAGGCATGTGGTCCTTGTCGCTTTCGCTACCGCCTTCCAGCTTGAAGTCGTTGTAGCTGCCCAGGATCCCGAACGTGGAGATCGGGTCGGTGGAAGGTGCAGCGAACACCACGCCAGGCGCAGCGACCAGGGCCAGCAACGAGGTGTTCTTGAGAAATTTTCCGAATAGTTTGGACATCGTTTTACATCTCCATTTTAAGGTGGGCAAAGTATTCAGGAATCGGTTCGAACCTTGGCGTTTGCAAAAAGTTCGAACGGATTTGCACCAAAATGGAGAAAAAACGGTTCAGCGAAGGCTCTATCTCAATATTCTTCAGGATTCGTGCGGATAAGGCTTTCAACGGCTTCGCGAAGTCGAGGCTGATCCGGCAGCTGAATCCCGAACGTGGCGTGCAATAGCGCCAGCAACTCGTCGGCGCTTTGAAGCGTGCGCTTTTCACTGGGCCGATCCAGGTAATGAAGCGCATAGTGGGCGTTGGCCAAGGTATGACGTTTACCGGGGGCAAGCAGCGCAGCCTTCAACTGCCCAACGAACGGCGACCCCGGGTGCGTGGAGACGTACCAGTTGCCGATTTCGTAGTCGATATCTGCCTGCACTTGCAGATCGAACACGTACAAGCCGCGCCACTCTTCACCGACCTGGGCCCACAATGTGTAGCTGCCCTGATTGCATGTCAGGCGAAAAGGCTCATGGGCAGTGGCCTGGGGCGCTTCGTTGTCCAGTTGCAACGGGCTGCTGGGGACCATGCCCCCGAAACCGACATCGGTGATATAGCGCACGCCGTCGAGGGTCACCAGGCTCAGACGGTGAGTACGGCCGGTGTGGGCGTCCGGTGGCCCGCCAATCACCACACGACCGGTAATGCCGCGAGCCTCATAGCCCAGCTCCTGCAACAAGGCCAGGAACAGCTGGTTCAACTCATAACAATAGCCGCCGCGTCCTTGGTGCAACACCTTCTGTGTGACGCTTTGCAGGTCAATCGGCACCGGCGCGTGCATCAGGGTCGACAGGCTTTCAAAGGCAAAGGTGCAGACATGGCGCAGCTGCAAGTCCCGCAGGGTCTGCAAGGTGGGTGCCGATGGCGAGGCATAGCCCAGGCGTTGCAGGTACAGGCGGCTATCCGTGGGTGTGAGCATGGCGCGATCCTCGGGCGCAGGGCAAGAGCGTCACTATGCCGCGCCACTGCGTACGTTGTCATTTTGAATGAACCTTTTAGAACGCTGGCCTATCCATCTATAACAAGACAGGGAGGCAACATGAGTACCGCAAAAATCTACACCATCCACTATCAGCTACACGGTAAACCCAAGTCTTTCGTGGTGCGCGCCGAGGTGATGAATAACGCCGAAGCCTGGCACTGGGCGGCCGTTGATGCCGACATTGCCCATGTCAGCCGCATCGGCCGCGTCGGTCACGAGCAAGTGAAAAAAACCACCCGGCCCTGGGCGGAAAAATACGGCATCACCGACGTCAGTTGGACCCCACCCAAATAAACAAAGCCCCGCACGACGGCGGGGCTCGGTTCACTTCTTCAAGTCGCCCAACGGATCGTAGGGCGGCTTTTTCTCAGATGACTTTTTCTCATCCAGCGGCGCAATAGCCGGACCTACCGGGTCGACCTGAGGGTCGGCCACATCTGGCGAGTCCGGGTCGAAACCCAGCTCATCCTTGCCACTGGCGTGCTCGTTGGAGTGGGGACCATCGGTACGTTTGTTCATCACAGACTCCTGCTAAAGCGGGCGCGCTTTGTCGTGGAGGTTTTCCAGGTCTTGTTCGACGTGCTCGACATCGTTGTCGGGGCCACGCTCTTTGGGATCGTTGGGGCGCAAAGCATTGTTGTCGCGCTCCTCCTCACCCGGCGTGCGGTTCGGATCCGGTGTACCTGGCGGTGGCTGCTTGTGTTCAGACATGATGGCTTACCTCATGAGGGGCTTCACAGGTTTAGAGAAACCGTGCGCAGTCATCGTTCAACTTCATTGCTGCAAGCATGAGAAGATGACCGCCCTTTCTGGAGACCTGACCCGGATGTTCGAGCTCAAACCCTGCGACCCTGTCACCTACCGTCAACAGACCCGCCGCAGCACGCTGATAGTGGCCGTGCTGTTCCTGGCCCTGGCCATGCTGCTGTCGAGCCTCGCGGTGATGCTGTTCGGTGAGCCTGGGGGGGACAACTTTCGCTTCAATGTCGGCGGTGTATTTGCCGGGGTGTTGATCACCGTCGCACTGGTGCGTGGCCCGTTCTGGTCCCAGCCCTGGCTGGCGCCGGCGGTGTATGGCTGGCAACTCAAGCGCAGCCTGATGAGCGTGACCAACGTAATGCACAAGGTCACCGAGCGGGTACAAGCCAACGACCCGGCCGCCATCAAACTGTTGCGTTTCTATCACATGGGGCTGACGCAAATGCATGAGCTGGATGCCAACTCCAGCGCCCAGGCGCAACTGGTCGGCGAGATCGACGCACACAAGACCAAGATGCACGCACTGGGGATCGATACCGAACAAACCCGGCTTGACCCCGCGTGGCTGGAAACGCTCAAAAGCGCTTGAGGCGTACGTCAGGGAGCAGGCAAAGGTCGTTAAAAAACCAAACTCAGGTCCAGACGCCCTTCCCTGACCGGGGGACACCAGTAATAGCCACCAGTCAATGGCTTACTGATGCGATACAAACCATCGACAATCCCATCCTCCAACCCGCTCATACGCCGAAGCTGCGCCTCAAACGCATCGAAGGAATGGCCAAACGCGAGGAACATCAATCCTGCCTGGCCATTCTCGGCCCAAGGCATCGAGCGTCGCACCACGAAGGCTTCCGGGGTGAAGCTTTCCTGGGCTGTGCGCTTGGTGTGGGCCGATTCCGGAGCGTCGTCGAGCTCTTCGTTGTCGCCATGGCGTCGGCCGATGATGTGATCACGCTCCTGGGCAGGCAACGCGGCGAACCCGTCGAGGTCGTGCTGCCATTGCTGGATAGCGGCAAAGCTGGCACCGCTGTCGGTCAAGGCGGCCTCCACGGCGGCATCGTCGTGAGGGTTTTCGGTGCCGTCTTCGTAGTCGGTCAGGTCAAAACCGGTCTTGTAGCGGAAGCCTTCAGTCGATTGCACCAGGCGAAACGCCGGGGCCAGGGCTTTCTCGATGGCACGACTACGCAGCAGCAACTCGCCACGATCCACCCCATGCAGCCATACCCACAGCGCCTGTTGAGTCGAAGGGTTGTCAGCGCCAGGGCCGCTGACGGCGGGGAATGCACGCAGCCCTTCAATTTCGGCGCCCAGCGCCTTTACCAGCGGTTCACCGAAACCGACCACGGCCGCCGCATCCGTCAACTGCACCAGCGCGTCCAGCGCCGCGGGCACGGCTTGCAGGGAATCGAGGGCGAAAAACAGATGGCGGGCCTGCAAAGGCACCGGTGCGGCAAGAATGCCCGGCTGGTACTGACTCATGTGAACTCCTTCTGAAAAGCCGCGCAGTTTACCCGGCGCGCACCGCGCTGCGAACAACAATGCGCGTAAGCCTTGCCTTAGAGCCGCTAGTTGGGTGACTCTCTAGTCATGTTTTGCAACTATTCCAGGGGTAGCGACATGACCACCAGCAACCTGCTCGCCCAGCTGTTTCCCACTTCCGTCACCCAGATTCCCGAGCAATTTCGCCTGGCGGCGCCCATTGAGCAGCGTGATTACCTGGTCGATGGCCAGCTGCGGGTGTGGAACGGCCCGCTCGCTCGCGTGCAAAGCCCGGTGCAACTGGGCGATGAGCGCGTGCATATCGGCAGCACGCCATTGCTGGATGCCGACACCGCCCTCACCGCCCTGGATGCCGCCGTGCGTGCCTATGACCGTGGCCAGGGTGAGTGGCCGACAATGCGCGTTGTCGAACGTATCCAGCACGTCGAGGCATTTTTGCGGCGTATGCGCGAACAGCGCGATGCGGTGGTGAAGCTGCTGATGTGGGAAATCGGCAAGAACCTCAAGGACTCGCAGAAAGAATTCGACCGCACCTGCGACTACATCACCGACACCATCAACGCCCTCAAGGAACTCGACCGCCGCAGCAGCCGCTTCGAGCTGGAACAGGACACACTCGGGCAAATCCGCCGCGTACCGCTGGGCGTGGCGCTGTGCATGGGGCCTTACAACTACCCGTTGAACGAGACCTTCACCACGCTGATCCCGGCGTTGATCATGGGCAATACCGTGGTGTTCAAGCCGGCCAAGCTTGGTGTGCTGTTGATCCGCCCCTTGCTGGAGGCGTTCCGCGACAGCTTCCCGGCCGGGGTGATCAACGTCATCTACGGCAGCGGCCGCGAAACCGTGAGCGCGCTGATGGCCAGCGGCAAGATCGATATCTTCGCGTTTATCGGCACCAACAAGGCTGCCAGCGACTTGAAAAAACTGCACCCCAAGCCACACCGCTTGCGTGCTGCGCTGGGGCTGGATGCGAAGAACCCCGGGATCGTGCTGCCCGAGGTGGATCTGGATAACGCGGTGAGTGAAGCGGTCACCGGTTCGTTGTCGTTCAACGGCCAGCGTTGCACTGCGTTGAAGATCCTGTTCGTGCATGAAGATGTCGTCGATAGCTTTATCGAGAAATTCAACACCAAACTCGCGACGCTCAAGCCCGGTATGCCCTGGGAAGACGGCGTGGCGCTGACGCCACTGCCGGAAGTGGGCAAGGTGGATTACCTCAACGAACTGGTGGCCGATGCCGCCCGACACGGCGCCCAGGTGGTCAATAGCGAGGGCGGCAGCAGCCGTGGTTCGTTCTTCTATCCGGCGGTGCTGTACCCGGTGAACCCGCAGATGCGCGTGTACCACGAAGAGCAATTCGGCCCGGTGGTGCCGATCGTGCCCTACCGCGACCTGGAGACCGTGATCGACTACGTGCTGGACTCGGACTTCGGCCAGCAGTTGAGCATTTTCGGTACCAACCCCGTCGAGGTCGGGCGCCTGGTAGACACCTTCGCCAACCAGGTCGGTCGCATCAATATCAACGCCCAGTGCCAGCGCGGGCCGGACACCTTTCCGTTCAACGGGCGCAAGAACTCGGCCGAAGGCACGCTGTCGGTGCATGACGCCTTGCGCGTGTTTTCGATCCGCACCCTGGTGGCGACCAAGTTCCAGGAGAGTAACAAGGCGTTGGTCAGCGATATCCTGCGCAACCGTGACTCGAGCTTCCTGACGACCGACTACATTTTCTGAAGCCAACCCCGTTCCAATGTGCAGACAGGTCAGTGTGGGAGCTGGCTTGCCTGCGATGCCGGCGCCTCGGTCTTTCAGTCAGGTCGCGGTGATGCTATCGCAGGCAAGCCAGCTCCCACATTGAGTCGAGCACATTCATACATTTGAGGCCACTTCAATACCGATGAACCTGCCCATTTTTGCCCGGCGCCTGCTGCGCCCCCTGCTCGACCCGTACCGGCGCTTTCGCCACGCCAAGCTGATCCACGCCGCGCGCGTATCCGTCGGTTTGCTGGCGACCATCCTGCTCACCAGCGGCCTGAACCTGCCCCACGGCGAATGGGCATCGGTGACCATGCTGATCGTGATCGGCGGCTTGCAGCACCATGGCAATATCGGCAAAAAAGCCGTGGAGCGCGCTTACGGCACCTTGATCGGCGCCAGCGTCGGTTTACTGCTGGTGGTGCAACAGGCTTACTTCGGCCTGCCGCTGTTGACCTATCTGTTGATGTCGGTGGTGTGCGGGTTCTTTTCCTACCATGCCATCGGCAAGGGCGGTTACATCGCGCTGCTGTCGGCGATCACGGTGTTTATCGTTGCCGGCCACGGGGACAATCCGATCTCTGATGGCTTGTGGCGCACCGTCGATATCCTGATCGGCATCGTACTGGCCCTGGCCTTCTCCTTCGCCCTGCCACTGTATGCGGTGTACTCATGGCGCTACAACCTGGCCAGTGCATTGCGTGATTGCGCGCAGATCTACAGCCGCATCATCGGTGGCCAATCGGTGACCGATGATGAACACCTCAAGCTGCTCAACCGCCTGAATGCAGCAATGTTGCAACTGCGCTCGTTGATGCCATCGGTGTCCAAGGAAGTGCGGGTCTCCATGACCGAACTGGACGCGATCCAGCGTCACCTGCGCATGTGCATCAGTACCCTGGAGATTCTCGGCAATACCCGGCCAGACCCGCGCGACAAGCAGGCCACGGCGCGGATGCAGGTGATGCTCAAGGCCGAGCACCGGCAGATTCGAGTGCAGTTGGTGGGAATGGCGCGGGCGTTGAAGTCGGGGGTGACGGAGCGGTTGGAGCGTAGCAGTTACGCCACAGGCAGTGAGCCTGCGCTGGATGCGCCGGTTTACAGTGCGTTGGATGGGTATCGACTATTGACCTTGCAACTGGCGGCGAACGTGGATCAGATGCGTCAACGGCTTGCCAAAGGTGCCGCACGCTGGAAGATTTAGCGACAGCTGGACGGGAGCTTTACGCACATCGACACATTCACACTTTCTCTTACATATTTTTCACGATTTGTTCACATCCCAGAACGTAGGGTAAAGCCTCATCCGTTACAAACGTTGCATATCAAGCCCGCCGCCCCAGCGGGCTTTTTTTTGCCTGGGTTTTGCCTAGGCCACCCGAGTCGGTAGGAGCGAGCTTGCTCGCTCCTGCAAGGGGTCGGGGATTGGCTTCAGCGTGTGGCCTGTTCGCGAATGGCGCGCTGAGTCTCCAGCACCTTGGCCAGCGCCGTCTCAGCCTCGGCACTCTGCTGTGGCACTCGAATCGCCGCCGACACCAAGGTAATCAACTTCGCCATCACCTCCGCATCCGTCGCCGGTCGGCCCAGGCTCATGGAGTTCATCAGCAGGCGCAGTTCGGTGCCGGCCATGACCCCGGAAATCGCCTTGAGGGCAAATTGCAGGCGTACGCCCAGCTCATTGCGCGGCAGGTCTGGCAGGGCCAGGGCGAAGGCTTCGAAGAAGCGCTGGAACACCGGCTGGTAATGCACCTTGAGGTATTCCTGGATAAACGGCGAGGTGTCGCTGTAGACCCGGCCAAGGAAGCGAATGAACGAGCGCCCTTCCCCGCTGGCCGGGTCGCTGCGCTCCAGGCCCATGGCTGGGGCAAACAGCACGCCCAGCAGCGTGTCGCAATCCAGCGGGCCGTCGGATTCGGCTTCACAGCGCGCCAGCAGTTCCAGGCGCTGCTCGTTGAGCGGCTCCAGGCGTTGCATCAGCAGGGTTTTCATCAGGGAGTCCTTGTCCCCGAAGTGGTAGTTCACCGCCGCCAGGTTGACCTGGGCGCGTTCGGTTATCTGGCGTAGCAACACGGCGTCGTAGCCGTACTTGATGAAGAGGGCCTCTGTCGCATCCAGCAATCGAGTCTTGGTAACGTTTGGAGCGCTGAGTTTCTTCGCGACCATAAGGGTTCCACGGCGGAAATATTGTTTTAAAAAATAATTTGATTTTTTATACCGGGGCGGCCCGGCGAAAGCAAGTAGTGACACTCCGCCATATCACTAAAAGCCTGTATAACCGGGCTATCGAGACCTATTGAAAGGATTTCTACCGGTCCGAAACCTGCATTCGGCAGAACGTTTCAAAGGGTAAAACCGCTCTACATCCATGGCTGGCGAAGCAGATTGAACGCAGGTACTATTCAAACAATATTTTAAAAACAAGAAATAAAACCAGTCCGTGACGCGTACAGGCAGCTCCCGAACTTGTTACAAGGATTTTCCGGGGGCACGGCAGTACCGTCGTGACTGCAGGCGTAGTCATGATGACAGACACCCCCACGCAACCCGGCTTGATCTCCCTGCAAGGCATCGGCAAGCGTTATCAGCTCGCCGGGCAGGAGCTGAGCATTCTCAATGACGTGTGCCTGTCCATCGCTCGCGGTGACAGCTGCGGCATCCTCGGTGCCTCCGGTTCCGGCAAAAGCACCCTGCTCAACATTCTCGGCCTGCTGGACCTGCCCAACTGCGGCCAGTACCACTTTGCCGGTCACGATATTTTCAATGCCACGCCCGACGAACTGGCCGCGATCCGCAACCAGCAGATCGGTTTTGTGTTCCAGAGCTTCAACCTGCTGCCCCGCCTGAGCGCCCTGGACAACGTCGCGCTGCCCTTGAGTTATCGCGGCGTATCGCGGCATGAATCGGTGGAACAGGCCCAGCGTATGCTCGATCAAGTCGGCCTGGCCGAGCGCGCCCACCATCGCCCGGCCGACCTCTCCGGCGGGCAGCGTCAGCGCGTCGCCATTGCCCGCGCACTGGTCGGCAAACCCTCGGTGATCCTCGCCGACGAACCCACCGGCAACCTCGACAGCGCCACCGCACAGGAAATCATGGACCTGCTGCTGGCCCTCAACCGCGAGCAACAGGTCACGCTGATCATCGTCACCCACGACGCCCACATTGCCGAGCGCCTGGAGCGCAAGATCCTGGTGCGCAACGGTGTAGTACACGAGGCCGGGCGCCTATGAGCCTGCGGGTCGAGCAGAGCCTCAGCCAACTGCTGCATGAAGCCTTGATCAGCCTGCGCACCCTGGGCAAACGTTCGATCCTGGCGCTGCTGGGCATTGTGATCGGCAGCTCCTCGGTAGTGGCGCTGATCAATATCGGCCACAACGCGGCAGTGGATGCCGCGATGATCTTCAAGGACATGGGCACCGATACCCTCATCGCCCAGTTCCCGCCCAAGGGCAGCAGCAATGTGCCGATGCGTACCCAACTCGACCTCGACGCCATACGCCTGGCCGTACCGGGCATTGCCCATATCGGCGCGCTCAGCCTGTTCAGCGGGCCCATCGTGTTTCATGGGCGCACCACCAATGCCAACCTGGTCGGCAGCACGCCGGGTATACAGGCCGCCATGCGCCTGGCCGTGCGCGAGGGGCGCTTCCTGTCGGCCTTCGACGCCAGCGAAACTTTCGCTGTGATTGGTGACCCACTTGCCCAGGCCCTCAGTGCGCCGGGCGACCCACTGCAACTGGGCGACCGCGTGCGCATCAACGACTACCTGTTTCTGATCGTGGGCATCCTGCACGACCAGCCCCGGGCCATGCTGATGCCAGTGCAGGCCAACGAGTCGTTGTTTATTCCGGCCGAAGGTATGCGCCGCATCTATGCCACCCCGCAGATCAGCAATGTGATCATCCGTGCGGCGCCAGGGCAGGACATGGAGCGTATCGCGAGGGACGCCACCGCTGCGCTGCAACCCCAACTCAGCGACCACGACGTCAATATCACGGTGCCCCAGCAGATGATCGACGGCATGACGCGCCAAAGTCGCACCTTCGCCTACCTGCTGTTGGCCCTTGGCGCGATTTCCCTGGTGGGCGGCGGTGTCGGGGTGATGAACGTGATGCTGATGAATGTCTCGGAGCGCCGCCGCGAGATCGGCATACGCATGGCCCTGGGCGCACGCCAGCGCGATATCCGCAACCTGTTCCTGCTCGAAGCCGTCACGCTCACCGCCGTGGGTGCGCTGTGCGGTGCGGTGCTGGGCATGACCGCCGCCTGGCTGTATGCGTGGCTGTCGGGCTGGGCATTTGCCCTGGCGGTGGCCGCCCTGCCCCTGGGGGTGGGCAGTACGTTACTGGTAGGTTTGTTCTTTGGCATCTACCCGGCGGTCTCGGCCTCGCGGTTACAGCCGGTGGAGGCCCTGCGCGATGAATAAGTGCGGGCTGCTCCTTCTGCTGATCAGCCTGCCGGGCATGACTGCCGAGATGGTTATCAACCCTTCGGCGCCCAGCAGTACCCGCAGCGGTTACGAGCGCGGCGTGTCGCTGAATGCCCAGGCCACCACCATGACCCTGGGTGACGCGGTGTACCTGGGCCTGCGCAACAACCCGGCGATACGTAGCGCCTACCTGCAACGGGTGGCGCAGAAGTTTGACCTGCGTGTCGCCGAGGACGTGTTCAACCCCAAGCTGACCCTCAACAGTAACTACCGTACCTCCCGTGGCTCCCAGGACAACGTGCGCAACGCCAATCTGGCGCCGACCAGCAGCCTGCTCGGCGAATACGGCACGCGCTTGAGCATGGCCTGGACCCAGCAGTTGAACAACGCCAACCGCGCCGGCCGTTACCGCAGCGACGGGCTCGACCTGGCCATCATCCAACCGCTGATGCGCGGCGCCGGCTGGGACGCCACCACCGCGCCGCTGCGCCTTTCGCGCCTGGCCGAGCAGGCCAACCGCCTGAACCTCAAGGCCACTGTGGCGCAAACCATCAGCCAGATCATCGCCACCTACCGCGAACTGCTGCGTGCCCAGGAACAACTGGTGATCGTGCAGGACGCGCTCAAGCGCTCCAACACCTTGCTGGACGTGAACAAGGCACTGATCAGCGCCGGGCGCATGGCCGAGTTCGAGATCGTGCAAACCGAAGCCGACATCGCCACCCAGCAGTTGGGCGTGGAAGAAGCTCGCAATCAACTGGACACCAGCCGCCTGGCCTTGCTGCGCCTGCTGGCGCTGGACCTGTCGACACCAGTGCGCGCCACCGAAGCCCTGGAGGCCAACCCCATGGAAATTGACCAACGCCAAGCCTTCAACCTGGCGCAAAACCAGCAACCGGAATACCTCGCCGCCCTGCTCGGTAGCCAACAGGCCGACCTCAACCTGGTGATCGCCAAGGACTCCGGGCGCTGGCAAGTGGACCTGGTCGCCGGCGCCAACCAGGTGCGCGCCGCCACCGACAACAACAACGGCCATGACAATAACCGTACCTGGGACAGCTACGCCGGGGTGCAGGTGCAGATCCCCATTGGCGACATCAGCACGCGCCAGGCCGAAGTACGTGCGCGAGTGAACGTCGAGGACCAGGAAATCCGCATTACCGATGCGCGCCAGGAGCTGGAGCGCAACGTCAACAACGTGGTGCGTGACCTCGGCACCCGCTGGCGCCAATATGAAATTTCCAAGCGTGCCGTGGAGTTGTCACGGCGCAAGATCGAAATCGAACGGGAAAAACTCAGTGCCGGACGCTCCACCAACTTCCAGGTGTTGAGCTTCGAAACCGACCTTCGCAACGCCGAAAATGCCCAGCTCAACGCGCTGATCGCTTATTTGAACGCCCAGACTCAACTCGACCTGACCCTGGGCATGACGCTGGAAAGTTGGGAAATCGCCCTCAATGACTACTAATCAAAAACGCTTGCTCGCCGTTGCCCTAATCGTGTTGTTAGCCGGCGCGGCCATCGGTCTGCTCAGCCAGCGCAGCGGTGCCGAGCAGGCCAGCACCGCCGAGCAGTGGCTGGAGGTAAAACCCGACCCGCTGGTGCACCAGATCGGCCTGGTGGGCAAGATCGAGCCCGACACTACCGTCACCCTGACGGCGCCGTTCGACGGCAACGTGTTGGCCAACCTGGTCGAACAAGGCCAGCGCGTCGAGGCCGGCCAGGTGCTGTTGCGCATGGACCCGGCGACTCTTGAAGTGCAACTGCGCGATGCCCTCTCCGCCCAGCTCAAGGCCCGGCGCACTGTGCAGGAAATGCAGGACTGGGACAGCAGCCCCGCCGTCAGCCGCGCTCGTCGTAGTTTACGCACCGCCGAAATGACCGCCGGCAATACCCAGCGCAAACTTACCGAGAGTGAAAACCTGTTCAAACGCGGCATCATTCCGCGCAACGAACTGGACGATCTCAAGCAGCAAACCCAACAGCAGCAACTCGACCTGGCAGCGGCACGCAGCGAACTGCAACAGGCCCAGGACCAAGGCAGAGGCGAATACCGACAGATTGCCGAAATGGAGCTGACCAATGCCACGGTGAAATACGAAGCCTTGCAAAAACTCCTTGAAGGCAAGGAGGTCAAGGCACCGTTCTCCGGCATCGTAGTGCCCGCGCCCGGCAGCAGCAACACCGCCCAAGGGGGTGGCAACAACAACGCGCCGGTGCAGGCCGGCAGCAAGGTCAGCCAGGGCCAAGTGCTGTTTGGCCTGGCCAATATCGAGCGGCTGAAAATCGTCGCCAAGGTCTCCGAGCTGGACATCAACCAGTTGCACCAGGGCCAGGCGGTGGAAGTAATGGGCGATGGCTTCGACGGCGAACGGCTGACCGGCTCGGTCAGCGTGGTCAGTGGCTTGGCCATCGCCAGCGACAACCAGGGCAGCGCACAATTTCCGGTGACCCTGTCGATCCCCGCGCTGACGCCGCAGCAGTTGCAACGGGTGCGTCTGGGCATGAGTGCGCGGTTGACGATTGTCACTTATAACAATGACCAGGCGATCGTGATTCCCAGCCAGGCGATCCAGGCGGACATGACGGTGGAGTATCGGGCGGCGATGGATAAACCGGTGCAGCGGGTGAAAGTGACCACTGGGCAATCGACGCCCCAGGGCGTTGAGGTATTCGGACTCAAGCCAGGCTTTGTGAAAACCTCAAGATAAGCGCAGATCAACCTGTGGGAGGGGGCTTGCTCCCGATAGCAGTGCATCAGCCACAAATGTATTTACTGACACGCCCTCATCGGGAGCAAGCCCCCTCCCACATTTGATTTTCGTTGCTTTGAGCATTGACGTTCACTTCGCGGATCAGGGCTTGCTCACCTCCCCCATTTAGATCTGTGTGAGCTTGGTTGCCAGTGCCTTGGCCTGGAGCGCCACATCCGTCACCGCCGTACTCTCCCACCACATGCCCCGCAACGGCGGCCCCATGGCAAACAGTCGCTGGCTGGCATGGCCCTGGGCATCCAGCACCGCGCCGGCTGCATCCGCCGCAATCCCCAACGCCAAAGGCCCAGGCCGGATCAACCCACGCTTGAGCAGTTGTTGCGGCAATGGCCGGGCGACACGACGCCAGTCGTACTCGATGCCGCTGGAGTTGATCAGCGCCGCTCCCGAAACCTGTGTGACCTCCTGCCCGCCACGATAGCGCACCGCAATGGCAACGCCCTCATCCGACGGCACCAAACCCTTGAACGACGCTGCGCGAATCCGCAGCCGCTCTTCTGCCTGCAAGCGCGTCACCAACTGCGCACTCAACGGTGGCGAGCGGTGGTGATGGCTTTCCCACCACGGCCGCACATGTCGCACGAACTGGCGCTTCTGAGGCTCACTGGCCTGACTCCACAAGCGTGCGATGTGCCCGCGCACGGTGTCCAACGGCGCCTGCCAGTCGATGCCTTGCGCCAGCGCGAACTGACATTGGCGTCGCACCTCACGCAGCAATTGCCGAGGGCTGCGCAGGTTGTAATCGGCGGCCAGGAAGTCATCCCAACTTGGCGGCTGTCTGCGCACATGGGGCAACAGGCCGTGGCGCGAAAAGATCTCGATGGGACCGCGATGCCCGGCCTGTTCCAGCGACACCACAGCATCGACCATGGTCAACCCGGAGCCGATGATCAGTACCGTTGATTGCGGGTCGAGTTGGGTCATCGCTTGCACGTCCCATGGGTCCATGGCTGCGGCGTTCAAACCGCTGGACTCGGTTAGGGGCGTGCGCGCTGCCGGGAACATGCCGGTGGCCAATACCGCAAAAGTGCCACGCAGTTGCTCCCCATTATCGAGGGTCAACAGCGTGGAGGCTGCGTCGACTTGCAGGTCCACCCCTTCGGCGCGGATATGCTCGACGGTCGACGTAGACAACGCCTTGGCCTCGGCCAAGCGCTGTTGCGCGTACAGTCCAAAAATCCCGCGTGGCGGGAACAGTTCGCTGATGGGCACATGCTGCTGATCCGACTCCGGCCAACCACCGCCAGCGATGTAGTCGGTGAGCCATTGGGTCAGGTCGTCGGGGTTGTCCGGATCGACGCTCATGCGCGCCGCGTTGCCGTTCAAGGTATGACCCAGCTCGACCGCGCTATAGGCCTCGCCCCGCCCCAGCTCAGCACGCGGCTCAATCACCAGGATGCGCCGCGTGCCCGGCAGGCGCAGCAGTTGCACGGCCAGCATCGTACCGCTCAGGCCGCCGCCGATGATCAGTACATCGGCAACGCGGGTGGATTCACTCATGCCAGTTCGCCCTTATTGTTGCTCAAATCACCACATTTCGAACAAACCGTACCGCCGCGTTCCCATCATTGCGATAAGCATGGGGCTGGTGGCTGGCGAACATAAAGAACTCTCCAGCCTCGATGACATTTTCCTGATCACCTATCACCAGCGTCAGGCTGCCCTCGAACACGAACAGTTGTTCGCTCCACCCTTCCAAATCAGGGTCCGGGCAATAACGATCACCGGGTTCAAGCCGCCACTCCCACAATTCGACTTCACGCCGTGCCGTGGCCTTGGCCAGCAGCACCGCCTTACTGCCGACAATCTCGCCCGCCCAGGCCAGCTCGTTGATACGGCTGTGGTCCCGCACATCCGGCGCCTGAATCAGATCACTGAACGCCACGTCCAACGCTTCAGCCACACGATCCAAAGTGGACAAGCTGACGTTCTTCTCCCCCGCTTCAATCGCCACCAGCATGCGCCGGCTGACCCCGGACTTTTCCGAGAGCGCGGTCTGGCTCAGGTCGGCGGCATGGCGCAGGCGACGGACGTTCTGGCTGACGTGCTGCAGGACCGAGGCCCGTTGCGGATTTTCTTTGTGCACTATATTGCTCAATAGGTGGGTGTGCGCAGTATACTGCCCAGCGTGCGGCGCATTGTGCGGTCCGTGCCTTTCCCTTGCAAGACCGAGCCGCCATGACAGCCCCGACCTCCCCTTCGCGATTCAACCGCTTCAGCAAAGCCGAATGCATCCTGGTGGTGATCACCATGATCTGGGGCGGCACCTTCTTGCTGGTGCAACATGCCATGACCGTCAGCGGGCCGATGTTTTTTGTGGGGCTGCGCTTCGCGGCGGCGACAATTGTGGTGGGGTTCTTTTCCTTGCGCACCCTGCGCGACCTGACCCTGTTCGAATTGAAGGCCGGGGTGTTTATCGGGGTGGCGATCATGTTTGGCTACGGTTTGCAGACGATTGGCTTGCAGACCATCCTGAGCAGCCAGTCGGCGTTTATCACCGCGTTGTATGTACCGTTCGTGCCGCTGTTGCAGTGGCTGGTGCTGGGCCGTCGCCCCGGGTTGATGCCCAGCATCGGCATCATGCTGGCGTTTGCCGGGTTGATGCTGTTGACTGGCCCGGCGGGGGCTTCACTGAACTTCAGCCCAGGTGAAATCGCTACGCTGATCGGTGCCGTGGCAATAGCGGCCGAGATCATCTTGATCAGCGCATTTGCCGGCCAGGTGGATATTCGCCGGGTAACCGTGGTGCAACTGGCCACCGCTTCGGTGCTGTCGTTCATGATGGTGGTGCCCATGGGCGAGGCGTTGCCGGGCTTTTCTTGGCTGTTGCTGTTCAGCGCCGTGGGCCTGGGCTTGACCAGTGCGGTGATCCAGGTCGCGATGAATTGGGCGCAGCAGAGTGTGTCACCAACACGGGCGACCTTGATCTATGCCGGCGAGCCGGTGTGGGCAGGCGTGGTCGGACGAATTGCCGGGGAGCGCTTCCCGCCGATTGCAATGGTTGGGGCCGTGTTGATTGTGGTGGCGGTGATTGTGAGTGAGATGAAAACGAAGGGGCAGAAGGCAGTTGAACTCGCAGATGCCTTGGAACAGGAGCGTCAGGGATAACCTGCAAACCCTGTGGTGCCCGCTCTATCGTCCTCGCGGGCAAGCCCGGCTCCCACAGGGGTCGGCGTTTCAATTCAAGGGTTTTGAACCAGTGCTGAATGAGAGGTTTCGGCCTACCTTGTAGGATCCTGCCACATCTTGCCGTTTGGTGATCGTGAAAGCGGCACGTATGATGCATCCCAAACTCCCGCAGATTAGAAGCCTATGTCCCTGATAGTTCTACTGCTTCTGCCATTCATTGGCAGCTGTCTGGCGGCCTTGCTGCCGCACAACGCACGTAATACCGAATCCCTGCTGGCCGGCCTGGTGGCATTGGTCGGCACTATTCAAGTCGCACTGCTCTACCCCCAGATCGCCCATGGTGGCGTCATACGCGAAGAATTCCTG
Source organism: Pseudomonas sp. W2Jun17 (assembly GCF_023127795.1). Lineage (NCBI taxonomy): Bacteria > Pseudomonadati > Pseudomonadota > Gammaproteobacteria > Pseudomonadales > Pseudomonadaceae > Pseudomonas > Pseudomonas sp. W2Jun17. Next base: position 109,919 of record NZ_SPKO01000014.1, on the reverse strand, counting down.
TGGTTGCCCAGTCTTGGGCTGAACTTCGTGTTGCGCATGGACGGGTTTGCCTGGCTGTTCTCGATGCTGGTGCTCGGCATCGGCACGCTGGTGTCGTTGTATGCGCGTTATTACATGTCGCCGGACGATCCGGTGCCGCGCTTCTTTGCGTTCTTCCTCGCGTTCATGGGCGCCATGCTTGGCCTGGTGATTTCCGGCAACCTGATTCAGATCGTGTTCTTCTGGGAACTGACCAGCCTGTTCTCGTTCCTGCTGATCGGCTATTGGCACCACCGCGCCGATGCGCGGCGTGGTGCGTACATGGCGCTGATGGTCACTGGCGCCGGCGGCTTGTGCCTACTGGCCGGGGTGATGCTGCTGGGGCATATCGTCGGCAGCTATGACCTGGACCAGGTGCTGGCGGCGGGCGACCAGATTCGCGCGCACTCGCTGTACCCGGTCATGCTGGCCCTGGTGCTGATCGGCGCCTTGAGCAAAAGCGCGCAGTTCCCCTTCCACTTCTGGCTGCCCCATGCCATGGCGGCACCGACGCCTGTTTCGGCGTATCTGCATTCGGCGACGATGGTGAAGGCCGGCGTGTTCCTGCTGGCCCGCCTGTGGCCGTCGCTGTCCGGTAGCGAAGAATGGTTCTGGATCGTCGGCGGTGCCGGCGCCCTCACCCTCCTCCTCGGCGCTTACTGCGCCATGTTCCAAAACGATCTCAAGGGCCTGCTGGCCTACTCCACCATCAGCCACCTCGGGCTGATCACCCTGCTGCTGGGCCTCAACAGCCCGCTGGCCGCGGTCGCCGCAGTGTTCCATATCCTCAACCACGCCACTTTCAAGGCCTCGCTGTTCATGGCGGCGGGCATCATCGACCACGAAAGCGGCACGCGGGATATCCGCAAGCTCAGTGGCCTGGTGCGGTTGATCCCGTTTACCGCGACCCTGGCCATGGTAGCCAGCGCCTCCATGGCCGGTGTGCCGTTGCTCAATGGCTTCCTGTCCAAAGAGATGTTCTTTGCCGAAACCGTATTCATCTCGTCGACCCAATGGGTGGAAATCGCCCTGCCGGTGATTGCGACCATCGCCGGTACGTTCAGCGTGGCCTACGCCCTGCGCTTTACCGTGGATGTGTTCTTCGGCCCACCGGCTACCGACTTGCCGCACACGCCTCACGAGCCACCGCGCTGGATGCGTGCGCCGGTGGAATTGCTGGTGTTCACCTGCCTGCTGGTGGGGATTTTCCCGGCCCAGGTGGTCGGCTCGATCCTTGCCGCTGCGGCGTTGCCCGTGGTCGGTGGTGTGCTGCCCGAGTACAGCCTGGCGATCTGGCACGGCTGGAACGCGCCAATGATCATGAGCCTGGTGGCAATGACCGGCGGCGTGGTGCTGTACCTGATGCTGCGCAAGCAACTCAAGCGTGGCCGCTTCGAATACCCGCCGCTGATCGGCTATTTCAACGGCAAGCGTGGCTTCGAGCGCTGCCTGGTGGTGATGATGCGCGGTGTGCGCAGGATCGAAAAACGCATCAGCACCAAGCGCCTGCAAACCCAATTGTTCCTGCTGGTGATCGTCGCGGTGATCGGGGCCATGATCCCCATGATCAACAGTGGCCTCACCTGGGGCGACCGGCCGAAGATTGCGGGCTCCATCGTGTTCGTCACCCTGTGGTTGCTGGCGATTGCCTGCGCGCTGGGCGCCGCCTGGCAAGCCAAGTATCACCGGTTGGCGGCCCTGACCATGGTCAGCGTGTGCGGCCTGATGACGTGCGTGACCTTCGTGTGGTTCTCGGCGCCGGACCTGGCCCTGACCCAATTGGTGGTGGAAGTGGTGACCACCGTGCTGATCCTGCTCGGCCTGCGCTGGCTGCCACGGCGTATCGAGGAGGTTTGGCCATTACCCAACACCTTGCGCAAGGCGCGCATTCGCCGGGTGCGCGACTTGTTGCTGTCCACTGTAGTGGGCGGCGGCATGGCGCTGTTGTCCTACGCGATGCTGACCCGCCAGACACCCAACGATATCTCCTCGTTCTACTTGAGCCGCGCCCTGCCCGAAGGCGGCGGCAGCAATGTGGTGAACGTGATGCTCGTGGACTTCCGGGGCTTCGATACGCTGGGCGAAATCACCGTGCTGGGTGCCGTGGCCTTGACCGTATATGCCTTGCTGCGACGCTTCCGCCCGTCCAAGGAAAGCATGGAGTTGCCGGCGCAACAGCGCCAATTGGCACCGGACGTGGCCACCGACCTGGTCAACCCGCGCCAGGCCAGTGACACCGCGCTGGGCTTTATGATGGTGCCGGCGGTGCTGGTGCGCCTGCTGTTGCCGATTGCGCTGGTGGTGTCGTTCTACCTGTTCCTGCGCGGTCACAACCAACCAGGCGGCGGGTTTGTCGCCGGGCTGGTGATGTCGGTAGCGTTTATCCTGCAATACATGGTGGCGGGCACCCAATGGGTCGAAGCGCAGATGAGCCTGCGGCCCATGCGCTGGATGGGCTTCGGCCTGCTGTCGGCGACCTTGACCGGCCTTGGCGCGCTGTTCGCCGGATACCCGTTCCTGACCACCCATACCTGGCATTTCCACGTGCCACTGCTCGGCGATATCCATATCGCCAGTGCGTTGTTCTTCGACATTGGCGTGTACGCCATGGTCGTGGGCTCGACGCTGCTGATGCTGACCGCCCTCGGCCACCAATCTGTGCGAGCACATAAACCGAGCAACCAGCCCAAAGTCGTTGCTGCAACCGAAGGAGCCGCCTGATGGAAGAAGTCATCGCAATTGCCATTGGGGTCCTGGCGGCCTCCGGCGTCTGGCTGGTGCTGCGGCCACGGACATTCCAGGTGGTGATGGGCCTGTGCCTGTTGTCGTACGGGGTCAATCTGTTCATTTTCAGCATGGGCAGCCTGTTTATCGGCAAGGAACCGATCATCAAGGACGGCGTGCCCCAAGACCTGCTCAACTACACCGACCCCCTGCCCCAGGCCCTGGTACTTACAGCCATCGTGATCAGCTTCGCCATGACCGCGTTGTTCCTGGTGGTGCTGCTGGCATCCCGGGGCCTGACCGGCACTGACCATGTGGATGGCCGGGAGCCGAAGGAATGAATTGGGTCAATCAACTGATCGTTGCGCCGATTCTGCTGCCGTTGTTCACGGCGGCGCTGATGCTGATGCTCGGCGAGAAACGCCGGCCGCTGAAGGCCAAAATCAATCTGGTCTCCAGCTTGATCGGCCTGGGCGTGGCCGTCCTGTTGCTGTACTGGACACAAAAAGGCGGGCCCGGCTCGATCGGCGTGTACCTGCCGGGTAACTGGCAAGTACCGTTCGGCATCGTGTTGGTGGTGGACCAGCTCTCGGCGCTGATGCTGGTGCTCACCGGGGTTATCGGCGTAAGCGCATTGCTCTTCGCCATGGCCCGCTGGGACCGTGCGGGCACTAGCTTCCATGCGCTGTTCCAGATCCAGCTGATGGGTCTGTACGGCGCATTTCTCACCGCGGACTTGTTCAACTTGTTCGTGTTCTTCGAGGTGCTGCTGGCGGCGTCCTACGGCCTGATGCTGCATGGTTCGGGTCGTGCTCGGGTGTCGTCCGGCCTGCATTACATTGCGATCAACCTGCTGGCGTCGTCGCTGTTCCTGATTGGTGCGGCGATGATCTACGGCGTCACCGGCACGCTGAATTTCGCTGACCTGGCACTGAAAATCCCACTGGTGCCGGAGGCTGATCGCGGCCTGCTGCACGCTGGCGCAGCGATCCTGGCGACCGCGTTTCTGGCCAAGGCCGGCATGTGGCCGCTGAACTTCTGGCTGGCGCCCGCCTACTCCTCGGCCAGTGCGCCGGTGGCGGCGATGTTTGCGATCATGACCAAGGTTGGCGTGTACACCGTGCTGCGCCTGTGGACCCTGCTGTTTTCCGGCCAGGCCGGCGCTTCGGCGCTGTTTGGCGGCGACTGGCTGGTGTATGGCGGCATGGCGACCATCGTCTGCGCGGCGCTGGCGATGGTGGCGGCGCAACGCCTGGAGCGCATGGCGAGCCTGAGCATTCTGGTCTCGGCCGGGATCCTGCTGTCGGCGGTAGGGTTTGCCCAGCCAAGCCTGACCGCTGGGGCATTGTTCTATCTGGTCAGCTCCACCCTGGCATTGAGTGCGCTGTTCCTGCTGGCTGAATTGATCGAGCGTTCGCGCTCGGCCAACGACCTGCCGCTTGATGAAGAGATTGATGCGCTGCCCAAGGCCATGGAGTCGCTGCATCCGCGTCCGGGTGTGAACCTGGACGATGAGCAGAAAGCCGTGGTCGGCCAGGTCATCCCCTGGACCATGGCCTTTCTCGGCTTGAGCTTTATCGCCTGCGCGCTGCTGATTATCGGCATGCCGCCATTGTCGGGGTTCATCGGCAAGCTCAGCCTGTTGAGTGCGCTGATCAACCCACTGGGCCTGGGCAACGCCGTGGACGAATCGATCCGTCCTGCAGCCTGGGGCCTGGTGGCGCTGCTGATTCTGTCCGGCCTGGCGTCGCTGATCGCCTTCGCCCGCCTTGGCATCCAGCGCTTCTGGACCCCGGAAGAGCGCCCATCACCGCTGTTGCGACGCTACGAGTGCGTGCCGATCTTCGTGCTGCTGGGCTTGAGCATCGCCTTGACGTTCAAGGCCGAACCCTTGATGCGCTACACCCTGGCCACCGCCAAGAGCCTGAACAACCCGGAAAGCTATGTGATGGCGGTAATGGCCACACGTCCGGTGCCGAGCCCTGAAGCCAAGGCCGCCGCGCTGGAGGTGCAACCATGAAGCGCCTGTTTCCTGCACCCTGGTTGTCGCTGGCCCTGTGGGTGTTGTGGCTGCTGCTGAACCTGTCGATCAGCCCCGGCAACCTGCTGCTGGGCGCGCTGCTGGGCTTTCTCGCGCCTTTGCTGATGGCGCCGCTGCGCCCGCAGCCGATCAGCCTGCGTCGCCCTGGCGTGATCCTGCGCCTGTTCCTGTTGGTGGGCCGCGACGTGATCGTCTCCAACCTGCAAGTGGCGTGGGGTGTACTGACCTGCGGCACACGCCCGCCGCGCTCGCGCTTCATCAAGATCCCCCTGGACCTGCACAGCCCCAACGGCCTTGCCGCGCTGTCGATGATCACCACGGTGATCCCCGGCACCATTTGGTCGGAACTGGCGCTGGACCGTAGCATCTTGCTGCTGCACGTATTCGACCTTGACGATGAAGCCCAGTTTATCCAGCACTTCAAAGCCACCTACGAGCGGCCCCTGATGGAGATCTTCGAATGAGCGCCCTGCTCTCCAATGCGATCCTGGCCAGCCTGTTCCTGTTCTCGCTGGCGATGGTGCTGACCCTGATCCGCCTGTTCAAAGGCCCGTCCGCCCAGGACCGAGTCCTGGCGCTGGACTACCTGTACATCCTGGCCATGCTGATGATGCTGGTGCTCGGTATTCGCTATGCCAGTGATACCTACTTTGAAGCGGCGCTGTTGATTGCGCTGTTCGGCTTCGTCGGCTCGTTTGCCCTGGCGAAATTCCTGCTGCGTGGGGAGGTGATTGAATGATGCCGTTATGGGTTGAAGTGATAGTGGGGGTGCTGCTGGTGCTCAGCAGTGTGTTTGCGTTGATTGGCGCGATTGGCTTGCTGCGGATGAAGGAGTTTTTCCAACGCATGCACCCGCCGGCACTCGCCTCGACATTGGGCGCATGGTGCGTGGCATTGGCGTCGATTATCTATTTTTCGGTGCTCAAGTCCGGGCCGGTGTTGCACGGGTGGCTGATCCCGATTCTGCTGTCGATCACCGTGCCGGTGACTACCCTGCTGCTGGCGCGCACGGCGTTGTTCCGCAAGCGCATGGCCGGTGACGATGTGCCGGCTGAAGTCAGCAGCCGCCGCTGATTCATCAGGCGAACGCATTAAAAATGTGGGAGCTGGCTTGCCTGCGATAGCGGTTTATCAGTTACAGCGTCATTGACTGAAACTCCGCTATCGCAGGCAAGCCAGCTCCCACATTTGGTTTGGCGCCAGGCAATCGAGCGGATACCCGCCGCCCATTGCGCCAGCTCAGCATCATCCCGCTACGCACCACACAGGGAAGCGACCGGTCGATCAGCAAAGCGGTTCTTGGTGGTAACCATTACCTCAGCTGGTACCTGATCCATCTAGGCATTGACGTCCAGCCGGAAATTTCCGACAGCGTTTTAGGGTTGCCCCTAGGAAGATGCCCGCCTAATCTTCGGCGGTCGCTGCAAATTCAGCGACCGGGTTTCGCAGCTCGGTTAAACTCTAGACGCACAGCGTCCACCTCAAGATAGCGGGCGCTTTTTTATGCCTGATGTTATGGCGGCTGTGCGCGGGATACCTTCGGGTATGCCGGGTGCCTAGAGTCCCGGTCTGCGAACCTGCGTACAGCTGCCACCCCAATATCGTTTCGCAGCGATGGGTGGTGACTCCAATACTCTAGGAGCTTCGCCATGATTAAAGACAGTCCTAATCCACCTTCAGATTCAATCACGCTTCACACTGCTGCTCATCGAGCAATCAACCACTATCTGAACCCGTCTGAGAAACCAGAGCCGTCTGCTGAGGGCCATGGCTTGTTCACCGTGCGCGAAGGACTAGACGTCGAGACGCTGCTGGTCAACGCATCGGAGGATCTTGCATCGGTTCAAGCGCTGGCAAGTCATCTGGCTTTTGAGATTGATGGCGCCCCTCGTAGCGAGGCATTGGCAATTTGTAGATTGCTGGAGGGAATCGTACTGCTAGTGGATACCGCTCACCAGCAGTACGAAACAAATTAGTGGAGTAAAGTAAGAATGAAAGGGGGGTATCAATACTTTAAAAGTAGGTACGCCCCAACCTAGATGGACCAGTAAAAACTCTCTGCCGCCCATCCTCATCCATATGCAAAATCCACACTTACCTCCATCACAACTTATCTACGTCTACGTTGTCTTGTTAACTTGGCTTTTGCGACTATTGATGCAAATGCAACAGCAGACTCAACGGACTGCGTGGAATCTATATACTCATTCAGCAATCGGCCAAAAATTCGATCATCAAAACCTGAATAAATTACCTCATCAGTGAGTATGTCGAGTCGATCGCGGCTATCAAGGGGTGCCTCCTTAGATTGGGCAAAATCCTGAACTGTCTTGTCTGACACATCCGAAACCTCAAATGGTAGCTCCACTTGAGGTTTTGAAGGAAAATCATTCCCTTGCGCCGGAGCTGACTCATTCAACCTTGGCGCGCGTCGAATTTCTGGCAATTGCGCTTTCATCATCTCGGCTTTCAATTCCGCTCTGCGTTTTGCAAGAATTGTTTGACCAAACGGTAACCTGCACCATTGCCAGATAGAATCACCAACTTGATATTCAACCCCTTCAACCGCAAGCTCCCCTAACCCAGCGATAGCTATTCCTCCTCCGATGATACCAATGGAAGCAGCTTGACTACTTGGGGGATTCCATCGTCCGAGGTCTGGATATACAAAGCTGCTTTCTTGGCGCCCTAAAGAAATGGCGGCTAATCTCCTAGCCTCTGTAGTAATGTAATCAATATCCTGTATTGGCCATCTAGGCGGCTCTAACGCAGCTGCTCCCAGAATCGCACCAGCCATCGTCGCTATAGTATCAGTATCGCTATCCAACTCATTTGCAGAGTTCACTAAGGCCGTTTCAATAGAGCTCTTACGGTACAAATAAGCAAGAACAGAAGCAGCCAATGCAGTTTTAATCCCTGACCCTCGATACTCTGGGGTCAGACAACCCAGTTTAGAAAGAATCTGGTGATATCCCTTTGCGCCCTCAATTAAAATCAACTCAGATATTAATTCGACATCCCGAAGAGCTTCATCTTTTACACGCACTAGGGCATCTTCCAAAGACCCCCCCGTTTTACTCTCCCACGCTGAGCGCCAAAACGCTGCTAACTGAGAGTCACGACTAATTAAGGTAGGCAGCTCGATAAACTTATCAATATAACGCTGCCAGACCCCAGGCCCTGGAACCTCACCATTTTTCAGCACATCATTAAGGGTTAATGCATGAAAAACCGAACCACAAAATCCATGGGGATGCCCATGAGTAACAAGGGAATCTCGAAGCACATTAAGTAAAAGGTCATCGATACTCCCTTTCGATGCCCATACGTGGGGTTGAATACGCATTGCGGCACCATTCCCTCCACCGGTTACATACTTCTGAGTGCCGCGTTCGTAAAAGTTTGAGAACCAATTAACGCCCCGACGAGAGAGATTTATCGCAGCTGCTTTTGTCCCAAGTCCGCCACCAAGCGCATAGGTTGGCCAGACAGTAACCTCAATTTTTGCGAACGCCTCAACATCGAAAGACCCATTTCCTCGAATGGAACGTGACACAGCCAAGCGCAATTGCGTATCGTCAGAATACGTCCCAGCGGGAAGGTCAACTCTTGGGCCGTTGCGCCCGCCTATCATACGCCTCCATTTGACGGGCTCACTGACCTTGGTCTTGCCCACCCGCTGCTTAACGCCCGCCTCACCCCTTGCAAGCTCTGTCATCCAGCCAAGAGCGTCCCCCGCTGCAGCCCATAGGGCAGAGTTTACGACGGCCCTTTCCCTCTGCTCTATAGAGACGGTCCCGGGGTAGCTTACAGATTGCTCAGTATTCAATTTGGCTGTCCTTCAAACTTCTGGGGTGATATCAACACGTCTACACCACGGAGGCCGAACTCACGCAGCCATCCTTTGGCGATATCATGACAATTTTCGTCTTGGACGTATATGCGACGCAGGTACTCCGTGGAAATTTGCCCAAGATATAGCACCTCCGCCTGCTCACATGTAGGTAAAAACGATAGCCGCTGTAGGCGGTGAGCCTTCCAGCTCGGAGCTTTCCGCGGGATAGAAGGTTCAAAAAGGTCATTGAATCCTAGCAAGCCCGACTTTCGAACACAAAGATCGTACGAGTTATTTGTAGTGGCAAACACAACATCATCATGACTCATTATAATTGGATCGAACGCTAAGATACCCCACCATATATCCGCGTCTATATGCCACCTTTGCGAAACGAGAAAATAACGTCGATTTATTTCAGAGATTGATAGATTTACATAGTCAAGCCAATTATGACTTTTATCAAAAAACGCCCTCGCTTCCGGCCTATCCGCAGCATTCACATGCAGGGTATGCTGCAGATAATCAGCCAGAGGAAGCCGGTGACGAGACAGCAACGCTCCTGTGGCAAGAGTTCCAACTATTCCCCGATTAGTTGTGAAGTGCAATACCTCGACAATACCACGACTCCTCACCTCATCAGAAATAGTCATAAGACCTCCTGACTGAAAGTACCGGGCGAAAAAAACCTAACTAAGTGCGACGCTTCTTCCGGCTTATATCCTATGACAACAGTCTTTCGAGCCCTAGCAACCGCCACAGCAAAAAGTCGGCGCAACACAAGCACCTGATCATCAAACTCCTCTTCAGCAAAATGAGTATTTTCTTCGTTAAATCCAATTATAAACACGTAGTCAAACTCAAGACCTTTTGCAGAATGAAATGTTGACAGCGCCACGTTTTCCGGACCGTCAGGCCATTCTCTTTCACGGGTAATATCTACATAGCCAATATCATATTGATCTAGCGTAGCTTTAATTTGATCAAACCATTTTCCCGCCTGAGGCTTGAGAAAAGCCACCGACTCCTCATTCAGATTGACATATTTTTTTATATATTTAGCCGCCCACTCTGCCTGACTCGAATACTTTCCAAGAATCACCTTCGGCAATTCCCCATGCACAGACGCAGCATTCAAATTGGGTAGAGCCCCATCTCCATCAATGCCGACACCATTCAAAATACCAGCCGCAAATGCAGCTATCTCAACAGTATTCCTGTGGTTAGTATAAAGAGAATGTATCCTCTCTGGCCGAACATCAAAGCCCGCCTCTGACCAAGTAAATCCCCGCGCATATATTCTCTGTACGGTATCAATGACAAATGTAATTGTATGATCACGAGCAAGATGATGCCTTATCGCACGTAACTGGTTCGCGGAGAAGTCCTGACTTTCATCTACCACAACAACATCATAACCTATTGACTCAATATCTCGAGCCATAGAAACTGACAGCCCATTCCAATCCGTCAAACCCTGCTCATCTAACCAACCAAGATATGGATAAACAACCTCATCCAAAATTCGACGCCTGAGGTTTCTGTCAACACGAGGCAGAACACCACGCCCCGTCCGCTCGGAGGTAATATAACTCTCGAGTTTTTCAGGCTCAAAACGCCCTAAGAGGTAATCCACTTCCTTCAGGATATATTCTGGAGCTAGAGCGTCTAGACTCGCCGCAAAATGGACTAATGCATCTTGAGCTTTTTTTGCTGAACCACTTTGGCACCTAGACTAGAAATAGCCCAGCGGCTAAAAGTATCAATTTCCAAGCATATATTAAGTCCCTTTTCTACTTGGTACTCCGCTAGAGTGCTGATATATCCTGCAAGGGTTCGATTGAACGTCAGCACAAGGACTTTCACCGGCTCAGGTATATCCTTCCGCTCATGCCGTTCAGCAAACATATAACAAAGTGACCTGAGCCTTAATAAGGCTGTGGAAGTTTTCCCACTACCTGCAGCACCACAGATAACCTCGACGCCGAACCTATTTTGGCTGATCAGAGGAAGCTGTTCAGGAGTAGCCTTCACCAGTGGAAGCGTCTTCATTTTTGTACAAAGTCCATTTTAAATTGAGCTCAGATACCGGCAGACTATGATTCAGTCGGCGAGAGATACCAATTGGCCACTACTTTTAGCTATTTTTAATCCTAGTCGTCAACCTGTATCGCTCCGCGCATAGGAGATTCGCCTCCTTGCGAGTAATTCCTCGCAAGGTAATCACGAAAAAACGTCCTCTCTCAGCCACTCATAACTTCATGATTCTTAAAAATTCACCGGTTAATGTGTTTAGACTCCTGACTAATAAAAACGCCCCGAACCAGTCGGGGCGTTTTTTATTCAGCATGCAGCATGCAGCTTTCAACGGTCAATCAGCCAACCGCCACGTCGTCCCACCCTTCCCGTCTTCCAACACCACACCCATCGCGGTCAGTTGGTCACGGATACGGTCGGATTCCGCCCAGTCCTTGTTAGCCCGAGCAGCCAGACGCGCCTGAATCAACGCATCCACCTGCGCCGCATCCACACGCCCTTCAGCGCCGGCCTGCAGGAAGTCATCGGCTTCCATCTGCAACACACCCAGTACGCTGGCCAGTTCTTTGAGGCGCGCCGCCAGGCCCGCTGCCGCGTCGAGATCAGTCTCACGCAAGCGGTTGATCTCACGCACCATCTCGAACAGCACCGCGCAGGCTTCCGGCGTGCCGAAGTCGTCGTTCATGACTTCGGTAAAGCGTGCCACGAACGTTTCGCCACCAGCAGGTGCCACCGCTGGCAAGCCTTTCAACGCGTGGTAGAAACGCTCCAGGGCGCCCTTGGCGTCCTTGAGGTTGTCTTCCGAGTAGTTGATGGCGCTGCGGTAGTGGCTGGACACCAGCAGGTAACGCACCACTTCCGGGTGGTACTTTTCCAGCACGTCGCGGATGGTGAAGAAGTTGTTCAAGGACTTGGACATCTTCTCGCCATTGATGCGGATCATGCCGCAGTGCATCCAGGCGTTGGCGTAGGTCTTGCCAGTGGCGGCTTCGCTCTGGGCGATTTCGTTTTCGTGGTGCGGGAACTCCAGGTCGCTGCCGCCGCCATGAATATCGAAGGTCTCGCCCAGGCAGCAGGTGGACATTACCGAGCATTCGATGTGCCAGCCCGGACGCCCAGGGCCCCACGGCGATTCCCAGCTTGGCTCGCCGGGCTTGGTCCCTTTCCACAGTACGAAGTCGAGCGGGTCCTGCTTGGCTTCGTCGACTTCGATGCGCGCGCCGATGCGCAGGTCTTCGATCTTCTTGCGCGAGAGCTTGCCGTAGCCCATGAACTTGGCGACGCGGTAGTACACGTCACCATTGCCTGGGGCGTAGGCGTAACCCTTGTCGATCAGGGTCTGGATCATCGTGTGCATGCCAGGGATGTGGTCCGTGGCACGCGGTTCCATGTCCGGCTTGAGGATGTTGAGGCGCGCCTCGTCCTCGTGCATGGCAGCGATCATGCGCTCGGTCAGCGCGTCGAACGACTCGCCGTTTTCGTTGGCGCGGTTGATGATCTTGTCGTCGATGTCAGTGATGTTGCGCACATAGGTCAAGTCATAGCCGCTGAAACGCAACCAGCGGGTCACCAGGTCGAAGGCAACCATGCTGCGGCCGTGGCCGATGTGGCAGTAGTCGTACACGGTCATGCCGCACACGTACATGCGCACCTTGTTGCCATCCAGGGGCTTGAAGACTTCTTTGGTCTTGCTGAGTGTGTTGTAGATCGTTAGCACGACAGTTCCTTAAACAGAATCACTGGCCCCACGAATCTCGCAAGGTCACGGTACGGTTGAATACCGGAGCACCAGGTTTGGAGTCCTTGATATCTGCGCAGAAGTAACCTTCGCGCTCGAACTGGAAACGGTCTTCCGGCTGTGCGTCGCCAAGCGATGGCTCGGCACGACAACCAGTGAGCACTTGCAGGGAGTCAGGGTTGATGTTGTCGAGGAAACTCGCGCTGTCTTCGGCCTTCTCGGGGTTCGGCGAGCGGAACAGACGATCGTACAGGCGCACTTCGCATTCGATGCTGGCAGCGGCTGGCACCCAGTGGACCACACCCTTGACCTTGCGGCCTTCAGGGTTCTTGCCCAGGGTGTCCGGATCGTACGAGCAGCGCAGTTCGACGATGTTGCCATCGGCGTCCTTGATCGCTTCGTCCGCACGGATCACGTAGCTGCCGCGCAGGCGCACTTCGCCGTTCGGCTCCAGGCGCTTGTAGCCCTTGGGCGGCTCTTCCATGAAGTCGTCGCGGTCGATGTAGATTTCGCGGGCGAATGGCAATTTGCGCACGCCCAGCTCTTCCTTCTGCGGATGACGCGGCAGTTCGAGGTTCTCGACCTGGCCTTCCGGGTAGTTGGTGATCACTACCTTCAACGGCCGCAGCACGCACATGGCGCGGGGGGCGTTGGCGTCGAGGTCCTGGCGGATGCTGAATTCCAGCATCCCGAAGTCGACCACACCGTCGGAACGGTTGGTGCCGACCATGTCGCAGAAGTTGCGGATCGACGCCGGGGTGTAGCCACGGCGACGGAAGCCCGACAGCGTGGACATGCGCGGGTCATCCCAGCCATGTACGTGCTTTTCATCCACCAGTTGCTTGAGCTTGCGCTTGCTGGTGATGGTGTAGTTCAGGTTCAGGCGGCTGAATTCGTACTGACGCGGGTGCGCCGGTACCGGCAGGCTGTCCAGGAACCACTCGTACAGTGGGCGATGGCTTTCGAACTCCAGGGTGCAGATGGAGTGGGTGATGCCTTCGATGGCGTCCGACTGACCGTGGGTGAAGTCGTAGTTGGGGTAGATGCACCACTTGTCACCGGTCTGGTGGTGGTGCGCATGGCGGATGCGGTACATGATCGGGTCGCGCAGGTTCATGTTCGGCGAGGCCATGTCGATCTTGGCACGCAGCACGCGGGCGCCGTCCGGGAACTCGCCGGCGCGCATACGGTTGAACCAGTCCAGGTTCTCTTCCACCGAACGGTCGCGGAACGGGCTGTTCTTGCCCGGCTCGGTCAGCGTGCCACGGTACTCCTTGGCCTGCTCCGGGGTCAGGTCGTCCACATAGGCCTTGCCGGCCTTGATCAGCTCGACAGCCCAGTCGAACAACTGGTCGAAATACTTGGAGGCATAGCGCACTTCACCGGACCATTCGAAGCCCAGCCATTTGATGTCGCTTTCAATGGCGTCGATGTATTCCTGGTCTTCCTTGGCCGGGTTGGTGTCGTCGAAACGCAGGTGCGTGACGCCACCGAACTCCTGGGCCAGGCCGAAGTTCACACAGATCGACTTGGCGTGACCGATGTGCAGGTAGCCGTTGGGCTCTGGCGGGAAGCGGGTGACGATCTGCGTATGCTTGCCCGAATCCAGGTCCGCCTGGATGATCGGGCGCAGGAAATTGACCGGGACGGCAGGTCCGGCCTTGGCATTCGAGGTAGGGTCGACAGTGGGCTTGCTCATAGGATCCTTGAACAGACAGGTTCGTGGCCGGGTCAGGCCAGATAAAACAAAGGGCTTATCATAGCCGAAGCTGTCAACCACCTGACAGAGCGCGGTCGAAAACTGCTGCTTTAATTGCTGCTTTAATGACAGGCGCGGTAAAAAACCACCTCGAAATTCCTGCAAGGCACGCTAAACTGCGCGTCTTGGCCCAAGCTTCGCCAAACCGGTCGTGGCGCCCAGGCGCCCAAACCCACGAATTCCCTGAAAAGAGTAGTGAACATGACTCAAGTCAAACTGACCACCAACCACGGTGACATCGTCATCGAGCTGAACGCCGACAAGGCGCCGATCACCGTCGCCAACTTCATCGAATACGTGAAAGCCGGCCACTACGAAAACACCGTTTTCCACCGTGTCATCGGCAACTTCATGATCCAGGGCGGCGGTTTCGAGCCTGGCATGAAAGAGAAGAAAGACAAGCGCCCAAGCATCCAGAACGAAGCGGACAACGGCCTTTCCAACGACAAGTACACCGTCGCCATGGCCCGTACCATGGAGCCGCATTCGGCCTCCGCGCAGTTCTTCATCAACGTCGCCGACAACGCCTTCCTCAACCACAGCGGCAAGAACGTGCAGGGTTGGGGCTACGCGGTGTTCGGTAAAGTCACCGAAGGCCAGGACGTTGTCGACAAGATCAAAGGCGTGTCCACCACCTCCAAGGCCGGTCACCAGGACGTTCCAGCCGAAGACGTGATCGTCGAGAAAGCCGAGATCGTTGGGTGATATTACTGATTTCAGATTTGCATCTGGAAGAGGAGCGCCCGGACATTACCCGGGCGTTTCTGGATCTGCTCCACGGCCGCGCCCGTGGCGCCCAGGCGTTGTACATTCTGGGGGACTTCTTCGAAGCCTGGATTGGCGACGATGGCATGACTGCCTTCCAGCGTTCCATCTGTACGGCGTTGCGTGAACTGAGCGACAGCGGCACCCCGATTTTCATCATGCATGGCAACCGCGATTTCCTGATCGGCAAGGCGTTCTGCAAAGCGGCAGGCGCCACCTTGCTCAAGGACCCGAGTGTTGTGCAATTGTATGGCGAGCCTGTGCTGCTGATGCACGGCGACAGCCTCTGCACCCGCGACCTTGGCTATATGAAGCTGCGGCGCATCCTGCGTAACCCGATTGTGTTGTTTATCCTGCGCCATCTGCCCCTGGGCACGCGCCACAAACTGGCACGCAAACTACGTAGCGAAAGCTCTGCCCAAGTGCGCATGAAGGCCAACGATATTGTCGATGTCACGCCCGAAGAAGTGCCGCGGGTGATGCAGCAGTTCGGCGTGCACACCCTGGTCCACGGCCATACGCACCGCCCTGCGATCCATAAGTTGCAGATCGGCGACCAGGCGGCCAAGCGCATTGTGCTGGGGGACTGGGACAAGCAAGGGTGGGCATTGCAGGTGGATGAGCAAGGCTTTCAACTGACGGCGTTTGATTTCGTCAACCCGCAGTTGGCACTGCCTGGCGCCTAAACCTCTGACACAACACCGATCAACCTGTGGGAGCTGGCTTGCCTGCGATAGCATCACCTCGGTGCATCTGATACACCGAGGTGTCGGCATCGCAGGCAAGCCAGCTCCCACAGGGACCGCGCTGACCTTATGATCAGTGCCCCGCAGCCGCCGGCCCTGCCTTTGCGGTAAATGGCGGCTTGGCCAGCCACACCAGCAACATCAACCCCATGAACATCCACCCCAGCAACGTGAAGTAATCCACGGTGGACATCATGTACGCCTGGCTGGTGAGAATCTGGTCCAGCTGCGTGTACGCCTTCTGCCCTGCCCCGCCCAGCGCCTGCAAGGCATCACGGGTGGCCGAGTCGTAGGTGGTCATGTTCTCGCTCATGTAGGCATGGTGCTGGTCCGCCCGGCGAATCCAGATCCAGGTGGTCAGCGACGCCGCAAAACTGCCGCCCAGGGTGCGCAGAAAGGTCGCTAGCCCTGCGCCGTCGGCGATCTGGTGCGGCGGCAGGTCGGACATCAGGATGCTCAAGGTCGGCATGAAGAACAGCGCCACGCCGATACCCATGAACAACTGCACCATGGCGATGTGGGTGAAGTCCACTTCGTTGGTGAAACCGGCGCGCATAAAGCAGCTCAAGCCAATCGCCAGGAACGCCAGTCCAGCCAGCAAGCGCAGGTCGAACTTGTGCGCGTACTTGCCCACGAATGGCGACATCAGCACCGGCAAAATGCCGATGGGCGCCACCGCCAGCCCGGCCCAAGTGGCGGTATAGCCCATCTGGGTTTGCAGCCACTGCGGCAGGATCAGGTTGATGCCGAAAAAGCCCGCATACCCCAGGATCAACACGATGGTGCCGATACGGAAATTACGGTGTGCGAACAGCCGCAGGTTGACCACCGGGTGCTTGTCGGTCATTTCCCAGATGACGAACACCGCCAGGGCGATCACCGAAATGGCCGCACCAATGATGATGAAATTGGATTCGAACCAGTCCAGGTCATTGCCCTTGTCGAGAATGATCTGCAAGGCGCCGACCCCGACGATCAGGCTCAACAAACCAACGTAATCCATCGGCTGATAACTGGTAACCACCGGACGCTTCTTCAACTGCGAGCGCACCACCATCACCGCGAAGATACCGATGGGCACGTTGATGAAAAAGATCCACGGCCAGCTGTAGCTGTCAGTGATCCAGCCGCCGAGGATAGGGCCTGCAATCGGTGCCACCACCGTGACCATTGCCAGTAACGCCAGGGCCATCCCGCGCCTGGCGGGTGGGTAGACCGCGATCAACAGCGTCTGCGTCATCGGGTACAACGGCCCGGCGACCAAACCTTGCAGCACGCGAAAGCCGATCAGCTCGGGCATCGAGGTGGAGATACCGCACAGGAACGAGGCCAGCACAAACAGGATGGTCGCCCACAGAAACAGCTTCACCTCGCCAAAGCGCCGGCTCAACCAGCCGGTGAGCGGCAACGCGATGGCGTTGCTCACCGCAAACGAGGTGATCACCCAGGTGCCCTGCTCCGAACTCACGCCCAGGTTGCCGGAAATGGTCGGCAACGCCACGTTGGCGATGGTGGTGTCGAGCACCTGCATAAAGGTCGCCAGCGACAGGCCAATAGTGGCCATCAACAGGCTGGGTGGCGTGAACGAGGCGTTATTGCTCATCAGCGTTGCGCAGCCTTGGGAGCGGCGACGCTGTTGTCATGAATCAACTGATTGATCATGGCATCCGCTTCGGCCAATTGACGGTCATACACGCTGGTGGTGAACGAGGCCTTTTGCGGCGCCTGTTGCGCCAGCACCGGGCCGCTCTGGTCGTGCAGGTCTACGTTGACCACGGTACTCAAACCCACCCGCAGCGGATGCTTGGCCAACTCTTCAGCGTTGATATGGATGCGCACCGGTACCCGCTGCACGATCTTGATCCAGTTGCCGGTGGCGTTCTGTGCGGGCAGCAAGGCGAACGCGCTGCCGGTGCCGGCGCCGAGGCTGTCGACGGTGCCGCTGTACTTCACGTCGCTGCCGTAGATGTCCGACTCGATATCCACCGGCTGGCCGATGCGCATATCCCGCAGTTGGGTTTCCTTGAAGTTGGCGTCAATCCACAGCTGGTCCAGCGGAATCACGGCCATCAGCGCGGTGCCCGGTTGAACACGCTGGCCCAGTTGTACGGTGCGCTTGGCTACATAGCCGGTGACCGGCGCAATCAGGGTGCTGCGCGCATTGGTCAGGTAGGCCTGACGCAGTTGTGCAGCGGCGGCTTGCACGTCGGGGTGGGACGAAATCACCGTGTCATCCACCAGGGCATTGGTGGTTTTGAGTTGTTGCTCAAGGTTGGTCAAGGCGTTCTTGGCCGCGGTCAGGCTGTCGCGAGCGTGGGACAGTTCTTCCTGGGAGATCGCGCCGCCCTGGGCCAGGGTCTTACGCCGGTTGTAGTTGTCCTGGGCCGTTTGCACATCGGCCTTCTGCGCATTGACCTGGGCTTTCATGCCGTCGACATTGCTGTACAAGCCGCGCACCTGGCGCACAGTGCGGGCCAGGTTGGCCTGGGCACTTTGTAGGCCGACGGCAGCATCGTTGGGGTCGAAATTGATCAGCACCTGGCCTTCATGCACCAGGTCGCCATCGTCGGCGCCGATGCTGACCACGGTGCCGGTGACCAGTGGGGTGATTTCCACCACGTTGCCGTTCACGTAGGCATCATCGGTGCTCTCGTTGAAGCGCCCGTAGAACTCATACCAGGCCCACACGCCTACCACACCGAGGATGACGATCAGCGCCAGGCCGATGAGCATGACTTTGCGTTTGCGTGGGTTGTTGTCTTTGGGTTGTTCAGTTGCGTTGTTACTGTCGGCAGTGGCCATGACAAATACCTCAAATTATTCCGTGCGTGTGGCGGGGGGGGTCGCGGCCACGTTGCTGGCGTTGTATCCGCCGCCCAGGGCCTGCATCAGTTGAATCGACAGATCGATCTGCGCCGCCTTCAGGGTCGCCAGCTGACGCTGGGCCTGCAGCAGTTGCTGCTCGATGCTGAGCACATCCAGGTAGTTACCGATGCCCGAGCTGTAGCGTTGCACCCCGGTGTCGTAGGACTGCTGGGCGATGTCGGCGGCATGTTGCTGGGCCTGGATCTGGCGGCCGGTGTCGCGCAGCTGCGAAAGGCTGTTGCCGATATCACCCAGGGCTTGCACCAGGGTTTTGTTGTACTGGGCCACGGCTAGGTCGTAGTCGGCGTCGCGGGCGTCAAGGTCGGCGCGCAGGCGGCCGCCATCAAAAATCGGCAGCGAAATCGTCGGCGCAATATTGAAGAAACGGCTGGCCGAACCGAACATCGCATCGCCCAGCAACGACTCGGCGCCTGCGCTCGCGCTCAGGTTGAGGTTGGGGTAGAAGCGGGTTTTGCTCGCGTCGATGTTCTTGCTCGCCGCCTCCACTCGCCAGCGTGCGGCGACCAGGTCCGGGCGACGACCGAGCAGCTCGGCAGGCAACACCGCGGGCACCGCGACGGCGCTGGGTTTGAGCACCGCCGGGCGGGCCAATTCGCCACCCCGGTCCGGGCCTTTGCCGAGCAATACGGCGAGGGCGATCTTGGCGCTTTGCAGTTGTTTTTCCGCGTCGATCAGTTGCGACTGGGAGCTGGCTTCCAGGCTCTCGGTCTGCTGGTATTGGTATTCACTGTCGATGCCGGAACTCAGGCGGCGCTTGCTCAGGTCGAGCATCTGGCGGGTGCGCTTGAGGTCATCGACAGCCAGGTCACGCACGATATGCGCCTGGCCCAGGTCGCTGTAGGCTTTGGCCACGTTGGCCGCCAGGGTCAGGCGCGCGGCTTGCTGGTCGACTTCGGCGGCGCGGGCCTGGCCCAACGCGGCTTCCCAGGCTGCGCGCTGGCCGCCCCAGAGGTCGAAGTTGTAGTTGAAGCTGGCGCCGATGTTGCGCACCGTCGAATAGGCATCGCCCTGACCACGCGGGTCCTGGTCCTTGGCCAAGCGAGAGCGGCTTACACCGGCGCTGGCATCCACGGTCGGCATACGGGCGGCGTTGGCGGCATAGGCCGCAGCTTCGGCCTGGTGGGCACGGGCGTCGGCGACTTGCATGTCGGGGCTGCTTTGCAGGGCCTCCTGGATCAGGCCGTCAAGCTGTGGGTCGCCGAGGCTTTTCCACCAGTCGGCGGCCGGCCAGGCAGCGCTCGACAGCGTCACGCCGCTGAGGGATTTGCCGGTTTGCAGGGTGTTGGCGTCGAGGCGCTGACCCTGGGTGTCGAGGCCGCTGTAATTGGCGCAACCGGCCAACGTCATCGCCGCCAGCACCAGGCTGAGTGCGCGTGTGTTCATGATTTACCTACCCGCTGGATCGTGATGGGGTCACCCGCAGCGATCAGTATCTTCTTCAGGATCCGCTCCAGGGTCTCCAACTCGCCCGGTTCAAGCGCGCCGGCCAGTTGGTTGAGGGCCTGGGCGCCGATGTGCGGGAGCATGTCCGCCAGGCGCTGGCCCTCGGCAGTCAGCACCAACTGCACCTGGCGTCGGTCCAGCTCGGAGCGCTTGCGGCTGAGCAGGTCTTTTTGCTCCAGCCGGTCGAGCATCCGCGTCATCGAACCGCTGTCCAGGGACAGGTTGCGGCAAAGCTCGGCCGGGGTGTCGACGCCGAACTGGGCCATGATGATCAACACCTTGAACTGCGCGGCAGTGATGCCGTGGGGTTCCATATGGGTGTCGATGATGCGGTCCTTGAGAATCGCGGCGCGGCCCAGCAACAGGCCGAGGTGGCAGTTGTGGAAGTTATCGGGGGTGAAGTGAGGCATCGAAAGTCACCTTATTACTGCCTAGGCAGTGAATGTGTGACGAGATGTTACTGCTTAGGCAGCGAATGTCAAATGGAATAATTAGGTTGCTTGGTAGTTGACCGAAGGCTGGAGTGAAATGAAAACCAATGTGGGAGGAGCAAGTCGAATCGTCGCACCGCCCCTCCCACATTTTTTACCGCGTACCGATCAGAAATCGCGTTTGTAAAAGATATCCAGGGAACTGGCTACGCCCGTAGCGACTTCCAGGTACACCTTCTTGCTCAGCAGGTAGCGCAACGCAATGGTGTTAGCCGGTTCAAACACCCCGACCCCATAACGCAGGCTGAGCTTCTCGTTGATCTTGCCGCTGGCCACCACCGCGGTGCTGTTACCGGTGCCCTGGGTGTCGAGGTCGAAATCCTGGATACCCAGCTTATTGGCGATATCCGAGGTCACACCGGCGCTGCCCATCAAGCCCAGGCCCAGGGCGGCTTCGGCGAGCATGTTGTTGTCTTCGCCGGTGTTGGTGCGCGAACGACCCAACACCAGGTACGACAGCGCATCTTCCTGAGCCATGGCCGGCTCGGAGAAAATCTGCGTGGCCGGCTGTTCGGCGCTGCCGCTCAGGCGAATACCGGCAGTCACGGTGCGGGACGATTCGACCACTACGCGCACCGCTTCGATATCCAGGAACGGCTGGTCCAGCGGCCCGGCGAACAACAGCCGCGCGCGGCGCACGTTGAGGCGCTGGCCGTAGGCACGGTAGCGGCCGTCGTTGAGCCACAGCTCGCCACGGGTGTCCATGTTGTCGCCGATATGCACATGGCCCTGGACCTTGGCGGTGAGGCCAAAACCGGCGAAGTTGAGCTGGTCTTCACCCACTTCCACGTCGATATCCATGGCCATCGCCATCGGCGCTTTGCCCTCTTCGGTCTGGCTGCCGATGATTACCGTGTCGTCAGAGACCTTGACCGTCGAAGGCGGCAGCTCGCGCACGGTGATATCGCCACGGGGGATATGCACTTTGCCGGCAATCGCCAGTTTGGCGTCCTTGAGGCTGATCTTCAGGTCGGGTGCCACTTCCAGCTTGGCATAGGGTTCTACGGTGACCGGCAGTTGCGAGCCCTTGAGGCTGAGGTCGACCACCAGGGCGCGGCCCCAGTCGATCTGGCCCGTGAGGCTACCCTGCCCGGCCTTGCCGCTACGCCAGCCACCGTTGAGCTGCACGCTTTCGCCGGCGATCTGCGCCTGCAGATTCAAGCCCTCAAGGCTGATGGGCAACTCGGGCCCGGAGACTTCACCGTCCACCAGGTTCAGGTTGCCGTTGACCAGCGGCGCGAGTAAACCGCCCGAGATGCGGCCACTGCCGTTGAGCTTGCCGGTGAGCTTTTCCACCATCGGCACAAAGGGCCGCGCCACGGCGAGGTCCAGGCCCGTGAGGCTGAAATTGCCGGTGATCGGCTTATTGTTCGGCAGCGGATTTATCTGCGCCTGCAACAACAACTCGCCAAGCTTGCCGCCACGAAAATTCAGCTGGGTGTCGATACGCTTGGGGTTGAGGGTGGTTTCCAGCTTCAGGGTGTCGTAGGGGAAATCCAGCCACTGGCCCTTGTCACGCACGCGCAAGGTGCCGCCGCTGGCATCTACCGCCACTACGCCCTTGGGTCCGCTTTCGGGCAAATCGAGCTGTACGTCAGCATTGAGCTTGCCCTGCCAGGCGAAGTCTTTGGGCAAAAATGCCGCAAGGCTGTCGATGGGGAATTGCTTGAGGTGGTAACGCAGCTTCGGTTCGGGCATCAGGCGCTGGTCTTCGCCACACAGGCTGGCGGGCCCGGAGACCCAGCAGTGCGCACCGAAGGTCAGCTTGCCATCGGCCAGGCGCTCGATTTTCGCCGGGGCTTGCAGCCGCCAGTCCTGGCCGCCGGCTTGTACATCACCGCTGGCCAGGCGCCCGCGCCAGTTGTTTTTATCGAGGTTGCCATCCAATGCCAGGGCCAGCTTGACCAGGGGGCCGGCCAGGTCCAGTTGGACCTTTTGGTTCTTGATATCGCCCTGGGCGCTGGCGGTCAGGTTGCCGACCTGGGTTTCGCCGGCGTAGATGCCGCTGGCCTTGAGGTCGAGCTTGGCGCGTTGGGCGCTATCGAGGCTGGCGTCGAGGTTGAGGGCTTGCAGGCGATTGTCGGCAAATGCGAGTTGCTGGCCCTTGAGGTCGAGTTTGCCTTGCGGCGCCTTCAAGGTGCCGGCCACATCGACACGCCCATTGATTTGCCCGCGCAGTTGCGGCCAGAGCTGGGCCAGGCGCGTCAGCTTGATGTCGATCTGCCCGGCCAGGCGTTGTTGCAGGCTGCCACTGCCGTTGATGCGGTTGTCACCCAAGCGGATGTCCAGGTTGGCGAGGGTCCATTGTTCGCCTGCACCTTCGGCCTTGGCCGCCAGCACAGCGGTTTGCCCGCGCAGGCGGCCCTTGAGATCGAGGTCGGCGTTGAGCTTGAGTTGTTCATTTTTGAACTCGCCTTTGCTGCGCAGCGGTCCGGCCAGGGTGCCGGGTAACTCGGCCACCCAGTACGCCGGGTTCAGTGCCGACAGGTCCAGCGCGGTGTCCCAGGCAATACCGTCGGCAAATTGCAGGTTCAGGTGGCCTTCGGCCTTGCCCTGACCGGCCGTCAGTTTCAACTCGGGCAGGAAGACTTGCTTGAGGTCGCCACTGAAGGGGGTGACCACATTGAACTTACCCGCCGGGCCGTCGAGGTCGGCCTTGAGGTTGCCCAGGTAATTGCCGTCCTTATAGGAGATTTCACCATTGAAGGTACGCAATGCCACTTGCGGCTCGTCGATGACGGGATAGAGGCGATGCCAGGGGAAGTCCTGCCAGTCGATTTTGGCGTCAGCACTGAAGCCTTGTTGCCAGTCCAGGTTGGCACTGAGCTTGAGGCTTTGCTGGTCACCGGCATTCAGGTCCAGCCCGGCGATCTGCGCGCCCTTGGCGTCGACCTTGCCTTGCAGGAGTAGATCCACCGGGCCTTGTTCCGCTGGCAGCACGGCCTTGCCCAGCAACTGGTAGCCATCTTTCAGGTTGCCCTTGGCGCTCAAGTCCAACTGGTTGAGTTGCAAGGTGTCAGGCAGGTCGGCGCTGGGTTTGAACGCCTCGGAGGTGATGTGCAACTGCGCCGGCAGGTTTTCGGCCAGGGGTTGCAGCTCGCCTTTGAGCTTGGCCGGCAGGTAGCCGCTGCTGTCGGCGTCGAGCTTGAGGGTCTTGAGCAGGTCGCCGTCGAGCTTGAGCGCGACGCTCCAGGGTGCACCGCCTGGGGCGTAGGGCAGGCTCAGGTTGCCGGTGGCATTCAGCGGCCAATCGCCGGTAGGTTGCAGCAGGCCGGCAAGGTCGAGCACCAGGTCATCGCGCTGCAAATGTACCGAGTCAATCTGCATACCAGCGGTGGTCCAGTGCGCCGCCAGTTGCAGGCCCTTGAGTTCTTCGCTGCCGTTGAACAGCAGGCTACCGATGCGAACGTCGCCCAGTTGGATGGCAACCGGCAGTTTCAGGTCGGGGAGTTGAATCGGCCCGCTGCTGCTCTCTTCGGCACTGGGGGCAAATTCCAGGCTGACCTGTTCCACGTCCAGTCGGTTGATACACAGGGTCATGCGCAACAGACAGCCGGGCGACCAGTCAAACGTCGGCGCATTCAGCTCGACGCGGCTGCCGTCCTGCTGCCACAGCAGATGATCGGCACTCCACTGCCCGCCCAGGCGGCCCTGGTAATTCTCCACGCTCAAACCTGGCACCTGGCCCAAGGCCCAGCGACTGCCCGCCTGGGTGCCAAGCACTGACCACAGCGCCAACAACAGCAACACGAGGATGGCGACCAGCACCAGCCCCGCTATCTTCAAACCACGCATCACAGCTCAGGCCCCATGGAAAAGTGCAAGCGAACGCCGCCCGGATCTTCGAGGGCATGGGCCAGGTCGAGGCGGATCGGCCCCACCGGCGACACCCAGCGCACGCCGACGCCGACGCCGGTTTTCAGGCTCGGCAAGTCGAGGTTGTTGAACGAGTTGCCTTGGTCGATGAAGGTCGCGATCCGCCATTTATCGGTGATGGAGTATTGATACTCGGCACTCAAGGCCACCATGTAGCGGCCACCGATGCGGTCGCCGCGGTCGTTCTCCGGCGACAGGGTCTGGTACTCGTAGCCGCGCACGCTCTGGTCGCCACCGGCAAAGAAGCGCAACGACGGCGGCACGGATTTGTAGCCGTTGGTGGCACTGCCGCCAAATTGTGCGCGCCCCAGAAAACGGTGGTTGTCCCACAAGGTGGTCAGGCCCTTGATCGTGGCCGTGCCGTAAAGCAGGTTGGTGTCAGACCCCAGGCCCTCTTTGGCGACCTTGGTGTCGAACATCAGGCGATAGCCATGGTGCGGGTCGATACGGTTGTCGCTGCGCAGGTAGGAATAACTCACCCCCGGCATCAACAGGTTGCTCAGCCCCGAGTCATTGCCCAGGCGGTATTCCTCACGCTGGTACTTGAGGGAGATCACCCGCGTCCAGCCGCTGGGCAACTTGCTGTGCCATTCGGGGCCAATGGTGAGCAGCTTGCTCAAGGTGTCGGTGTTGGCGATCTCTTCATTCTGATAGCCGCCGGCAAAACGCAATTTGTCGGTGAGCGGCGGGTCCAGCGGGATGTCATACCACAGGCCGACGTTCTGCCGCGGTGCCGACAATTCGGCTTCCCAACCGTAGCTGTGGCCCTGGGGGTTGACCCAATGCCGCGTCCAGTTGGCTTTGCCCCGTGGGCCGACGTCGGTGGAGTAACCCAGGCCGAGGCCCATGGTGCGGGGCTTGCGGGTTTCCAATTGTACAGCGACCGGGATCACGTCATCAGTCGCGGCGGTGGGGCTGGCGTCCACGCGCACGCCTTCGAAGAAGCCGCTGGCTTGCAGGTTCTGGTTGAGTTCGGCGACCAGCTCGGAGTCGTACGGCGTGCCACTGTCAAAGGGCACCATGCGTTGCAACAGTTCTTCATCAAACGGCGTGTCGCCGCTGAAGCTGACCTTGCCCATGCTGTAGCGCGGGCCGCTGTCGTAAATGAGTTCGATGTCGGCCACGCCCGCTTGAGGATCAACCGCGAGCTTCTGGCTGGTGAAGCGCCCGCTGAAAAAGCCGTAGCGTGACGCCTGGTTCTGGATCAGGCGCTTGGCGTCTTCGTAATGACCGTGATTGAGCACGGCACCGGGCTTGAGGTCGTCGCTGGCGGGTACGCGAAAGGCCTTGAGGCTCGCGGCCTGGCCATCGACCCGAATGGTCACGTCGCGCAAATGCACCGGTTCGCCGGGGTCGATGGTGAGGGTCAGGCGCGGATTCTTGCCGCCCTTCACCTCGCTGGCGATCTGTGGCTGATAGAAGCCCAGTGCCTGCGCGGCTTTGCGCGCCTGCTCCTCGGCGCCACGGCTGAACCGCAGTAAGGCTTCTTCGTCACGATCGCCAACCCCGCCGATATAGCCTTCGATGTTGGCTTTCAGCGCGTCGTTTGAGGGTTTGATCCGCACGTCCAGTTCACTTTGCGCCAATGCGCCGCAGCTTGTGAACAGCAGAATCAAGCCGCTGGTAAATCTTCCTGGATACTTCATAGGCGCGGATGCTACACGAGCTAGGGAGGGACTTTGAACTCGGATTTGTCTGAATAATTCTGTCCTAAGACGTTGCAGGATGTAACGCCTGGGGATTGGGATGGAAAAACACATGCTCCAGCACCGGCCCTACGGCGACTTCACCGATCTCCTCATAGCCTTGGCGCTTGTAGAAATCCAGGTAACGGGAGTTGCCGGTGTCGAGCACCACGCCTGAGGAGTGCGGATCGTCGGCGCACCAGTTGTGCACGGCTTCAAGCAGTTGCTCACCATGATGCTGGCCCTGGAACTGCGGGTGAATGCCCAGCAACGGCAGCACATGCACGGCCTCGCTGGGCAGGCACGCCAGGACTGCCTGATGGTATTCCAGGTAACGCCGGGTACCGCGCACGCCGGTACTCAGCCACATGCGGATCTGCCAGGCCCAGCTCTCGGTGATGCCCAGGCGTCGTTGCGGCGGCGCAATCAGGGCGATACCGATCAGCCGGTCGTTGACGAACAGGCCGATGGCGGGAAGCTTCTGAAAAAAGTGCTGTTTGACCAATTCGCGCACGGTGGCGCGCACCCGTTGTTCATAACCCGGCCGTTCGGCTTCGAAGATATAGGCGAAGGTCGGTTCATGGCGATACGCCTGGTAAAGCAAGGATCGCGCTTCACGGGAATAACCGCTATTGAGCAGGCGGATTTCGGCAGTGGCCGTCGAAGTGTCTGGCATAACAGTCAATCTCCCTGGGCGCCACTCAAACATGGCGTTCTTATGGGTACGAACCTGTGCAGCTCCAGTCGTTCCCAGACATTAGCAGCGCATTCACCCTGCCGCCACGCTGGCCCCCGTCCGACTTGTCGGCTAGCATCGCCCTTTTGCCAGACTGGACTGCCGACCATGAAAATCGTCTCCTTCAATATCAACGGGCTGCGTGCTCGCCCTCATCAGCTGGCGGCGCTGATTGAAAAGCATCAACCTGACGTGATCGGCCTGCAGGAAACCAAGGTTCACGATGATCAGTTCCCGCTGGCCGAAGTGCAGGCTTTGGGTTATCACGTGTACTACCACGGGCAGAAAGGCCACTACGGCGTGGCCCTGCTCTCGCGCCAGCCGGCCTTGAGCCTGCACAAAGGTTTTGCCAGCGATGAAGAAGACGCCCAGCGTCGTTTCATCTGGGGCACCTTCGCCGATGAAAACGGCCACCCGGTGACCATCATGAACGGCTACTTCCCCCAGGGCGAAAGCCGCGATCACCCCACCAAGTTCCCGGCCAAGCAGCGCTTCTATGAAGACTTGCAGCACCTGCTGGAAAGCCAGTTCAGCAATGACCAGGCGCTGGTGGTGATGGGCGACGTGAACATTTCCCCGCAAGACTGCGACATCGGTATCGGCGCCGATAACGCCAAGCGCTGGCTGAAAACCGGCAAGTGCAGCTTCCTGCCGGAGGAGCGCGAGTGGATGGAGCGCCTGAAGAACTGGGGCCTGGTGGACAGCTTCCGCCACCTCAACCCGGACGTGACCGACCGTTTCAGCTGGTTCGACTATCGCAGCCGTGGGTTTGAGGATGAGCCCAAGCGCGGGCTGCGCATTGACGTGATCATGGCGTCCACCGGGCTGGTGCCACGGGTCAAGGATGCCGGGGTGGATTACGATTTGCGTGGCTTGGAGAAGCCGTCGGACCATGCACCGATCTGGTTGGAACTGAGCTGATAGCAAGCCTGGTGAAGATCTAAATGTGGGAGGGGCGGTGCGACGATTCGACTTGCCCCCTCCCACATTTAGCCTTGCGATGCATCAGTCACATTGCTGCAACCCAACTGACTTAATCTCGCGGCACTTCCTTTGGCTTGAGAAGGTGCCGGCATGATGCTGCGCGTTCTGTTCCTGTGTATTGCGATCGCCCTCCCCGCCGTGGCAGCCCCTCTTCCCGTCCCCGGCCAAGGTCCCGCCCTGCGCATCCAGGGCTCCAACACCATTGGCGCGGCACTCGGCCCAGCGTTGGTCATGGGTTTGATGGAGCATCAAGGCTTACGGGATGCGCGCAGCGAACCGGGCGCCGGGGCAAATGAACAGAGCGTGGTCGGCACGACGCACCAAGGCAAGACGGTGACCATCGAAGTCGCGGCCCACGGTTCCAGCACCGGCTTTGCCGCGCTGAAAAATACCCGCGCGGACCTCGCCGCCGCGTCCCGCCCGATCAAGGACGGCGAACTGGTGGACCTTGAACCTCTGGGCGACCTGAAAAGCCCCGATGCCGAACAGGTCATCGCCATTGATGGCCTGGCGATCATTGTTAACCCACGCAACCCACTCAATACTCTTGACACCGAGCAGTTGGCCCAGATCTTCAACGGCGAAGTCAGCACCTGGGAGGCGTTGGGCGGGAGTGGCGGTGCCATTCATTTATATGCCCGTGATGATCAGTCCGGCACCTACGACACCTTCAGGGAACTGGTGTTGAGCCGACGTCAGCAGCCGCTCGCGCCGTCAGCCAAGCGTTTCGAATCCAGCGAACAACTGTCCGACGCAGTCAGCCAGGACCCCCAGGGTATCGGCTTTATCGGCCTGCCCTATGTGCGTCAGGCTAAAGCAGTGGCGATTGCCGATGGCGCCTCGCAACCGATGTTGCCGCTGACCAGCCTCATCGCCACCGAAGATTACCCGCTGTCGCGACGGCTGTTCTTTTATCTGCCGCCCTCCTCCCGCAATCCGTGGGCCAAGGCGTTGGTGGACTTTACCCAATCCAGTAAAGGCCAAGCGATTGTGGCGGCCAATGGGTTTATCGCCCAGCAGGTGCAGGCGATCGGCGTGACACCTCGCCCGTCAATGCCTGACGACTACCAGGCCATCGCCCGCGACGCTCAGCGCCTGACGGTAAATTTTCGCTTCGAAGAGGGTAGCGCCAGCCTCGACAACAAGGCACGCCAGGATTTGCAGCGGGTGGTGGCCTATATCAAAAGCCACGGCAAGCTGAACAAGCAGGTCACGCTGGTGGGCTTTGGCGATACCAAGAACGATCCGCAACGTGCGGCGTTGCTGTCGAAGTTACGGGCGATGGCGGTGCGCCGCGAGCTGGCAAAGAGCGGCGTGGTGCTCAAGGATATTCGCGGGTTTGGCGCCCAGATGCCGGTGGCGGCGAATACCGCGGACGAAGGTAGGATCAAGAATCGGCGGGTGGAGGTTTGGGTGTACTGAGCCTTGGAGTTTGAGGTGCTTGGACTGGCCTCATCGGGGGCAAGCCCCCTCCCACACTTGGATTTGTGAATATAGTCAAAATGTGGGAGGGGCTTGCTCTCGATAGAGGTGACGCGGTGTTACTGCCCGCCGCGCATCATCTCCCGCGGTACATACTTGCCAATCTCGAACTTGCCGATCGCCGCGCGGTGCACTTCGTCCGGGCCATCCGCCAGGCGCAGGGTACGTTGCATGGCGTACATATAGGCCAGCGGGAAATCATTGGAAACCCCGGCGCCGCCATGGATCTGGATCGCACGGTCGATCACCTTCAAGGCCACATTCGGCGCCACCACCTTGATCTGGGCGATTTCGCTTTTCGCCACTTTATTGCCCACGGTGTCCATCATGTACGCCGCTTTCAGGGTCAGCAGGCGCGCCATGTCGATTTCCATGCGTGAGTCGGCAATCTTGTCGATATTGCCGCCCAGACGGGCCAGCGGCTTGCCGAACGCGGTGCGGCTCACCGAGCGTTTGCACATCAATTCCAGGGCACGCTCAGCCATGCCGATGGAGCGCATGCAGTGGTGGATACGGCCCGGGCCAAGGCGGCCCTGGGCGATTTCGAAGCCACGACCTTCCCCCAGCAAGACGTTCTCATACGGCACGCGCACGTTGTCGAACAGCACCTCGGCGTGGCCATGGGGGGCATCGTCGTATCCGAACACCGGCAACGGGCGCACGATTTTCACGCCGGGGGTGTCTACCGGCACCAGAATCATCGAGTGCTGCTGATGGCGCGGCGCATCCGGGTTGCTCAAGCCCATGAAGATCAGGATTTTGCAACGCGGGTCACAGGCGCCGGAGGTCCACCATTTCTTGCCGTTGATCACCCACTCATCGCCCTGGCGTTCGGCGCGGGCGGCCATGTTGGTGGCATCCGAAGAAGCGACATCGGGCTCGGTCATGGCGAAGGCGGAGCGAATCTCTCCCCGCAACAGTGGTTCAAGCCAGCGTTGTTTCTGCTCTTCGTTGGCGTAGCGCACCAGCACTTCCATATTGCCGGTGTCGGGAGCGGAGCAGTTGAACGGCTCCGGGCCCAATAACGAACGCCCCATGATTTCCGCGAGCGGCGCGTACTCAAGGTTAGTCAAGCCAGCGCCCAGCTCGGATTCCGGCAGGAACAGGTTCCACAAGCCCTCCGCTTTTGCCTTGGCCTTGAGTTCTTCCATGATGGCCGTGGGCTGCCAGCGATCACCTTCGCTGACCTGGCGCTCAAACACCGGCTCGGCCGGATAGACGTATGCGTCCATGAACGCAGTGACGCGCTCACGCAGTTCCTGAACCTTGGGCGAATAGGCGAAATCCATGAGCAGCTCCCTTCTTTGAGAGGTTGTTTAGGTCATGTATTCGATGCTAGAACAGCGCTGATAATTTACCTAACCTATTCTCGGCGTGTATTAACATTCATCACCGATATATGATCGGCGCATGGACACTCACAATAAGAGCGCAACGAAATGAATTTGAGCAAGGTCGACCTCAACCTCTTCATCGTCTTTGATGCGATCTATACCGAAGCCAACCTGACCCGCGCCGGGCAGATCGTCGGCATCACCCAGCCGGCAGTGTCCAACGCCCTGGCACGTCTGCGCGAAACCTTCAACGACCCGCTGTTTGTGCGCACCGCCCAAGGCATGGTGCCCACACCGATGGCGCAGAACATCATCGGCCCGGTGCGCAATGCGCTGTCGTTGCTGCGCGTGTCGGTGCAGGAAAGCCGGATTTTCAATCCCCAGCAGGCCGCCAAGACCTACCGCATCAGCATGACCGACCTCACTGAAGCGGTGATTCTGCCGTTATTGTTCCAGCGCCTGCGCCGCCTGGCGCCGACCGTGGTGATCGAGAGTTTCCTGTCCAAGCGCCGTGAGACCACCAAGGAACTGGCCGCCGGGCGCCTGGATTTTGCCGTGGATGCGCCGCTCAACACCGACCCGCAGGTGCGCCATGTCAAATTGATGGAAGACCGCTACGTGTGCGCCATGCGCAAGGGTCACCCCATGGCAGGCAAGGACAAATTCAGCCTGGATGACTACCTGTCATTAACCCACATCCATATCTCCAGCCGTCGCAATGGCTTGGGCCATGTGGACCTGGCGCTGGGCAAAATGGGCATCCAGCGCAAGATCGCCCTGCGCTCGCAGCACTACCTGATGGCTTCGCAAGTGTTGCAGCAGACCGACATGGTCATGACCGTGCCCGAACGCTTCGCTCGTCGCCATGAACTGCACTGGTTCAACCTGCCGGTCAACGACGTGCCCCCGGTGGAAACCCACCTGTACTGGCATGAAAGCACCGACCAGGACCCGGCAAACCGCTGGATGCGCGAGCAGATGATCGAGTTGTGCCAGCAAGTCACCGCCCACGAAAAGAAGCTCGACAAACAGCAATCCTAAGGTTCAAGAATACCCATTGTGGTAGGGGGCTTGCCCCCGATGGCACGCGCAGCGCCCCTTGACGTTCACGTCAACCTGCAATTAGCTTAGCGCCAAGCCTTTCTTGAGCACCGCCATGAGCACCACCTACAGCATCTCCGACCTCGCCCGCGAGCTCGACATCACCACCCGCGCCATTCGCTTCTATGAAGAACAAGGCCTGCTGGCCCCGGAACGCCGGGGCCAGGAGCGTATCTACTCGGCGCGGGACAAAGTCAGCCTCAAGCTGATCCTGCGGGGCAAGCGCATCGGCTTTTCCCTGGCCGAATGCCGCGAACTGATCGAACTCTACGACCCCAGCGGCGGCAACCAGATCCAGCTCAACAGCATGTTGGCGAAGATCGCCGAACGCCGCGAACAGTTGGAACAGCAACTGCTGGATATCGAACAAATGAAGCTGGAACTGGACACCGCCGAAGAGCGTTGCACCCAGGCCCTTGCGCACACCATGAGCCAAGCCGGCCATTAACCAGAAGGTAACTGCCATGTCCCTCCCCTCTTACGTGCGCCTGGTGGAAGTCGGCCCACGCGACGGTTTGCAGAACGAAGCCCAGCCCATCAGCGTGGCGGACAAAGTCCAGTTGGTAGACGCGTTGAGCGAAGCCGGCTTGAGCTATATCGAAGTCGGCAGTTTTGTCTCGCCAAAATGGGTGCCGCAGATGGCCGGTTCGGCTGAGGTATTCGCGCAGATCCAGCGCAAGCCCGGCGTGACCTACGGTGCACTGGCGCCGAACCTGCGCGGGTTTGAGGATGCGCTGGCGGCCGGGGTCAAGGAAGTTGCGGTGTTTGCCGCGGCGTCCGAGGCTTTTTCCCAGCGCAATATCAACTGCTCCATCAGCGAAAGCCTGGAGCGATTCGCGCCGATCATGGCCGCGGCCAAACAGCACGGCATCAGCGTGCGCGGGTATGTGTCGTGCGTGTTGGGCTGCCCTTACGAAGGCGATATCGCCCCGGAGCAAGTGGCCGCGGTCGCCAGTGAGCTGTACGCCATGGGCTGCTATGAAGTGTCCCTGGGTGACACCATCGGCACGGGCACCGCGGGCGCAACTCGGCGCCTGTTCGAAGTGGTCGGGGCGCAAGTGCCAAGGGACAAGCTGGCCGGGCATTTCCATGACACCTACGGCCAGGCAATCGCCAATATCTATGCCAGCCTGCTGGAAGGCATAAATGTATTCGACAGCTCTATCGCGGGCCTCGGCGGCTGCCCTTACGCCAAGGGCGCCAGCGGTAACGTGGCCACCGAAGACGTGTTGTACCTGCTCAACGGTTTGGGGATCGAAACGGGGATCGACCTGGAACGCTTGATTGGCGCAGGCCGGCAGATCAGCCACGTCCTTGGTCGACCTAGCGGGTCCCGTGTTGCGAAGGTGCGTAACGCCAGTTGAGTAGCACAGCTGTGACAATGTGTTACCGCACACCTGCACAACGGGTAACGCGGGAACAGAATTCGTCATGCCTAGGCAAAACTATTTGCCAGAAAAATACTAAATACATGATTTTAAACGAATTTAAAAAGTTGGCACGACTCCTGCTATCTCTATGGCATAACAAGAATAAAAAGCGCCAAACCTAATAAAAACAAGACGAAACGACTCTGACATAACAAAAACAACACGGCAGAGACGCAGCTAACAGATTTTTTTGGAGAAGATGTGCTTCGCAGGGTACGGCATGCCGCAACCCGCAACCGGATAGAGAAAAATAAAACTACCTCAGGTAGCTACCACTGGTTGGATCGTTTACGAAGAAGCAGGTCAGCGCTCAAAAAAATACGTTTGCTCTTGACCCCGGATGGGGGTCGCCAAAAATAGCGGTACGGGCCACGGCTACCAAAAACAACAACAGGCCGCCCCTCAATAATAAGAAAAGAGCACGCAACGACAAATTAAAGGGGACCTTCGGGTCCCCTTTGTGCTGCTTGCACTTATGTGACTTAGGCGGACGCCACCTTCTTCGTCGAAAATTGGTTAAGCACAGTAACCGTCAAAGCCCGCAGCGCAGCTGTTTCCTTGACTTGTCGCTGCGCCCTCAGTTGTTTCATTTCCTGGTTATAGAAACCACTGGTCATTGCCCCATCGGCCAGAATTTGATCCCGGCTCTTACCCAGCAGGCTGGCAACTCTGTTAACCGCTGTCTCGTACTCTAGCTGCCAAGCCTTCTTTGCATCCTGCTCTACAAGGTCATCCTGTGTGTTCTGCAGATCTACCACCTTTTCCAACGCCTCTTGCTTCTCGGTTATTACCTCAAAATCGGCCATCGTCAGGGTGCTGAGGTCCTGTGGGTATTGGGCGCGAAGTTGGTTTCTCCAAAATTCCATGTCCACAAAAAAATGACTTTTTTCACTGATGTTTTTTTCGCCCTCAAGCACTTGTACATAGGCAGCATCAAGAGTCTCCGGGGCCACACCCGCGATAGGGCGATGGAGCATTTCAAGGGATTTGATCGGCAAATCCAGTCGCTGCGCCAAGCCGGAGCGATAAGCAAAGATGACTTCGGCCTGCTCGGTGAAGGCCGGCCCGCGCGACTCGACGTCACGCTCAGCGATGATATCTACCAACTTCAGGCGAAATAGTCGCTCTGCGGTGCCAATCAAGGTCGCCTCAACTTCATGCTCTCCAACCCTCTCAAGCGATTTTTCCACCAGCAGATCAGTTTCCATGTTCATGAACTCCAGCACACTCCCGTCACCACAGGTAACGCGATCATCAGCTGATTTAAACAATACATCGCGAGTGTGTTGGTTCTCATGGACGGCCCCAATCATGTCCCAAACGCGCTCCGCCAGTTGCGGCCGGGTAACCCCGGATTTGTACTCTGCACAACGGGTTGTGTCCGCCACCACGGTAAAAAATGCCGCCGCCTCAGGGCTGGAACTGAGCTGGTCCCACATTTCGCCGCGACCGGCCTGCATGGCTGGGGGGGAATCGTGCAGCCACAACCTGCGCGCCTCAGCCAGGGTGACGTGATCATCGGCAAGGACTACTTGCGACACAGGATTTTCATGCACGTTGATTCGGTCCGGATTCTCAACGGCGTACTCGGGCAGCTGAGTAATCGCGTTTGTGTGCAGATCGATCCGGTTCAGGTTATGCAGGCGTTCGGCGCCTCTGGGGAACGTTGTCGTTCCGGTATTCGCCAGATTCAGCCTGTTCAAGTCACGCATGTTGCTCAGATCGGCGGCCCATCCCAACTGACGGTTATGGGAGAGGTTAAGTACGGTCAAACGCTGCATGCCTTCGAGATGCGCCTGGCTATGCCTCGTCAACCGAATGTCGTTACTGCTCATATCGAGCCAGGTCAAACCGGCTCCACCGTTGGCAAACTCCGGCAGCTGCGTGAAGTTGCTAGAGCTGATATCCAACCAGCGCAAACCGCCGAATGCGCGCAAGAAGGGCAAGGACGCATCCGAAAGGTACATTCTGGATAAATCCAAACAGTCCACATGGTCCATGTTCGCCGTAATCGCCGGTAACTCACCGGGTTGCTCATCAGCCAAGCGCAGGATGTACGCCATGTGCTCTTGCTCGGCGGCCATGGCCTGTTGCGGCGACCGACGCTGCCATGCATCTTTGATGGCAACGACGACCCGGCCACGGGTCCTGCGTTGCTGGCTATCACCGTCGGCCCGCCAGGCGTCCAAGTCTGTATTGAGTTGCTTGAACTCGTCTTTGAGCAAATCCATTTTTGCCATAAATTCAATATCGTTGACGCCCTCTAGCCCCAGTATCTGATCCACCTGCGCGATGGACATTGACGGATAAAGGTCTAACGCTGCCCTTTCACATGCATAAGGTCGACGACCCGCACCGCCTACCGGGCTCAATGGATAACCAAAGCGTCCATCGGCAAGGCGCATTGGCGGTTTGTAGCGTGGTTTGGCAGGCTGCATGCGCAGCAACGCACGCAGTTCATCGCGAGGCATCAGCGGCATTTGCTCCAGTGCCTGTTTCAGACTCGCGCCGCGATCAGAGGCCGTCAGGTTCATCGCCCTCCAATCCTCAGGCGAAACTGCTGACTGTACAGCCCCATAGATGTCCGCCTGATGGTTCAATACCGCGATTTTTTCGTCCTGTACCTCATAAAGGTTCTTGGGACCGAACTTGATGAAACGACGCTTGACCGCCGCATTCTCTGGCCCCACCGAATCCAGTAGGCGCTCTCCACCCGGCAGCCGTTCGACAACATCAATGCGCAGGTCTGATGGCCAACCAGGAAGTTTATCCAGACTGTGCAGCACCATGCGTTGCGTGTCGTCATTGGCCAGGGTTTTTCGGTATAACCCTTCATACGTTCGCGCCAAACGCACCTGCTGCTGATAATGACGGGCCTCTTCAGCCAAGTTCTGCGGCATGCGTTGGCGCTCGGTGAGCGCTTGCATTTCGGAGGAGTTGGCACCGTTCAACAGTTCCTCGACAACCGCCGTGGGTAGAGAAGGTAATAAGCGTTTGATAAACCTTACTGTCGCGCTTTCTCCACCCTCGGCGGCGGCGTAGCGCTGGCTGAAAAGGTCAGATTGATACGCCGCTCTCTGTGAAGCCCTGACAGTGGAAACTTCCTCTGCCACGACATTATCCATTTCAAGTCGCTTCAAGGTATCGGTCAGTAGCGCGGGCAGTGCTGCCTGGTCTGTATGTATCTTACGTAGAGTGTCCACTTCCGTTGCAGTCATTTGCACTATGCGTTCGAGCTTAAGAGGCTCATTGGCAAAACGCTCTGCAATCGGGCCCAACCGCTGCATCAACTGCGGCCCGGTCAATGTCATCGGGTTCTCGTGCTCATGTGCCCACGCCCCGGCGCCCGTACGGCTTACCTTTGGGGTATAAGCCGCCGGGTTGTCCGGATGCAGGATTTTAAAGTCATTGCTGGCACCCATCCGCTCCACCAAGTAATGCGTGTTATTTTTTTCCCGCAGGTATAACCCCCCTTCATGTTCAAACAATCCGTCTTCATTGGCCGTGAGACCATCAGGCATTGTGACCTGGCGCTGATAAGGCCTCAGGTCAGGAGAATACAGACGGATATTGCCATCGGGGCAACGAACGTGGGCCAGGCTTTCAACAAATGCCGTCTTGACCAGCGGAAACAACTTGGCCCCCACCGCCGCCGTAGTTACATTAAAGGCAATGGCCGAAACGTGGGCCCATGCCGCTTTTGTATCCCCTTCGTCCCACGCCGCTATTCCCGATGCGACTTCCCATAACATTTGCGCTGCCCCAATTGCGAGCATCACGGGAGCCAGCTCGGGGAAAATAAAAACTGCAACATTCAATACATTCAAAGCCATGCTGCCCATTTTCACCAACCAGGCGTTACGTGCACGCTGATCCGCCGCATCATTGGAAACGGCCATCGCTTGCGCATTCCTCAGTATTAGATTGGCTTTTTGCCAAGCGTGTTCGCGCCACAACACCGAAAAACGCCCCCCATAAGAAGCGGTGACGCCCCTGAGATCCTTTTTGTCAGAATCATAATCTTCACGTTCAGAAAATTTACCGGAGGGATCAAGATGCCGCTTGAGCTTTGTAAAAAATACACCTTGTTGCTCGTAGGGTATGAACTGACTAAAAAACCTTCGATAACTTACCAGGCACAATCGCTCAACCAAATCAAGTTTGAAGCTTGTCAAACTCGAGTATTCCTTCAACATACAAACAGGATCTCCTGGAATGAACACCACACAAGGCTCATTCATGAACACCAGGCTGCGATGAGCAACTTGCACATTGACATTACCTATAACAACAATTTGCGCCAGCGGCTGCCCAAGCAACTTAAGTCCCGAATAAGTGAGTGTTTTCTCTCGCCACTTTAATTCCTGATGGTTATCCGCTGTTTTCCGCATCACCTGGTAGGTGTCTTCTTGAATATCCCCGCACCCAAGCGCTACCTCGGCGGCGAACAGGAACTGATACCTGGCCGAATTCAACATGCGATTACGCATGGTCTTGGTGGCGGTGCCCGCTGCAAAGTTGGGTGTGTCTTCGGGACAGATAAACGACTCGACATGCCTCAAGTATTGCGTACCCAAATCCAATTCTCGGCACAGGCTGGCAAACAAATGAGGTTGTATCGAGACTCTACCGCCGAGCGTTTGTGTATGATTGAACGTATAAGAGGGCGATTGTCGATGAAAATCATACTGAGTGATAAGCCTGGCGTTCTGATCGGCCACCTCAAGGGTATCTTCTATCGCAAAGTTCTTTAATGCCGCCTCAAGCAGACTAACACCTTCGTAATAGCAATAACATGATGCCTCTCGCCCAAAGACTTTAGAGCGATCAGCCGGCATCAACTTTTCAGTGGCAAAAAATAGCTGCCTTACATTGTGACGCCCACCGAATTTTTCTTTCATGGCCGCCACTAAAAGTGGTTCGGCAAAATCCACAACCCCTTTAAGCCCATTAAAACTGTGATCCAGTCTATTCAGCGAATTAAAGCTGCGGATGTAAGCATCACTCAGCTTCAACTTTTTCCCCGACGACAAGTTTTTATACCATTCGGGCATCGCGAACTGCGTTTCAGAAAACTCCTTTTTGCGCTTAAGGTCGGCGGCGCCGTACCAGGACGGCAACCGGTCCTGTATCACCCGTGCATGAACGCTCTGCACCGCCGTTGATTGACTGCTGCCAGGTTGATCAAGCTCACTCATTTACCAAACTCCATTTGAAGGAACAAACGATCAATGTGCGATCGTTCGCGCTTCAAACGGTGGTATTCAGCTAGCCCGCGCTACAAAGCGCCCCACGGCTCATTCTCGGGCAGACGCCAACTCCTCAATGCTGATCTCGCGCATGCGAAATTTCTGGATCTTGCCCGTCACCGTCATCGGAAACTCGTCCACAAACTTGAAGTACCTGGGCGTCTTGAAGT
The DNA here is from genome assembly GCF_023127795.1 of Pseudomonas sp. W2Jun17. Lineage (NCBI taxonomy): Bacteria > Pseudomonadati > Pseudomonadota > Gammaproteobacteria > Pseudomonadales > Pseudomonadaceae > Pseudomonas > Pseudomonas sp. W2Jun17. The sequence continues at coordinate 71,389 of NZ_SPKO01000014.1, read as the reverse complement.
GGGCGATGCGGTCCTTGCACCAGCTCGACAGTTCCAGCTCGTTGGCCACATGGCCGGGATGAAACTTGATCCAGGCGACGATTTCTTCACCGTAACGCTCATCCGGAATACCGATGATCTGCACATCGGCCACTGCCGGGTGGGTGAAGAAAAACTCTTCCAGCTCACGCGGGTACACGTTCTCGCCCCCGCGAATAATCATGTCCTTGTTACGCCCGGCAATGCAGACGTAGCCGTGCTCGTCCATGGTTGCCAGGTCGCCGGTGTGCATCCAGCCGGCCTCATCGATTGCCTCGCGGGTGCCGTCGGGGTTGTTCCAGTAACCGAGCATCACGCTGTAGCCGCGCGTACATAGTTCACCGATCACGCCGCGCACCACGGTGTTGTCGGCATCATCGACAATCTTGGTCTCCAGTTGCGGTTGGGTGCGGCCCACCGTGGTGACGCGCCGTTCTATATCGTCATCCGCCCCGGTTTGCAGCGACACGGGGCTGGTTTCGGTCATGCCGTAGGCAATTTGCACTTCGCGCATGTGCAGTTCGTTGATGACCCGGCGCATGACTTCGATCGGGCATGTCGCCCCGGCCATGATACCGGTGCGCAGGCTGGCCAAGTCGAACCCGGCCCGGCCTGGGTGATCAAGCATGGCGATAAACATGGTCGGCACGCCATACAGGCCGGTAGCTCGTTCTTCGGCGACGGCAGTCAATGTCAGCAGCGGGTCGAAACCGTCATTGGGATAGATCATGGTGGTGCCGTGGGTGATGCAACCGAGGTTACCCATCACCATGCCGAAGCAGTGATACAGCGGCACCGGGATGACCAGGCGGTCCTGCGCGGTCAAGCCCAGGCTTTCGCCGACCATGTAACCGTTATTGAGGATATTGTGGTGACTGAGGGTGGCACCCTTGGGGAAACCGGTGGTGCCGGAGGTGTATTGGATATTCACGGGTTGGTCGAAGTGCAGGCTGGTCTGCCGGCTTTGCAGTTGCTCGGGGCTAACTCCGGCGCCCAGGGCCGACAGTTGCGACCAAGGCATGAATTCAGGCGGCGGGCTGGGATCGAGACTGATGAGGCCGCGCAGCTCAGGCTTCAATGCCTGGAGCATGGCGTGGTAATCGGAGCTCTTGAACGAACCGGCGCACACCAGCCATTGGCAGCCGGATTGCTTGAGCACGTAATCCAGCTCACTGCTGCGATAGGCCGGGTTGATATTGACGAGGATCACACCGAGCTTAGCGCTTGCCACTTGGCAGATCAGCCATTCGGCGCAATTGGGCGCCCAGATACCCAGGCGGTCACCGATCTGCATACCCAAGGCGAGGAACGCCCGTGCATGCAGGTCAACCGTCTCGGCCAGTTGCCGCCAGGTGTAGCGCCGCTGCTGATGGCGAACCACCAAGGCTTCGCCATCGGGATACTGCGCGACGGTTTGATCGAATGCCTGGCCTATGGTCATGGCCAGCAAGCGCTTGTCCTGAGAGCCACGGCTGTAGCTCTGATTCGGTTGATCCATAACGACCCCTTGTTGTCTTTTTTGTAGGTTGACGTAAACGTAAACTACGATTGACAGCACCGCAACGCAAGTTTACGTTAACGTAAAGGTGAGCGCCCTCCTCCTGCGCCCAACCCACACAACAACAAAGCTGACATTAAGGTGCCTGCCCATGAGTTACCCGTCCCTGAACTTCGCCCTCGGCGAAACCATCGACATGCTGCGCGACCAGGTGCAGTCCTTTGTGGCCAAGGAAGTCGCACCGCGTGCGGCGCAGATCGACATCGATAACCTGTTCCCCGCCGACCTGTGGCGCAAGTTCGGGGACATGGGCCTGCTGGGCATCACCGTGCCGGAAGAATACGGCGGCGCCGGCCTGGGTTACCTGGCCCATGTAGTGAGCATGGAAGAAATCAGCCGCGGCTCGGCCTCGGTGGCGCTGTCATACGGTGCGCACTCCAACCTGTGCGTCAACCAGATCAATCGCAACGGCAACCACGAACAGAAACTCAAGTACCTGCCCAAGCTGATCAGCGGCGAGCACATCGGCGCCCTGGCCATGAGCGAGCCGAATGCCGGCTCCGATGTGGTCTCGATGAAACTGCGCGCCGACAAACGCGGCGACCACTACGTACTCAACGGCAGCAAGACCTGGATCACCAACGGCCCCGACGCCAATACCTATGTGATCTACGCCAAGACCGACCTGGAAAAAGGCCCCCACGGCATCACAGCCTTCATCGTCGAGCGCGACTGGAAAGGCTTCAGTCGCAGCAACAAGTTCGACAAGCTGGGCATGCGCGGCTCCAATACCTGCGAGCTGTTTTTTGATGACGTGCAAGTACCGGAAGAAAACATCCTCGGCGTGCTCAATGGCGGCGTGAAAGTACTGATGAGCGGCCTGGATTACGAGCGCGTGGTGCTCTCCGGCGGCCCTACCGGGATCATGCAGGCGTGCATGGATTTGATCGTGCCCTACATCCACGACCGCAAGCAGTTCGGCCAGAGCATTGGCGAATTCCAGCTGATCCAGGGCAAGGTTGCCGACATGTACACCCAGCTCAACGCCAGCCGCGCCTACCTCTACGCCGTGGCCCAAGCCTGCGAGCGCGGCGAGACTACGCGCAAGGATGCCGCCGGTGTGATCCTGTACAGCGCCGAGCGCGCCACGCAGATGGCTCTGGATGCGATCCAGATCCTGGGCGGCAACGGCTATATCAACGAATTCCCCGCCGGGCGCCTGTTGCGTGACGCCAAGCTGTATGAAATCGGCGCTGGCACTAGTGAGATTCGGCGGATGTTGATCGGTCGCGAACTGTTCAACGAAACCCGCTGAAGGAGCGCGTCATGGCCACCCTGCATACCCAACTCAACCCGCGCTCGGCGGAATTTGCCGCCAATAGCGCGGCGATGCTTGCACAGGTCGACGCCCTGCATACCCTGCTCGCCCACGTGCAACAGGGTGGCGGTGCCAAGGCCCAGGAACGCCACACCTCGCGCGGCAAGCTGCTGCCCCGGGAGCGCATCAATCGCTTGCTCGACCCGGGTTCGCCGTTTCTTGAACTCAGCCAACTGGCGGCTCATCAGGTGTATGGCGAAGACGTACCGGCGGCTGGCGTGATTGCCGGAATCGGCCGTGTGGAAGGTGTGGAGTGCATGATCGTCGCCAACGATGCCACGGTCAAAGGCGGTTCCTACTACCCACTGACAGTGAAAAAGCACCTGCGCGCCCAGACCATCGCCGAGCAGAATCGTCTGCCGTGCATCTACCTGGTGGATTCCGGCGGCGCCAACCTGCCGCGCCAGGACGAAGTATTCCCCGACCGCGAACACTTCGGGCGGATCTTCTTCAACCAGGCCAACATGAGCGCCCAGGGCATCCCGCAGATCGCCGTGGTGATGGGCTCATGTACCGCCGGCGGCGCCTATGTGCCGGCGATGGCCGATGAAGCAATCATGGTGCGCCAGCAAGCCACCATTTTCCTTGCGGGCCCGCCGCTGGTGAAGGCGGCCACCGGTGAGGTGGTCAGCGCCGAAGACCTCGGCGGCGCCGATGTGCACTGCAAGATCTCCGGCGTGGCCGACCACTACGCCGACAGCGACGAACACGCCCTGGCGCTGGCCCGGCGCAGCGTGGCCAACCTCAATTGGCGCAAACAAGGTGAGTTGCTGCAGCGTACGCCTGTGGCACCGCTGTACAGCAGCGAAGAGCTGTACGGCGTGATTCCGGCGGATGCCAAGCAGCCGTTCGATGTGCGCGAAGTCATCGCGCGGTTGGTGGACGCTTCGGTGTTCGACGAGTTCAAGGCGTTGTTCGGGACAACGTTGGTCTGCGGCTTTGCGCACTTGCATGGCTACCCGATTGCGATCCTGGCCAACAACGGCATCCTGTTCGCCGAGGCCGCGCAGAAAGGCGCGCACTTTATCGAACTGGCTTGCCAGCGTGGGATCCCCCTGCTGTTCCTGCAAAACATCACAGGCTTTATGGTCGGCCAGAAATACGAAGCCGGCGGCATCGCCAAGCATGGTGCCAAGCTGGTTACGGCGGTGGCGTGCGCCAGGGTGCCGAAGTTCACCGTGATCATCGGTGGCAGTTTTGGCGCCGGTAACTATGGGATGTGCGGCCGCGCCTATGACCCGCGCTTCTTGTGGATGTGGCCCAACGCACGCATTGGCGTGATGGGCGCCGAACAGGCCGCCGGGGTGCTGGTACAAGTCAAGCGCGAGCAGGCTGAGCGCGCAGGCAGCGGTTTCAGTGCGCAGGAGGAAGCCGCCATCAAGCAGCCGATCCTCGACCAGTATGAAACCCAGGGCCACCCCTATTACTCCAGCGCGCGCTTGTGGGATGACGGTGTCATCGACCCGCTGCAGACCCGCGACGTACTGGCCCTGGCCTTGTCCGCCGCACTGAACGCCCGCATCGAGCCGAGCCGCTTCGGCGTGTTCCGCATGTAAATGGAGCTGCACCCCATGAACGATTTCAACACCCTCGAACTGATCACCGACAGCCGTGGCTTTGCCACGCTGTGGCTCAGTCGTGAAGCCAAGAACAACGCGTTCAATGCCGAAATGATCCGCGAACTGATCATCGCCCTGGACCGGGTGCAAGCCGACCCGTCCCTGCGATTTCTGATACTGCGCGGGCGCGGCAAGCATTTCAGTGCCGGCGCCGACCTGGCCTGGATGCAGCAGTCGGCCGAGCTGGACTACCACACCAACCTGGACGACGCTCGCGAACTGGCGGAGCTGATGTACAACCTGTCCAAGCTGAAAATCCCCACGCTGGCCGTGGTGCAAGGTGCGGCCTATGGTGGCGCGCTGGGGTTGATCAGTTGCTGCGACATGGCCATCGGCGCCGATGACGCGCAATTCTGCCTGTCGGAAGTGCGCATCGGCCTGGCGCCCGCAGTGATCAGCCCATTCGTGGTGCAGGCCATCGGCCAACGCGCGGCCCGCCGCTATGCTCTGACGGCTGAGCGATTTGGCGGCCAGCGGGCGCAGGAGATCGGCTTGCTGGCAGAGAGCTATCCGGCCGAGAGCCTGGATCACCAGGTGGACCAGTGGGTGGCCAACCTGCTGCAAAACAGTCCGGCGGCGATGCGCGCCAGTAAGGATTTACTGCGTGAAGTGGGCAACGGTGCCCTCACCCCGGCGCTGCGACGTTATTGCGAAAACGCCATTGCGCGCATTCGCGTAAGCGCCGAGGGCCAGGAAGGGTTGCGGGCCTTCCTGCAAAAACGTGCGCCGAGCTGGCAAGCCCAGGAGCCGCGCTCATGAGCACACTGACCACCGTACTGGTAGCCAACCGTGGCGAGATTGCCTGCCGTGTCATGCGCACCGCCAAGGCCATGGGGCTGACGACCGTGGCCGTGCACAGCGCCATCGACCGTGATGCGCGCCATAGCCGCGAGGCGGATATTCGTGTCGATCTGGGAGGCAGCAAAGCCACCGACAGTTACTTGCAAATCGACAAACTGATTGCCGCCGCCCACGCCACTGGCGCCCAGGCGATTCACCCCGGCTACGGCTTCCTCTCGGAAAACGCTGGCTTTGCCCGGGCCATCGAGGCGGCAGGCTTGATTTTCCTCGGCCCGCCCGCTGCCGCCATCGACGCCATGGGCAGCAAATCGGCGGCCAAGGCATTGATGGAAACCGCCGGTGTGCCCCTCGTGCCGGGCTATCACGGCGAGGCCCAGGACCTGGAGACCTTCCGCGCCGCCTGTGAGCGTATTGGCTACCCGGTATTGCTTAAGGCTACGGCCGGTGGCGGCGGCAAGGGCATGAAGGTGGTCGAGGATGTCAGCCAATTGGCCGATGCCCTGGCCTCCGCCCAGCGCGAGGCGCTGTCGTCCTTCGGCAATGGGCAGATGCTGGTGGAGAAGTACCTGCTCAAGCCGCGCCATGTCGAGATTCAAGTGTTTGCCGACCAGCATGGCCATTGCCTGTACCTCAATGAGCGCGACTGCTCGATCCAGCGGCGCCATCAAAAGGTTGTCGAAGAAGCGCCGGCGCCAGGGCTCAGCGTTGAGCAACGCAAGGCCATGGGCGAAGCGGCCGTGCGGGCGGCCCAGGCCATCGGCTACGTTGGTGCCGGTACGGTGGAGTTTCTGCTGGATGCCCGTGGCGAGTTTTTCTTTATGGAGATGAACACGCGACTGCAGGTGGAGCATCCGGTCACCGAAGCGATTACCGGTCTGGACCTGGTGGCGTGGCAGATCCGGGTCGCCCAGGGCGAGGCGCTGCCGATCACACAGGAGCAGGTACCCTTGATCGGTCATGCGATTGAAGTGCGGCTGTATGCCGAAGATCCGGCCAACGAGTTCCTGCCGGCCACCGGTCACCTGGCGCTGTACCGCGAATCCAGCCCAGGCCCGGGCCGTCGGGTAGACAGCGGTGTCGAGCAAGGGGACAGCGTGTCGCCCTTCTACGACCCGATGCTCGGCAAACTGATTGCCTGGGGTGAAGACCGCGAACAGGCACGCCTGCGACTTTTAAGTATGCTCGATGAGTTCGCGGTGGGTGGGCTCAAGACCAACCTGGGTTTTCTGCGGCGCATCATCGGCCATCCCGCGTTCGCGGCGGCCGAATTGGACACCGGGTTTATCCCGCGTTATCACGATGAACTGTTACCGGCGCCCGGTGAGTTGAGCGATGCATTCTGGCAGGCAGCAGGTTCGGCGTTTATGCAGAGCCTGCCGGTAGGTGATGGGCCTTGGGCCAATAACCAGGGCTTTCGTGCGGGCCTGCCCGCCGAAGTGTCGCTGCATCTGAGCTGCAACGGGCAGGATCGGCTGGTGACATTGGCCGGGCACACGTCGCAGTTGTGCGGCGAGCAGCTGCTGATCGAACACCAGGGTGTACGCCGTGCCCATCTGGCGGTCCGCAACGAAGGCAGCCTGTACCTGCGCTGGAATGGCGAGATGCATGCCATCAGGCTGTTCGACCCGATTGCGGCGGTCGAGGCCGGCCAATCTCATCAGGGCGGTCTCAGCGCACCGATGAACGGCAGCATCGTTCGCGTGCTGGTAGAGGTAGGTCAAACCGTTGAGGCTGGCACACAGCTGGTGGTACTCGAAGCCATGAAGATGGAACACAGCATCCGTGCGCCCCATGCCGGGGTGGTCAAGGCGCTGTTCTGCCAGGAAGGTGAAATGGTTGCCGAAGGCAGCGCGCTGGTGGAGCTTGAAACCGCCGCCTAGAACTTCGCGGTGGCTTGCACCACGACGCCAAGGATGTGGCAGTCGTCGGTGAGCAGCGCCTTGGGGTACGTCGGATTGAGCGGCACCAGATAGCGCTGGCCGCTCTCTTCCTGCAATTGGCGAAAAGTGGCCTGGGAACTGCCAGACCATTGGGCGACCACCAGTTTGCCGGGTACAGGATCGATGGCCGGGTCCACCAGGATCATCGTCCCGGCACCGATGCTCATGCCCGTGGGCGCGGTCATGGCGTCGCCCATTACAGGCAGCCAGAACGCCTCGCCACGCGCGTGGTAATCGGTCAATTCGTAGCGGCCAGGCCCATAGAGTGCACGTTCTTCGCGCAGCTCGCACGCCTGCTGCCAGTCGCTGACCGGATAGCGAAAATACGGGTTGTAGTGCTGTTGCAACGCAGGCTCTTGCGCGGCCCGTTCGCGAATCTCCAGCGCCACCTCCAGGTAGCCCAGCCCGAGCTCGGCCAGCACCCGGTTCATGTCCGCAAGGCTCGGCACTCGGCGCTTGTTGAGCCAATGGCCGACGCCGCCCTGGGACATACCCAGGCGCTCTGCCAGTTGCTCCTGCGTGACCTTGCGGTCTTTCATGTTGGCTTTGACCAACGCTATCCAGTTATCCATGGCGCCTGACAATACGGTGCGTATTTTTCGGGGCAATAAACAGTTTGTAGTAATCCATAAAACGACATAAATACGATACGTACTATCATCAAGCCTAAGGATTTCGACACCCACCGGAGTACTGCCGCTTATGACGAATAGCCCGCTTTCATTGCCCGAAATACCCGAACAGGTTGAATTACAGAACATGTGCCACAGCGGCGCGGCCCAGCGCGCGCTGGACTATTACTTGAAAGAAGATATGTCGGCACCAGCCGTGGAGGGTGCCCTGTTCGCGATCAAGCCGGGCGTCAGCCAAGAGGAAGCCCTGGTTCACGCGTCTGACCTGCTGCGCAGTGCTGCGGCAACCGCCTACGAATCAGCGTGCAGCCATCAAGGCAATCAGCGCGACCTGGCGTTTTCCGTGGTGTATTTGATCGATATGGCGAAGGCGATGGTGGAGCGCTCGTTGCAAGCGCCGGTGGCCCAGGCAAACGCGTAACAGACACGAAAGAAAAATATTTCTATCCAAGGGATAAAAACATTTGACTTGCAAATGATAATGATTATTATTGGACCAAGCTGATCGCGAGATCAGTCGATAGACCAAGGGACCTTAGGTCGGACTCTTGGAATATCTCCTCATCAGGCTAATCACGGTTTTTGACCCGGCTCTTTGGCCGGGTCTTTTTTTTGCCAGTTTCCCTGGCATGGCTTCAGGCTAATGAAGACTGTGTGTTGCTCGATGGCGCGCATGGTAGCAAAAGACCATCGTCGAAAGAAAGCCACACGACAGCTCTAGCCCGGATCTTTGCGAAATAGCGCTTGAGAATCAATCTCATAGCCCCTAAGCTGCCGCAGCGTCAGGGATGACGCCCCCCCCCGTGCAACAATTTTGCATCCAGGTTTTACCTGACCTCTGTGTAATATAGCCGCCACATCACTCATATTCAGGCAACCAGACTATGACCGTGGCCTTGACCTCAATCAAGATCAGCACCGACTTCGACAGCGGCAATATCCAGGTCCTGGATGCCAGCGATGCCTATCAGTTGTTACTGGCAATCAAACCCGACACCCGCAGCAAACATTTTCAATGGTTCCACTTCAAGGCCGAAGGCATGCATGTGGGGCACACCCACACTTTTCGATTGAGCAACGCCGGTGGCTCATCCTATAAACACGCCTGGAGCGGCTACAATGCCGTGGCATCCTATGACCATATCAACTGGTTCCGGGTGCCAACGCGCTTTGATGGCGAGATCCTGCATATCACGCTCCAGACCCGCGAAAAGCACGTATGGTTCGCCTACTTCGAACCCTACAGCCGTGAACGTCACGACTGGCTGATCGAACAAGCCCTGAAGTACGCCGGCGTCAAGCTGCTGGCCACCGGCAAGAGTGTCGAGGGCCGCGATATACAACTGTTGCGCCGTGGCAAAGGGGCTGAAGGTCGCCGTAAGGTGTGGATCATTGCCCAACAGCACCCCGGCGAACACATGGCCGAATGGTTTATGGAGGGCGTGATTGAACGCCTGCAAAAGGACGGTGACGCGGAGTTGAAAAAACTCTTGAAAGTGGCCGACCTGTACCTGGTGCCCAACATGAACCCCGATGGCGCTTTTCACGGTCACCTGCGTACCAACGCCATGGGCCAGGATCTGAACCGCGCCTGGCAGAGCGCCAATCAGGAAACCAGCCCGGAAGTACTGTTTGTGCAGCAGCAAATGGAAAAGTACGGCGTGGACCTGTTCCTCGATATCCATGGCGACGAAGAAATCCCCTACATCTTCACCGCCGGCTGCGAAGGCAATCCAGGCTACACCCCACGCATCGAAGCCCTGGAAAAACACTTTCGCAACCACCTGAGCCATCTGATCCGGGACTTCCAAACCACCTACGGCTACACCCGCGACCTGCCGGGCGAAGCTAACATGACCCTGGCCTGCAACGCAGTCGGTGAGAAGTACGACTGCCTGTCCCTGACCCTGGAGATGCCCTTCAAGGACAACGACGATGCGCCCAACCCGCGTACCGGCTGGTCGGGCGATCGATCGAAACAGCTGGGCAAGGACGTATTGAGCAGCGTCGCCGATATCGTCGGGCTTTTGCGTTAACCCTTGTGGCAAGCTTTTTGTGGCGAGCGAGCTTGCTCGCCACAGAAGCGATCAATCCCGGGTGCCGGTCATGCTCTGCAATACCCCATCGCGGCGGATCAACCCGTGGAACAGCGCCGCCGCCAAGTGCACAAGCACTGTCAGGAACAACAGATAGGCAAGGTAGCCGTGAGCCTTACGCAACAGCGCAAACAACGGCGCATTCGCCCCTACCAGCGCTGGCAGTTGCACAGAACTGCTGAGCATCACCGGGTCACCGGCGGCCGAAATCATCGCCCAGCCCAGCAGCGGCAACACCAGCATCAACGCATACAGCAGCACATGGGAAGCCTTGGCCGCCAGCACTTGCCACATCGGCAAATCGGCTGGCAGCGGCGGTTGCCGGGTGGTAAAGCGCACGGCCAAACGCACGAGCACCAGGGCCAGGATCGCAATACCCAGCGGTTTGTGCAGGTGGATCAGCCATTCATGGCGTTCCGACACCGACGCCGCCAATCCCGCACCGATAAACAGCATGGCAATGATCATCAGCGCCATCAGCCAGTGCAACAGACGCGCCAGCGGTGCAAAAAAACGCGGTTGAGCATTCATGGCTTCGACTCCTGAGGGGTGCTGTGCAACGGGCTGACTTCACCCGCACGGCGCAGATACGAACTGGCATACGCGGCGGAGCGTGCGGCCAGCAACGGGTCGTTGGAGGCCTCGATACCGCTGGGCAAAATCAGCGGGTCAAAGTTGATATCACGGCAATCACCGTCTGCCTGCGGCTGGCTGCTTTGCAGTACCAGAGTGCCGGCGTTGAGCTGCGTATGCGGGCCGGTCCAGGTCTTGCTCGCGTCATCCAAGGGGTCGCCGGGGTTGGCCAGGGTCATGTTCAACTGCCAACGCAAAGGCCCGGCGGCCAGGCGCTGCACCAAATCCTGTTCCAGGAAGTCACTGCCCGACGGCGCAGCATCACCCGCCGCGTCCTGGCTTTGCGGCACCACGCTCCACCGCACGGCCTGACGCTTGCCACCTTCGCCCACCAGGTAAAACGCATTGATGCCGTTGTAGGTTTGCGTCGCATAACTGGCCGATGGCTTGGCAGTCTTGACCCAGGCCAGGAACGGCGCCGTCTCCGGGTGTGCGGCAAAAAACGCCGGCATGTTCGCAGGGTTCGGCTTGCCGGTGGCCGGGTCTGGCGCACCCGCCTTGAGCAGCTGGTAGAACGCCTCGGGCGTGCCCACCGGAAACACCGGCATACTGTTCATTCCCGTTCGCCACTGTTGGCCGTTTGCCTGGCTGAATTGCACGGCAAAACTGCGAATCGGCACACTGCTGTCCGGTGCATAGGGATTGCCGCTGGGCAAGGCAAACCGGCCAATCACCGGGGTCTTGGCCTCGCTGAACACCTGGGCGCTGGAGTAAGCACGCGCCTCTGTGCTCGCCTCGAAGTAACCCGCCACACACACACCTTTGGCATGATTGCGGCGAAAGCCCGGGTGTACGCCGTTATTGGTTTCCAGGGCATTGACCAAGGTCTTTGGCCGCAGACGCTGTGGGTCGAGGGTGCCGTTGACGTAGGCAAATGCAACCACCAACACTGCCACCACGCCCCCTATACACGCCAGCCTTACGAGCAGACTTGTAGTACCAAGAGGCGGACGCGGCGGTAAAGAGTGATCAACCATAGAAGCTCCAGGGCCCGAGGCCGCAGGGGGAAAGTGTTATGAGACGAATCCCACGTAGGCTTATTCCCCCTTCACTGTAGTTTCTTTGTAGTCAACACGTGGCCAGATCGAGTGCCGGCTAGGGCTGATTAAACAAGGCCTGCCGCTTGTGAAGAAATGCCTGCATTCCTTCTTGCTGATCAGGCGTGGCAAACAGTCCATGAAACAACCTTCGCTCTTGACGCACACCTTCGTGCAACCCGACCTCCAGAGAATGCTCCACCGCCTGCCGCGCTGCACGGATGGCCGTTCGCGAGAAGGAGGCAATTTGTGCCGCCACCGCCATCACCTCGTCCAGCAAGTTCGCAGCCGGGTAAACCCGCGACACCAACCCCGCCTGCTCTGCTTCCGTGGCGGTCATTGACCGGCCAGTCAACACCAGGTCCATGGTCTTGGCCTTGCCGATCAGCCCGGTCAACCGCTGGGTCGCGCCCATGCCCGGGATGACGCCTAGCTTAATTTCCGGCTGTGCAAAGGTGGCGGTATCAGCAGCGAAAATCATGTCGCACATCATCGCCAGCTCACAGCCTCCGCCAAACGCATAGCCCGCCACTGCGGCAATCGTCGGGGTGCGCAAACGGGTGAAGCCCTCCCAACCGACGAAGTAGTCTTCGTTGAGCACGTCCAGATAGGACTTGCCGCTCATCTCTTTGATATCGGCCCCTGCCGCGAAGAACTCTGCGGTGCCGGTAATGACAAAACACCCAATCCGAGGGTCTCGATCCATTGCTTCCAGATGACTGATCAACTCAGTCATCAGCGCCGAACTCAGCGCATTCTTGACTTCAGGACGGTTGAGCTTGACCAGGACCACTCGATCATGACGTTCCACAAACACGTTCATAGGCATCTCCACTGATTGATGTTGTTCACACTTGGGGCTGTCTCAGGAATCCCAGATCGCGCCATGGGCGGGTATTCCCCGAGCTTCCAACTCTTGCACCAGACGCTGGGTCACCGTTTGGTTGGCAATACAGATCACGGCTTCTGCACCAAAGGCTTGCACTGCGCCGTAAGCCAACTTCACCAGGTCTGGCTTGCCGCGCTCATCGGTGTCCCAGATCAATGCGCAAGGCTGGGCGCGCAGAATTTCCTCCACCAGTTCATCGCCATAGGTCGTCCTCGGGCTACGGGCAGACCAGATCAACTGAATCGGTACCTGAGCCGCCAGCAGATGCGGCATGACAGGCCCTATGCCGCTGCCAGTGGCGATGTACACCACCGACTTGAACAGGGTTTCTACATTGGCAACACCCGCTGTGGTGATGCCCTTAACCCACACATGTCGCGGCAAGTCCTCGATAAATCGCCCGGTCCAATCCCCTGCGCGGGAAATTATCAGGCGGAAACCCGCCTCGTGTGGCGTGGGAATATTGGCAAAGGAATGCCACTCCAGCAGTGGGTTGCGGCTGATCGCGGTGGATGAACCGGCGAACGGTGTGGTGTGGCTCAAACGCGTAATCACCGCATGCCCGGAAGGCCGTGCGTGTTCAACAGCCACCTTGCGCAGCCGCAGCCAGGGCAGCAGGACGCTCAGGGTCAGCACTGCCAGCATCCAAAACGTAACGCTGTGCAGCAGGCTCGACGTGGTCAGTAACGTTTGCCACCAGAACAACAGCAACGCACTCCAACCGCCAAACCGATGAACGCGTTCGAACCCATTGTGGAACCGGCCTCGAATACGTGGTTGAGCCATGACCACCATGAGCAGCAATAAGCTGAGCAGCATAACGCTGACCCCTAACTCGGCCACCGAAACACTGTCAGGTTGTTGCAGGTAACGCGTAACCTGCACGACAACCAGGGCGGCAAACCACCCAGTGGCCGCAAAGGCTGCGCCGCTGTGCAGCCCACCGAAGTGGTACACCTTGGCCGCGCTACGCCGCACCTGTAAGGGCCATGTAGGCGGTACTCGCGTTGCCAGCCAGAACAGCCCATTGATCACGTATTGCTGGCGAACGAGAATGGCAACCGACAGGTTGATCAGCACCATGTCCGACAGCGTCTGAACCGTGATGGCGTGCAGGTCCACAGCCAACAGCAAAAACACCAGGTTGCCCATCAGCGCGGCGGCTGCCAGGCGGTTGTAACAGGAAAACATCGGCAGTGACGTCCAGCGACGCCAAAGCGCCGGCTTGGGCGGTACAACGGTACGGATCAGCGTATCAATCATGGCCGGGCTCCCCGGTCGCGAACGCCAGCACCGCCAACTGATTCTCCCGGGCCGTTTGCAGTAACAATGCCTTATCGATCTTGCCCCTCGCTGTCAGTGGAAAATGCTCCACTGCGTAGATCGACTGAGGCACGCAGTAATAGGCCAGGCGTTGTTGGCACGCGGTTTGGCAAGCCTCGATGTCAGTGCTGGCAGGCGAAACAAAGGCCACCAACGTGCGGCTGTCCAGCTTCAAAGTGACGGCGCGCATGCATCCAGCGCCGGCCTCCAGAGCCGCCGACACCGCATCCAGTTCCACGCGAAAGCCGCGGACTTTCACTTGGTCATCCACGCGCCCTAAGTGTTCGAGCTGGCCGTCTCCCACCCAGCGCCCCAAATCTCGTGTGCGGAACATCATGGCGTCGCCACCGAGAAAGGGATCCGGACGGTATCGCTGCTGGGTCAATGCCGTATTGTTCAGGTAGCCTGCTGTCACACCCGCACCACCGGCCCACATCTCTCCCGTTTCACCCAAGGCACAGGCACGCCCCTGCTCATCGAGCACATAGACAGTGTTATTGGGTGTTGGCCGGCCAATAGTCAGTGGCGTGCCTGGTACATGCCGGTGCAGCGTGTTGACGATGGTCGTCTCGGTAGGACCGCAGCCGTTGTAGAACGTACAGTGCTCGGCCCACCGATCCGCCAGGGCCTGGGAGCAGGCTTCTCCAGCCACCGCAACGACGTTGAGGTGGGGACACTGTCGAGGCTCAAGGGTGGCCAGTATCGAAGGCGTTGCGATCAACACATTGCACTGTGCGGCCGTCTGCGCGATGTCTTTGCCGCGAATCAGCAAGGTCGCACCATGAGCCAGGCAACCGAGTATTTCCCAAGCCGCCATGTCAAAGCCGATATTGAGAATCTGCCCTACGGTACGACCCGGTGCCATACCCATCCGCCCAGGTTCAGTGAGCAGAATATTGCATACGTTACGGTGGCTGACACACACGCCGTTAGGGCGCCCTGTGGTTCCAGATGTAAACAGTACAAAGCACAGATCATCCGGGCCAGCACCGACACGCACGCAATCATTGTCTTCAGCCAGCCATGGCGTTTGAGCAATGAACGTATCCAAATTGAGGCAGCGGTGGGACGCGTCTGCCGGAATGCGCTCCACCAGGCTCGATAAGGTCAGAATCACCGGGCTGGTCAATGATTCGAGGACCATGCCCAATTGCAGGGTGGGTACGATTCTGGCGTCCTGAGGGACATACGCGGCGCCAATCTTTAACACCGCCAGGAGCCCGACCAGCATGGGAATCGAGCGTTCGACGAACAATCCCACCGTGTCCCCACGCTTAACACCCTGCCCAAGCAGATGCTCAGCCAATCGATTGGCTTGTCGGTTGAGTTGTTCATAGCTGATACGTTGGCCCGCGCATACCGCAGCGGTCGCCTGGGGTGCCAGCCTCGCTTGCGCTTCGAAGGCTTGGTGCACGTTGGCGTAGGTGGCTCGGGTTGAAAGGCCACAACCCCATCGCTCAAATAAAACCCGCTGCGCGGCAGGCAAATGAGCCAGCGAGATGCAGGAAAAAAACTGTTTATCACTCGGCAAACACGTCATAAGCACCCTCTCACTATTCAACTGCCGGCTGAATGCCGACAGATGCAAGGGTGGATAGAGGGCTGCGCACGAGATTACAGACTCTCAAGGTATACAGACGCTTCCCACGTATTAGCCGGGAAGTTTCTTTGCGCAAAGCGTGGAATAACCTACAGGGACCAACGTCTACTTCAACACACGTGAGTAGACTCATCCCCATGCATGAACTCGACGAACAGTTACACGAACTCATCCCCAGGTTGCGGCGTTTTGCCGTGTCGCTGACGCGCAACAGCAGCAGTGCCGATGACCTGGTGCAGGCGACCCTGGAGCGGGCGATCATCGCCTGGGCTGATAAGCGTGTCGAAGGCGACCTGCGCGCCTGGCTGTTCGCGATCCTCTATCGGCAGTTCCTCGACGCCCATCGCCGCAGCCGACGCTATGCACGTATGCTCGAATTCTTCACCGGGCGCGATGATGCGCAACCGTCGGTGGAGCGCACAGTGATGGCCCAATCCACCCTGCAAGCCTTCGACCAACTCAGCACCGAACAACGCGCGCTTTTGCTGTGGGTGTCCGTGGAGGGTTTGAGCTACAAGGAAGTCGCCGAGATCCTTCAGGTACCCATCGGCACCGTGATGTCGCGCCTGTCCCGTGCGCGCCAAGCGTTGCGTCAGCTCAGCGATGGCGAAATTACCGGCCCTGCCCTGCGGAGACTCAAATGATCAGCCTGCCCCCCAGCGAACGCGATTTGCATGCCTACGTCGATCACCAACTGCCGGACAGTGACCGCCGCGTGCTTGAAACCTGGCTGGCCAACCACCCCGAAGCGGCCGCCCAGGTCCACGCCTGGCAACAGGACGCGCAATTATTGCGGGCATCCTTGAGCGGTACCCTGCAGCAGCCGAGTAATCCGGCACTGGACCCGGCGTTGATCCGTCAGCGTATCAAGCGTCAGTCCCGCCGCCACTTCGCCAGCGCGGCGGTGTTGCTGATTGCCGTGAGCCTTGGCGGGCTTGGCGGCTGGCACGCCCGCGAAGCCACCCAACCCCAGCCGCTGCCGATGACCGATGCCATGCAGGCTTACCGTCTGTTTGCCCAGGACGGCGTCATGCCCGCCGACTACAACGACGACGGCAGCGGCACTATGCAAGCCTGGCTCGACCGCTATTTCGATCAAGCCCATCGCCTGCCCGACCTGAGCCAGGCAGGCTTCAAGCCGGTCAGCGGGCGCCTGCTCACTACCGATCAGGGTGCAGCCGCCATGGTGCTGTACCAAGACCCCCAAGGCCGACGCATCAGCTTTTATATCCGCCCGCCGGGACCGAACAACGGCTTCCTGCCTCGTGGCAGCCGCAGCGCCGATGGTTTGCAGGCCGAGTACTGGTCGGGCGGCGGCTATAACTACGCAATGGTCAGCCCGGCAGACCAGCCCACCCCGGCGCTGATGAAGTTCTAGAAACCCACGTCCAGCACCACGTTGTCCAGGTAGGTGCCGCCGGGGGGTGTGGGCTGGTCGGTGTAGATGCGAGCGTTGTAGTTAAATACCTGGCTGCCTGTGCCCAACCCATTGCCGGGGTTGACCTCCGCTGTGGAACTGGCCCGCCGCGCCGCGCCGACGCTGCCCCAACGCGTGGTGCCGGCGCTTTTGAAGAGGTCATAGGCCAGGTAGTTGCTGCCGGAAACCATGCGTCGGCGCCCGCCGACACTGATCGGGTTCTGGCCGTCGCTCAAGCCCACGGTGTAGGCACTGCCCTTGGTGCAGGCGATATTGATGGTCTGGCCGGTCACTGCGGTAAACCCACTGACCACCGGCGCGCTGCCAAAGCTGATATCCGGCGCGGTGATCTGGCAGTCATTGGTTACGGTCATGCTGACGGTCAGGCTTGCCGTGCCGCTGCCCGTGTCACGCCCCAGGCAAATGCCGCCAACGCCGATTCCCGAGCAATAATTCCACACCCAGGCGATGTTCAATGTCTCGGTGTACAGCCCCGCTGCGATATTGCTGCCGGTAATGCTGCTCAGGTACAACGGCACGGTTTTCGCCCCGGGCCCGGCGATCAGGCCAATGCTCTGGGCAATGCCGCCCGCGCCCCCAAAATCGAATTGAGTGCCGCGGGTGATGGGATAACTGGTGCTGTTGTTGCCATAAATCGTGTAGCCAATCACATCACCGGTCGGCCCGACCATGCCGGCGGTGGACGAGGTGATCGTGGCGTAGAAGTGGTCGGTGGACACCAGCAGCGAAATCAACGCCTGGGTGCAACTCAATCCGGAGTTGGTGGTAGAGCTGGTTTGCGCGGCAGTGCGCACCGTCATCGAGCTGATCGAACCGAAACTGGCCGGCACCGTGGAAACCACCGAACACACCGCCATAACCTGCCCGGAAAACAACAGCCCTGCCCCATACACCCATGCCTTGCCCCTCACCCGCAGTCTCCTTGCTCAACCACTCACTGGCACACCAACGGCCCGATCAGGGGCACGTCCTGTTGTTGCTCATCGATGTCGAATGTCGCCTGACAGGTGCGCCCCTCACCGAGGGAGACCTGCAAGGTATTGTGGGCGCTGAGGTTTTCCAGATAGACCAGCCCATCCCACCCCACCACCGCCTGGGTGTTGCTTTGCTCGTGCACCACCAGGCTGCCCAGCGGTAGCTCCTGATGCTGGCGATCCACCAGGGTGATACTGGCGGCGAGCACCCGGCGCAGCGGGAACTCCAACAGATAGCCGCTGCCCCGGCGTACCGACACGCGCTGCTCCACATTGGGGCTCTGCACGTTCGCCGGCAGGTTCAACGGGTCAATTTCATATTTGCCGCGGTAATACGCGCTGCTCCATGGCACCAGCAAATGACCGTTGCGGTCGGTCTGGCCCACCAGCTGGTTTTCGTAGCGCACTGGAATCCCGGCGAACCCCTGGGTACTCACCACCACAAACGCGTCATTGATACGGTTGGCAGCAAAGGTTTCGCCGCCCATCCACACCAGCGAGCCGCTGGCATCCGCCCAGCGCGTTTGGGCGTCACTGCTGCCGTACACGCCGGCCTGCAACTGCACTGACTGCAAGCGCCAGGTCAGGTCGGCCTGCCGATAGCTTGGCGCATCGCCCTGGGCATAGCCGAGGTTGTAGCCCACGCCGCCTTCGCTGGGCACCGCGCGGCTGTAGTTGATGCGCTGGCGACTGGTGCCGTCCTTGCTGCGCTCGGTGCTCAAGGCCAGGCTGCCGTTGAGGTCGAACGGGATCACCAGTTGCGCCTGCATGGCCCAGTTGCTGTCGCCGATTTCGCGGTTGGCCGACAGGTAGAAGCTGGTGTTGCGCCACAGCGGTTTGCTCCAGCTGAGGTTGAGCAGGCGCGTGCGCGAATCGTCTGCCGCCTGCACGTCGAAATACCCCAGGCCCAGGCTGCCGAAACGTTGAAGGTTGAGGCTCAGCGTCACCTGCTCGCTGCGCTTGCTGAGGCTGGCGTAAGGGGTGTCGACCAGGGTCAGGTCGGCGTAGTCGTCGCGCCGTTCAACGCGCTGGTACATCAGGCTGTAGCGCGTGCTGTTGTACTGGTAGCCAAGGCTGAGTTGCTGGCCGCTGCGGCTGTCGAACTGGCTCTGGCTGAGGGCGGTATTGAGCACGCCGAAGTTGCCCAGGCGCAGGTTGGCGCCAAGCCCGCCGAGGGTCAGGTCGCTGGATGCTTCGGCATGGCTTTCCAGGGTCAGGCTGTCGGAATAGCCATAGCGAAAGGTGCCACTGGTTATGCCCGGCCCGTAACCGAAATCGCGCAGGGTGTAGTCACGGCGCAAGGTACCGGCAGCCACGGAAAAATCCGTCAGGCCTTGTTGCAGCAAGGTGCTGGTGACGTAGAACGGCACCGTAGTCGACACCTGGCGCCCGAGGGCGTCGGTGGTCACCACGACAGCCTCCCCGGCGCCGTTGATAAATGGCACGTTGGTCAGGGTATAAGGCCCGGGTTGCAGCTGCGCGGTGTCGGATTTATAGCCGTTGATAAACAGGTCCACCGACGAGGGCACCGCCGCCTCACCGGCGAACTGCGGCAAAGGGTAAGTGACCAGGTCCGGGCGCACGGCAAAGTCCCGGGACACTTGCACCCCGCCCAGACGCACCGAGCTGCTCCAGGGCAGCGAGCCGCTGATCACGTCGCCCGCCTCGTAGGTGAGCAGGCGCTCATCATCGGAAAATCGCCAGGTGGTGTCGTAGCGCCGGTAACCGTTGCCGAGGGTACTGTCGGTGATGCCATCAGCCAGGGTCTGGCGCACCTGCCCGGTGTTGGACAAGGTGCCCCAGGTGTCGAACAGCCGCACTTCGTTCCAGGCGGCGAGGTAGCTGCCGCCGTCATCGGTGTCGTTGAAATACACGTCATAGTTGAGCAAGGCGCCGAAGCTGCTCATGGCCTGGGTGCGCGGATAGGTATTGCGATTGCCGATAAACTGCGCCTGCAACCAGGATGGCGGTACATCCAGCAACAGGCGCTGGCCGTTGCTGTCGTAGTCGCTGTGCAGCCCAGGCACCTGGTCCAGGGCCACGCTGCCGACAGGCTCGCCGGGCAATTTCATACCCACGTCCTGCAGCGCGCTGGCGGGCACAAACAGCTGGCCGGCGCGCTGGTCGACCGCAATGACGCGGCCGGTGTCCATCTGGTTGACCACCAGTTCCAGAAACAGCTGTGCATCGGCGACTGCCTCCATGCTGCCCGGCGGCGGCGGCAAGTCGCCTGCCATCGCAGCGCCCCACAACCCGCTTGCCACTGCCACCGATGGCCATAAACCCCGAGCCCAACCACGACTCACCATGGCGTTGTGTCCTTCAATGGACATCTCCATCCTGTTAAAACCCGGGCGTATGCCCGTAGCGCTACCTGACGGTTATCGCTTGGGCGCCAGGCTTTCCAATTGCGGCGCACCGTTGACCCTGACCTGCAACGGCTGGTCGGCCGATACGGCATCCGGCACCGGCCAGCGCATACTCGCGCCCGGCAGCACATAGCCGAGCAAACCTTCTACCAGCGGCCGGGCCTGCCCGCCTTGTTTGAACGACGCATCGGTGAGCCGCGCATGCACGGCGCCCTGGTTGCGCACCTCGATGTAACTGCGCCCGCCTACGTTGACCTTTTGCCAGCTCAAGTCCGGCTTGCCGGCACCCTTGGGGTCGCGTTGACGTGTGGCGTCGTCCTTGCTCCACAACCCGGCGCCGTAGGCAAACAAGGGCACCGAATAGCGCATCTGGAAGCGAATCGCTGCCGCTGTGTTCTTACCTTCCGGCGGCGCCGGCACCTGCAGCGCCGAGGGGATTTCATCGATGATGATGCGATAGGCCAGCTCCTGTCCCGGCGGTACTTCGCGGGTTCGGGTCAGGCGCACCAGTTGCTTCTGGCCGGGCTCGATTTTGGCCACCGGCGGGCTGCCGATCACGTCGCGCTGGTTTTGGTACTGCTCGTCGAAACCGTTCTGGCTCCAGGCAAATACGCGGATCTGCAGGTTGGCCGTTTCCGTGCCACGGTTCTCCAACCACAGCGCGCTGGCCTGTTGATCGGCCTCCAGCACCGGGTCGATGGGCCAGATCAGCACCGAACTGGCCGCCTGCACCAGCCCTGCGCCACACAAAAGCCCCAAGGCAATACCCGCGGCCCACCACCGCCGGGAAGTTGAATGCATAAATCCACTCCTCAATACCGTTAGCCCTACCACGACAGCTGCACCTGCAGCGTGTCGCTGTACGTCCCCCCAGGCTGATTGCCGGGTAATACCACCCGCCCGTAAATCGGCAGGCTGATGTTGTTGGCATCGCTGTAAGTCACGCTGACGCTCTGGCTGACGCCCAGGCTCTGGCTGAACGCCGCATCGCGAAACAGTTGATAGGCCACCCGCGCGCTGCCGCTGTTGAGCTGCAAATTGCGCCCAGCGCTGTTGTAAAGGCCGCCATCCACACTCATGGTCAGCGCCACCCCCGGAGTGCATTGCAAGGTGACACCGCCAGTAAGGGCTGCCGTGACCGTACCGGTGGCCAATGCCGAATAGCTGCCATAGGCCAACGCGCCGTAGTTGGAGCCGCCGCCCACGATCAGGCAACCGGGAGTAATGGTCGCGCTGACCTGGAAGCTCTGGCTGGTCGCTGCCGACAACGGCAACGGCAGCGCCAATCCACAGGCCACCCCCAGCCTGAGCCACAAGGTCAGAACGTCAGCTCCACGGCCACGGTATCGGTGTAAGTACCTGCCGGCAGGCCCGCCTTGCCCACCGCGCGACCGTAGAGGTTGACGGTTTGTGCCACGCCGGTACTGGTGGCGAGCGTCACCACGCCATCGATCGCCAACAGCGCGGAACGCCCGCTGTCAGTGTAGAAATCGTAAGGCACGAAGTTACCCGCCCCATCGGCCAGCGCACGGGTGCCCCCCGGCGAGGCGCCATCATGGGCGCCGGCACGCACCGTCACCGTTGGCGTGGTACCGGCTGAACACAGAATCGACAGCGCCCCGCCGGTGCCGGTGCCGCCCAGCAACTGGGCGTCGGCATTGGTAAACAGGCTGTTGGTGGTGCCGAAGTTCAAGCTACCGAAATTCAGCCCGGTAGCCGCCCCGGAGCCGTTGACCTGGCAACTGGCGATCAAGGTCAGGCTCGAACTGATCTGCCCGGTAACCGTGGTCGCCGCATTCAGGCTGGAGGCCAGCGCCAGGCCCAGGGCACACACGCCCATTCGCGATACGAGTACATGCATGATATCCATCCTCATGGTTTACCAATCCAGAGTCACCGTCAGGGTGTCTGTGTAGATGCCGGCCGGTAGGGCCCTGGTATTCGCCACCACGGAGCCGAATACCGGAATGGGTACCTGCGCGCCCTGGGTCACGACGAAATTGCGTTGCTGGCCGATGCGGTAGGCACTCTGGCCCAACGCATCGGCCGATAGCCGATAGGGAATGGTCTGGCGCCCGTTGCTCAAGCGGCGCGTGGTGCCGTCGCCATGGGCGCCACCGTCGATGGTCACGGTAAAACTGCTGACCAACGACGGGTTGCAGGACACCGACAGCGGCGCTTTATCGCCATCGGAAATGGTCGCGCCCAAGGTGTCGTTCCAGGTCGGTCCCTGGCTGCCGAAATCCAACAGCGCAGTGCCACCGTCCGGCGTCACTGGCGCGCGTTCCACGCCTTTGCTGACTTCGCAACTGGCGGTAATCACCAACCGCGCGTGAATCTGCCCGTTGACCACAGCCGCCTGCGCGTCCTCGGCCAGCAACAGCAGGCTGCCCAAGGCCGCGATGGCCAGATAGCGGCTTACCATGTGACCGTGACCTTGAGCAGGTCGGAATAACGCCCCACCGCAGGGATGTCTTTGAGCGGTTCAATGCGGCCATACAACGGCAGATCAACCGAGCCGGTGTCCGGTACGCGGCCGCTGACCGGCACGTCCACGGGCAAGGGGATCAACCGGGCTGCGTCGGCATAAATGCGATAAGGAATGGGCTTGCTTGAGGGCATCGCATTACTGAGGTAACGCACTTCGCCCACGCCACCGTGCAGGCCGCCGTCAACGCGCATTTGGTAAGGCGTGTCGGGGTTGCACTCCAGGCGCGGCTGGCGCTGGCTGATCAGGGCCGCACTCAGGGGGCCGGCCGGGTCATCCAGACGCGGGCCGCTGCCGAAATCCAATACGCCAAGTTGCTCAATGCCCGCATTGCGAGTGGTGCCCACCAACTGGCAACCCCGCTGCACGTCGATACGCACCTCCACCTGGAGTTGCGCAGCAGAAGCCGTGTTGCAGAGCATCGCGCCCATGAAAGCCAATACCGCCGGTCCCTTCACTGCCCCAATTCCTTATACAGGGGTAACAACCTTGTATGAGGTTAGCCAGTTAACGCGAAAGTGCCAGTTTGCAAGGCTCGGCGCCCTTCACTGTTGGTCAAATGGCATCAAGCGTCCTACAGTAAGCGACCACCGCAATACAGAGTGATTATTCTTGGCCGTGCTTGCCCTGTTCCAGCGCCTGCTGGGTAAAAAAACCGACGTCTGGGGTGCCTCGCCCATTCCTGCCTACTTTCAGAAAAAGGCCGAACAACAGGGCTACACCCTCAGTGACGGCCAAATCCGGGCGATTACCGCCCTGAATCGGGAGGCACAGCACCTGCTTAATGGCCAGGCCACGCGCAGCCTGTACCTGCACGGCCCGGTAGGTCGCGGCAAGAGCTGGCTGCTGGACGGGTTTTTCCAGGCGCTGCCCATCGCCGAGAAGCAACGCGTGCATTTCCACGACTTCTTTGCCCGGCTGCACCAGGGCATGTTTGTGCACCGCGAGCATGAGGATGCCTTGGGCGTCACTCTGGATCAGTTGCTCGCTGATTGCCGCGTGCTGTGTTTTGACGAGTTCCATGTGCACGATATCGGCGATGCAATGCTCATCAGCCGCTTGTTCAAGGCCCTGTTCCAACGCGGCGTGCTGGTATTGGTAACGTCCAACTACCCGCCCGAAGGGTTGCTGCCCAACCCGCTGTATCACGAACGATTCAAACCGGTGATCGACCTGATCGCCGCACGCATGGACGTGCTGGAAGTCAGCGCGCCCCAGGACTTTCGCAGCCTGCCCCAGGCCCACGCTCAACAACGTTTCACCCGCGGCCACTATGTGTGGCCGGGTACACCGGCACAGCGGGAAAGCCTGGGTGTGCCTGCCACCAATGGCCCGGCGCAAACCCTGACGGTTGGCAATCGGCAGTTGCTGTGCCGAGACCATCAGGCGCGGACCATCCTGTTCACCTTCAACGACCTGTGTGAACAGCTCACCGCCGTGATGGATTACCTGCTGCTGTGCCAGGATTTCGACCACTGGATCATCGACGGCCTGCCGCAGTTGGCCGAATGCCCTATCGCCGTGCAACAGCGTTTTATCAACCTGGTGGACGTGCTCTACGATCAGGACAAACACCTGACCCTCATGGGTCACCAGCCGCTGGATAAAGCCCTGGAAGGCCAGGCCATCGACCTCGCCCGCACCGCCAGCCGCTTGCAGCAGTTGCACATGCTCTGCCCGCAAACCGCACCCGAGCCGCTATCATGAGCGCCTTTTACGCCCCCTTCCGAGTGCCGCGCTGTTCATGAATACCCTCGCCCAACTCAAGGCCGGCCAATTGGCCGGCGCCAAGCGCCTGGACCTGGCCTGCGGGCTGACCGAGTTCCCCCGGGAAATCTTCGACCTGGCCGACTCCCTGGAAATCCTCAATCTCACCGGCAATGCCTTGAGTAGCCTGCCCGAGGACCTGCACCGCCTGACGCACCTGCGTGTGCTGTTTTGTTCGGACAACGCGTTTACCGAGCTGCCGACGTGCCTGGGGCAGTGCGCGAAGTTGAGCATGATCGGCTTCAAGGCCAACCAGATCGGCCATGTGCCCGCCGCCGCCCTGCCGCCGAAGTTGCGCTGGCTGATCCTCACCGACAACTGCATCAGCCAATTGCCCGATGAACTGGGTCAGCGCCCGTTGCTGCAAAAGTTGATGCTGGCCGGTAACCAACTGACGCAATTGCCGCAAAGCCTGGCCCACTGCCAAAACCTGGAACTGATCCGCATCGCCTCCAACCGCTTGACCCACCTGCCGCAGTGGCTGCTGACCTTGCCAAGCCTGACCTGGCTGGCCTACGCCGGCAATCCGGTGGAAATGGCCATGACAGTGACGGGCGAAGATGGAACACCGAACATTCCCTGGTCTGAACTGGAACTGGGAGAAGTATTGGGCGAAGGCGCTTCCGGGATCATTCACAAAGCAATCTGGAAACCCCAGGCGCTGCCGGTCGCGGTCAAGCTATACAAAGGCACCATCACCAGCGACGGGTCACCGCTGCATGAAATGCAAGCCTGCATTGCCGCCGGGCTGCATCCCAACCTGATCAAGGTGCAAGGCCGTGTCATCGGGCACCCGCAACATCAGGCAGCATTGGTCATGAGCCTGATCGACCCGAGCTACCGCAACCTCGCGGCGCTGCCTAGCCTGGCGTCCTGCACCCGGGACATCTACGAAGCCGATACCCGTTTCAGCCTCGACGTGGCGCTGCGCATGGCACGAGGCATCGCTTCGGTGGCGGCGCACTTGCACCGTCAGGGGATTACCCACGGTGACCTGTATGGCCACAACATCCTGTGGAATGTGACGGGTGATTGTTTGCTCGGAGACTTCGGCGCGGCGTCATTCCATGCCACGGCCGACACCTTGGAAACCAGGGCGTTGCAGCGTATTGAAGTGCGCGCGTTCGGGGTGTTGCTGGGGGAGTTGTTGGATCGGGGTGAAGGGGCAGTAAATGAGGATCTGGTTGAACTGCAAAAAAGCTGTTGCCAGCCCGATGTGTTGGCGCGGCCAAGCTTTGAAGAAATCGACGGCGTACTGAGCGCTATCTAACACCGCTGGAACAATGTGGGAGGGGGCAAGCCCCCTCCCACTATGCAGTGATGACTAGCCAGCCAGGCCGACAAACATATCCTGCACATCATCATGGTTATCCAGGCCTTCCAGGAACGCCTCGACTTCGGCCATCTGCTCATCGGTCAAACCACTGACCGGGTTCTTCGACAGGTAACCCAGCTTGGCCGACAGCACGGTGAAACCCTGCTCTGGCAAAGCTTTCTGCACGGCATCCAGGTCGGTGGTTTCGGTGATGAACAGGGTGGTGCCCTCTTCTTCACCGTCTTCAAAATCCTGGGCGCCAGCTTCGATGGCGGCCATTTCCGGATCAGCATCAGGGGTGTCCGGCGATGCTTCAATCAGGCCGACGTGGTTGAAATCCCACGCCACCGAACCGGAAGCGCCCAATTGGCCCTTGCGGAACGCCACGCGGATTTCCGCCACGGTGCGGTTGATGTTGTCGGTTACGCATTCGACGATCAGGGGCACCTGGTGCGGGGCAAACCCTTCGTAGGTCACGCGGTGGTATTGCACGGTTTCACCGAGCAGACCGGCGCCCTTCTTGATCGCACGATCCAGGGTTTCCTTGGGCATCGAGGCTTTCTTGGCCTGCTCGACCACCAGGCGCAGGTGCGCGTTGGTCGCGGTATCGGCGCCGTTGCGGGCGGCGATGGTGATCTCTTTCACCAGCTTGCCGAAAATCTTGCCCTTGGCATTGGCTGCCGCTTCTTTATGTTTGACTTTCCACTGTGCGCCCATGACTCACTCTCTACTTTCCATGGCGCCGAAACGTCTACTGGCCGGCGCTTTGGGGGCAGAGTTTATAGCGCAAGAACACGCTAATCCACCAAAAAACCGGCCAGGTGCCTCAGGTGCGCAGGGGTTTGATGGTGGCACTGCGATCCGGTATGAAGTCCCCCACCTGCGCCAGAACAGCCGGCCTGGCGTTCCAGTAGGGCATCAATACCAGTGAAGAAAACAGCGCCGCGCCGGCAAACACGATAAACACCGTGACGGTATCGAAGTAGCCCGGCAGCAAGCCGCCGAGGATCGCGCCCACCGAACCGCAACCATTCACAAACCCTGCCGCCGTGGCGCCGGCTTTGGCAGTGCCGAAGTCAATGGCAGCGGTGCTGCTGATCATCGAGTCCGGACCGTACAGAGTCAGGCCCATGACAAACAGCAAGGCCATCACCAGCACCACACTGCCGGTGTGCAGCGCGCCCATGAACAACGCCAGGGCCACGGTCAACGCCAGCAGGCTCAGCACACAGGCCGGCATACGCCGGGCGCCGAACAGTTTGTCGGAAGCCAGGCCGATCAGTACCGGCCCGAGCAAACCGGCCAGCTCAAACGCGGTGGGCACGATGGCCGCGCCGACCTTGCCCACCGACGGCATCTGTTCGTAGACGATTACCGGGCCCCACAGCAAAATCGCGTAGCGCGCCGGCTTGAGCAGGAAGTACGCCAGCCCCAGCGTCAACACCGTGCGGTTGCGCAAGATAGCGCGCAACGGTTCAAGCACACTGATGCGCTGTTCGGCGGCCCTGTTCTCGGCACTCATGAGCGGCTCGGGCTCCACCGCTGGCAAACCCACATCCTGGGGGGTATTGCGCTGGAAAATAAAGAACAGCACGGCCACCACCGCCACCACCGCAGCACTGGAGATAAACGCCGCGTGCCAACTACCGATCAGGGTGTAGGCCCACCAGCCGGCGAACGGTGAAGCCACCAAGCCGCCAAAGGCATAGCACGAACTCCACAGCCCCAACACCCGCCCACGCTGCTGGGCCGGGAAGAAACTACCGAGGTTCTTGCACAACCCCGACCAGCCGGTGGACTGCGCCAACCCCTGGATCAACATGCAGGTGACAAAGATCGGCAAGGTCGCAAACGTGCCCATCACCAGCGCGGCGGCGGCGGAAACCAGCAAGCCGCCAAGCACCACCACCCGTGGCCCGAAGCGGTCGGCGAGCATGCCCCAGGTGAACTGGCCCACGGCGTACGCGGCGAGATACAAGCCATCGAGGTTGGCCATCATCATTTTATCGAGGGGGAAGCTGGGGTCGTCGCCGATCCCCAGTTTTGCCACCGAGAAGGCTTTGCGGGTGAAATAGAACGCGGCGTACGCCAGCCAGGTGATGGCGAAAATCTGCACGCGCCAACGCTTGATGCTACCCATAGGGATATTCATGGTGGTTCTGACCTCAGGTGTGAGTGTGCCGGCAGAATCGAAAGAAAACGCCTGTTTTTTTTATGGTTGAGCACTGCAATGCCGGGCCTTGGAGCGCGCGGTATTGGTCAGATGAACGCGGTGTGCCTGCGCCCATGGCCGTCGAGGTTGTAGGACTCAACCTACGGCGGCTGAGGTGCATCAAAGCAATGGCTGACTAATAGGTAAAATCGATTTATCGTATTTCAAATATAAGCTCAGCTTGTAAGAGGACGTGCCATGTCGGTTTCCCATGCCCAACTCAAATCCTTCCATGCGGTGGCCGTGCACGGCAGTTTTACCGGCGCCGCCGAGCGCC
This sequence comes from Pseudomonas sp. W2Jun17, assembly GCF_023127795.1. Classification (NCBI taxonomy): domain Bacteria; kingdom Pseudomonadati; phylum Pseudomonadota; class Gammaproteobacteria; order Pseudomonadales; family Pseudomonadaceae; genus Pseudomonas; species Pseudomonas sp. W2Jun17. The sequence goes on along the minus strand of NZ_SPKO01000014.1, from coordinate 43,085 downwards.
TGTTCCTGACCCAGCCCGCGATTTCCGACCAGGTGCGCAAACTCGAAGAGCGCTTCGGCGTGTTGCTGTTTCACCGCAACAAACGTTCGGTACGCCTGACCGACCTGGGCGAACGCCTGCTGGGCATTACTCAGCGCCTGTTTGTGATCGAGGCGCAAGCCGAAGAATTGCTGCAAGACTCCCGCGCCCTGCTCACTGGCACCCTCACCCTGGCGGTGGATGCGCCCGTACATGTACTGCCACAGATTGCGCACTTCTGCCGGCTGTACCCGGGAATCAGCGTGAAGATCGAAACCGGCAACACCGATGAGTCGTTGTTGCGCCTGTACAACTACCAGGCCGACCTGGCGCTGTTGGGTCGCGATGTCGACGATGCGCGCCTGCTGTCGCTGCCATTGCCCGACGATCAACTGCTGGCGTTTGTCGCCTGCAACCATCCCTGGGCCGGGCGCGAATCCATCTGCCTGGCCGACCTGGATGACACGCCCTTGGTGCTGCGGGAAATCGGCTCAGTGACCCGTCAGACCCTGGAGCAGGAAATGCGCCAGGCCGGCCTGCGCATTCGCCCGGCGATTCAAGTTGAAGGCCGCGAAGCCGCGCGTGAAGCAGTGGTGGTGGGCATTGGCGTGGGCGTGGTATCGGCGGCAGAGTTCGGCGCCGACGCTCGGGTGTACGCCATGCCGATCCGCGACTGCACTCAGCGCATGAAGGAAACCCTCGTCTGCCTGAAAGAACAGAGCTCACGTCGCGTGGTGGCGAGCTTTTTGGAGATCGTGCGTGACAGCCTTCACGCCAACTCGAAAAAAGCCTGAATCAAGCGCAGCGAACGGCGCCGCTCCATGCAGCCGAGCGTATGTCGGTTCAGCAGGCCATCGCCCAGGATCGGCACAGCGTGTACCCGCGGGTCCGGGCTGACCTCCATCGACGACACCACCCCTACCCCCAGTTCGGCCGCGACGGCTTCGGTCACGGCTTCACGGCTGTCCAGTTCCAGCAGCACCTTGGGCTGCACATTCGCCGCCATGCACGCGTCGTCGAACGTGCGCCGGGTAATGGAACTGGGTTCACGCAGCACCATGATCACCTCATGCAGCTGCGCCAGTTCAATCCCGTCGGGCTGCTTTGCCCACGGATGCGCTTTCGGCACCAGGGCGCAAATCCGTGACTCGTCCAGAGGTTGCAGGTGCAAGCCATTGCGCGGCTCCACCTCGGTGAGCACTGCCACATCGGCATGTTCGGACAGCAGCGCCGCCAGGGTTTCCTGGGCATTGCCCAGGCGCAGGTTCACGGTAATGCCCGGGTAGCGCGAGCGCAGGCTGGCGATCATCGGCATCACCAGGTGCGGACCATCCGCCGCCACCTCCAGACGCCCAGTGAGCAACTGACGGTTGGCCTCCAGCATGGTCTGCGCCTCATCCACCAAACCGAAGATTGCCCGGGTGATGGCCGCCAGGCGTGCGCCCTCTTCGGTCAACTCCACCCGGCGGGCGGTACGGCGCAACAGCGCAATCTGGTAATGCTCTTCAAGCGCCTTGATATGCCCGGTTACCGCCGGCTGGCTGATGAACAGCCGCGCCGCAGCCCGGGTAAAACTGCCCTCGCGGGCCACGGCATCGAATGCACGCAGTTGGAACAGGTTCATAGCTATCGGCCTCACTGATAGCTCGCATAACAACAAACAATTTGATTGATAACAAGCCAAACTGCAATTTAGGCGCCGTAGCTTCAACCCCGACCCTTGCGAGGATTTGAGATGACCACTGCCGCGCCGATCCTGTTGACCCCTGGCCCCCTGACCACTTCGACCCGCACCCGTCAGGCGATGATGGTGGATTGGGGGTCGTGGGACGATCGCTTCAACCAGCTCACCGCCAGCGTCTGCACGCAGCTGCTGGCGATCCTCAATGCTGCCGACAGCCACCATTGCGTGCCGTTGCAGGGCAGCGGCACCTTCGCCGTCGAAGCCGCCATCGGCACGCTGGTCCCGCGCAATGGCAAGGTATTGGTGCTGATCAACGGCGCCTACGGCAAGCGCCTGGCGAAGATTTGCGAAGTGCTCGGTCGCTCGTTCAGCACCTTTGAAACCGCTGAGGACGAGCCCACCACCGCTGCCGATGTAGATCGCCTACTGCAGGCTGACGCGGCCATCACCCACGTCGCGTTGATCCATTGCGAAACCAGTACCGGCATTCTCAACCCGCTGGCGGAGATCGCCCAGGTCGTCAAACGCCACGACAAGCGCCTGATCATCGATGCCATGAGTTCTTTCGGCGCGCTGCCGATCGATGCTCGCGAAGTGCCGTTCGAGGCGCTGATCGCCGCCTCGGGCAAATGCCTGGAAGGCGTACCGGGCATGGGCTTTGTCTTTGCCGAAAAAGCTGCGCTGGCCGCCTCCCAGGGCAACTGCCATTCCCTGGCAATGGACCTGTTCGACCAGCACACCTATATGGCCAAGACCGGACAATGGCGTTTCACCCCACCGACCCACGTCGTCGCGGCCCTGCATGAAGCGTTGCTGCAATACGCCGAAGAAGGCGGCCTGCCCGCCCGTCATCAACGCTACGCCGACAACTGTCAGGCACTGCTGGACGGCATGGCTGCGCTGGGCCTGCGCAGTTTCCTGCCGGCGGCGATCCAGGCGCCGATCATCGTCACCTTCCACGCACCAAAAGACCCGCGCTACCAGTTCAAGGACTTCTACGAACGGGTCAAGGCCAAGGGTTTCATCCTTTACCCCGGCAAGCTGACCCAGGTGGAAACCTTTCGCGTGGGCTGCATCGGCCATGTCGATGCGGCCGGTATGCAGGCGGCGGTCAAGGCTATCGCCGACGTGCTGCAAGAAATGGAAGTGCTGGACATTTGACTGCCCCCATTACCCACAGGACCTGAACCATGAACTATCAAAACCCCAACACCCTCCAGGCCGTTATCCTCGACTGGGCCGGCACCGTGGTCGACTTCGGCTCCTTTGCCCCCACGCAGATCTTTGTCGAGGCGTTTGCCGAGTTCGACGTGCAAGTCTCTATCGAAGAAGCCCGTGGCCCGATGGGCATGGGCAAGTGGGACCATATCCGCACTCTCTGCGACCAGCCGCAAGTTGCCGAGCGCTACCGCAAGGCCTTCGGCCGCACACCGACCGATGATGACGTGACCGCCATCTACCAGCGTTTCATGCCGCTGCAAATCGAGAAGATCGCCGAACACTCAGCCCTGATCCCCGGCGCCCTCGACACCCTGGCCGGCGTGCGCGCCCAAGGGATCAAGATCGGCTCCTGCTCCGGCTATCCCAAGCAGGTGATGGACAAGGTCGTCGCCCTGGCCGCCACCAACGGCTATGTCGCCGACCACGTGGTCGCGACCGATGAAGTCCCCAACGGCCGCCCTTGGCCGGCCCAGGCCCTGGCCAACGTGATCGCCCTGGGCATTGATGATGTGGCCGCGTGCGTGAAGGTCGACGACACCGTGCCGGGTATTCTCGAAGGCCGTCGTGCCGGGATGTGGACCGTAGCGCTGACCTGTTCGGGCAATGCCCTGGGCCTGACCTACGAGCAATTTCGCGCCCTGGACAGCGCCACACTGGCCAGCGAGCGTCAGCGTATCGAAGCGATGTTCCAAGCCTCGCGCCCGCACTACCTGATCGACACTATCAACGACTTGCCGAATGTCATCGCCGACATCAACGCACGCCTGGCACGCGGGGAAATGCCGCAAAGTTACTGACCAGGATCAAGGCAACGGCATTGGCAACGAGCGAAGCGCTCAAAACGGGCATACAGTTAACGTACTCCGTCGCTAAAGAACGGAGGTATGCCCTGATGAGTGAGGAAAAAAGCAATGCCGTGGAAAAACTCCGATACGCGCTACAGCACCATGTCGATTGCGTTGCACTGGTTGATGGTAGTGCTGCTGGCGGTGGTCTACGCCTGCATTGAGTTACGCGGGCAATTCCCCAAAGGCAGCGGTGCGCGCACGCTGATTGTCGAAATGCACTTTATGTTCGGACTCACCGTGTTTGTGCTGGTGTGGCTGCGCCTGTTCGCACGCAGCCTGGGGGTGGCGCCGAAGATCGTGCCGGCACCGCCGCAATGGCAGAACCTGCTGGCGAAGCTGATGCATGGTGCGCTGTATGCGTTGATGATCGGGTTGCCGATTGCCGGCTGGTTGATCGTCAGTGCCAAGGGGCATTCGGTGATGTTCTATGGGATGGAGTTACCGCCGCTGATTGCAGAAAACAAGGCGTTGGCCGAGGAGATTGAAGGCTGGCACGTGCTGTTCGCCCAGATCGGTTACTGGCTGATCGGGCTGCATGCGCTGGCGGGGATCTTTCACCATTATGTGATGCGCGATAACACTGCCTTGCGAATGATGCCGGGCGGGCACAATCCCACCCGTTGACACCTACAGGAAACCTCGGCGGCCTTGCAGGCCGCCAGTGTGGATGAAGATCAGCCGCGCGCCGGGGGCAAAGCGTCCGGCCTTGATCTGTTGCTTCAATGCCAGCAGCGCCTTGCCGGTGTAGAGCGGCTCCAGTGGCACACCGCAGGCCCGTTCGGTGCGCTCGATAAAGTCGAGCAGCAGCGGATCGACCTTGGCAAAGCCGCCACGGCAGGCGTCCAGCAACTCATAACCGGTCTGCACAATCGCACTCACATTCTGCGCCACGCCATGATCATCCGGCACAGCCATTGCGCCGTACACCGGATGCGCGCCGGCCTCCGCCAGCACCAACCCGGCCAGAGTAGTACCGGTGCCCGCCGCCAGCCACCATGCGTCGTAATCCGTCCAACCGAGGTGGCTCAACTGCACCCGCGCCTGCTCCACCAACACCCCACAGCCCAGCGCGCCGTCCAGACCACCACCGCCTTCGGGTATCGGATAAAGGTCGGGATACTGCTCGCGCCAGGGCAGCCAGAAACCCGGCTCATGCCGCGCCCGATAACCGCCGTAGCCCAGCCAATGCAGTTGCATCCCGAAGGTCTTGAGGTCGAGCACCGTGGGAGTGTCTTGGGGATGGCCGCGCAACAGGCCGACCGTGGGAAAATCAAAGCGCTTGCCCGCCGCTGCCAGTGCGTGCAGATGGTTGGAGTGAGCCCCGCCAAGGCTGATAACCCCTTTGGCGCCGGTAGCGCGGGCCTGAGCCAAGTGTTCGGTAAGTTTGAACCACTTGTTGCCGCTGATCAGCGGGTCGATGCGGTCCAGGCGCAGCACGGCCAACTCGATGCCGTTCAGCCAATCAAGCTGCACAGGTTCAAGGGGCGCATAAGGCAGCCAATCGAAAGGGCCCATCGGCAGGTATCTGAATGAGAAAGGGGCGGCAAGTCTAACACCGCCCCTGTTGTCGCCTTACAACTCGGCCGCCAGGCGCGAGCCCTGATTGATGGCGCGCTTGGCGTCCAGCTCGGCCGCCACATCGGCGCCACCGATCAGGTGCACGTTCTGGCCGGCAGCGACCAGGCCGTCATGCAGTTCGCGCAGCGGGTCCTGGCCGGCGCAGATGACAATGTTGTCCACCGCCAGCACCTGCGGTTCACCCTCGGCGCCGATGCGGATATGCAAGCCTGCGTCATCGATCTTCAAGTACTCGACGCTGTTGAGCATCTGCACCTGTTTGTTCTTCAAGCCGGTACGGTGGATCCAGCCGGTGGTCTTGCCCAGGCCGTCGCCAACCTTGGAAGCCTTGCGTTGCAGCAGGAACACCTCGCGGGCCGGCGCATGGCGCTCGGGCTTGATCCCGGCCACCCCGCCACGTGCTTCCAGTTGGGTATCGATGCCCCATTCTTTCCAGAACGCCTCGCGATCCAGGCTGGTAGACACGCCTTGGTGTACGAGGAATTCCGATACATCGAAACCGATGCCGCCGGCGCCGATCACCGCCACACGCTTGCCCACCGGCTTGCGCTCCAGGATCACATCCAGGTAACTCAACACCTTGGCGTTCTCGACTCCCGGGATCGCCGGGGTGCGCGGCGCGATACCGGTGGCCAGGATCACCTCGTCATAACCACCTGCCACCAGCTGCTCGACGCCCACACGAGTGTTGAGGCACAGCTCTACGTGAGTGGTCTGCAATTTGCGTTTGAAGTAACGCAGGGTTTCGAAAAACTCTTCCTTACCCGGCACACGCTTGGCGATATTGAACTGGCCGCCAATCTCGCTGGCGGAATCGAACAAGGTCACCTGATGCCCACGCTCAGCGGCAACAGTGGCAGCGGCCAGACCGGCAGGGCCGGCGCCGACCACCGCGATTTTCTTGATCTGCTTGACGGGCAGGTAATTGAGTTCGGTTTCATAGCAGGCGCGCGGGTTGACCAAACAGGTGGTCAGCTTGCCGCCGAAGGTGTGGTCCAGGCACGCCTGGTTGCAGCCGATGCAGGTGTTGATTTCATCGGCGCGCCCAGCGGCGGCCTTGTTGACGAACTCCGGGTCGGCCAGAAACGGGCGCGCCATCGAGACCATGTCGGCATCGCCCTCGGCCAGGATCTGCTCGGCGATTTCCGGGGTGTTGATGCGGTTGGTGGTGATCAGCGGAATCTGCACCGCACCGCGCAATTTGGCGGTGACTTTGCTGAAGGCGCCACGCGGGACCTTGGTGGCAATGGTAGGGATACGCGCTTCGTGCCAGCCGATACCGGTGTTGATGATCGTCGCGCCAGCCTGCTCGATAGCCTTGGCCAACTGCACGATTTCCTTCCAGACGCTGCCGCCTTCCACCAGATCAAGCATCGACAGGCGGAAGATAATGATGAAGTTCGGGCCGACGGCCTCGCGCACGCGACGCACGATCTCCACCGCCAGGCGCATACGGTTTTCAAAGCTGCCGCCCCAACGGTCGGTGCGATGGTTGGTCTGGGCGGCGAGGAACTGGTTAATGAAGTAGCCCTCCGAACCCATGATTTCCACACCGTCGTATTCGGCGGCCTGGGCCAGCAAAGAGCAGGTGACGAAATCCTGAATCTGCTTCTCGATGCCCTCCTCATCCAATTCCTTGGGCTTGAACGGGTTGATCGGCGCCTGGATCGCACTCGGCGCCACCTGCTTGGGGCTGTAGGCATAACGCCCGGCGTGAAGGATCTGCATGCAGATCTTGCCGCCCGCCTCGTGCACCGCCTGGGTGACGATCTTGTGCTTGCGCGCCTCTTCTTCAGTGGTCAGCTTGGCTGCCCCGGCGTATACACCGCCTTCATCATTCGGACCAATGCCGCCGGTGACCATCAGGCCCACGCCACCACGGGCGCGCTCGGCAAAGTAGGCTGCCATGCGCTCGAAACCGCCGGGCTTTTCTTCCAGGCCGGTGTGCATCGAGCCCATCAGGGTACGGTTGCGCAAGGTGGTAAAACCCAGGTCCAACGGGGCCAGCAGGTGCGGGTAGGCAGCAGCGGTCATGGTACAGCTCCACAACGGATCATCACGGGACGTGGCGCACTCGAACGGTGTGCCATCGGTTTATGTCCCACAGACTAAGAGGCGGTGGACCACGGCTCAATGACTGAAACTGACAAGTTATTGATCCAAATGCACAGCGCCCCTTGGCAAGCCGCGCCATGGGCCCTACCCTAGTCGCGAACCCTGCACCTGGTCTGTTGTCTGTTGCCCCATGCGTAAACTTCTAGCGTTCACCGTCACCATGGCCCTGGTTGCCGCCCTCGCCGCGTATCTGGTCTGGACCCAGGAGCGCCCCGTGGCGCATTACCTGTCGGACCTGCGTATCACCCTCGCCGTCAATGAGGGCGAACCAGCCGACCGTGGCAACCTGCTCGGCATTCAGCCAGAGCTGTTCCCTGCCGACTATCAAAGCCTGGAACGCCTGCATCTGAAGCTGTCGAGCTACCTGCAAAAAGCGCGCGACCAAGGCCTGATCAACGCCAAGACCATCGTGGTGCTGCCCGAACATATCGGCACCTGGCTGATGCTCAAGGGCGAAAAAAACGAGCTGTACCAGGCCACGCATTTGAAGGATGCGATGAACTGGCTGTCGATCAGCAACCCACTGCAGTTTGCGAAAGCCTGGATCAGCGCCACCGGCGACAACCGCATGGATGACGCCTACCTGCGCATGAAGGCCCCTGCCATGGCGCGCGACTATCAAGTGGTGTTCGGCGGGCTGGCAAAAGAATTTGGCGTAACCCTGGTGGCAGGCTCCATCGCCCTGCCCAACCCGAGCGTGATCCAGGGGCAGTTGGAAGTCGGCCATGGCGCGCTGTACAACGCCAGCGTGGTGTTTGCCGCCGACGGTTTGCCACTGGGCCAACCGCAGCGTCAGCTCTACCCGATCTACGATGAGCGTGGCTTTATCGAGCCAGGCGATGAGAATGTCGTCAGCGTGGTGGATACGCCTGCCGGGCGCCTGGGCACCCTGGTCGGCAGCGACAGCTGGTACCCGGACAACTATCGCAAGCTCAACGAGCAAGGTGCGCAACTGATCGCAGTACCGGCCTTCGTCACTGGCCGCGACACCTGGGACCGTCCATGGCGCGGCTTCAAGAGCGTGTCGACGCCTTCCGAGGTCAGCCTCAAACCCGAAGAAACCAGCGAAGGCGCCGCCTGGCGCCGCCTCACGCTGATCAGCCAGCAGCCTGTCAGCCAGGCCATGGCGGGCATGAGCGTGTTTTTACGTGGGCAGTTCTGGGACCTGGGCAGCGCCGGCCAGAGTTTTCTGAGCAGCAACGGGCAAGTGTTCGCCGACGGCGAGGCCCGTGGCGCGCGCCTGCTGAATATCTGGCTGTAGCCCTTGAAGCCGGTGCGCCTGGGGGATCTGTCGGTGGGCTTCGTGCACACCCTGGCCGATGCCATCCAGAGCCACGGCCTGGACCCGCAACCGCTGTTGCTGCAATACGGCCTGGACCCTGCACGCCTGGCTGAAGCCGGCGCACGCCTGTCGATCCCGCGCTATATGCGCCTGGGCCACGCGGCCATCCAACTGACCGGCGACCCGGGCCTGGGCCTGCGCATGGGCCAACTCAGCCGCTTGAGCCAGGCCGGCCTGGCCGGTGTCACCGCCGCCCAGGCCCCCAATGTGCGCGAAGCGGCGCGCACGCTCACACGCTTTGAAGCGCTGTACGGCTCCAACTATCGCGGGCAATCGAGCTTTCATGAAGATGCCGAAGGCGCCTGGCTGCGGTTCTACTCCATCAGCCCCTACAACGCCTATAACCGCTTTGTGGTGGACTCGATCATCGCCGGTTGGCTGCAACAATTATCCAGCCTGGCGCAACAGCCGGTGCAGGCACAACGGATAGAAATCGAATTCGACGCGCCGGACTATCACGAACACTACAACAGGCTGGGAAGCGGCCTGGTGCACTTCGGCGCCGATGCCAATCAACTGCGTCTGAGCCAACCCACCTTGGCGCTGCGCAACCCACAGCACTGCCCAAGTACCTGGCACCTGTTGCTGCAGCTGTGTGAAAGGGAGTTGGAGCAGCTGACTCGCACCCGCAGCCTGCGCGAGCGCATCACGCGGTTGCTCGGGCCTATGCTCAATGGCGGCCGGGAACCCGACCTGGAAGAGGTGGCGGCACGCTTGAAACTGCCGACCTGGACTTTACGGCGCAAACTGACCGAGGAAGGCACACAGTTTCGCGCAATTCTCAACGACACCCGCCGCGACCTGGCCATGACCTATATTCGCGATACCGAGCTGGCATTTGGCGAAATCGCCTACTTGCTTGGTTTTGCTTCAGCCCAAGCCTTCCAGCGGGCCTTCAGACGCTGGAATAACCAGACCCCAGGGGAATTTCGCCGCAGTCAGCGGCATTCCGCCTGAAGTCAGCGTTACAGCTCGGTGGCATCGTCGACCGGATCCAGCGGGTCCAACTCGAATGCCTGATACTCCAGCAGTTCTTCCTGGTAATCGTCCATGGTGGACTCCTTCTTCAAATGAAAGCGGTGGCAGGTAAATGACCTGCGAACCCAGCCTAAAGTGCCGTCATGACGAAAAAATGTCGACGTTGTGACATTCCTGCGCTTGAAAAGTTAAACGCGACAGGCGCCGGATAATTTAATCCCATGACTTGAAGTGCGATTGCAATCATTGCAAATGCAATCATATTTCCAGTAGGGTACGAGTATCCGTTGGAAGGAGCTTGGACCCATGCCTGCCTCTATCGCGCATTCATTTACGTCGGCTGCGCACTTGCACACCCGCATCCATCGCCAAGCCCGCCGTGCGCTCCAGGGCATCGGCAAATGCCTGGCGCTGCTCGGGTTCGATTTGTGAAATGAACAGCTCGTCCACGGTGCTTTCGTAGATTTTCCACATGCTCTTGCGCAGCGCTCGACCCGTGTCCGTGATCGAGGCAAACGCCGCACGACCGTCGCCATCGGAGCGGGAACGCACTACCAGGCCGTCCTTTTCCAGGCGGTCCACCAGGCGCGTGAGGTTATAGCGCTCAATGGCCAGCACATCGGCCAGTTCGTGCATACGCCGGGTGCCGCCGGGCCCGCTTTCCAGGCCCCACAACGCATCGTACCAGGCGTACGGCGGCAGGCCCGCCGCAGCCAGGCGCCGCTCGATTTCACGGATGACCGTCCTGTGAGCCCTGACAAAACGGAACCATACATCCGGCTCTTTCGACGACATGCAACACCATCCGGGGAATTTCAAGAAGGTTGCAATAGTAGCTCATCCCGCGCTAGATTCTGGCATGTCGTTGCAATTGCAACTACATTTTGCATCACTCCCGCGAGGAGCTCGCTGCTTGAATCCGCCTACCCTGGAGCCTCACATGACCCCGAATGACCCAGTAAGACTCGACGATGATCCGCAGGAAACCCGCGAATGGCTGGACTCCATCGAATCGGTGCTGTCCACCGAGGGCCGTCCCCGCGCTCATTACCTGATCGATCAGTTGCTGGATTTCGACGTTGCACGGCATGGCGACTTCTACGGGCGGGTGACCACCCCCTACGTCAATACCATCCCGGTTGAGCGCCAGTTGCCCTACCCCGGTAACCAGGCCATCGAGCGGCGCACCAATGCGTTCATCCGCTGGAATGCCATGGCGATGGTATTGCGCGCAGGCAAACACTCAGGCGTGGGTGGGCATATCGCCACCTATGCGTCAGCCGCCGTGCTGTATGACGTAGGCTTCGATCATTTTTTCCGTGGCCGAACCGACACATTCGACGGCGACCTGGTGTACATCCAGGGCCATTCCTCACCAGGCATTTATGGCCGTGCCTACCTGGAGGGCCGTATCAGCGAAGCGCAGCTGGATAACTTTCGGCGCGAGGCCGGTGGCGAGGGTTTGTCTTCCTACCCTCACCCACGCTTGATGCCGGACTTCTGGCAATTCCCTACGGTCTCCATGGGCCTGGGGCCGATCACCGCCGCGTACCAGGCGCGTTTTATGCGGTACCTGGAGTTTCGAGACCTCAAGCAGCATCAGGGCCGCAAGGTTTGGGCATTCCTCGGCGATGGCGAAATGGACCAGCCCGAATCCCTGGCGGCCATCTCCCTGGCGGGCCGCGAAAAACTCGACAACCTGATCTTCGTGGTCAACTGCAACCTGCAACGCCTGGATGGTCCGGTGCGCGGCAATGCCAAGGTGATCCAGGAGTTCGAGAGCCTGTACCGTGCCGCCGGCTGGAATGTGATCAAGGTGATCTGGGGCGGCGGCTGGGACGCGCTGCTGGAAAAGGACCAGAGCGGCCTGCTGCGCCAACGCATGATGGAATGCGTGGATGGCGACTACCAGAATTACAAATCCCAGAATGGCGCTTATGTGCGTGAACACTTCTTTGGCAAATACCCGCAGTTGCTGGCGCTGGTTGCGGACATGTCCGACGACGACATCTGGAAACTCTCACGGGGCGGGCATGACCCGGACAAGGTCTACAACGCCTACGCCGCCGCCGTGCGCCACAAGGGCCAGCCCACGGTGATACTGGCCAAGACGGTCAAGGGCTTCGGCATGGGTGAAGCTGGCGAAGGCCAAAACATCAACCATCAGCTGAAGAAGATGGGGGCCGAAGCGGTAAAAGCTTTCCGCGACCGCTTCGGCCTGGAGGTCGACGATGACCGGCTCGAAGAAATCCCCTACCTCAAACCCGCCGTCGACAGCGAAGAGGCCCACTACTTTGCCGCACGACGGCAGGCGCTGGGAGGCTATGTGCCAGCGCGCCACACTAGCGCTGCGCCGCTGCAAATCCCCGAGCTGAGCGCCTTCGCCACCCAACTCAAAGACACCGGTGAGCGCGCCATCTCCACCACCATGGCCTTTGTGCGCATCCTCGGCACGCTGCTCAAGGACACGCATTTGGGCAAGCTGATCGTGCCTATTGTGCCGGATGAGTCGCGCACCTTTGGCATGGAAAGCCTGTTCCGCCAGATCGGTATCCACTCAGCCGTCGGCCAGCTCTATACCCCACAGGACGCCGGGCAATTGAGCTACTACAAAGAGAGCAAAGACGGACAGATCATGCAGGAAGGGCTGAATGAATCCGGCGCCATTTCTTCCTGGATCGCGGCAAGTACCTCCTATAGCAACCATGGCCTGATGACCGTGCCGTTCTATATTTTCTACTCGATGTTCGGCTTCCAGCGCGTCGGCGACCTGGCCTGGGCGGCGGGCGATGCGCGAGCACGGGGCTTCCTGCTGGGCGCCACGGCCGGGCGCACCACGCTGATGGGTGAAGGCTTGCAGCACGACGACGGGCACAGCCATATCCTGGCGTCGGTGATTCCCTGCTGCGTGGCCTATGACCCGACTTTTGCCTACGAACTGGCAGTGATTATTCGCGAGGGTATGCGGCGCATGTATGTCGAACAGGAGGACATCTATTACTACATCACCCTGCTCAACGAAAACTATCCGCACCCGGCGATGCCGGAAGGCGTTGAAGAAGGCATTCTCAAGGGCATGTATCCGCTGAGCAGCCACCCGCAGGCAAAGGTGCAGCTCATGGGCAGCGGTTCAATCTTGCGCGAAGTGATCGCCGCAGCCGAGTTGCTCGCCAAGGATTTCGCCGTGCATAGCGATGTCTGGAGCGTCACCAGCCTGACCGAATTGCGCCGTGATGGGCACGCCGCCGAACGCTGGAACCTCCTGCACCCGCAAAGCGAGCCGCGCCAAAGCTACGTCGAAACCTGCCTTGCCGGGAGAACCGGCGCTGTGGTGGTGGCCACGGACTACATGAAGTTGTTCGCCGACCAGATTCGCCCCTTCGTGCATAACCGCCGTTTTGTCGCACTGGGTACCGACGGTTTCGGGCAATCGGACACCCGCGAGACATTGCGCGAGTTCTTCGAGGTAGACCGGCACTTTATCGCTTTAGCAGCCTTGAAGGCGTTGGCTGATGACGGTGTGATTGGTCGTGACAACGTCGCCCTGGCCATCAGCCGCTACGGGATCAACGTCGACAAGGCCGATCCCGTAGCCATCTGAGTTACTGCGCAGGCGCTGGCAAGGGCGGTATTGCCTCTGTCGGCGCAGGCAGGCTGGGATTGGTCGGCGCCGGCGCGGGCTCGGTTGCTGGCGCCGAGGCAGGCGCAGGTTCCGGGGTCGGTGCGATCGGCGCAGCCTCAGGTGGCGGTGCCAGGGGTTGCGAAGCGGCAGGCGCTACAGGTGCCTCCTTCGGCGCCTCGACCTTCTCGGCTACTGGAGCGGCTACCGGAGCGGCCTTGGGTTCAGGCACACCCAGGTCAGCCTTGGGCTGCTCGGGTATATGCTCGGCCTGCTTGACCTCCTGCGGCAGGAACACATCCACCAGCGCAAAGTAACGCTCGTAGAACTTCGGCGCCGAGACGGTCTCGCTCGCGACTTTCACCATCGAGTCGTCAGTGGAGCCGATCGGCATCGACACCGAACCCAGCACACCCACGCCGAGGCTGGCGGAGTTGTTGACCTTCTTCAGCGCATAGCGATCCTGCAAGGCGTTGGCAAACATCGTCGAGTGATTGATGCCTTTGCCATCAGCAGCGCACACCACGTTGAAACTGATCTGCAGATGGGTCTCGCCGGTCTGCTGAAAACTCTTGTTGCCCGCCACCAGCTTTGGATCGCTGCTGGTAATGATGTAACCCTGGCTCAGCAGGGCACGACGCGCCGCTTCACACGCCGCTACATCGCTGACCGGGTAATCGCGGGAAAACGTACCGGAATCGTCGAAATTCTCATGTTCATAGATAGCGGTCTTGGGTGAGGAGCAGCCCGCGGCGCCCGCCAGCACCAGCGCCAACCCGAGGCTACGCAAGTGAAATGATGTCGACATCGAAAATCCTGTGGAAAACGGTCCGGACGGTATTGTGCAACAGAACGCGGCCTTGAAGCGCGCATTCCTGTCGGTTAAACATCTCAGCCTTGTGAAGCCGCGTCAGTAGGAAAAAGCCCGGCACACATATGGTCGATAAACACGCGCAATTTGGCCGAGGCATGGCGACTGGCCGGCCACAGCAACCAGAAACTGCCACGGTGTTCGAGGTGTTCATCCAGCACGCGCTGCAAAGCCCCTTGCGCAACCGCCTCGTTGACCATGTAGTCCGGCAGACACGCAATACCGAGACCTTCCTGAGCCACATGCTTGAGAGACTCAATGGTGCTGCTGACCAGCGGCGCACGCAAGCTCGGCTCCGCCGCGCCCGGCACCAGTCGCAGCGGCCAGGGCTCGAGTTTGCCGGAGGCGCAGAATTTATGCCGAAGGCAGGCGTGATGACTCAAGTCCAGGGGCAGGAGTGGCGTGCCGTATTGGTCGAAATAGCCGGGCGTACCGACAAGTACCAATTGGTAATGCCCCAGATGGCGCGCCATCAAGCGCGAGTCTTCCGGCTTGCCGGTGCGGATCACCGCGTCGAAGCCTTCATCGATGACATCCACCATACGGTCGGAAAAATCCACGTCCAACTCGATATCCGGATAGGCACGCATAAAGCCACTGATCACCGGCATCAACAACCCGCGCACTTGGGGCACGCTGATACGCAGTTTGCCCCGCGGGGTGGCACTGGCCTCGCTCAACTCCAGCTCAGCCGCTTCCACTTCCGCCAGGATACGCCGCGAGCGTTCCAGCAACAGCGCGCCCTCACTGGTCAGGGTGATACTGCGGGTACTTCGATGAAACAGCCTGACGCCCAGGCGCTCCTCCATGCGTGCGATGCTTTTGCCTACCGCTGAGGATGACACGCCCAATACCCGCCCGGCGGTGGTGAAGCTACGGGTTTGCGCGACCTGTACGAATACCGAGAGCCCGCTCAGACTGTCCATGCTGATGCCTTGGTCGATTGCGGACAAAAATGTCCGATAAGTTCGGCACCTTAGCCTGTTTTTCCGCGCATCGCAGCCCCCTACCCTGCCTCCTTGCCCCTTCAAGGAGACTCCCATGAACAACACTTCAGTGACCGCTACGGCGCCCGTGCATGAACCCTTGCCATTGGCAGGGTTGCTGGCCCTGGCCTCGGCCGGCTTTATCACCATCCTCACCGAGGCCATGCCCGCCGGGCTGCTGCCGCAAATGAGCGCCGGGCTGGAAGTGTCACAGGCGCTGGTGGGGCAGTTGGTGACGCTCTACGCCCTGGGCTCATTGCTCGCGGCCATCCCGCTGACCTTGCTGACCCGTGGCTGGCGTCGCAGGCCTCTGCTGTTGATCGCCATAGGCGGCTTTGCCTTGGTCAACAGTGTCACCGCGTTTTCCAACCACTACGGCGTGACCTTGATCGCTCGCTTCTTTGCGGGTGTATTCGCCGGGCTGCTGTGGGCGCTGTTGGCAGGCTACGCCAGCCGCATGGTTGCCCCTCATCTGCAGGGCCGGGCGATCGCCGTGGCCATGCTCGGTGCGCCGCTGGCCTTGTCCCTCGGCGTACCTGCTGGCACCCTGCTTGGCACGCTGGTCGGTTGGCGCAGCAGCTTTGCCATCATGACCGGCCTGACCCTGTTACTGCTGGTGTGGGCGCGCTGGCAATTGCCGGATTTTGCCGGCGAAGCAGCCAGCAAACGTCTGGGCCTGAATCGCGTGCTGGCCCTGCCGGGAATCCGCCCAGTGCTGTGGGTGACCTTCACCTATGTGTTGGCTCATAACATCCTCTACACCTACATCGCTCCCTTGCTGGTGCCCGCCGGCATCGGCAGCGAGATCGACCAGGTATTACTGGTGTTCGGCTTGATGGCGTTGGTAAGCATCTGGTTGGTGGGCATATGGATTGATCAACACCTGCGGTTGCTGACCCTCATCAGTTGCGCGACGTTCGCCGCAGCTGCCCTGCTCCTGGGTTTCTGGACCAGCTCTGCGATCTGCATCTACATCAGCGTGGCGGCCTGGGGCCTGGCTTTCGGAGGCCTGCCGGCCCTGCTGCAAACCGCACTCGCGAAGTCGGCCGGCAACTCGGCCGATGCCGCGCAATCCATGCTGGTCACCGCATGGAACCTTGGCATTGCCGGGGGTGGGCTGGCTGGCGGCTTGATGCTCCAACACTGGGGCGTCATCGCATTTCCATGGGCCGTGCTGGGGTTGATAGCGCTGGCGCTGGGTGCAATGACGGGCAAGGCCTGGCACGGCCGATGACAAGTTTGTTTACAACTTATTCCTCAACTTCCTATCATCGCCTCTGGGTGCGTTGCTGCATAAGGCACGGCGCAGGTTAAAAGCCAAGCATTGGTCGGGCCGCCAATGGAGATTTGTCGTGCCTGATAAACACCCTGCCATCCCCCGCCCTCAGCGCCTGACTGAGGGCGCGCTGTCTGCCCTTGAGCGTTTTTCCCATATCGAAGCCGTGAGCGGTATCGTCCTGCTGTTGGCAGCGATCGTGGCGCTGATCTGGGCCAACAGCCCCGCCGCAGCGACCTACGAACACTTCTGGAATACGCCTGTTACCCTGGGACTTGGCGATTACAGCGTGTCGCGCTCCCTGCACTTTCTGGTCAATGACGGGCTGATGACCATCTTCTTTCTGGTAGTCGGCGCCGAGATCCGTCAGGAAATCAAAGATGGCGCCCTGGCCAACCTGAAACTGGCCACGCTGCCCTTGGGCGCTGCGCTGGGCGGTGTGCTGATGCCTGCACTCATCTACACCCTGCTCAACCACGGCACCGTCGCCGCCAGTGGCTGGGCGGTACCCACCGCGACCGACATCGCGTTTGCTGTGGGCGTGCTGGCGCTGCTGGGCAAGTCGATTCCCAGTGGCGTGCGTATCCTGTTGCTGGCCCTGGCGATCATCGATGACATCGTGGCGATCCTGATCATCGCGATCTTCTTCACTGCCAGTCTCGATTACATGGGCTTGGTGATTGCCGCAGGCGGGCTGGCGCTGGTGCTGGTGTTCCAACGCATGGGCATCGGCAAGGCCGCGATCTATCTGTTACCTGGCGCGATTGTATGGTTCGGGCTGCTCAAGACCGGCGTGCACCCGACCCTCGCCGGGGTGATCCTGGGCTTGATGACGCCGGTCAACTCCAAGCCCACCACGGAGCGCCCGCTGGAGACCATTGAACGCACGTTCAACGAGCTGATGGAGCGCTTCTCGCATTCGGCAGAAGGCCCCCAACAGGTCGCCCAGCCCCTCAAGCAACTGCGCCAAGCCCAGCGGGAGATATTGCCGCCGGTGCAACGGGTGCAATCGGCACTGCATCCGTGGGTGGCATTCGGCGTGATGCCGCTTTTCGCCCTGGCCAATGCTGGCGTGAGCCTGCACGGCTTCAACCTGGATGATCCGATGGCTCACGGGGTGTTCATGGGGGTCATCTTTGCGCTGGTACTTGGCAAACCCCTGGGCGTGATGCTGGCGAGCCTGATGCTGGTCAAGCTCAACATCTGCAAGCTGCCGGACGGTGTGACCTGGACAGGCGTCGGCCTGGTTGGCCTGCTGGCCGGGATCGGGTTCACCATGTCGATCTTTATCTCCTCTCTGGCCTTCTCGGACCCTGCCTTGCTCTCGGCCGCCAAGCTCAGTGTATTGGCCGCTTCGACCCTGGCAGCGGTGATCGGCCTGACCTGGGGCAAGCTCAAGTTTTCAGGCAAGCACCCATAAGGCGAGTTAAGCACCCACTTTATCAAGGGCAAAAAAAGACCCCGGCCTTTTCAGGACGGGGTCTTTTTTATTCAAGCCGGCATCAGTACTTCTTGATGTCTGCCTGGGTTTCCAGCTGCTTGCGGAACGCCGCGAAGTCCTGCTGGCCGATACGGGAAGCGAGGAAGCGGCGGTATTGCGCCTTTTCTTCGTCCGTAGGGGCTGCCGCTTCGTTGACGCCGTTCAAGCGCACAATCACCAGGCTGCCATCACGCAGCGTCACCGTGGTGAAAGTAGGCTTGTCCTTGGCCGCAGGCTTGGGCATGCGGAACAGGGCTTGAAGCACCGCTGGATCGATGGATTCCTGACCGCGGGTCGCCGCTTCAGTCACCTTCCAGGCCTGACCGTCAATCGGCTGGTCCAGCGCGGTTTTGCCGTCACGCAGGCTGGCGATCAACTCGTCGGCATGGGCTTTGGCGGCAGCGCTCGCACGCTCCTTGGTCATCTGGGTGCGAATCGCCGCAGCAACGCTCTCAAGCGGCAGTTGAGCCGGCTTGAGATGCTCTTTGGCACGCAACACGATGATGGTTTCCGGGTCCAGCTCGATGGCGCTGCTGTTGGCACCTTCATCCAGCACTTCCGGGCTGAATGCCGCAGTCACCACAGCACGGTTGGCTGCAATGCCCTCGCCACCTTCACGGCCAAACGGCGCCGAGGTGTGGACGGTCAGTTTCAGGTCAGATGCCGGCTGAGCCAAGTCGGACGCTTCGAATGCCGCATCTTCCAATTGCTTGGTCGCTTCGACAAACCGCTGTTCAACCTGTTGGGTCTTGAGCTCGCGGGTCAGCTTGTCTTTCAGGCTGGCAAACGATGGCACCTCAGGTGCTTCAACGCCCAGCAACTTGATCAAGTGCCAACCGAAGGCACTGCGCACCGGCGCCGATACCTGGTCTTGCTTCAAGCCGTACAGGGCCGTTTCGAAGTCCGGATCGTAGACGCCAGGGCCGGCAAAGCCCAGGTCACCGCCATTGTTGGCCGAACCTGGATCCTGGGAGAACTCCTTGGCCAGGGCTTCAAACTTCTCGCCTTTGGCCAGGCGTGCCTGGACTTCTTCGATCTTGGCCTTGGCTTGCGCCTCGGTGACCTTATCGTTGACTTCGATCAGGATGTGCGCGGCACGACGCTGTTCAGCGAGGTTGGCGGTTTCCTTCTCGTAGGCAGCCTGCAGTTCATCGTCCTTGACGGTGACCTGGTCGAAGAAGGAGGACTTCTTCAATTCCAGATAGTCGATGACCACCTGGTCCGGGGTCATGAACTCTTTGGCGTGCTGATCGTAGTAAGCCTTGACCTCATCATCGGTGAGCTTCACCGCTGCCGGGTCTGCCTTGATGTTGACGGTGGCGAAATCGCGGGTCTGTTTTTCCAGACGGGCGAATGCCAGCACCTCGGCATCGGTGACGAAACCGCTGCCGGCGATACCTGCGCGAACCTGGCCGATCAGCATTTCCTGGGTCAGCATCTGACGGAATTGCATACGGCTATAGCCCAGTTGACGGATCACCTGGTCAAAACGTTCGGCATTGAACTTGCCATCCACCTGGAATTCCGGCGTCTGCAGGATCACCTGGTCCAAAGCGGCTTCCGAGAAACCGAACTTGGCATCAGCAGCGCCTTGCAGCAGCAGCTTGCGGTCGATCAGGCCCTTGAGGGCCGCGTCGCGCAACAGTTTTTCGTCCAGCAGCGAAGCATCGAAATCCTTGCCCAGCTGTTGCATCAGCTGGCGACGTTGCATGTCGACAGCCTGGCTCAGTTCGGTCTGGGTGATCTGTTCACCGTTGACCTTGGCCACGTCCTGCGCGTTATTACCCGAAGCCTGGAAAATGGCTTCGATACCGGTGAACGCCATCAATGCGACGATGATCCCGATAATGGTCTTGGCAATCCAGCCTTGTGAATTGTCCCTGATATTTTGCAGCATGCGTCCCCCAGAAACGGTTGAACTTCAAAAATAGGCAACCGTGGAGCGTGGGTAGAGTCCGGATAGAAGAAAGGCGCATCCGAGGATGCGCCTTCTCGTAACTGGCGGAGCGGACGGGGGTTTGAACTCTCACCCCCGGCGTGGCGACCCGATGGATACGTGGGTCGCTACCGCTCCGCTGCCAGGTCGGACGTGCGTCCGACCCGGGTAAGCAAAGGCTTGATCGAAGCTTAGTTAACGGCTTCTTTCAGGGCTTTACCGGCTTTGAAACCTGGTTTCTTGGCAGCAGCGATTTGCAGTGCTTTGCCAGTCTGTGGGTTACGGCCAGTGCGAGCTGGGCGGTCAGTCACAGAGAAAGTACCGAAGCCTACCAGTACCACGGAGTCGCCGGCCTTCAGAGCGCCAGTGACGGATTCGATTACTGCGTCCAGCGCACGGCCAGCAGCAGCTTTCGGGATATCAGCGGATGCGGCGATAGCATCAATCAGTTCCGACTTGTTCACTCTAAGTCCCCTTATATATCTATTGAGTATGATTCTAAGTTTTTTGGTAAAAGCAAAAACCAGTGCTGGGTGGCCTACAGACACTTAAGAGCCGCTTTATAACAAGGGCTCTAAAAAGCTGTCAAGGAAGCCCCCAGGCTTTAACACATTAATGCGTGCTAATTCTTTCCTTGGAATCTGACTCGCGTTTTTCGTCCTTCGCGACTATCTCCGGAGCTACATCCGGCAAGGGTTCCGGCGCGTATTGCAGCGCAATTTGCAGGACCTCGTCAATCCATTTAACCGGTTTAATCTGAAGATCCTGCTTGATGTTGTCAGGAATTTCCTTCAAGTCGCGAACATTCTCTTCCGGAATGATCACCGTCTTGATTCCGCCCCGGTGAGCCGCCAGCAATTTCTCTTTCAGACCACCGATGGCCAATACCTGACCACGCAGGGTAATTTCCCCGGTCATTGCGACGTCAGCGCGCACAGGGATGCCAGTCAATGCCGACACCAGGGCCGTGCACATGCCTACGCCCGCGCTAGGGCCGTCTTTCGGGGTCGCCCCTTCCGGCATATGGATATGGGTGTCGTGCTTCTCATGGAAGTCCAGCGGGATGCCCAGGCTGCGGGCGCGACTGCGCACCACGGTCTGCGCGGCCGTGATGGATTCGACCATCACGTCACCCAGGGAGCCGGTCTTGATCAACTGGCCTTTGCCGGGAATCACCGCAGCTTCAATGGTGAGTAATTCGCCACCCACCTGAGTCCACGCCAGGCCAGTCACCTGCCCGACCTGGTCCTGCTGCTCGGCCAGGCCGTAGCGGAATTTCTTCACGCCCAGGAAGTGTTCCAGGGAGTCGGCAACTACCTTCACAGAGAAACGTTTTTCCAGTGCGTGTTCTTTCACCGCCTTGCGGCAGATCTTCGCGATCTGGCGCTCAAGGCCCCGTACACCGGCCTCGCGGGTGTAGTAACGCACGATGTCGCGGATCGCCTCGACCTCAAACTCGATCTCGCCCTTCTTCAGGCCGTTGGCCGAAATCTGCTTGGGTGCGAGGTATTTGACGGCGATATTGATCTTCTCGTCTTCGGTGTAACCCGGCAGACGAATCACCTCCATCCGGTCCAGCAAGGCTGGCGGAATGTTCATGGAGTTGGAGGTGCACAGGAACATTACGTCAGACAAGTCGTAGTCGACTTCCAGGTAATGGTCGTTGAAGTTGTGATTCTGCTCCGGATCGAGCACCTCAAGCAGCGCGGAGGCAGGATCGCCACGCATATCGCTGCCCATTTTGTCGATTTCATCGAGCAGGAACAGCGGGTTGCGCACGCCCACTTTTGTCATCTTTTGAATCAATCTTCCTGGCATCGAACCGATGTAGGTACGGCGATGACCACGGATTTCCGCCTCGTCACGCACACCGCCCAGGGCCATGCGCACAAACTTGCGGTTGGTGGCACTGGCAATCGACTCGGCCAGGGAGGTTTTACCCACACCCGGAGGGCCGACCAGGCACAACACCGGACCACGAATCTTTTTCACGCGCTTTTGCACGGCAAGGTATTCGAGGATGCGCTCTTTGACTTCCTCAAGACCATAATGGTCGGCATCGAGGATTTCTTCGGCGCGAGCCAGATCCAGGCGCACCTTGGTCTGGGCCTTCCACGGCACCTGCACCAGCCAATCGATGTAGGAACGCACCACGGTGGCTTCGGCCGACATTGGCGACATCTGCTTGAGCTTGTTCAGCTCGGCGGTAGCCTTGGTCAAGGCATCTTTGGGCAGGCCAGCGGCATCAATGCGCTTTTTCAGCTCTTCGATTTCGTTGTGGCCTTCCTCGCCGTCGCCGAGTTCCTTCTGAATGGCCTTCATCTGCTCATTCAGATAGTACTCGCGCTGGCTGCGCTCCATTTGCTTCTTCACCCGACCGCGGATGCGTTTTTCTACCTGCAACAGGTCGATTTCGCCGTCCAGCAGCGCCAACACGTGCTCGACACGGGCCGACAGGTCGATGATTTCGAGGATGTCCTGCTTCTGCTCGATTTTCAGCGCCATGTGCGCGGCCATGGTATCAACCAGGCGGCTTGGTTCATCAATGCTGCTGAGGGAAGACAGCACTTCAGCGGGGACTTTCTTGCCCAACTGCACATACTGCTCGAACTGCGAGAGCAGGCTGCGCACAAACACTTCGGATTCGCGCTCTGCAGCTTCGACTTCTTCGATCAGTGCCACTTCGGCGCGCAGGTGCCCGTCCACTTCCATGAAACGCTCTACGGCACCGCGCTGCTCGCCTTCCACCAGCACCTTGACGGTGCCATCAGGCAGCTTGAGCAATTGCAGCACAGTGGCAATGGTGCCGACGCGATACAGGGCATCTTCACCCGGATCATCATCAGCAGGATTCTTCTGGGCCAACAGCAGGATCTGCTTGTCGCCCGTCATCGCAGCCTCGAGGGCTTCGATAGACTTCTCGCGCCCCACGAACAGCGGGATAACCATGTGCGGATAGACGACGACATCACGCAACGGCAGGAGAGGCAATTCGATGGTTGTCTTCATGATTTCGCCTCTATGACAGTTGATAAGTAAGCATGAAACCAAGATGGGGGTTACATGCAAAAAAAACAAGCTCAATGCCAGTAGTTAAACGCATGAATACACGCGAATTTAACCACCGCACCAAGAAAACGCCCCAAAAAACAAGGGGCCCCTAGAGGCCCCTTGCTTGTACCGCAACTGCTGAACGCTTACGCGTCTGGCGCAGCCTTGGCCGTCGGCTCACTGTTTTCGTAGATATACAGTGGCTTGGACTTGCCTTCGATAACGCTTTCGTCGATCACCACTTTGCTCACCTCAGACTGCGAGGGGATTTCGTACATGGTGTCGAGCAACACGCCTTCGAGGATCGAACGCAGGCCACGTGCACCGGTCTTGCGCTCCAGTGCCCGCTTGGCCACCGATTTGAGCGCGTCGGTACGGAACTCGAGGTCCACGCCTTCCATCTCGAACAACTTGGCGTATTGCTTGGTCAGGGCGTTCTTAGGCTCGGTGAGGATCTGAATCAAAGCCGCCTCATCCAATTCGTCCAATGTCGCCAGGACCGGCAAGCGGCCAACGAATTCCGGGATCAGACCAAACTTGACCAGATCGTCAGGCTCGACTTCACGCAGGGACTCGCCCACCTTCTTGCCTTCTTCCTTGCTGCGCACTTCCGCACTGAAACCAATGCCGCCACGGGTGGAGCGCTGCTGGATAACCTTCTCCAGGCCGGAGAATGCGCCACCACAAATGAACAGGATGTTGCGCGTATCAACCTGAAGGAATTCCTGCTGCGGGTGCTTGCGGCCGCCTTGTGGCGGTACGGAAGCAACCGTGCCTTCGATCAGTTTCAACAGTGCCTGCTGCACGCCTTCACCGGAAACGTCCCGAGTGATCGACGGGTTGTCGGACTTGCGCGAAATCTTGTCGATTTCATCGATGTAGACAATACCCATCTGGGCCTTCTCTACGTCGTAGTCGCACTTCTGCAGCAGTTTCTGAATGATGTTCTCGACATCTTCGCCCACATAGCCAGCCTCGGTGAGGGTGGTGGCGTCGGCAATGGTGAACGGAACGTTCAGCAGGCGAGCGAGGGTTTCCGCAAGCAAGGTTTTACCCGAGCCTGTAGGACCGATCAGCAGGATGTTGCTCTTGCCGAGTTCGACCTCGTCGCCTTTCTTGTCACGCTGGTTCAGGCGCTTGTAGTGGTTGTACACCGCTACGGCCAGAACCTTCTTTGCACGCTCCTGGCCAATAACGTATTGGTCAAGGATGCCGCTGATTTCTTTAGGCGATGGGAGTTTGTGCGCACTGCTCTCGGCCTGGGCTTCCTGCACCTCCTCGCGGATGATGTCATTGCACAGGTCGACGCATTCGTCGCAGATAAACACCGAGGGGCCGGCAATCAATTTGCGTACTTCATGCTGGCTTTTGCCACAGAAGGAGCAATAGAGCAGCTTGCCGTTGTCCTCGCCGTTGCGGGTGTCAGTCATTCGTTCGATCCAAATCCGATAGGCTTGCAACACAAGATGAAGGCTTATGCGGGCTTTTTCAAGCCCGCCAGTGGTCGGACATGCCGACCAGCCCTATTTTGAGCGGCTTATATTAAGCGGGGCGCTTTTCGATCACTGCGTCGATCAACCCGTATTCACGGGCGGCTTCTGCGCTCATGAAATTGTCACGGTTGGTATCGCGCTCGATTTCTTCAAGTGTGTGCCCGCTGTGCTTGGCCATCAGCGTGTTCAGACGCTCACGAATGAAAAGGATTTCCTTGGCATGGATTTCAATGTCCGATGCCTGGCCCTGGAAACCGCCCAGTGGCTGGTGAATCATCACACGTGAGTTCGGCAGGCAGAAACGCTTGCCTTCGGCACCCGCCGTCAGCAGGAACGCGCCCATGCTGCAAGCCTGGCCGATGCAGGTAGTCGACACGTTTGGCTTGATGAATTGCATGGTGTCGTAGATCGACATCCCTGCGGTCACCGAACCACCTGGCGAGTTGATGTAGAGATGGATGTCCTTGTCCGGGTTTTCCGCTTCAAGGAACAGCAATTGCGCACAGATCAGGTTAGCCATGTAGTCCTCTACCGGGCCAACCAGAAAGATCACTCGCTCCTTGAGCAGGCGCGAGTAGATGTCGTAGGCGCGTTCGCCACGAGCGGACTGCTCGACAACCATCGGGACCAGGCCGCCGGCGGCCTGGATATCAGAGTTCTGCTGAATATAGGAATTACGGAACATGCTCTGCAGTTACTCCCAAATAGTCATGTCTTGAAAACGCATAAGCCAGCGCGAGGCTGGCTTATGGTTGAATTTCCAACGAGTTGGACAATCAGTCGGCTTGTGCTGCTTCCGCCGGTTTGACTGCTTCTTCGTAAGAGACCGCTTTATCGGTCACCTTAGCCTTCTGCAGAACAGTATCCACAACTTGTTCTTCAAGCACAACCGAACGTACTTCGTTCAGCTGCTGGTCATTCTTGTAGTACCAAGCCACGACCTGCTCAGGCTCCTGGTAGGCCGAAGCCATTTCCTGGATCATTTCGCGAACGCGGTCTTCGTCAGGCTTGAGGTCGAACTGCTTGACCACTTCAGCCACGATCAGGCCCAGCACAACGCGGCGCTTGGCTTGCTCTTCGAACAGCTCGGCTGGCAGTTGGTCAGGCTTGATGTTGCCACCAAACTGCTGAACAGCTTGTACGCGCAGGCGATCCACTTCGTTGGACAGCAGGGCCTTTGGCACTTCGATCGGGTTGGCGGCCAGCAGACCGTCCATGACCTGGTTCTTGACCTTGGACTTGATGGCCTGGCGCAGTTCACGCTCCATGTTCTTGCGAACTTCGGTGCGGAAACCTTCGATGCCGGTTTCCTTGATACCGAATTGAGCGAAGAACTCTTCGTTCAGCTCTGGCAGCTTAGGCTCGGAAACGCTGTTGACGGTAACGGTGAACTCGGCAGCTTTGCCGGCCAGGTCCAGGTTCTGGTAGTCCGCTGGAAATTCCAGGTTCAGAACGCGCTCTTCGCCGGCTTTGGCGCCAACCAGACCGTCTTCGAAGCCAGGGATCATGCGGTTGGAACCCAGCACCAGCTGAGTGCCCTTGGCGGAGCCGCCAGCGAACACTTCGCCGTCAACCTTGCCAACGAAATCGATGTTCAACTGGTCTTCGTTCTGGGCAGCACGCTCGGCCACTTCAAAACGGGTGTTCTGCTTGCGCAGGATTTCCAGCATGTTGTCCAGGTCCGAATGAGCCACTTCGGCGCTCAGACGCTCGATTTCGATACCTTCGAAACCAGCCACTTCGAATTCCGGGAACACTTCGAATACGGCAACGTATTCCAGGTCCTTGCCAGCTTCCAGGGACTTGGGTTCGATCGAAGGCGAGCCAGCCGGGTTCAGCTTTTGCTCGACAACGGCTTCGTAGAAGGAAGCCTGGATCACGTCACCTACAGCTTCCTGGCGCGCATCGGCACCAAAACGACGCTTGATTTCGCTCATCGGCACTTTGCCTGGACGGAAACCAGCGATCTTGGCCTTCTGGGCAGTCTGCTGCAGACGCTTGTTGACCGCAGTCTCGATACGCTCTGCCGGCACGGTGATGCTCAGGCGGCGCTCGAGAGCAGTAGTATTTTCAACAGAAACTTGCATGGATATTCCTCGTTGCACAGACGTTAGCCGGCCATTTCCGACCCCAATCAAGGGCATGCATTCTAGTGGGTCAAACTCAAGAAGTCACCCTACTGAAAATACAGCGGAAAACAGCCGGCAATTTATCGGTACGAAGGCACGGATGCACCTCGCCCCGGTGACAAATACAGCCAACTGCGCCAAGGCTCTGCGCCGCCTCTTCTATATAGAAGAAACCAGTCATTTCCCTGACGCCCGACCCCGCGCACAGGGCCTGCGGGCAGCGCGGCATCATCGAGACACACAAATACGATGAAACACCCCACCCTTTCGACCTTGCACCTGCAGCTGCCGGATATACGAACCGCTAAAACCAAAAAAGGCGCCAGACTGTTAAATCTGGCGCCTTTCGAATATGGGGTGGACGAAGGGGATCGAACCCTCGACAACGGGAGTCACAATCCCGTGCTCTACCAACTGAGCTACGCCCACCATATTGCGTTAACAAAGAAACCAAACTACTTCTTTGTTGAGCCCTGCCCCGCCTGACGGCACAGCAAAGCTTTAATTGGTGCGGATGAAGAGACTCGAACTCTTACGCCTCGCGGCGCTGGAACCTAAATCCAGTGTGTCTACCAATTCCACCACATCCGCGCTTGAAGCTCTTAAAGCAAAGGCGCCAGACGATTAATCTGGCGCCTTTCAAAATATGGGGTGGACGAAGGGGATCGAACCCTCGACAACGGGAGTCACAATCCCGTGCTCTACCAACTGAGCTACGCCCACCATATAGCGCTACTTGTGCCAAAGCTGCCTAATGGCGCACCCGGCAGGACTCGAACCTGCGACCATCCGCTTAGAAGGCGGATGCTCTATCCAGCTGAGCTACGGGCGCCTGATTAATCTGTACTCTTGGAGGATTACAAACTAAGTGTTTCCAGCCTTGCAGGACAACAATTCTGCTCGACCTTCTAACCAGTGCTAGGCTGTGCCCGACAAGTGCGACGAATAGTATAGAGCGTCCTGATACCCGTCAAATCTTTTTTGAAAAAAACTGATTTTATTTAAGGGCTTAGGGCAATTTGCAGACCAAGCGCCTTTGCCCTCGCGCCCTGGCGTGCGAGAATGCGCGCACTTTTCTTCCCCCTCTCGATGGTTAATCACGCGTAATGACTGCACAACTTATCGACGGCAAATCAATCGCCGCCAGCCTGCGCCAGCAGATCGCCAAACGCGTCACCGAGCGTCGCCAGCAAGGCCTGCGCACGCCTGGCCTCGCGGTGATCCTGGTCGGCAGCGATCCTGCCTCTCAGGTTTATGTCTCGCACAAGCGTAAAGACTGTGAAGAGGTCGGCTTTATTTCCAAAGCCTACGACTTGCCTTCTGACACCACTCAACAGGCCCTGACCGACCTGATTGACCGCCTCAACGATGATCCGGAAATGGACGGCATCCTGCTGCAGCTGCCGCTGCCCGAGCACCTGGACGCCTCCAAGTTGCTGGAACGCATCCGCCCGGACAAAGACGTCGACGGTTTCCACCCTTATAACGTCGGCCGCCTGGCCCAACGTATCCCGCTGCTGCGCCCATGCACACCCAAAGGCATCATGACCTTGCTGGAAAGCACCGGGGTCGATCTCTATGGTCTGGACGCAGTCGTGGTAGGCGCATCCAATATCGTCGGTCGCCCGATGGCCATGGAGCTGCTGCTGGCCGGCTGCACCGTGACCGTCACCCACCGCTTCACCAAGGACCTGGCTGGCCACGTTGGCCGCGCCGACCTGGTGGTGGTCGCTGCTGGCAAGCCGGGGTTGGTCAAAGGTGAATGGATCAAGGAAGGCGCCATCGTCATCGACGTGGGCATCAACCGCCAGGATGACGGCAAGCTGGTCGGCGACGTCGTCTACGACACTGCCCTGCCCCGCGCCGGCTGGATCACGCCAGTGCCAGGTGGTGTCGGACCGATGACCCGCGCCTGCCTGTTGGAAAATACCTTGTACGCAGCAGAAACCCTGCACGGTTAATAACCAAGCGTAATGAAAAAGCCCTGCCTTAGCGCGGGGCTTTTTATTGCCTGAGAAAAAACTGTTTTTTCTTAGTTTTTAAGCACTTTCATCCGGTTCTGGAAGAACATTCGACAGTTTCTGATCCATACTCCTAGAATGTAACGTCATTTTTCATAAAGCCCGTTCCCGAACGGTATTTCCTTACTTTTTAGCGAGTTCATCCGCGTGAAAATTCGTCTCTCTATTGTCGGCCTGTTTTTCGCTTTGACAGGCACCTTCGCCCACGCCGCCGAATCCACCCTGGCCCCGCGTGACGCCTCCAAACTGCAAATCGCCTCCGGCAGCGCCATGCTGGTGGACTTGCAAACCAACAAAGTCATTTATTCCAGCAATCCCGACGTGGTGGTCCCCATCGCTTCAGTGAGCAAACTGATGACCGGCCTGATCGTGCTGGAAGCCAAGCAGAACATGGATGAGTACATCGACATCAACATCACCGACACGCCAGAGATGAAAGGCGTGTTCTCCCGGGTAAAAATCGGCAGCCAGATGCCGCGCAAGGAAATGCTGCTGATTGCGCTGATGTCCTCGGAAAACCGCGCCGCGGCGAGCCTGGCCCACCACTATCCGGGTGGCTATGCGGCATTCATTGCGGCGATGAACGCCAAGGCCAAGTCCCTGGGGATGACCAGCACCCACTATGTGGAGCCTACCGGCCTGTCGATCCATAACGTCTCGACCGCTCGCGACCTGAGCAAGCTGCTGGCGTACGCGCGTAAATTCCCGATGCTGAGCCAGTTGAGCACCACCAAGGAAAAGACCGTGGCGTTCCGCAAGCCCAACTACACCCTGGGTTTCTCCAACACCGACCACCTGATCAACCGCGCCAACTGGGACATTAAGCTGACCAAGACCGGCTTTACCAACCAGGCCGGCCATTGCCTGGTATTGGTGACCAGCATGGGCAACCGCCCGGTGTCGCTGGTGATCCTGGATGCCTTTGGCAAATTCACCCATTTTGCCGACGCCAGCCGGATTCGCAGCTGGGTCGAGACCGGCAAGGGCGGCCCGGTGCCGGATGTGGCGTTGCGCTACAAGGCTGACAAGAATCTGAAGAATCGGGGGAATGCGGTAGAAGTTCGCCGCTAACTAACCACCATCTTATTGAAATAAGCAGGCCCAATGTGGGAGGGGGCTTGCTCCCGATGGCGGTGTGCCAGGCTATAAAACTTATCCTGATCAACCGCTATCGGGAGCAAGCCCCCTCCCACATTTTTATTTGCGTTCTGCCAACACTTTGAGCGCTTGGGCCGCTGCCCCTTCCTGCCCCGCCTGGCCTGTTGCATTCGCCGCATCACGCCAGCGCTGCGCATCCACATTGGCCGGTAATTGGCTCGGCCGCTGGGTGAGGATAGCCCAGTGCCCCGCGCTCTTCCACGCCGACTCGAAGTCGCTGAATTCCATAATCAATCGGCGCTCGTTTCCAGAGCGCAACAACACCGTGCTCTTCTGCTGGTTGAACCCCACCACCACGACATAACGCGCTCCGGACCAGAAGCTGGAATTGATTCGCGCCATCACCGGGTAACCCGCCGCCACCTGCGCCAGCACCGCGGTCAGCTTGGCGTCCAGTGGGTACACCATCAGCCCGTATTCGCGCGCCAGCACCTGCATGTTGCGTTCGAGGTTCGCCTCAGCACCCGGCAGGCGCAGCGGCTTGTCCAGCAACCCCGGTGTCATGACAATGCCTTGTTGCGACAGCATACTGGCAAGTGCCGTAGGACCGCTCTGATAAGCCTCGCTGCGAAAGGTCGGCACGCCGTTGAGTTCAACGCGCTCCGGCAGGCCGGACAGCTTCGACGGTTGGCTGGAACAAGCCGTTAACCCCAGGGCACAAGCCAGCAAGATGGATGTTTTAAGGTTCGAGCGTAAGCGCAATGTTTTACTCTCTTGATCAACGGGCGGTGAGGGCCCTGATCATAGGATGCTCTTGAGCGCGGGTATAGCCTGGCACATCAGTAAAGCACCCGCGATAGAGCAAACAAGTTGGACAGACACGACCATTGGTCAATAGCAGGCAACCGCCAGGTAGCTAGACTGTCCATTGAGAAGACTGTGTGTGCCCCAAGTGGGCGAAAGGAGGCCCGAATGAGCCTTGCGACGACAATTTTTCTGTTGATCTGTGGTTGGTTGGCAGTGGCCGCGGCCATGTTGTGGGGGGTCATGCGCGTGACTCGCCGGCATCATCACCCCCACGTCAAACCTGCCGCGCCCGCCAAGCCTCCCAAGGCGACGGCCCATCACGCCTAGCCAGGCATGCAATTGAAGTCTTGGGTGGCGGCGATTTCCTTGCCGTGCCCGTCCTTGAGGGATGCACGCACGGTGGTGCCCAGGCTCGACTCTTCCAGTGTGTAATGCTCACCCGCCTTGAAGTGTTTGTATTCCACCCGGCCCTGGCAGTCTTGCTGGTTGTCGTCGCCGGGTTCGTCTTCAAACAAGGTCACGTCCAGCCGATGGTCACCGGGGCTGACTTCAAAGTAGCGCCCGTCATCGACGCGTTTACCGTCCACCCGCTCGGCCATCAGGTCATTTGGCGCTTCCTCTTTCAGGCCGATCCAGGCTTGGCTCGGGTCGGCCTTGGGCAGCGGGCCGGCGCAGGCCGAGAGCAACACAACTACGCTCAGCATAGGTATCAACAACAGGGTTTTCAGTGACATGGCAGGGCTCCAAAGAACATCAAAAAAGACGTATCCGATGGCTGGCAAGCTTGAAGAGCCGGCGTTTGCAGAACAAATGAATACCAATGAAACGATCTTCAGCCATTACCTAAATCTTCCTTCACCTGGCTGAAAGGTGCGTGTTAGGTGGGTCGGGCAAGACTGCCGGGGTTTGCAATCCTGCTCTTCTCGGAGACTCACGCATGCTCGGGCTGGTAAAGACCGCACTGCAAAAGCCGTACACGTTTATCGTGTTGGCCATATTCATCTGCATCATCGGGCCCATGGCGGCCCTGCGTACGCCCACTGATGTGTTTCCCGATATCGGCATACCCGTGGTCGCGGTGGTCTGGCAGTACAACGGCCTGTCCCCGGACGCCATGGCCGGGCGGGTGATCTACACCTATGAACGCTCCTTGAGCACCACCGTCAACGACATCGAACATATCGAATCGCAATCACTGCCCGGCATGGGTATCGTCAAGATCTTCTTCCAGCCCGGCGTCGATATCCGCACCGCCAACGCCCAGGTCACAGCGGTGTCGCAAACCGTGCTCAAGCAGATGCCACCGGGCATCACGCCGCCGCTGATCCTCAACTACAGCGCCTCCACGGTGCCGATCCTGCAAATGGCGTTCTCCAGCCCGAGCCTTTCGGAAGCCAGGATCCGCGACCTGGTGCAGAACAACATCCGCCTGCCCCTGAGCGCGCTGCCCGGCCTGGCCATGCCCACGCCGATGGGCGGCAAGCAGCGTCAGATCACCCTCGACCTCGACCCCCAGGCCCTGGCTGCCAAGGGCTTGTCGGCCCAGGACGTCGGCAATGCCCTGGCTTTGCAGAACCAGATCATCCCGGTGGGCACCGCCAAGCTGGGTTCCGACGAATACACGATCCTGCTCAACAACAGCCCCAAGGCCATCGATGAACTCAATGACCTGCCGATCAAAACAGTCGACGGCGCAATCATCACCATCGGCCAGGTCGCCCATGTGCGCGACGGTTCGCCGCCACAAACCAACATCGTGCGCGTCGACGGCCATCGCGCGGTGCTGATGCCGGCGTTGAAGAACGGCAGCATCTCTACCCTGTCGATCATCGACGGCATCCGCCAGATGCTGCCACGCATCAACGAAACCCTGCCGCCTTCACTGAAAACCTCACTGCTGGGTGATGCCTCGGTGTTCGTCAAGCAATCGGTGGGCAGCGTAGCCCAGGAAGGCATCATTGCCGCGCTGCTCACCAGTGCGATGATCCTGTTGTTTCTCGGCAGTTGGCGCTCGACCTTGATCATCGCCGCGTCGATTCCGCTGGCGGTGCTCTCGGCCATCGCGCTGCTGGCGGTCAGCGGGCAAACCCTCAACGTGATGACTCTCGGCGGGCTGGCGTTGGCGGTGGGGATTCTGGTGGACGACGCCACAGTGACCATCGAAAACATCAACTGGCACCTGGAACAAGGCAAGGCGGTGAACACTGCGATCCTCGACGGTGCCGCGCAAATCGTCGGCCCGGCGTTTGTCTCGCTGCTGTGCATCTGCATCGTGTTTGTGCCGATGTTTTTGCTGCAAGGCATCGCCGGTTATCTGTTCCGGCCAATGGCGCTGGCGGTGATCTTTGCCATGGCTAGTTCGTTCATCCTCTCGCGCACCCTGGTGCCGACGCTGGCGATGTTCCTGCTCAAGCCGCATACGCCGGAGCAAGGCGTGGGGCATCATCCCGAAGATCAATTCATCAACCATCATGAGGGTGAGCAACACGCGAAACCGCGCAATGCGTTGCTGCAATCGGTGCTGAATTTCCAACAGGGCTTTGAGCGTCACTTCTCCAATATCCGTGACACTTACCATGGCTTGCTGACGTTGGCGCTGGGGGCGCGAAAGCGCTTCATTGTCGGCTTCCTGGCCTGCGTAATCGCCTCATTCGCGTTGCTGCCGAGCCTGGGCCAGGACTTTTTCCCGGCCACCGATGCCGGTGCCCTCGCGCTGCATGTGCGCTTGCCGCTGGGCACGCGAATCGAGGAAAGCGCCGCTGCGTTCGATCGCATCGAAGCACGCATTCGCGAGGTCATCCCCGCCGACGAACTCGACACCATCGTCGACAATATCGGCATCCCGCTCAGCGGTATCGACATGGCCTACAGCAGCAGCGGCACCATCGGCCCTCAGGATGGCGATATCCAGGTCACCCTGAATAAGCACCACGCCCCCACCGCCGACTACGTGAAAAAACTGCGTGAAGCCCTGCCGCAAAGTTTCCCCGGCAGCCACTTTGCGTTCCTGCCGGCAGACATCAGCAGCCAGATTCTCAACTTCGGCGCGCCGGCCCCGCTGGATGTGAAAATCTCCGGGCGCAGCGATGCAGAAAACCGCGCTTACGCCGTAGAACTCGAACGACGCTTGCAACACGTACCAGGCATTGCAGACCTGCATATCCAGCAGTCCACCGGTTACCCCTCCTTGCAGGTCAATGTCGACCGCCTGCGCGCCAACGGCTTGGGCATTACCGAAAAAGACGTCACCAACAGCATGGTCGCCTCCCTGGCCGGCAGCTCCCAGGTGGCACCGACCTTCTGGCTCAACCCGGCCAATGGCGTGTCCTATTCCATCGTCGCCGCCACCCCGCAGTACCGTCTCGACAGCCTGCCATCACTGGAGGCCCTACCGGTGACCGGTGCCAATGGCCAATCGCAAATCCTCGGGGGCGTGGCGACCATCTCCCGCGTACAAAGCCCGGCGGTGGTCACCCACTACAACATCGAACCGACCCTGGACCTGTATGCCAACGTACAAGGTCGCGACCTGGGCGGCGTGGCCCGTGATGTGCAAAAAGTGCTGGACGACACTGCATCCATGCGTCCCAAAGGCGCGACCATCAGCCTGCACGGGCAAATCGATGCGCTGCATGAGGCGTTCAGTGGTTTGAGCTTGGGGCTGCTCGGCGCCGTGGTGCTGATCTACTTGCTGATCGTGGTCAACTTCCAGTCCTGGGCCGACCCCTTTGTGATCATCACGGCGTTACCGGCCGCACTGGCGGGGATCGTGTGGATGCTGTTCCTCAGCGGCACCTCGTTATCGGTCCCGGCGCTCACCGGCGCCATCCTGTGCATGGGCGTGGCCACCGCCAACTCGATCCTGGTGGTGAGCTTCTGCCGTGAACGCCTGGCCGAACATGGCGACGCGTTGAAAGCCGCCATGGAAGCCGGTTACACGCGCTTTCGCCCAGTGTGCATGACCGCCCTGGCAATGATCATCGGCATGTTGCCCCTGGCGCTGTCCGAGGAGCAAAACGCGCCGCTGGGTCGCGCCGTTATCGGCGGTTTGATCTTCGCCACCATCGCCACTCTGTTGTTTGTACCCGTGGTCTTCAGCCTGGTCCACGGCCGTCACCCTACTCGCGCAATTGCTGGAGAAACGCCCCATGTCGTCTGATCACAAACCCTCGCGCAAGCGTCTGATGCTGATGGGTGTCGGCGGCCTGACCCTCGCTGCCCTGCTGGTCGCCAGCGGCTTGCAAGCCCGCACGCTGCACGAGCGATCTGTCGCTGCCTGGACCGAAACGGCGGCCATTCCCCAAGTGATGGTGTTCCAACCCCAACAGAACACTGCCGGCGATACGCTGCGCTTGCCGGCGCACCTGGAAGCCTGGAGCACAGCGCCGATCCATGCGCGGGTCAGCGGCTATCTGAAAGACTGGAAAGTGGATATGGGCACGCAGGTCAAGGCCGGGCAAATCCTCGCCGAAATCGACAGCCCTGACCTCGACCAGCAACTGGCGCAGACTCACGCACGGCTGATTCAGGAACAGGCCAATGCACGTCTGGCAGCCACCACTGCCACGCGCTGGCAACACCTGTTGGCGAGCCATTCGGTGTCGCGTCAGGAAGCCGATGAAAAAACCTCGAACGCCGCCGCGACCACAGCCAATGCCGAGGCTGGCGCAGCGGACTACGCTCGCTTGTCAGCATTGGAGGGCTACAAAACCCTGCGTGCGCCATTCGCTGGCACCATCACTGCGCGGCATACCGATATCGGTCAGTTGATCAAAGCCGATACCGACAGCGATCTGGCGCTGTTCACCCTGGCCGACACCCACCAACTGCGCCTGTATGTGCCGGTGCCGCAGAACTACGCGGCAGTGATCCATCCGGGCCTGGAAGCCGAGTTGACGGTGCCTGAGCACCCAGGCGAACACTTCAAGGCGCGCCTGATCGGTGACTCCACCGCCATCGACCGCCGCTCCGGCACCCTGCTCGCCCAGTTCGTCGTCGACAACCCCAGCGGTGAATTGCTACCGGGCGACTACGCCGAAGCCAGCCTGCCGATTCCGGCCGATACTCACGGCGTGAGCATCCCGGCCAGCGCCTTGATCTTCCGCGCCCAGGGTACGCAAGTGGCGGTGTTGGATGGGCAGAATCATGTGCACCTGCAAGACATCCACATCGGTCTGGACCTGGGCGAGCGCCTGGTGATCGACCAGGGTTTGAAAGCCACCGACCACATCATCGACAACCCGCCCGATGCCCTGCGCGAAGGCGACCCGGTGCAACTGGCCGACGCCGCCGGAGGTGCCCATGCGCCCAAGGCTTAAACCGCTCGCGGCGTTGATGCTGCTGGCGTTGCAGGGTTGCTCGATGGCACCGACCTATACCGCGCCATCGATTGACCTGCCCGCCCACTACCGCGAACAGACCAGCGACGGCCCATGGCACAGCGCGCAACCGTCCGATCAGTTGGTGACCCAGTGGTGGCAACTCTATAACGATCCAACGTTGAACAAGCTGCAGCAGCAATTGCTCAACAGCAACCCGGACCTGGCCGCGGCACTGGCGCACTTCGATGCCTCCCAGGCGTATGCCAGCCAGTTGCACGCCGGGCTGTTCCCGCAAATCAGCGCCAGCGCACAGCCGCAGCGCCAACGGCAATCGGACGCGAGACCGTTGCGCGGCACAACGCAGCCGTCGGTGTACAACAGCAACATTGCCGGGTTTTCGTTGAGCTACGACCTGGACCTGTGGGGCAAGATCCGCAATCAGGTCGCGGCCGGCGACGCTCAGGCGCAAGCGTCAGGCGATGACTTGGCGGTGGCTCGCCTGAGCCTGCAACGGCAGTTGACGACGTTATATGTGCAACTCAATGGCCTGGATGCACAGAGCCGAATACTCGACAGCTCGCTGGAGGATTTCAGCCAGGCGCTGCAACTGACGCGCAGTCGCTACGAAGGCCAGATTGCCTCGGAACTGGACCTGACCCGCGCGCAAAATCAACTGGCCGAGGCCAAGGCGCAACTGGATGAAGTGCGTGGGCAACGCAACCTGACCGAGCATGCAATCGGCGAGTTGGTGGGCGTGGCGGCCAGTGATTTTTCATTGCCGCCCAGCCCGCAGTTGATGGCCTTGCCAAGGATTCCATCGCAGTTGCCAAGCCACTTGCTGCAACGTCGCCCGGACATTGCCGCGGCTGAACGCCGCGTGTTTGCGGCCAACGCAAATATCGGCGTAGCCAAGGCGGCGTGGTATCCGGATTTCAGCCTGACCGGGTTGATAGGCGGGCAGACGCAAGGCGTCGGGAATCTGCTGTCAGCTGGCAATCGATATTGGGCGTTGGGGCCGTTGGTGAGCCTGCCGATCTTTGATGGCGGGCGGTTGAGTGCCAATGAGCGCCAGGCCAAGGCCGAGTTTGAAGAGGCGTCTGCGCAATACCGTAGCCATGTGTTGCAAGCCGTACGAGAGGTAGAGGACAACCTGGGGCAACTGAGGGACTTGCAGCAGCAAGCCCAGGATGAACAGGCGGCGGCGCGGGCGGCGCAACATACCCAGGCGTTGGCGATGAACAGCTATCAGGCGGGGGCGGTGAGTTATCTGGATGTGGTCACCGCACAAACTGCGGCGCTACAGGCGCAGCGCACATTACAGGCCGTACAGACGCGGCAGCTGGTGGCAAGTGTGGGGCTTTTGACCGCACTCGGCGGTGGCTGGCAACCTGGCGCCTGACGTCAATACCGCAATCGGGAGCAAGCCCCCTCCCACACTGGTCCTGCGCCAGACACAACCTGTATGAACATGCCCCCTCTGTGGGAGGAGCTGCCCACCTTCCCACACTGGTTCCGCGCCAGACACACTATGTATGAACACCGCGGCCCCCTGTGGGAGGGGGTTTGCTCCCGATAGCGGCGGGTCAGCGACGGACAAATTGACTGACACACCGTCATCGGGAGCAAGCCCCCTCCCACATTTTCAACCGCTGGCGATAGCTGCTGAAGCTGCCACCATGGCGCGCAACAACACCGCACACCCCGCCGCCAGATCATCCGGCGCGGCATTTTCGATTTCGTTATGGCTGATGCCACCTTCACACGGCACGAAGATCATCCCCGCCGGACCAAGCTCGGCGACGAAGATTGCGTCGTGCCCTGCCCCGCTGACAATGTCCATATTCGACAGGCCCAACCCATTGGCCGCATCGCGCACGGCGTCGACGCAGCCTTTGTCGAAGTACAGCGGCGGGAAGTCGGCGGTGGGTTCCATCTCGTAACTCAGCCCATGTTTGGCACAAGTGTCCTCAATCACCTGGCGCACCTGGGCAATCATCGAGTCCAGCCGTGCTGGCTCTAAATGACGGAAATCCAGGGTCATGCGTACCTCCCCCGGAATCACGTTGCGCGACCCTGGATACGCTTGCAGGCAACCCACCGTGCCACAGGCGTGCGGCTGATGCCCCAGCGCCGCCGCATTCACCGCCGCCACCACCACCGCTGCGCCCACCAGGGCATCCTTGCGCAGGTGCATCGGCGTCGGGCCGGCGTGCGCCTCGACACCGCGCAGTTTGAGGTCGAACCACTTTTGTCCGAGGGCGCCGAGTACAACGCCGATGGTTTTCTTTTCATCCTCAAGAATCGGCCCTTGCTCGATGTGCGCCTCGAAATAGGCGCCAACCTTATGCCCACTCTCGGGGCGGGTCCCGGCATAGCCGATGGCATTCAACGCATCGCCGACGCTGACGCCGTCCGCATCGACCTTGGCCAGGGTATCGGCCAGGCTGAATTTTTCGGCGAACACGCCGGAGCCCATCATGCACGGTGGAAACCGCGAACCTTCCTCGTTGGTCCACACCACCACTTCCAACGGCGCCTCGGTTTCAATCTTGAGGTCGTTAAGGGTGCGCAACACTTCCACCCCCGCCAGTACACCGAAGCAACCGTCGAACTTGCCGCCGGTAGGCTGGGTATCGATATGGCTGCCGGTCATCACCGGCGGCAGGTCCGCGTTGCGCCCTGGACGGCGGGCGAAGATATTGCCGATACCGTCGATGCTTACGGTACAGCCGGCTTCTTCGCACCACTGCACGAAGAGATCGCGGGCCTTGCGGTCAAGGTCGGTAAGGGCCAGGCGACACACCCCGCCCTTGGGGGTGGCGCCGAGCTTGGCCAGGTCCATCAGCGACTGCCACAGGCGGTCGCGGTTGATGTGCTGATGGGTCGATTGCATTACGTCGAGGGCAGCGTTCATGGGGATCTCCTCAGGCTGTATTTCTTATGATTGGAACAGGTGGCACGCAGTCCAATGTGGGAGGGGGCTTGCTCCCGATAGCAGTGGCCGAGTTGATATGTGCATGACTGATACACCGCCATCGGGGGCAAGCCCCCTCCCACATTGACCGCGTTCACAAGGATGATTTGGCTGCGACCGGGTTGATACCGCGCTTGGCATTGAGCCCGTAATACAACACCCCGCCCAACGCCGAACCGGTAAACCAGCCATAGCTGTAAAACCAACTGAACGCATCGCTGCCCAGCGACAACAGGGTCAGCACCACAGGCACGCCAAAGGCGATGAAACCACTCCAGTTCCACGCCGGGTACACGTCATCACGGTAAAGTCCTGCCAGGTCCAGTTGCTGTTTGCGGGTGATGAAGTAGTCCACCACCATGATCCCGGCAATCGGGCCCAGCAGGCTCGAATAGCCGAGCAACCAATTGGAGTAAACGGTCTCCAGGCTGACATCGGAAACGATCAACCCAAGCTTTTTCAGCAGCTCATGGGCCATCAGCGCCAGCCCTACCAGCCCGGTCAGGATCACCGCGGTGGTGCGGTTGATCAGCTTGGGCGCGATGTTCTGGAAGTCGTTGGTGGGCGAAACGATGTTCGCCGCCGTGTTGGTGGACAAGGTGGCGACGATGATCAGCGCCATCGCCACTGCCACCCACACCGGGCTCTGGATATGGCCGATCAGGGTCACCGGGTCGGAGACGCTGACGCCCACCAGTTTCACCGAGGCGGCGGTCATGATCACGCCGAGGGCGGCGAACAGGAACATGGTCAGCGGCAGGCCGAAGATCTGCCCGAGGATCTGGTCTTTCTGGCTCTTGGCGTAGCGGCTGAAGTCGGGAATGTTCAGCGACAAGGTGGCCCAGAAGCCTACCATCGCGGTCAGACCCGCCATGAAATAGCCGGTGAGGCTTGCGCCTTCAGGGCGCTTGGGTGGGATCGCCATCAGCTCGCTGAGGGACACATTCGGCATCGCCCACACCAGCAGGCCGATACCTACCGCCACCAGCAACGGCGCCGACAGGGTTTCCAGGCGCTTGATCGACTCGGCACCGCGCAACACCACCCACAGGTTCAGGCACCAGAAAATCATGAAGCCAATCACTTCACCGGTGCCACCCAGCGACTTCCAACCCTCGAAAATCGAACCGAGAAACAGGTGAATCGCCAACCCGCCAAACATCGTCTGGATCCCGAACCAGCCGCAGGCCACCAACGCGCGAATCAGGCACGGCACGTTGGAACCGAGAATGCCGAATGACGAGCGCAACAACACCGGAAACGGGATGCCGTACTTGGTGCCGGGAAATGCGTTGAGCGTCAGCGGGATCAACACCACGATATTGGCCAGCAGGATCGCTATCAGCGCCTCGCCCACCGACAAGCCGAAATACGCGGTGAGTACCCCGCCCAGGGTGTAGGTCGGCACGCAAATCGACATACCGACCCACAATGCGGTGATGTGCCATTTGTTCCAGGTGCGCTCATGCACCTTGGTGGGTGCCATGTCATGGTTGTAGCGAGGGCTGTCGAGGACGTCGGGGCCGGCGTCGAGTTCGTACAGGCCGTTGCGCTCGATGACTTGCGATCTGTTCTGTTGCATGGCCGCTCCACGGTTTTTTTTAAAGTTATTTTTGCTCACCTGCACGCTGTGTACAGGAGGCCGGAGTACCGCATAAACAACATGACATCTCGGGCCCCGACCAATTGCCTTTGCACTCAATTACCGTGCCGACAACGGCTGCTGAACCCGCACCGCTTATATAACGTGCTGATGTTTATCAGCTTTCCGAGTGAGCCTGGGTTACTTGTCGCGCTATTGGGGCCAGCCATTGCGCAAGTTGTTCGAACCGTCAGGTCTCAATCTGGTGCAACACAATTATTTTTATTTTTCAGTGCCGTCAAGAGGCATATCTCAAGCGTCTGATTTGCAATAAGAAATGTTGATCAAAAACAGAAGCTGTCAAGTGCGTCAAAATGGTGAGCGCTCGCTACATTTTGGTGATTTTGTTATTTTTCTCTTTTAATTCAGCCACTTAATTTAATTATAAGCTTAAGAAAAATCTTCTTGCCCAATCGAAAAACTCGGGCTAGTTTCTATTCCTGTCACCGATGACAGGAATTAATCCTCCATCGACCGGCAGTATTACAACACTTAGAACTGGCATAAGCCGGTCAAGCCTGTGAGGAACTCGACATGTCGCTGTTGATCCGTGGCGCAACCGTTATTACCCATGATGAAAGTTACCGCGCCGATGTGTTATGCGCAGGCGGTCTAATTCGGGCCATTGGCACCGATCTGGATATTCCCGCCGGCACTGAAATACTCGATGGCAGCGGCCAATACTTGATGCCGGGCGGCATCGATCCCCACACCCATATGCAACTGCCCTTCATGGGCACCGTGGCCAGCGAAGACTTTTTCAGTGGTACGGCCGCAGGCTTGGCCGGTGGTACCACGTCGATCATCGACTTTGTGATTCCCAACCCGCAGCAATCGTTGATGGAAGCCTTCCACCAGTGGCGCGGCTGGGCAGAAAAGTCCGCATCCGACTATGGCTTCCATGTAGCGATCACCTGGTGGAGCGAGCAGGTACGCGAGGAAATGGCCGAACTGGTCAGCCATCACGGCATCAACAGCTTCAAGCATTTCATGGCTTACAAGAACGCAATCATGGCCGCTGACGATACCTTGGTCGCCAGCTTCGAACGCTGCCTGGAACTGGGCGCGGTGCCCACCGTTCATGCGGAAAACGGCGAGCTGGTGTATCACCTGCAACGCAAGCTGATGGCCCAGGGCATCACCGGACCGGAAGCCCATCCGCTGTCGCGCCCGTCCCAGGTGGAAGGCGAAGCGGCCAGCCGCGCAATACGAATTGCCGAGACCATCGGCACGCCGCTGTACCTGGTACATGTGTCGACCAAAGAGGCGCTGGATGAAATCACCTACGCTCGGGGCAAGGGCCAGGCGGTGTACGGTGAAGTACTCGCCGGCCACTTGCTGCTGGACGACAGCGTCTACCAGCACCCGGATTGGCAGACCGCCGCCGGCTATGTCATGAGCCCGCCGTTCCGTCCGCGCGGGCATCAGGAGGCCCTGTGGCACGGCCTGCAATCGGGCAACCTGCACACCACCGCGACTGACCACTGCTGCTTCTGCGCCGAGCAAAAAGCCGCCGGGCGTGACGACTTCAGCAAGATCCCCAACGGCACCGCCGGTATCGAAGACCGCATGGCGCTGCTGTGGCACGAAGGCGTCAACACGGGGCGCCTGTCGATGCAGGCGTTCGTTGCGCTGACCTCCACCAACACGGCGAAAATCTTCAACCTCTACCCCCGTAAAGGCGCGATTCGCGTCGGGGCGGATGCCGACCTGGTGCTCTGGGACCCTGAAGGCACGCGAACCATTTCGGCCAAGACCCACCACCAGCAGGTCGACTTCAACATCTTCGAAGGCAAGACCGTGCGCGGCGTGCCGAGCCACACCATCAGCCAGGGCAAGCTGGTCTGGGCCGATGGCGACCTGCGCGCAGAACGGGGTGCCGGGCGCTATGTGGAGCGGCCGGCGTATCCCTCGGTGTTCGAGCAGTTGAGCAAGCGGGCAGCGCTTTCCAAACCAGTGGCTGTGAACCGCTGAACCCGCTATCGGGAGCAAGCCCCCTCCCACAGTGGAACGCATTCCAATGTGGGAGGGGCGGTGCGACGATTCGACTTGCTCCCGATGAGGCCCGAACAATCAACACAAAAACCAATGCCCATCAGAGGCAGCACCTCAATAACCGTGAGGCCAATACCGTGATCCAGACCCTGACCCACCTTCCCCACCCCCGCGATGACGCGGCCACCCTCGCCAGCCAGTTCAGCGACCTGGCACCGCCGCTCAACGCCCGGCAAGCGCATCTGGAAGCCTCGCGCTGCCTGTACTGTTACGACGCACCGTGCGTGAACGCATGCCCCAGCGAGATCGACATCCCGTCGTTCATCCGCAATATCCACACCGAGAACGTGCAAGGCGCTGCGCAGAAAATCCTCTCGGCCAACATCCTCGGCGGCAGTTGCGCTCGGGTTTGCCCCACGGAGATCCTGTGCCAGCAAGCCTGCGTGCGTAACAACGCCGAAGAATGCGCGCCGGTGCTGATCGGTTTGTTACAACGCTACGCCATCGACAACGCGCACTTCAGCGAACACCCGTTCCAGCGCGCCGCGCCCACCGGTAAGCGCATC
Source organism: Pseudomonas sp. W2Jun17 (assembly GCF_023127795.1). Taxonomy (NCBI): domain Bacteria; kingdom Pseudomonadati; phylum Pseudomonadota; class Gammaproteobacteria; order Pseudomonadales; family Pseudomonadaceae; genus Pseudomonas; species Pseudomonas sp. W2Jun17. The sequence goes on along the minus strand of NZ_SPKO01000014.1, from coordinate 36 downwards.
GCCGTGGTCGGCGCCGGGCCGGCGGGGTTGGCCTGC
>NZ_SPKO01000013.1:0-29811 GCF_023127795.1 Pseudomonas sp. W2Jun17 | reverse complement strand
CGACTGCGCCGGAAGTGGGGCGAATTATAGGCTTCCAGAATCTGCCGTCAACCTTCTTTTTCACATTTCTGTCATATCGGTCTAAAATGCCTTAGAAACGCGAAAGCCGGCCCCAAGGGGGCCGGCTTTCGCTTATCGAGTCTTACAGACTAGGGAAGGCGAACTGCGACGCTTCATGACTGGCCCGTTGCGGCCAACGCTGAGTGATCGCCTTGCGACGGGTATAGAAACGCACCCCGTCCGGCCCATAGGCGTGCAAGTCGCCAAACAGAGAGCGCTTCCAGCCACCGAAGCTGTGATACGCAACCGGCACCGGCAGCGGTACGTTCACCCCTACCATGCCGACCTCAATCTCATCACAGAACAGCCGCGCGGCTTCACCGTCACGCGTGAAGATGCAGGTACCGTTGCCGTATTCATGATCGTTGATCAGTTGCATCGCCGCTTCCAGGCTATCCACCCGGACCACGCACAACACTGGCCCAAAGATCTCTTCTTTATAGATCCGCATCTCGGGGGTAACGCGGTCGAACAGACTGCCGCCAAGGAAAAATCCTTGTTCATGCCCGGCAATGCTCAAGCCGCGACCATCAACGACCAGCTCTGCACCCGCCGAAACACCCTCTTCTATATAGCCACTGACCTTATCTCGTGCCTGCCCCGTCACCAACGGGCCCATATCCAGGCCACAGGAGGTGCCCGCGCCGATCTTCAACGCCTTGACCTGCGGCACCAGCTTAGCGATCAACGCGTCCGCCACCTGGTCGCCCACGCACACCGCCACCGAAATCGCCATGCAACGCTCGCCGCAAGAACCATAAGCCGCGCCCATCAAGGCACTCACGGCGTTGTCCAGGTCTGCATCCGGCATCAGCACCGCATGGTTCTTCGCCCCGCCCAACGCTTGCACACGCTTGCCGCGCTTGGTCGCTTCGCTATAGATGTACTCGGCAATCGGCGTCGAGCCTACAAAGCTCAAGGCTTTAACTTCCGGCGCTTGAATCAATGCGTCCACCGCGCCTTTGTCGCCGTGCACCACACTCAGTACGCCTTTAGGCAGCCCAGCCTCCTGCAACAGTTGCGCGATCAACAACGTAGAACTCGGATCACGCTCCGAAGGTTTGAGGATGAAACAGTTACCGCACACAATCGCCAGCGGGTACATCCACAACGGCACCATCGCCGGGAAGTTGAACGGGGTGATACCCGCCACCACGCCTAGCGGCTGGAAGTCCGACCAGGCATCAATGTTCGGCCCCACGTTGCGGCTGTATTCGCCCTTGAGAATCTCCGGTGCCGAGCACGCGTACTCCACGTTCTCGATCCCACGCTTGAGTTCACCCGCCGCGTCTTCCAGGGTCTTGCCATGCTCCTCACTGATCAACTGCGAGATACGTGCTTCGTTTTGCTCCAGCAACTGCTTGAAACGGAACATCACCTGGGCACGCTTGGCCGGAGGCGTATTGCGCCAGGCCGGAAACGCCGCCTTGGCTGAGTCAATCGCCTGTTGAATGGTTTCACGGCTGGCCAACGGCACCTGGTGAATCACCTGGCCGGTAGACGGGTTATAGACGTCGGCACTACGACCGCTGTCGTTGACCAGCTCACCGTTGATCAAATGCTGGATAAGGCTCATGCAGGGCTCCTGAAAAATTGTTCTATATAGAAGGAGAAATCAGTCGATCTTGTTCAGCACTTCGCCGACCGCGTCAAACAGACGGTCCAGGTCCTGCGGCTTGCTGTTGAAGGTTGGCCCGAACTGCAGGGTGTCGCCGCCAAAACGCACATAGAAACCGGCCTTCCACAATGCCATGCCGGCCTCGAATGGACGCACGATGGCATCCCCATCACGCGGGGCAATCTGGATAGCACCGGCCAGGCCGTAGTTGCGAATGTCGATCACATTCTTGCTGCCCTTCAAACCGTGCAGCGCATTCTCAAAGTGCGGTGCGACTTCGGCTACGCTCTGCACCAGGTTTTCTTTCTGCAACAGGTCCAATGCCGCCAAGCCCGCCGCGCAAGCCACCGGGTGCGCCGAGTAGGTGTAGCCGTGGGGGAATTCCACGGCGTATTCCGGCGTCGCCTGGTTCATGAAGGTCTGGTAGATCTCGCTGCTGGCGATCACCGCGCCCATCGGAATAGCGCCATTGGTGACCTGCTTGGCGATACACATCAGGTCTGGGGTCACGCCAAAACTGTCGGCACCGAACATTGAGCCGGTACGGCCGAAGCCTGTGATCACTTCGTCGAACACCAAAAGGATATTGTGCTGGTCGCAAATTTCGCGCAGGCGCTTGAGATAACCCTGTGGTGGCACCAATACGCCAGCGGAACCGGCCATCGGCTCGACAAACACGGCTGCGATGTTCGACGCGTCATGCAGTTCGATCAGTTTGAGCAACTCATCGGCCAAGGCAATACCGCCCTGCTCCGGCATGCCCCGGGAGAAGGCGTTGCTGGTCAGCAAGGTGTGAGGCAGGTGGTCGACATCCATCATCGCCTGGCCAAACAGCTTACGGTTACCGTTCACACCGCCCAGGCTGGTACCAGCGATGTTCACACCGTGGTAACCACGGGCGCGACCAATCATCTTGGTCTTGGTGGCCTGACCTTTGAGGCGCCAGTAGGCCCGCACCATCTTCACCGCCGTATCGGCACATTCAGAGCCCGAATCGGTGAAGAACACATGATTCAGGTTGCCTGGGGTCAGGTCGGTGATCTTTTCCGCCAACTGAAAGGACAACGGATGACCGTATTGGAAGCCTGGGGAGTAGTCCAAGGTGCCCAATTGCTTGGCGACCGCCTCCTGGATTTCCTTGCGCGTATGCCCGGCGCCACAGGTCCACAGGCCCGACAACGAATCATAAACCTTGCGCCCCTTGTCATCGGTCAACCAACTGCCTTCAGCGGCCACGATCAGGCGCGGGTCGCGCTGGAAGTTGCGGTTGGCGGTGTAGGGCATCCAGTGCGCATCCAGCTTGAGTTGGCTGGCCAGGGTCGATGGGGCGTTTTCGGGCATGTTCATCAGCAAAACCTCGCAAGGCAAAAGGCAGCGTCGGGATTGAAAAAGCTTGGTTGCAGCTAAATTGCCACGGGGATAAAGTCGGTGAAATCCAACTCTTCTAACCTTCAGTCAGGACTTCACTAAACTATGAGCAGCCGTCGTCCCGACCCTTTGGCCCAAGTCAGCGACTTCGACATTCGCTTGCTGCGCATCTTTCGCAGCGTGGTGGAATGCGGCGGCTTCTCGGCGGCAGAGACCGTGCTCGGCATCGGCCGCTCGGCCATCAGCCAGCAGATGAGCGACCTGGAGCAGCGGCTCGGCCTCAGACTTTGCCAACGCGGCCGCGCCGGTTTTTCCCTGACGGAGGAAGGCCGCGAGGTTTATCAGTCAGCCCTGCAATTGTTGAGCGCCCTGGAAAGCTTTCGCACCGAGGTCAACGGCCTGCACCAGCATTTGCGCGGCGAGTTGATCATCGGCCTCACCGACAACCTCGTCACCCTGCCGCATATGCGCATCACCCACGCACTGGCGCAGTTGAAGGAACGCGGCCCGGACGTGCAGATCCAGATCCGCATGATCGCCCCCAATGAAGTAGAACAAGGTGTACTTGATGGCCGTCTGCATGTCGGCGTGGTGCCCCAGGCCAGCGCCCTGTCAGGTCTGGAATACCAACCGCTGTACAGCGAGCGCTCACTGCTTTATTGCGCGGTCGGGCACCCGCTGTTTTATGCCGACAACAAACAACTCGATGACGAGCGCATCGACAGCCAGGACGCCATCGCCCCTACCTTTCGCCTCCCCGCAGAGATCCAGGCCCACTACCAGGCGCTCAACTGCACGGCCAGCGCTTCGGACCGTGAAGGCATGGCGTTCCTGATCCTCACTGGCCGCTATATCGGCTACTTGCCCGATCACTACGCCAGCCTGTGGGTGCAACAAGGCCGACTGCGCGCGCTGAAACCGGCTACACGTTTTTACGATTTGAGCCTGGCATCGGTCACGCGCAAAGGCCGGCGCCCTCATTTGGTGCTGGAAAGTTTCCTTGAAAGCCTGGCCGCGACGCGCTAACTCGGGCCTCACGCAAAAAGCTGAGCACTTGGACAGCTTTTTGCAAGGCACAAGGACCTTGAACCGTCCGCCTCGAGTCTACCCGCCATGCCACCAGAATCTGCCAGCCCCAGCGACCTGATCTACGGCCTCAACGACCGCCCCAAACCACTGCCGGCTCTATTGGCAGCACTACAACATGTGCTGGCGGCGTTCGTCGGCATCATTACTCCGCCGCTGATCATCGGCTCCACGCTCGGCCTCACCGCCCACCTGCCCTATCTGATCAGCATGGCGCTGATGGTGTCCGGTGTAGGCACGTTCATCCAGGCACGCAGGCCGTATGGTATCGGCGCCGGTATGATCTGCCTGCAAGGCACTAGCTTTGCGTTTCTCGGCGCGGTGTTGGCGGCAGGCTTTCTAGTCAAGCAACGGGGCGGCAGCCCGGAAGACATTCTGGCGATGATCTTCGGCGTGTGCTTCTTCGGCGCGGCGGTACAGATCGTGTTGAGCCGCTTCATTGGCCAACTGCGTCGTGTCATCACCCCCCTTGTAACGGGGATCGTCATCACGTTGATCGGCATCAGCCTGATCAAAGTGGGGATTACCGACCTCGGCGGCGGTTTTAATGCGCCAGACTTCGGCGCCCCTGCGAACCTGGCACTCGGCCTGTTCGTGGTACTGACAATCATCCTGCTCAACCGCTCCAATACCCCGTGGGTACGCTTGAGCGCCATTATCATCGGCCTGGCCCTGGGGAGCCTCGCGGCGTGGTTCAGCGGTAAATTGGTGCCCCAAGCCCTGCCCGACTTGCCCTTGATCAGCCTGCCGATGCCGTTCCGATTTGGTTTCAACTTTGACTGGAGCGCTTTCCTGCCGATTGCGCTGATTTATCTGATCAGCAGCATCGAAACCGTCGGCGACCTCACGGCCAATTGCATGATCGCCCGCCAACCCATCAGCGGTGCATCTTATATAAGCCGGCTCAAGGGCGGCGTGCTGGGCGATGGCGTGAGCTGCATGATTGCCGCCACCTTCAGCGCGTTCCCCAACACCACCTTTGCCCAGAACAATGGCGTGATCCAGCTCACCGGCGTGGCCAGCCGTTACGTCGGTTTGTATATCGGTGTGCTGCTGTTCTGTCTGGGCCTGTTTCCATTGATCGGCGCCGTACTGCAGCAAATCCCCAAGCCGGTGCTGGGCGGCGCGACCCTGGTGATGTTCGGCAGCGTGGCCGCCGCCGGCGTGCGTATCCTCGCCCAGGCGCCGCTGGATCGACGCAGCATGTTGATCATTGCCACCTCGTTTGGCGTCGGCCTGGGTATCGCCGCTCAACCCAACTTGCTGCACCTGATGCCGACACTGGTACAGAACCTGTTCGACTCGGCCATCACCAGCGGCGGCCTCACCGCCATCGTATTATGCCTGTTGCTGCCGGAAGCCAAGGCGAGTACATGCGCTACAAACCCAACAGCGCAAAGCGAAAGCCTGGAGCCGCTTTGACGGTTTTATTGCATCGGGACTTGTCTGAGGCTTGAGGGTGGGTTATCTGTGCACACGTCGCCTTTATCGATCAGCACGGAAACGTCCATGAGCCTCGAAGTTCCTGCCCACAGCAACCACGCCGGTAAACCCGCCAGCCGCATTCGGCAAAAGAACGAACAAGCTATTCTCCAGGCTGCTGAAGATGAATTCGCCCGCCATGGCTACAAAGGCACCAGCATGAACACCATCGCTGCCAGTGCCGGGCTGCCCAAGGCCAACTTGCACTACTACTTCACCAACAAGCTGGGCCTGTATATCGCGGTGCTCAGCAATATCCTCGAATTATGGGACAGCACCTTCAACGCGCTGACCGCCGAGGATGACCCGGCCGTGGCGCTTGCGCGCTACATCCGCACCAAGATGGAGTTCTCGCGGCGCCAACCACAAGCCTCGCGGATCTTCGCCATGGAGATCATCAGCGGCGGCGAATGCCTCACCGAATATTTCGGTCAGGACTATCGCGCCTGGTTCAGTGGCCGAGCCGCGGTGTTCCAGGCGTGGATCGACGCCGGCAAAATGGACCCCGTCGATCCCGTGCACTTGATCTTCCTGCTGTGGGGCAGCACCCAGCACTACGCCGACTTCGCCACCCAGATCTGCCGCGTCACCGGTCGCACCAAGCTGACCAAGCAGGACATGGAAGACGCCGGCACCAACCTGATCCATATCATTCTCAAAGGCTGCGGCATCAAGCCGGCCCTATAAAAACGAAGCGAGTTATGTCTTTTACGCTGACAGGCTTTTGTGAGTTTCGTGAAGAAATACGCAAAAGCCGCTTTATCACCTTGGCGGTGCCGATCACCAGCCCGCAGGACGCCCAGGCGTTTTTCGAGCAGCACAGCGACCTGAACGCCACGCACAACTGCTGGGCCTGGAAGCTGGGCGATCAATACCGCAGCAACGACGACGGCGAACCCGGTGGCACCGCCGGGCGACCGATCCTCGCGGCTATCGAGGCCCAGGGGTTCGATCAGGTCGCGGTGCTGGTGATCCGCTGGTACGGCGGCATTCAATTGGGTACGGGCGGACTCGCCCGTGCCTACGGTGGTGGCGCAAACAAATGCCTGCAAAATGCCGAGCGTATCGAACTGATCAGCCGTGTGCCCCTGAGCTGCGCCTGTGGGTTCTCCGAGCTGAACCTGGTGAAGCTGCGCGTCGCCGAACTCGGCGGTTTAGTGCTGGAAGAAACCTTCACCGCCAACGGCGTGGAGCTACACCTTGCGCTGGCAGGGGCACACATCGACACCCTGCAAACCCAGCTCGCCGACCTGAGCCGTGGGCGCATCCTGCTGCAACGCTGAAACTGCTACTGTTAGGCGCTGAACTCCCTGAACCGCGACTTCAAAGGAAGCCTTCATGTCTACGCCAAAAACCGCACTGATCATCGGCGCCTCGCGCGGGCTGGGCCTTGGCCTGGTCAAGCAACTGCTCCAGGATGGCTGGGACGTCACCGCCACCGTGCGTGATCCGCACAAGGCCGATGCCCTCAAAGCCGTGGGCCCGGTGCAGATCGAGAAATTGGATATGGATGATCAGCAAGCCGTGATCGCCCTGGCCCAACGCTTGAAAGACCGCACCTTCGACCTGCTGTTCGTCAACGCTGGCGTCAAGGGCCCGGCGAACCAGGAGCCAGGCCACGCCACCCTCGCAGAGGTCGGCCAGCTGTTTTTCACCAACGCCGTGGCGCCGATCAACCTGGCCCAGCGCTTTGTCGGGCAGATCCGCAAAGACACCGGCGTGCTGGCGTTCATGAGTTCGGTGCTGGGCAGCGTGACCATTCCCGACGGTTCGGACCTGGCGCTGTACAAGGCCAGCAAGGCTGCCCTCAACTCAATGACCAACAGCTTTATCACCCAGTTGGGCGACCACAAGCCGACGGTTCTGTCGCTGCATCCGGGCTGGGTGAAAACCGACATGGGCGGAGAGAACGCACATATCGACGTCGACACCAGCGTGCGCGGCCTGGTGGATCAAGTAAATGCCTACACCGGCAAGGGCGGCCATCACTTCGTGGACTACAAGGGCGACACCATCGCCTGGTAAATACACCGATCAACCTGTGGAAGGGGGCTTGCTCCCGATGGCTGAGTGTCAGTCAATGCTGTGTGGACTGGCCCACCGCTATCGGGAGCAAGCCCCCCTCCCACTCTGTCCCTGCTCCTACAGCTAGACCCCGTAATGAACTACACGTAATCTAGCCCCCTCGCCCTCCCCGGCGACCCTGGATCAGCAGACAGGGCAACACTGAGCTGGCAAACCTGAACCCATCATTCAGAGGAGCCGGCCAATGCCTGCGACCCGTATCTGGTTAAAAAACCCCCTCGCGATTTTCACTGCCAATGGCCTCGACGCCCGTGGCGGCCTGGTGCTGCAAGACGGTGTGATCACCGAATTACTGGCCCAGGGCCAAGAACCGGCACAACCCTGCACGCAGGTGTTCGATGCTCGCGAACATGTGGTCCTGCCCGGGCTGATCAACACTCACCATCATTTCTATCAAACCCTCACCCGCGCCTGGGGCCCGGTGGTCAACCAGCCGCTGTTTCCCTGGCTGAAAACGCTGTACCCGGTATGGGCGCGGCTTACCCCGGAAAAACTCGCCCTGGCCAGCAAAGTCGCCCTGGCTGAATTGCTGCTGTCGGGCTGCACCACGGCGGCCGACCACCACTACCTGTTCCCCGATGGTTTGGAAAACGCCATTGATGTGCAGGTAGCCAGCGTGCGCGAACTGGGGATGCGCGCCATGCTCACCCGCGGCTCCATGAGCCTGGGCGAAGCCGATGGCGGCCTGCCACCGCAGCAGACCGTGCAACAAGGCCAGGTCATTCTTGACGACAGCCAGCGCCTGATCCGCGAATATCACGAGCGGGGTGACGGCGCGCAGATTCAGATTGCCCTGGCTCCGTGCTCGCCGTTTTCCGTCACCCCCGAGATCATGCAAGCCAGCGCCGAATTGGCCAACCGCCTGGATGTGCGCCTGCATACCCACTTGGCGGAAACCCTCGACGAAGAAGACTTCTGCCTGCAACGCTTCGGCCTGCGTACCGTGGATTATCTCGACAGCGTCGGCTGGCTCGGCCCACGTACCTGGCTGGCCCATGGCATTCACTTCAACCCGGATGAAATCGCACGCCTGGGTGCCGCCGGTACGGGGATCTGCCACTGCCCAAGCTCCAACATGCGCCTGGCTTCCGGTATCTGCCCGACCCTGGACCTGCTTGCCGCCGGCGCGCCCATCGGGCTGGGCGTGGACGGCTCGGCGTCCAACGATGCCTCGAACATGATCCTTGAAGCGCGTCAGGCCCTGTACATTCAGCGCCTGCGTTATGGCGCAGAAAAGATCACCCCAGAAGGCGTGCTGGGCTGGGCAACCAAAGGTTCGGCACAGTTGCTGGGCCGAACGGACATCGGTGAATTGGCCGTAGGCAAGCAGGCTGACCTGGCATTGTTCAAACTTGATGAGCTGCGCTTCTCCGGTAGCCACGATCCGATTTCAGCGCTGCTGTTGTGCGGTGCAGATCGGGCGGATCGAGTGATGATCGGCGGCCAGTGGCGGGTGATCGACGGCCAAGTCGAAGGCCTGGACCTGAAAGGCTTGATCGCCGATCACACCCAGGCGGCTCGCCAACTCATCGCCGGCACCTGAGCCAGACGCCGATCAAAATGTGGGAGGGGGGCCTGCTCGCTCCCACATTGGGTCTACGGCGTCATCAAAAACAGTTACAGCCCCAGCAGCGACAACATGATAAAAGTCGCAAACAACACAAAATGAGTCATCCCTTCAATGGCATTCGTCTCGCCATCGTTGAGGTTGATCGCGCTGACAATCAGCGTGATAAACACCATCACCGTCTGCACCGGCGTCATCGCCATCTGGAACGGCTGGCCGCTATAGAGCGCCATGGCTTCCATCACCGGCACCGTCAGGATCACCGTAGACAACGAAGCACCCAACGCAATATTCACCACCGACTGCATACGGTTGGCCAATGCAGCGCGCAATGCCGTCAGAATCTCTGGCGCGGCCGAGATAGCCGCCACCACAATCGCCGTGATCACCGGCGGCGCGCCCGTGCCTTCCAGGCCCAGATCCAGGGTTTTGGACATCACCTCGGCCAACGCGCCAATCACAATCACGCCAAACACCAACGTGCCTATCGAGAACGCGAGGTTAACGGGCGGTGTGTGTTCTTCTTCGGTTGATTTCTTGCGGCGTTTTTCCGGGTAGCTGTAGCTGAAGAAATAACTGTGTGGGCCTACCTGCATCCTCAGGAACAAGGTGTAGAGCACCACCATCGCGCCAATGGTGAAGGCCGAGTAAATTTTCCAATCGGCCTCGGGGATAAATTCCGGTACCACCATCGACACGCCCATGGCGGTGAGGATCATCACGCTGTAGGTGCGCGCTGAGTCATCGTTGTAGGACTGTTCCCCATGCTTGATGCCCCCCATCAAGGCGGCCAGGCCGAGAATACCGTTGATATCCAGCATCACCGCCGAGTAAATGGTATCGCGCACCAGGGTGGGCGATGGCTCGTTGCTCATCATGATCGCCAGGATCACCACTTCCACCAACACGGCCGCGAGGGTCAGGATCATGGTGCCGTAGGGGTCGCCAACCTTTTCTGCCAACTGCTCGGCGTGGTGGGCTACGCGCATTGAGGCCATTACGATAAACGCAATCAGCGCAGCACCGGCCAGCAGGGCCACCAGTTGCCCACTGTGGAGCATCCAGTGCTCCAGCGGATAAGCCGCAATGGCGGCAATCAGCGCCAGCAGCATGAATTTTTCTTGCTTGAGGTGTGTGAGCATTACGGGCCTTTTCGTGCAGCGAATCAGTCATTGATGGGGTACAGACTGCGCCAAGCCGCTAACGTTTCGTTACACCTTAGTTCACCTCACCCTTGCGTGAGTGACACAAATACTCTCCTGCTGGTCAGGTTTTGCCGATTATTTCAGCCATGGCCTGTAGAATGCCGCCATTGCACCTGATGAGATTTTAACTATGTACGATTGGCTCAACGCCCTGCCCAAGGCTGAACTGCACCTGCACCTGGAGGGTTCGCTGGAGCCTGAGTTGCTGTTCGCCCTGGCCGAGCGCAACAAGATTGCGCTGCCGTGGAACGACGTCGACACCCTGCGCAAGGCCTACGCCTTCAACAACCTGCAAGAGTTTCTCGACCTGTATTACAAAGGTGCCGATGTGCTACGCACGTCCCAGGATTTCTACGACCTGACCTGGGCCTACCTGCTGCGCTGCAAAGCCCAGAACGTGATCCACACCGAACCGTTCTTCGATCCACAAACCCACACCGACCGTGGCATCCCGTTCGAAGTCGTGCTGAACGGCATCGCCGCTGCGCTTAAAGATGGCGAGCAGCAACTGGGCATCACCAGCGGCTTGATCCTCAGCTTCCTGCGCCACCTGAGCGAAGCCGAAGCCGAGAAAACTCTCGACCAGGCCCTGCCGTTCCGTGACGCGTTCGTAGCCGTGGGCCTGGACAGCTCAGAAATGGGTCACCCGCCGAGCAAGTTCCAGCGCGTGTTCGATCGTGCCCGCCACGAAGGCTTCCTCACCGTCGCCCACGCCGGCGAAGAAGGCCCGCCCGAGTACATCTGGGAAGCGCTCGACCTGCTGAAAATCCAGCGTATCGACCACGGCGTGCGTGCCATTGAAGATGAACGCTTGATGCAGCGCATCATCGACGAACAGATCCCGCTGACGGTATGCCCGCTGTCCAACACCAAACTCTGCGTGTTCGACGACATGGCCCAGCACAACATCCTCGACATGCTCGAACGTGGCGTGAAAGTCACCGTGAACTCGGACGACCCGGCCTACTTCGGCGGTTATGTCACCGAGAACTTCCACGCGCTGCATACCTCCCTGGGCATGACCCAGGACCAGGCCAAACGCCTGGCGCAGAACAGCCTGGATGCGCGGCTCGTAAAGCCATAACCGGCCATCATTGAACGAATGCAGGCTAAATGTGGGAGGGGGCAAGCCCCCTCCCACATAGGTTTTGCGCTGACCTTTAGATTTGGGTGAGCTCTTCCAGCGTCTTGCCCTTGGTCTCCATCCCGAACACCCACACCACCAGCGCCGCCACGGCAAAGCACAACGCCCCCAAGGCAAATACCCCGCCCTGCCCGGTTATCGGAAATACCAACCCGGTCACCAACGGCCCCAGCAACGAGCCTACGCGGCCAATTGCTGACGCAAATCCGGAACCTGTAGCTCGCGCCGAAGTGGGATATAGCTCCGGCGTGTAGGTGTACAGCACCGCCCACATGCCAAACAGGAAAAACTGCATCAACAACCCGGAGGTGATCAGCAGGGCCACATTGCCGCCAAACACAGCACTTTGCCCATACAGAAACGCCATCACCCCGCCACCCAGCAGCGTCACGACGCACACCGGTTTACGCCCCCAGCGCTCGACCAGCCAGGCCGCCATCAAAAAGCCGGGGATCCCGCCCAGGGAAATGATCACCGTGTAATACACCGACTGGGTCACGGCGAAACCCGATTGCTGCAATAGCGCGCTCAACCACGACGTCAGCCCGTAGAACCCGAGCAAGGCAAAGAACCACACGCTCCAGATCATCATCGTGCGTTGGCGGTACTGCGCCGACCACAGCTGCTGGAACGCGGAAAAGAATGTACCCGGCGTACTCTCTACCCATGGCAGGGCCATCGGCTCCGGCAAATCGGCGCGGCCCAGGGAGTCGCGTACCTTCTGCTCGATACCCAGCAATACCTTGTCCGCCGCTTCGTGGCGCCCGGCCTGTTCCAGCCAACGCGGCGACTCTGGAATAAAGAAGCGGATGGCCAACACAAACACCGCCGGTACCGCCAACACCAGGAAGATGTCGCGCCAACCAATCACCGGCAGCAAAAAGTACGACAGCACCCCGGCGGCTACAAAGCCCAACGGCCAGAAACCATCCATCAACGCGATGTAACGCCCGCGCCGTTTGGCGGGAATCAACTCCGACAGCATCGACTGAGCAATAGGAAACTCCATGCCCATGCCAATGCCCAACAGGATCCGAAACAACGTCAACGCCTCCACCGTCTGCGCCGTGGAGCACAGGTAACTGGCAACGCCCCACAACACGATGCTCCACTGAAACACCGGTTTGCGCCCAAAGCGATCCGCGAGCATTCCAGAAAGAGAAGCACCCACCACCATGCCGAAAAAACTCGAACTGGCCAGCAACCCGGCCTGGGCCGTGCTCAAGCCAAACTCGGTTTTGATCGAGCCCAACAGAAAGGTCATCATTGCCAAGTCCATGGAGTCGAAGAAAAACGCCAAGGCAATGATGATGAAGATGACTCGGTGGTAACCGCTGATGGGCAACCGTTCCAGCCGCTGTGCTGCGCTATAACCCTGCCTGACCATGCCGCATCCCCCCGTATGAAAAATCCCCTTGGCGAGTGTGCGGCATCGTTTGTCCTGGCTATTGCTGGATGCGACCTGATTGCAGCTCTGAACGACGCGCTTAACGTGCCGCCAGCCGGCTGATCTCCCTGAGCCCTGCCTCGTTGACTGACAAGGCACGCGACTCGTTGATCACGCTGATCCAGTTGGCCTGCAGAAACAGCTGCATCAACCCCGCCCCCAATGCTCCGCCCAGATGCGGTTGCTGCTGGCTCCAGTCGAAACAGTCGCACACCAGCGGCGCTGCCAGGGCCTGGATAAAAATCCCCAGGTCCGCCAAATGCTGCGCGCCCTTGACCGTAACCTCGGTACGCTGCTCATGGCGCTCGAACCATCCGGCCTCAAGCATCCGTTGATACAACTGCGCCGCCAACTCGCCGCCGAGATGGCCGTGACACCAGCGGGCACGGCGCAACAACTGCGGTGCCATCAGTGCCGGCGGCAAGGCTTGCGGTGTGCTGCGCGCCGCGCTGGCCATGGTGGTGCTGGCCAGCGCATCAATGGCGGCACTCACATCCGCAGCCGCCACGCGAAACAAGCGCTTGCCACGTCGGGCCTCGGTCCGCAGCAAACCGCTGCCGGTCAGCCGCGCCAAATGGGCATTGGCCGACGCCGGCGACAACCCGGCCAGCGTTGCCAGCTCTTCTGAAGACTTCGCCGAACCGTCCATCAGGGCCCAGAGCATGGCCGTGCGTTTGGGCTCGGCAAGCAAGCTGGCGATCTGACTGATGCAAGGTGCTGCTTCCATGTATTCACTCCCTGTAAGACCATTTTTCTGCTGCGGTTGACGCCAAAGTATAGGTGCGCACGCAGCAGGTTCCGCGGCCTCCGACAGCTCGGATCAGGACAGGGTATGAGTGAAATTTCCGATCATTACGCAGGCTATTGCCCAGTCGCCGTTCGCCCCGGTCGTTGCGCCGTCAAGGTCGCACAGCGGGACACGAGCATCTCCCGCAGCAGATTGATGGGTTTGCTCAATTGCGCACGATGGGCACATAGCAAGTTGAGCGGTGTGCGCTCGCCCTGCAACTGCGGCAGGATCAAACGCAAGCGCCCGGCCAGCACGTCGGTGCTGATATCCAACCAGGATTTGTAAGCGATGCCCATGCCCGCCACCGCCCAGCGCCGCACCACATCGGCGTCATCACTGAACCGGTCACCACTGACTGTCAGGCTCACGTGGCGCTTGCCGTCATAAAACCCCCAATGGTCATGCACCCGGCTGCCTAGCATGTACAGCAGGCAATTGTGCTGGGCCAGTTGCTCCAGATGCTGGGGTTCGCCATGCCGGGCGAGGTAGCTCGGCGCGGCGCACAGCACACGAATATTGTCCGGGGCGATGGGCAGAGCCACCAGGCTGGAATCTTCGGGTTCACCATAGCGCAGGGCTATGTCCACTGGCTGGCGGAACAGGTCGGCAATGCGATCGCCCAGCAACAGGCGCACGTTCAGTTGCGGGTGTTGCTGCTGGAACTCATCCAGCCACGGCAACAGCTGGTTGCGACCAAAATCCGACGGCGCCGACAATTGCAGCACGCCGCTCACATGATCCTGGCCACTGGCCAATAAGCGCCGGCCATCGTCCAGCGCACTTAATGACGCACGCGCATATTCCAGGAAGCCCTCGCCTTCGGCAGTCAGGCGCAGGCTGCGGGTGGAGCGCGCCAGCAAACGCGTGCCCAGCTGTTGTTCGATACGCTTGAGCGCGGCGCTGGCCACTGCCGGTGACAGGTCCATCACCCGTGCCGCCGCCGACAGGCTGCCCAGGTCCGCAGCACGTACAAACAACTGCAAATCATCAAAACGCAGCATGGAATTCCGCCAATTATCAAAATTTGGTTGAAACAGACTGCTGTTTTAGCCGCTTTTATCTGCGTAGGAAATAGCCAATCATCTGCCCATCCCGTTCTTAGCTATATCACTCAGACCTTTTACCGGAGCCCTCATGAAAGCCATTGCCTACTACACGTCATTGCCGATCAACGACCCAAAATCCCTGCAAGATATAGAGCTGCCGGAGCCCGTGGCCGGCCCGCGCGACCTGCTGGTGGAAGTCAAAGCCATCTCGGTCAACCCGGTGGACACCAAGGTGCGCCACAACGTCGCCCCGGAAAATGGCGACGCCAAGGTGTTGGGCTGGGACGTGGCCGGTGTGGTCAAGGCGGTCGGCAGCGATGTGACGCTGTTCAAAGCCGGTGACAAGGTGTTCTACGCCGGCTCCCTGGTGCGCCCAGGCGGCAACAGCGAACTGCATACGGTCGATGAACGCATCGTCGGCCATATGCCCAAAAGCCTGGGGTTTGCCGAAGCGGCCGCGCTGCCGTTGACCGCTATCACCGCGTGGGAGCTGCTGTTTGAACGTTTGCAAATACCCGAAGGCAAGGAAGATCACGGCCAGAGCCTGCTGATCGTCGGCGCTGCCGGCGGCGTGGGGTCGATCCTGACCCAACTGGCCAACCAACTCACGGCGCTGAAAGTCATCGGTACCGCCTCGCGCCCCGAGACTCAGGAATGGGCCAAAGCCTTGGGCGCCCACGTAGTGATCGACCACAGCCAGCCGCTGAGCGAAGCGCTAAAACAGGCAGGCCTTGGGCAAGTGACCCACGTCGCCAGCCTGACCCAAACCGAGCATCACCTGGATCAACTGGTGGAAGCGCTGCAACCCCAAGGCAAGCTGGCGTTGATCGACGACCCCAAGGCGCTGGATGTAAGCAAGCTCAAGCGCAAGAGCCTGTCGCTGCACTGGGAGTTCATGTACACCCGCTCGATGTTCGAGACCCCCGACATGATCGAGCAGCACAACCTGCTTAACCGCGTGGCCGATCTGATCGACGCCGGCACCCTGAAAACCACGGTGGGCGAGCATTTCGGTGTGATCAATGCAGCCAATGTGCGCCGTGCCCACGCGCTGCTGGAAAGCGGCAAGGCCAAGGGCAAGATCGTGCTGGAAGGGTTCTGAAAAAACGACTGTCAGTGTCGTCCGTTATTCATGTAAGTAATGGACGACACCATTAGTCTGAGAGTTGACCCTTGTCATATTTTTAAGGGGATTCGGGTTTATATTGGCCGCCTTTGCCACGAGTCTTTTACGCGAGGAAGTCAGCAATGAAGATCCTGATAAAAGCGTCAGCAAAATCCCCAGGTAGCCAATGGCAGGTTCGTCTCGACGGCGAAGCCATCACCTTCCGCAGTGAAGCCGAGGCCCGCGCCTTCGTTGACACCCTGCAAGCGCGGATACAGGCCCCCCACCGTTTCCCCCTCGTCCAGCAGCGCTCTGCCGCTGGCTGACCCGTCTATCAGACCTGCGCCTGCGTGGCCCTTGCCCGTTGCAGGCGCTGGGTCGACATTGCAATCGTTACCGCCAGCACGCCGCACAAGCTGATGACCATGGCCATCGGCATCGCCGTACCATCATGCAACACGCCGACCAGCGACGCCGCACCCGCCGCCACGCCGAACTGGATACACCCGAGCAACGCCGAGGCACTGCCCGCCCGTGCGCCTTGCCCGCTCATGGCACAGGCCGAGGTGTTCGGCAAAATGCAGCCCAGGCTGGCGATGCAGATAAACAGCGGCACCAGCAACGGCCACAGCGCCTCAGTACGCAGCGCGGCAATCCCCAGCAGCGTCAACGCTGCCGCCACGTAGACCCACACCGTACGCGACAGCAAAAACGCCGGGCCACGCTTGGCCAGCAACCGCGCATTCAACTGCGCCACCAGGATAAAGCCGGCTGCGTTGGAACCGAACAGCCAGCCGTAATGCTCGGCAGGCACGCCGTAGAGTTTGATAAATACGAAGGGGGAGCCGGCGATGTAGGCAAACATCCCGGCAATCGAGATGCCGCCAGTCAAGGCATAGCCCAGGTACACGCGGTCCGACAACAGCGAGCCGTAGCGGCGCAACGAACCAGACAATGGCTGGCGCGGCTGATCGGCCGGGAAGGTTTCCGGCAACCCGACTGCCACGGCGATAGCCGCCATCACGCTGAACAACGACAGTGCCAGGAAAATCGACTGCCAGCCCCACACCCCGACCATCAGCCCACCCGCCAATGGCGCAAGGATCGGCGCCAGGCCGGTGACCAGCATCAGTTGCGAATACACCTTGGCCGAGCCCACCGCGTCGCACTTGTCACTGACCACCGCCCGGGAAATCACCATGCCCGCACAACCGCCAAGGGCCTGCACGAAACGCGCGCCGATCAGCCACTCCAGCGACGGCGCGTAGGCACAGGCGAAGGATGCGAGAGTAAACAAGGTGACGCCGCTGAGCAGCGGCACGCGCCGACCGAAACGGTCAGCCAGCGGGCCGTAGATCAATTGACCGATAGCCAGGCCGGCGAAATACACCGCCAAGGTTAACTGGATATGTTTTTCGTCAGTGGCAAAGGCCGTGGCCATGGCAGGAAAGCCCGGCAGGTAGAAGTCGATCGCCAACGGCGCGAAGGCGCTCAAGGCGCCCAGAATCAGGATTATGCGAAGGTTCATCAGACACCCAAGTGAGTCGGCAGCTCGACAGTCTAGCCGCGCTTGGGTGCCGTGAACATTACGTTAGGTCGCTAACGATCAGAAAAAATCACGCCAGTTTGGCGGTGTAGCCCTCCTCGGTGATCAGTTGGATGACCTTATCCGAGGGCAGACTGCTTGCCACGCGCACTTCTTTAGCGCCCAAATCTACTTCGACACTCGCTGCCGGGTCCTGGCTCTGTACCGCCTGGGTCACTGATCGAACGCAATGGCCGCAGGTCATTCCTTCAACATTGAATATTTGCATGACATGACTCCTTTGATGAGGTTGAACCCAGTCTCAAGCTTGCCATGATGGCAAGGTCAAGTTTCAAAAAAATCGGCCGGGCTGGTATTCGCAGGCGACGTCGGCCAAGCTTCAACTTTCCTCGCTGTGAACCATGGAGCATTCGCCATGCGCTGGTCGTTTTTTGCCCTTGCCGGCCTGATGAGCTTGTCTGCCGCTGCGCCCCAGGCTCTCGCCGCTGAAGATTATGCGGTGCTGATCATTTCCCGCGAACGCCTGGAAGTACCCACCAATTGCGAAATTGGCCTGTATCTTCAGGACCAACTGGCCGGACGCCTGTTCCAGGAACAAGCCACCTCGTTCAATCTGCCCGCAGGTAACGTGTCGCTGCGCCTCAAGCTATTGCCAGGCCAGTCCCCGGGCTGCCAGCCAGGGATGCTGGCGCCAGCGGCGCAGAACATTACGTTGAAAGCCGGTGATGTCCGCAAATTGCGTATTGCCCAGGGCCAGGACGGCATGTACCTCAAACCTGCCGCATTGGAATACTGAAGACGCTTGACCTTCCCCACAGGTTAAGGTTGATCCTAGTGGCAACTTCTTCTGGAGGACTGCCCCATGAATGGATCCACCACATTTGACTTGCCCATCGGCGGCATGACCTGCGCCAGCTGTGCCGGCCGCGTCGAACGCGCGCTGGGCAAGGTGCCGGGGGTGCAACGCGTGAGCGTCAACCTGGCCAACGAACGCGCCCATATCGAAGTGCTCGGCCCGATGGATGCCAGCGTGTTGATCGCCGCAGTCGACAAGGCCGGCTACACCGCCACCCTGCCACAAAGCGAAACCGCCACCGAAGCCGACCAGGCCGGGCGCCTGCGCCGCGAACGCTGGGCGCTGGTGGCGGGGATTGTGCTGGCGCTGCCCCTGGTGCTGCCGATGCTGGTAGAACCCTTCGGCCTGCACTGGATGCTCCCGGCCTGGATACAGTTTGCCCTGGCTACACCGGTGCAATTTATTCTGGGTGCGCGCTTTTACGTCGCCGCGTGGAAAGCCGTACGCGCCGGCGCCGGCAATATGGACCTGCTGGTGGCGATCGGCACCAGCGCCGGCTACGGCCTGAGTATCTATGAATGGCTCACCGCCGCCCCAGGCGTGACGCCGCACCTGTACTTCGAAGCCTCAGCGGTGGTCATCGCTCTGGTGTTGCTGGGCAAATACCTGGAAAGCCGCGCCAAGCGCCAGACCGCCAGCGCCATCCGCGCCCTTGAAGCCTTGCGTCCGGAACGGGCGATCCGCGTGCTGGATGGCCGCGAAGAAGACGTCGCGATCAATGCCTTGAAGCACGGTGACCTGGTGCTGGTCAAACCCGGCGAACGCTTCCCGGTAGACGGCGAGGTGGTGGAAGGCCAAAGCCATGCCGATGAAGCGCTGATCAGCGGCGAAAGCCTGCCGGTGCCGAAACAGCCCGGCGACCCGGTCACCGGTGGCGCCATCAACGGTGAAGGCCGTTTGCTGGTGCGCACCCTGGCCCTGGGCGCGGAGAGCGTGCTGGCGCGCATCATCCGCCTGGTCGAAGACGCCCAGGCCGCCAAGGCACCGATCCAGAAACTGGTGGATAAAGTCAGCCAGGTGTTCGTACCGGCCGTGTTGGTATTGGCACTGATCACCGTAGTGGGCTGGTGGTTGTATGGCGCATCGCTGGAAACCGCGATCATCAATGCGGTCGCCGTGCTGGTGATCGCCTGCCCTTGTGCCCTGGGCCTGGCCACGCCGACCGCGATCATGGCCGGCACCGGCGTCGCAGCACGCCACGGTATTCTGATCAAGGATGCCGAAGCCCTGGAACGCGCCCATGCCGTGAGCGCCGTAGTGTTCGACAAGACCGGCACCCTGACCTCCGGCGCGCCAAAAATTGCGCATCTGGCGGCGGTGGACGGCGATGAATCCCTCTTATTGCAACAGGCCGGCGCCTTGCAACGCGGCAGTGAACACCCGCTGGCCAAGGCCGTGCTGGATGCCTGCCAAGAGAAAGGTCTGGACGTGGCCGATGTGAGCGCCAGCCAATCCCTGACCGGACGCGGCATTGCCGGTACGCTGGACGGTCGCCCACTGGCGCTTGGCAATCGACGCCTGCTGGAGGAAACCGGTCTGGACGCAGGCGATTTGGCTCAGCGTGCCAAGGAATGGGAAGCCGAAGGCCGCACCTTGTCCTGGCTGATCGAGCAAGGTGCGCAACCGCGTGTGCTGGGCCTGTTTGCGTTTGGCGACACCCTCAAGCCCGGCGCACTTGAGGCGGTGCAACAACTCAAGGCGCAGCACATCAGCAGCCACCTGATTACCGGCGATAACCACGGCAGTGCACGGGTCGTTGCGCAGGCGTTGGGGATCGATGACGTGCACGCCGAAGTGCTGCCGGCTTACAAAGCTGCCGCCGTTGCCGAGCTGAAAAAAACCGGGGTGGTGGCCATGGTGGGCGACGGTATCAATGATGCCCCGGCGCTGGCCGCTGCCGATATCGGCATTGCCATGGGCGGCGGCACCGACGTGGCCATGCACGCCGCCGGCATCACCCTGATGCGCGGCGACCCGCGCCTGGTGCCGGCCGCGCTGGAGATCAGCCGCAAGACCTATGCAAAAATTCGACAGAATCTGTTCTGGGCCTTTGTGTATAACTTGATCGGCATTCCCCTGGCCGCCTTCGGCCTGCTCAACCCGGTACTGGCTGGGGCTGCCATGGCCTTGTCCAGCGTCAGCGTGGTGAGCAATGCACTGCTGTTGAAAACCTGGAAACCCAAGGACCTGGAGGATCAACGCCCATGAACATCGGCCAAGCCGCCCGCACCAGCGGGCTGAGTGCAAAGATGATTCGCTACTACGAATCCATCGGCCTGCTGAAAACGGCCCATCGCACCGATAGCGGCTACCGTGTGTATGGCCACGACGACCTGCACACCCTGACGTTTATCAAGCGCTCGCGGGACCTGGGGTTTTCATTGGAAGAGGTCGGCAAGCTGCTGACCTTGTGGGAAGACCGGCAGCGGGCCAGCGCCGACGTAAAAGCCCTGGCGCGCCAGCACATAGACGAGCTCAACCACAAGATTCGCGAGTTGGGGCAACTGCGCGACACCCTGCAGGACCTGATGGAACACTGCCAGGGCGATCATCGGCCCGATTGCCCGATACTCAAGGAGTTGGCGGCGGGGAACTGCTGCGCCTGACCGTATAAACACAAAACCCAATGTGGGAGCTGGCTTGCCTGCGATAGCATCACCTCGGTGTCACTGATACACCAAGGGGTCTGCATCGCAGGCAAGCCAGCTCCCACATTGGAACGCGCCGTTTTGAGTTACTGCATCCAAGGCGGCGGCGGTGGCTCGTCCGGCACTTTGCTCGGTGGCGCATCGTCTGCCGCGCGAATCGCCTGGCGACGCTCTTCATCCAGCCGCGCCGCTTCGATTTCGCGGATCACACCGCCTACGTCCGCCAGCTCTTCCGGTTCGTCGAACTCACCGGTCAACACACTGGCCGGGTGCAAGGTGCCGGCTTCGTATAGCGCCCACATTTCCTTGGCGTACTTGGTCTTCTTCAGCTCCGGGGCAAAGCGTCCAAAGTAGGAAGCCATGTTGCCCACGTCCCGCTCCAGCATGTTGAAGGCGTGGTTGTTGCCCGCCGCATCCACTGCCTGGGGCAGGTCGATGATCACCGGGCCCGTCGGCGTAAGCAGTACGTTGAACTCGGACAGGTCACCATGCACCAGGCCGGTGCACAACATCAGCACGATCTGCGAGATCAGAAAGGCGTGGTACTCGCGCGCCTGGTCTGGCTCCAGCACCACGTCATTCAGGCGCGGCGCTGCATCACCGTACTCGTCGGCCACTAGCTCCATCAACAGCACGCCTTCAAGGAAGTCGTACGGCTTGGGCACGCGAACGCCCGCACCGGCGAGGCGGAACAGCGCCGCCACTTCGGCGTTCTGCCAGGCATCTTCGGTTTCTTTCTTGCCGAACTTGGAGCCCTTGGCCATGGCCCGGGCCTGGCGGCTGTTACGGACCTTTCGGCCTTCCTGGTATTCGGCCGCCTGACGAAAACTTCGTTTGTTCGCCTCCTTGTAAACCTTCGCGCAACGCAATTCGTTGCCGCAGCGCACCACATAAACAGCTGCTTCTTTACCACTCATGAGTGGGCGCAGCACTTCGTCGACCAGACCGTCTTCGATCAGGGGTTCAATGCGTTTAGGAGTCTTCATCAGCTTTTATTGTGGGTCCTGTATTACCAAACACGCGTGTGGCACTCGTTATACGGCAATCAGCTCGCCGGTGGGAGAGGCTACCGACCTCTGACCCCTTCAGAATGCATGCAATGGGCCAATTTTTTTGGCAATCAGCGTTCGATAATCGCTGTCACCCCTTGGCCGCCAGCAGCACAGATCGAAATCAACCCCCGCCCTTTGCCCGCCGCATCCAGCAACTTGGCGAGGTTGGCAACGATGCGCCCGCCGGTAGCGGCAAATGGATGGCCTGCCGCCAAAGAACTGCCCTTGACGTTGAGCCGGCTGCGATCGATAGCCCCCAACGGAGCATCCAGGCCCAGGCGCGTCTTGCAGTAATCGGCGTCTTCCCACGCCTTGAGCGTGCACAACACCTGGGCAGCAAAGGCTTCGTGGATCTCGTAGTAATCAAAATCCTGCAAGGTCAGGCCATTGCGGGCCAGCAAGCGCGGCACCGCATACACCGGCGCCATCAACAGGCCATCGGCACCGTTGACGAAATCCACCGCCGCCGCTTCGCCATCACGCAGGTACGCAAGGATCGGCAGCCCCCGCTCCTTGGCCCACGCTTCACTGCCCAGCAGCACCAGGGAGGCACCATCGGTCAGCGGCGTAGAGTTGCCGGCGGTCAGCGTGCCCTTTTCGCTACGCTCGAAGGCCGGCTTGAGGGCGGCGAGTTTTTCCAGGGTCAGGTCCGGGCGCAGGTTGTTGTCACGGGTGAGGCCGAGAAACGGCGTGAGCAAATCGTTGTGCCAGCCTTCGGCGTAAGACGCGGCCATCTTTTGATGACTCTCCAGCGCCAGCTGGTCTTGGTCGGCACGCGGGATCTGCCAGGTCTGGGCCATCAGTTCGCAGTGTTGGCCCATGGACAGCCCAGTGCGCGGTTCGCCATTGCGCGGCAGTTCCGGCTTGAGGTGCTGGGGACGAAGTTGTAACAGAATTTTTAATTTGTCTGCCATGGATTTGCTGCGGTTGGCTTTGAGCAGCAGCTTGCGTAGCCCTTCATTCACGCCAATCGGTGCATCGGACGTGGTGTCCACCCCGCCGGCAATGCCGCATTCGATCTGGCCCAGCGCGATTTTGTTGGCTACCAGCAACGCCGCTTCCAGACCGGTGCCACAGGCTTGCTGGATGTCGTACGCGGGGGTCTGCGGCGACAACCGCGAGCCGAGCACGCATTCGCGCGTCAGGTTGAAATCGCGGGAATGCTTGAGCACCGCGCCGGCGGCCACCTCGCCCATGCGCAGGCCATGCAGGTTGTAGCGCTCGATCAGACCCTCCAGGGCGGCCGTGAGCATCGCCTGGTTACTCGCCGTGGCGTAAGGGCCATTGGAACGGGCGAAAGGAATGCGGTTACCGCCAATGATCGCCACTCGGCGCAATTGAGTCATGAAAAGCTCCCTCTGTCGGTTATGGGCTTGATCACTGAGCCTAGTCGAACGACTGCTACCCTGGGATGGTCAACCCTTTGAACCCCAGCCTTCGGAGAGCGTTCCATGTCTGACCGTTATATCGACTTCGCCAACTCAAGCCTCGGCCATCGCCTGGTCGCCGCCATTGGCCTGCCGTCACCGGTACGCTTGGAACGCTGGCAAGCCGGACGCCTGCGCCCGGTCGAAGGCGCACTGTTGCTGGGCGGCGGCGCATTGACGAGCAAGGTGCTGGCGTTTGCCAATCGGCTCACCGACGCCATCTACAGCTACGGCGCAGAAGCCTCGACGGCATCCGTGTGGATTCCCGGGCACGGCCCCAAGCTCAAGGCGGTGGTGTTCGACGCCAGTGACTTGAAGCACACCGACCAACTCAAGCAACTGCGTGAGTTCTTCCAGCCATTGCTGAAAAACCTAGACCATAGCGCGCACCTGGTGATCCTCGGCCGTGCGCCGGAAAGCCTCAGCGACCCGTTTGCCGCCAGCGCCCAGCGCGCCCTGGAAGGCTTCAGCCGCTCGCTGGCCAAGGAACTGCGCAGCGGTGGCGTGTTGCAGTTGCTGTATGTGGGTGACGGGGCCGAGGACCAATTAGAGGGCGCGCTGCGGTTTTTCCTCTCGCCCAAAAGCGCTTACATTTCTGGCCAAGTCATTCGCCTGTCAGCCTGCGACACCCCGGTCGAAGACTGGACGCGCCCGCTGGCGGGGCGCAAGGCGCTGGTCACTGGCGCCGCCCGGGGCATCGGTGCGTCCATCGCCGAAACCCTGGCCCGCGACGGTGCCGAGGTGATTTTGCTCGATGTGCCCCAGGCCAAGGCCGACCTCGAAGCCCTGGCCGCACGCCTGAATGCGCGTACGGTGGTGCTGGATATCTGCGCCGAAGACGCCGCCAGCCAGTTGGTCGAACACTTGCCCGACGGGCTCGATATCCTGGTGCACAACGCCGGCATCACCCGTGACAAAACCCTGGCCAACATGACGCCCGAATACTGGGACGCAGTGCTGGCGGTGAATCTCAATGCTCCGCAAGTGCTGACCAAGGCCCTGCTCGACAGCGGCACTCTGCACGACAACGCACGGGTCGTGCTGCTGGCCTCCATCAGTGGCATCGCCGGCAATCGTGGGCAAACCAACTATGCCGCGAGCAAGGCCGGTTTGATCGGCCTGGCCTAGGCATGGGCGCCCCTTTTGAAGCAACGCGGGATCAGCATCAACGCCGTGGCGCCGGGCTTTATCGAAACCCAGATGACCGCACACATCCCGTTTGCCCTGCGTGAGGCCGGGCGACGCATGAGTTCGCTTGGCCAGGGTGGCATGCCACAGGACGTGGCCGAAGCCGTGGCCTGGCTCGGCCAGCCGGGCTCCGGTGCCGTCAGCGGCCAGGCGCTGCGTGTGTGTGGGCAAAGTCTTCTGGGAGCATAAGCATGCAATGGCAAACCTTGGACAGCACACCGTCGCTACTCCCGCTGTACTGGCGTGCGGCACTCAAGCGCAAGATCACCGGCAGCACGTTGCCCGAACGCGGCTGGCGCTGTCGGGTCAGCGTCGATCCCAAGGCCGTCGCGGCGTACCGCAAGGTCTGCGGGTTCACCGACAGCCCGATGCTGCCAGCGACTTACCCGCACATCCTGGCGTTCGGTCTGCAACTGCAACTGCTGACCGACAAGGCGTTTCCGTTTCCGCTGTTGGGGCTGGTCCACCTGAGCAATCGCATCCGCATTCACCGGCCTCTGGGCGGCGTGGGAGAGCTGAGCATCGGTGTGTACGCGCACAACCTACAGCCCCACGCCAAGGGCGCGACCTTTGACATTGCGACCGTGGTCGAAGATGCCCTTGGACTGCTATGGGAAGCCGAAAGCCAGATGCTCTGTCGTGGCGTAAAGCTTGAAGGCGAATCGCTGAATAACAGCGTGCACGTCCCAGGGCCGCTCAACGAACTGACCCGCTGGAAAGCGCCCACCGATATCGGTCGCCGCTATGCCCGCGTGTCCGGCGATTACAACCCCATCCATCTCAGTGCGCCTACGGCCAAGCTGTTCGGTTTTCCCCAAGCCATCGCCCATGGGCTGTGGAACAAGGCCCGCACGCTCGCGGCGCTGGGAGAACACCTGCCGGCCGCCAATATTAAAATCAATGTCGAGTTCAGGAAACCCGTGCGCCTGCCCGGTGAAGTGATATTGATGAGCAGCGCAGCCGGTTCCAGTGGCGAGTTGGAACTTAAAGGGCCGGGCGGCATTGAGCATATGTTCGGAAAGTGGCAGCCGATCGCCTGAAAAAACCGATTAATTGTATATATACACCCAAAGTTATAGCGGACCTTACGAGGTCCGCTTATTTATTCAACCTTTTGATTTACATCACCTAAATTTCAGTAAGCATCCTTGCCATACACCCTTTGTATTAGTCGCTAAGTTGACCGATGCCTAGGGTATATAAATTGTTAATACCAAGTTGAGCGTTGTGCGAAAGAGTGCCATGGCCTGAGATAGAACCACGGACAAATCTATTGCTGCCCCAAGAAGTAGCGAAGGTTTGAAACAACCCAGGTTGTACCAGGTGCAAGGAACTCAATCATGAAAACTCAAGTCGTGTTGTGGAAAGCAAGTACCGCGTTGGCCCTGATTCTGGCAATGAGCCTCGGCGGCTGCAGCAGTGGTGGCGGCGGGCATAAATCCAGCGTGGCGGCGTCATCGCCGGATGCTGGTGCAGGTGCGGGCACAGGTGACGGCGGCACGGGTGGCGGCACTGGCGGGACTGGCGGCGGTACTGGCGGCACTGACGGTGGGACTGGCGGAACCGGCGGCACTGACGGTGGCACTGGTGGAACCGGCGGCGGCACGGGCGGCACTGACGGTGGCACTGGTGGGACCGGCGGTGGCACTGGCGGCACAGGCGGCGGCACTGGTGGGACCGGCGGTGGCACTGGCGGCACAGGCGGCACTGGTGGGACCGGCGGTGGTACTGGCGGCACAGGTGGCGGCACCGGCGGGACGGGTGGTGGCACTGGCGGCGGAACAGGTTCGACAACCACCCCACTGATCACTGGCCAGATCGCCGGCACCCTCGGCACCACCGTAGGCAATGTAGGCACAGCGGTGGGTGATCTCGGCGGCACCCTGACCGCGGTTCCGATCGTAGGCACAACAGCAGGCGGGCTGGTCACCTCGGTCGGCACGGCTGTCAACACCATCGGCACCGGAGTCACAACAGGCTTGGGTTCCCTGGGGACCAGCAGCAACTCGCTGGGCATTACGGTCGCAGGTGTCGGCGGCGGCGTTGCTGACTTGGGCAGCGGCCTTTCGACCACCGGCCAATCACTGTCGACCACCCTCGGCGGTGTACCCGTCGTCGGCGGCCTGACAGGTGGCGTAGGCACTGCAGTCGGCGGCGTAGTGGATAAAGTCGGCACTACGGTAACCATGCTCGGCGATACCCTCAGTACCGCCAGCACCACCGGCCCATTGGGCTCGTTGACCAACACCCTCGGCGGCAAAGTAGTGGTGCCTGTGGTATCGCTGGTGGAAAACACCACCGGCAACCTTGGCACGGCAACCGGCCTGGGCACTCCAGTCAATGGCCTGCTGGATAAAGTCGGCTCGACGGTCACCAGCCTGGGGACTCAAGTCGCCAGTACTGGCGGTACCGGCAACCCTGTCACTACCGTGGTCGGCAGCGTGCTGACTGGCGTTGGCGGCACGCTCGACAAGTCTGGCGGCTATGTCGCCCCAACCGGTGGCACCGCAGCTCCCGGCATTCCAGAACTGGTCGGCGGCCTGGTCAGCAACGTCGGTACCGGCCTGAATGTCGGCAACACCAACGGCACGGTCAGTGCAGCGGGTGTAACCGGTGGCGCGCTGGGCAACACCATCGCTTCGGTAGGGACTGTGCTGGGTGGTACAGGTGTCGCCAACACAGGCGCCACGGCACCAGTCGCGGCAGTGGCAACCAATGTCGGCGCCGCGCTTAACCCGGTCACATCCGGCGTCACCGCGCTGACGCAAAACATTGGTACTACCACTGGCGTTGGCGCTCCGGTCAACGGGCTGGTGACGCAAGTGGGAGGGGCAGTCAGCAGCGTAGGCACCAACCTGACTGCCGCCAATGCAAACCCGATCACCAACGCAGTGGGCATCACCGTAACGGCTGTCGGCAACACTGTAGGTTCGGTGGGTGGCTTGGTCACCGGCGGCACTACCGGCACCAGCGGTGGCCTGCTCGGTGGCTTGAACATCGGCGCCACCACCACGACCACAGGCACTGCCACAACCACCGGCGGCACTACAGCCACTGGCGGTCTGGGCGGTTTGTTGAACGGCCTTACCGGTAAATAGAAATGCACCTGGCCGATTAGACGGCCTCCCCTACAGCGCCTACGCTTGGTTGAGACGAGAGACCCTAAATAAGTCTCTCGTCTTTTTTATGGGCGACGCCTTGTGTGATGAGCCGCCACCCTCCCGAACCGAGTCCCAGAACCCGGCGGGCCCGAAGCGCTGCTGCAGTTGACCATGGAGTGTCCTATGCGCGTATTAACGCCGTTGTTAATGCTAACCCTCAGCGCTTACGCCCAGGCCGAGCCCCTTCCCAGCTTTTTGAACAGCAATGACACCGTGCGCACCTTGCCGGTACCCAACCTGCCCGCCGATGCCTATCGACCGGCCACACCACAAACCCAAGTGCCTGAAACACCGCCGACTGCCGGCCAGCCCCTGTTGATGGACACCAAGGTCACCATTCGCAAGCTGCAGATCGAAGGCGGCACCATTTACCCGCTGACCGAGACGGCCCAAGTCTACGCACCGCTGATTGGCCGCGAGACCAACCTCGCGCAATTGATCGAAGCAACCCGTGGCATCACCCGCCGCTACCAGGAGGACGGCTACCTGTTGTCCTACGCGTTCCTGCCACAGCAGAATTTCGAAAACGGCCTGGTCCGCGTTGTTTTGGTGGAGGGTTACATCAAGGACTACCAGCAAACCGGTGACATCGGCTCGGTGTCGGCCTACGTCGACAAACTGGCGAAAAAACTGTTGGCCGAACGCCCGCTGACGCGCAAGACCTTCGAGCGCTACACCACGCTGATGAGCCGCATTCCCGGCCTGACCGTACAAGCCCAGGTGCCACCGCCCGGCACCACCGATGGCGCCACGCACATGCAGATCCAGGCCAGCCGCAAACCTTTCACCACCAGCATGAGCCTGGTGCAGAAAAGCCGTGGCGGTACGCAAGCCTTGCTCAGCGCCACCAGCAATTCGCAAACGTTCATGGGCGAACAACTGACCGTCAGCGGCCTGTTCCCGCCCGGCGAGGACAAAGAGCATTACTACCGTGTGGACTACAACCAGTTCATCAATGCCGAAGGCACCCAACTGGCACTCGCTGCCGAACGTTACCGCGCCGACCCCAACAGCAGCGTGCAACTGGACGGCGGCTTCGAGCTCAAGCCGCACCAGTCGATCGATCGCTATTCCATTGGCCTGAGCCACCCGTTTATCGCCTCTCCCACCGAGTCATTGAGCCTGGGCACACGCCTGTACGTGGTGGACCAGACCACCCGTTACAAGCTGGTGGGCTACCCGCTGAGTTTCGACATCGAATCCAACCTGCGCGCCCTCGCCTTCGAGGGTGATTGGCGCAAGGCCGACGCACGCCGGTTACGCATCATCAGCGGCGGCCTGTACCAAGGCATCGACGGTTTGGGCGCCAAGGCGCGCAGTGACCTGGACGTGGCAAAACCCGACCTCGATTTCTTCCGCCTGCGCCTCTCCGGCGTGCAAAGCGACAAGTTCTTCGACAACTGGCAAGGCGTGCTCTCAGGTGCGTTGTACTGGAGCAACAACACGCTGCCTGACAGCGAACGTGCCACCTTCGGCGGGCAAAATTTCGGGCGTGGCTATCCTGATGATCAAGGCTCGGGCGACAAGGGCTGGGGGGTGGCGTACGAGGTCAACTACAGCTTCAACCGTGCTGGCAACTGGGTGAAGGTTTTGCAACCCTACGTGGTGCTCGACCGCGCCAAGACCTGGTTCAACGACCTGCCGGTCAAGGCCAGCGACATGTCTTCGGCGGCAGTGGGGTTACGCTTTGGCGATAACAAGTACTACAACATCGCCCTGGAGGCGGCCAAGCCGATGTCGGATATCGCCCTGGACAGTTTTAACCGCAGGCCACGGTATACGCTGAGTTTCAGTTATCAGCTTTGAGGAGCTTGATGCCTTGATCATTTGTTGGATCAGACTCGGTGAACATGTGGGAGGGGCGGTGCGACGATTCGACTTGCTCCCGATGGCGGCCTCAGGGCCGACCAGGATGTTGGATTAGACCGAG
>NZ_SPKO01000012.1:1234-1590 GCF_023127795.1 Pseudomonas sp. W2Jun17 | reverse complement strand
GGCGACCGGCAGCGTCCCATTCATAACCGGTCAGTGCGCCATGCTCATCCTCGCGGGCAATCTGTCGGCCTAAATCGTCATAGCGATAACGCTTGATCCCGCCATTGGGCAATTGCTCTTCCAGCAACTGCCCACGCTCATTCCACACCAGCCGATGGCAGCTGTGATCGGGGTACCAAACCCCCGTCAGTTGCCCGTATTTGTTGTAGCTGTAGTCCGTCACCTGCCCATCGGGATCAGTCCTACGCGTAACATCGCCCTGGCTATTACGCTCGTATTTCCAGACCGCCTCCCCACGCCTCACAACCCGAACAAAACCGTTGTCATGCTCGTAGGAGGTCGGCTCATCATCCCCA
>NZ_SPKO01000012.1:937-1224 GCF_023127795.1 Pseudomonas sp. W2Jun17 | reverse complement strand
ATTGCTCTTCCAGCAACTGCCCCCGCTCATTCCACACCAGCCGATGGCAACTGTGATCCGGGTACCAAACCCCGGTCAGTTGCCCGTGTTTGTTGTAGCTGTAGTCAGTCGAATTACCATCCGGATCAGTTTTGCGGATGACATCGCCTTGCTCATTACGCTCGTATTTCCAGACCGCCTCCCCACGCCTTATAACCCGAACAAAACCGTTGTCATGTTCGTAGGTAGTCGG
Organism: Pseudomonas sp. W2Jun17; assembly: GCF_023127795.1. Classification (NCBI taxonomy): domain Bacteria; kingdom Pseudomonadati; phylum Pseudomonadota; class Gammaproteobacteria; order Pseudomonadales; family Pseudomonadaceae; genus Pseudomonas; species Pseudomonas sp. W2Jun17. The sequence continues at coordinate 992 of NZ_SPKO01000012.1, read as the reverse complement.
CTCATCATCCCCGGGAAACAACCCCACCAAGCGTCCGGCGTCGTCGTACTGATAG
>NZ_SPKO01000012.1:661-927 GCF_023127795.1 Pseudomonas sp. W2Jun17 | reverse complement strand
CCACCAAGCGTCCGGCTTCGTCGTACTGATACGCCGTCACCGCGCCCAGCGGGTCTTGCTCGACGGTCAGCCGATCCTTGGCATCGTAGGATTTGAAATGCTGCGCGCCGTCCGGATCGATGCGCTGCACCAATCGCGCTCGGTCGTCGTGGACATACACTTCCTGGCTGCCATCGGCGTTATGTACGGTGACACGCCCGTCATCCCCCCAGGCATAACGCGTGTCCATCTGGGAAAAACTCGCCCAATGCCGGACGCAACGCGCT
>NZ_SPKO01000012.1:460-651 GCF_023127795.1 Pseudomonas sp. W2Jun17 | reverse complement strand
CATCCCCCCAGGCATAACGCGTGTCCATCTGGGAAAAACTCGCCCAATGCCGAACGCAACGCGCCGCCTTGCCAGCGTGCTCCCATTCCCAAAAGAAACTCGCCCCACCGGCCAGCTGCCGCTCAAGAATGACGTGCTGATCGTCGTACCTATAACGCTCGCTTTCTCCGACAGCATTGGTCGCGCAAACA
>NZ_SPKO01000012.1:0-450 GCF_023127795.1 Pseudomonas sp. W2Jun17 | reverse complement strand
ACTGCCGCTCAACAATGACGTGCTGATCGTCGTACCGATAACGCTCGCTTTCCCCGACAGCATTGGTCGCGCAAACCAGTCGTCCCGCTTCGTCATAGGCGTAGGAAACGACGTTCTGTTCGGTCTCCCACACGTAGGGCTCACGCCCTTTGGCGCGATGTACCTGGTAGTCCACCGCGACGATACGACCCAGCTCATAACGCAACAGCAGCGAGCGACCAGCACCGTTATCCAGCCGCTCAATTCGCCCGGAAGGATCACGGCAAATGCGCAGCCGGTTGTCATACGCATCGCTGATCGAGACCAGCACACCGTCGCGAAAGTGATAGAACCGCGACGCCTGGGCCAGTACTAACTCATCAGGAGCCGAGCCCAAGTAGATCGCCGCTTCCGCCAGGCTATTGGTGATCGCGGGTCGAGCCGCTGTAGGCAAGGGCAGGGTGGTCGAGC
>NZ_SPKO01000011.1:68136-250054 GCF_023127795.1 Pseudomonas sp. W2Jun17 | reverse complement strand
GTTACCGCAGGAATGGATATGTACTCGGTCTGATCCAACATCCTGGTCGGCTGTCAGGCCGCCATCGGGGGCAAGCCCCCTCCCACAGGGGCCCGCGGTATACCGAAAAGTTGTGTAGATACTCATGCCCCTCCCACAGTTTAGTTTTGTGTTGGGTTGACGATCACAGTGCAGGTAATCCCGGCCGCCAACAGCACGCCCTCCGGCACTTCATCAATGTGAATCCGCACCGGCACACGCTGCGCCAACCTCACCCAGTTGAACGTCGGGTTCACATCGGCAATCAGCTCACGGCTCTCGGGGTTGTCGCGGTCGTAGATGCCACGGGAGATGCTTTCCACGTGACCCTTGAGTGTCTCGCCACTCATCAATTGCATATCGGCTTTATCCCCGACGTTGACGTGGGGCAGCTTGGTTTCTTCAAAGAAGCCATAGACCCAGAACGAATTCATATCCACCACAGCCATCTTCGCTTCACCGATACGCGCATAGTCGCCGCGATGCACGTTGAGGTTGGTGACGTAGCCATCCACTGCCGCCAGCACACGGGTACGTTTCAAGTTGAGTTCAGCGGCCTCCAGTTGCGCCAGGGCGTGCTGGTAATCGGCCAGGGCCGAGTCAGCGATATTACTGGCGTCGTCGCGGTTTTCCCTGGAGATTACCAGGGCGTCGAGGTCAGCGCGGCGGTGGGCGTTGAGCTTGCGCATCTCCCAGGTAGCCTTGCGTGAGGCCACCAGCGATTGAGCTTGCTTGACGGCGATGCGGTAGTGCTCGGGGTCGATCTGCATCAGCAGGTCGCCTTTTTTCACCAGTTGGTTATCGCGTACCGGCACGTCCACCACTTCGCCGGTCACGTCAGCCGCGACGTTGATGATGTCGGCGCGCACGCGGCCGTCGCGGGTCCATGGCGTTTGCATGTAGTGCACCCACAACGTGCGGCCAATCCAGATCGCGAGGGCCAGCACCAGCAAGGTCGCGAGCAGGCTGAAAAACTTTTTCATCGGGGCATTCTCAACGGTAGACGCTCAGCGCCAGGGCGCCGAACAGGCAAGCGAACAGGCTCAGGCGCAACAGCGCCGGGTGCCAGAAAAACCGGTACAGGTCGAACCCGGCCAGAAAGCGATCAATCGCCCAGGCCAGCCCGGCGGCGATCAGGAACATCAGGGTCATGGTCGGCATATAGATGCCATGAAATGCGATTTCACGAGGCATTCGAGGCTCCTTTGAGGGCCGCCAGTGGCGATTGCGGGTCGAGCAGCGAGGTGCGGATAAAGTGCAGGTAGCTCTTCACCCGGCGCAGGGCCGAGGTATCGAAGTGCGGGGCGAAAGGTTCGTCGGTGGCCTGCACGCGGCTGATCGCATGGTCGACGGCGATCAAGCCGCGCTCCAGGTTGCTGGCGCTGGGTTGCAGGAACAACCGCACCAGCGAACGGCCCATCACGCGGATTGCCTGGCGCCACGGCTGGGACTCGGCATAGGCCGGATGCACCGGCAGGATCGCCTGCTCCTTGCGCAACTCGATGATTGCGTGGCCGACCTCCAGCACCACGAACATCCAGCGCAGCAGGTCGCGTTGCACCTGCGGCTGGCCGGCCGCGAGGCCGTAAGCCTGGTGCAGCAGGTCGCGGGTACGGCTTTCAAAACTCGACGCCAGGCCCTTGAGCTTGCCGCTGATCGCATACACCACCTGCTCACGCAGGTCCTGCTCCAGGCGGCGCCACAGCCAGCGGCTGTTGGGTGGCAGGATGATCGCCCCCGCCGCCGCGCACACCAACATGCCGATGACCATGGCGATGTAGTCGTTGATAAAGGTGTAGGGGTTGTAGACCGTGAGGTTGTCCGGCACCGAGCCGGTGCTGAAGAAAATCAACAGGCCCACGCCGACACCGGCGTACTGCGGGCGGGAGGAAAGGAAAGCACCGAAGATGATCACCGGTGCGAGCATCACGCACAGCAGCGGGAAGCCGTCGATCCAGGGGAACACGAAGAACATTTCGACAAAGCCGACCAAGGCGCCGATCAGGGTGCCGCAGGCCATCTGGAACGCCATGCGCTTGGGGTTGGGTGTGGCGGCGGAGAGGCCCACCGTGGCCGCCGCGATCAAGGTCATGGTCGCGCCGCTGGGCCAGGCGGTGGCTACCCAGTAACTGCCCAGCACGATCAGGATAAACGAGGCCCGCACCCCGGCGGCGGCGCAGGCCAGCCAGTTGGTTTTTGGCGTATAGGCTTCGTGCCAGTCTTCCCGCGCATGGCGGTGGTCAGCCAGGGACGCGTGGGTTTGCGCGTAGTTGTGCAGGTCGTCGACGAAGCGGTACAGCAGCTCGTAGGCGGTATGAAAGTCCAACTGCTCGGCTTCGGTCGGGTTACCGTCCTGGAAGCTCGCCCGCAGGCTGCGCACCTTGGCAGGCAGGCCGTCCTTGTAGGCACTCAGTTGATTGACCAGGCGCGCGGCATCCGGGCTGGTGAGGGCGCGACCGGAGAAGCTGTCGAGCACTTCGGCCAGGTCTTGCAGGCCGGGTTTGATCGCTGCGACCACATGATCGGCCTCATCGGCACGCAAGCGTTCAAGCAACTGGTGCAAGGCGTTGAAGCGCGTGGTGATGCTCATGAATTCGCTGTTGAGGCGACTGAGCCGCCCGTTGCGTCGGCGCATGTGCGGGTCTTCGAACACGGTGACGCTGCGCAGCCCTTCCAGGCCCACGGCTTCGGCGATAAAGCGCACGTTACTGGCCTCGAACCCTTCGCGTTGGCTGCGCCCGCGCAGGCCGTCGGTGACGAACAGCGCGAACACGCCAAAGCGCTGGTACAGCGCGTTGCGCATGGCGGCGCTGGAGGTCTGCGGGAGGATGGCGGCGCTGACCACTGTCGAGCACAGAATCCCCAGAGAGATTTCCAGCACCCGCCACACCGCTGCCATAAAGGCGCCGTCCGGGTGAGCCAGCGCCGGCAGGCCGACCATCGCGGCGGTGTAGCCGGCAAGCACAAACCCATAGGCGCGGAAGTTGCGGTTGCGCGTAGCGCCAGCGGTACAAATGCCCACCCAGATCGCCAGCGCGCCGAGGAACAGTTCGGTGTTCTGTGCAAACAAGGCGATCAACAGCACCATCACCGCCGAGCCCGCCAAGGTACCGAGGAAACGGTAGAAACTCTTGGCGAACACTTGGCCGCTCTGGGGCTGCATCACGATAAACACGGTGATCATCGCGGTGCGCGGTTGCGGCAGTTCCAGGCGCATCGCCAGCCACAGCGTGAGGAACGCGGCGACCAGTACCTTGAAGATATACACCCAGGTCACGCCGTCGCTGCGTGCCCAGTCGAAAAAGCCACGGCGCCACTCAAGGGAATGCAACCAGCGCAGCGGTGCAGGCAAGGAAGTCATCGAATCCTACTCAGTGGTCGAACACGGCAAGTGCCGCCGGGGTCTTGCTCGGGAGGGTCTTGGTATCCAGGGGCACATCGTTGCCGGCACCAAGGCCGCCGCCCAATGCCGTTACCAGTTCGGCATGGGCACTCAGGCGCGCCGCCTGCACCTGTTGCTCGACCTGTTGCTGACGGAACAGCAGGGTCTGGGCGTTGAGCACATTGAGGTAGTCGGTGAGGCCACGCTGGTAGGCGATCATGGCGATGTCGTAGGTCTTCTGCGCCGAGGCAACCGACTGCGCGGCGAAAGCCGACTGCTTGTCCATGGACTCGCGGCGGATCAACTGGTCGCTGATGCCCTTGAGCGCATTGACCAGCGTCTGGTTGTACTGGGCGACCGCGATGTCATAGCCGGCACTGGCTTCGCCCAATTGAGCACGCAGGCGGCCGCCATCAAAGATCGGCAAGGTGATCGCCGGACCGACGTTGTAGTTGAATTTCTTGCCAGCCAGGAACTCCAACATACCGCCGCCCGTGGCCATGTAGCCGAGGCTGCCGACCAGGTCGACGTTGGGGTAGAAACCGGCGTGGGCCACATCGATGCCACGGGCCTGGGCCGCCACCTGCCAGCGGCTGGCGACCACATCCGGGCGTTGGCCGAGCAGTTGCGCAGGCAGGCTTGAGGGCAACTTCAATGGCGCGGCGAGGGCCAGGGTCGGGCGTTGCAACTGCGCACCCTCGCCCGGGCCTTTACCGGCCAGCGCCGCCAACTGGTTACGGCTCAGGGCGATTTCCTCGTCCAGGGCATCCAGTTGGCGATGGGTTTCCGGCAGCGGGGTTTCGGCCTGGCTGACGTCGAAGTGGGTGCCGATCCCGGCGTTAAGGCGTTTGTTGGCCAGGTCGAGAATCTGCTGTTGCTGGGCCAGGGTGGCCGCGGCGATATCGCGGTCGGCGTAATGCAACGACAACTGGATATAGGCGCGCACCACGTTGTTCTGCAGTTCGAGCTGGGCCTGACGTGCTTCGGCAGCGCTCATGTGCGCCAGGTCGACCGCACGTTCGGTGCTGTTGCTTTCCCGCCCCCACAGGTCGAGGGCATAACTCAGACCCAGGGACGAGTTGTTATCCCAGGTGTTGGCGCCGCTCAATTCGCCGGGGCCGTAGAACTGATCTTTCGGCCAGTTGTGGCGCTTGAGGGTGGTGTCGCTGTTGATCTGCAACGACTCGGCCGACTCCGCAACCCCGGCCAGCGCCCGCGCTTGCCGCACGCGTGCGGCGGCCACGGCCAGGCTGGGACTGTTCTGGGTGGCGAGTTCGACCCAACGGTTGAGCTGCGGGTCGCCGTAGGCTTGCCACCATTGGGCGGTGGGCCAATGGGCATCCTGGGAGGCGTCTTGAATGGCTTCATCGGTGGCCAGGGTATTGGCGTTGAGGGCCTGGCCTTGGGGGGCAATTCCTCCGGTTCCGATGCAACCGCTGATGGCTAACGATAAGGCCCAAACACTGAGAGTCTTCAGCTCTCTGCTGATGCGACGCGGCACGGCAAGCGAATTCCTGAGAGGTGTTGCGCAAGAGGTGGCGCAATTCTAGGCGGCGGCATGGAGGACGATAAGCTGGCATTCCTGTGAATCTTTGTTACCGTTCAGGCGATAATCCGTTGGTAGGGATCACTGGTCGGCGTAACTTTCTGTCACAATTTGTCATCTCCCTTGAGAACACTCCATGGACACTTTGCAAAACATGCGCGCTTTCAGTTGCGTGGCCGAAGCCGGCAGCTTCACCGCCGCCGCCGTGCAACTGGACACCACCACGGCCAATGTCTCGCGCGCGGTCTCCAACCTTGAGGCCCACCTGCAAACCCGCTTGCTCAACCGCACCACCCGGCGTATCGCGCTGACCGAGGCCGGTAAACGTTATTTGCTGCGTTGCGAGCAGATCCTCGCCTACGTCGAAGAAGCCGAGGCCGAGGCCAGCGACGCCCACGCCCGCCCTGCCGGGCAGTTGAAAGTGCACACCATGACCGGGATCGGCCAGCATTTCGTCATCGACGCGATTGCCCGTTACCGCCGCACCCACCCCGACGTGACCTTCGACCTGACCCTGGCCAACCGCGTACCGGACCTGCTCGACGAGGGCTACGACGTGTCCATCGTGCTGGCCAGTGAACTGCCGGACTCGGGTTTCGTGTCCCAGCGCCTGGGCATCACCTACAGCATTGCCTGTGCTTCCCCGGAATACGTCAAGGCCAAGGGCTGTGCACAGCGGCCGCAGGATTTGCTCAACCATGCGTGCCTGCGCCTGGTCAGCCCGGTGATCCAACTGGACAAATGGACCTTCAACGGGCCTGAAGGTCAGGAAAGCGTGGCGATCAACAGCTCGCCGTTCCTGGTCAACTCGGCCGACGCGATGAAAACCGCAATTACCAGCGGCATGGGCGTAGGCCTGCTGCCGGTGTATGCCGCCATCGAAGGGCTGCGCAACGGCACACTGGTGCGGGTGATGCCGACCTACCGCTCCCAGGAACTGAACCTGTACGCCATCTACCCTTCGCGCCAATACCTGGATGCGAAGATCAAGACCTGGGTGGAGTACCTGCGTGGTTCGTTGCCGGAAATTCTGGCGGCGCACCAGGCGGAGCTGGTGGCGTATGAATTGAGCGGTGGTTTAGGTGGTGCTCGCTTGAGTAATTGAGCCAGGCATGCGGTGACTGGTTTTGAACAGGTCACCGTATGCCTTGATAGGACGCATCATCTGACGGTGAAGGTCGTCCACTCAGAGGTTTCTTTGCCATCGATGAAGTAAAGACAAAGACCAAGCTCGTTTTTATGCAACTTTTCAATCTTTTCCTTGGGTACGGTAACAACGTAAGGTTTCACCTCTATCACTGGAACGGTCTCGTTATAGTCGCCATCCGAAGGCGTATTGCTGAACAAATATAAAACGAACTCCTGCCCCTCCAGCATAGTGTCGTAATCCACCCCAACCTTCAGCCCCGTCCCAGGTACATGGTCGACGAACAACTCGCCATTGACGATCAATTCGATTGTGGGAGCCTGCGGCAAAGCCTCGTCAGGCTCGTTGCGTGTTTTACCAGCGGCTAAAAAATCCCTGATTCGCTTTATCTCATCGTCGATATTCATAAGAGTGATCTCCTGTTTAACAAAGGCATCAACCCCTGCCTTGAAAAACGAGAATAGGCGCTCACGTATTGGCCGAACAGCTCGTAGTTTTCACAGTTGACAGGTATTAAAACCAATGGAAGAGAAGCAGGACCGATCAAAACCCTGCAAAATTCTTATCGGGAATGTTAGCGTGCTTGGCATTCTTCCGTAGTCGACGAGCCCGCCTGCCATGAAAAAGACTGTCCTGGCCTTCAGCCGCATCACCCCACCGATGATCGAACGCCTGCAACAGGATTTCGAGGTGATCGTGCCCAACCCCAAACTGGGTGATATCAACGCGCAGTTCAACGACGCCCTGCCCCATGCCCACGGCTTGATCGGCGTGGGCCGCAAGCTGGGCCGTGAACAGCTTGAAGGCGCGAGCAAGCTTGAAGTGGTGTCCAGTGTATCGGTGGGCTACGACAACTACGACGTGCCGTACTTCAACGAGCGCGGCATCATGCTGACCAACACCCCTGATGTACTCACCGAAAGCACTGCCGACCTGGCCTTTGCGTTGCTGATGAGCAGCGCACGCCGGGTGGCCGAGCTGGACGCCTGGACCAAGGCCGGTCAGTGGAAAGCCAGCGTCGGCGCGCCGTTGTTTGGCTGCGATGTACACGGCAAGACCCTGGGCATCGTCGGCCTGGGCAATATCGGCGCGGCCGTGGCCCGGCGTGGGCGCCTGGGTTTCAACATGCCGATCCTGTACAGCGGCAACAGCCGCAAGACCGCGCTGGAGCAAGAACTGGGCGCGCAGTTCCGTAGCCTGGACCAGTTGCTGGCCGAGGCGGATTTTGTCTGCCTGGTGGTGCCATTGAGCGACAAGACCCGTCACCTGATCAGCACGCGCGAATTAGGCCTGATGAAGTCCAGCGCGATCCTGATCAATATTTCCCGTGGGCCGGTGGTGGATGAACCGGCGCTGGTCGAAGCCCTGCAAACCCAGAAAATTCGCGGTGCCGGGCTGGATGTGTATGAAAAGGAACCGCTGGCCGAATCGCCGCTGTTCCAGTTGAGCAATGCCGTGACCCTGCCGCACGTCGGTTCGGCCACCGGTGAAACCCGCGAAGCCATGGCCAATCGTGCTTTGGATAACCTGCGCAGCGCACTGCTGGGCCAGCGCCCGCAGGACCTGGTGAACCCGCAGGTCTGGAAGGGCTGATACATAACCCAATGTGGGAGGGGGCTTGCTCCCGATGGCGGTGGATCAGTTGTACATCTGCTGACTGACACGCCGATATCGGGAGCAAGCCCCCTCCCACATTAGCAGTGCCCGACACAAAATCCGGTTAAAGCCCAGGCCAGCCGAGTCGATAACCTTCCATAGATGATCGTCATCCCTGATCCACAGAAGGTTTTTATGTCCACCACCAAAGCCCGCGCAGACTCACTTTCGCTTCTGCTCTTTACCCTGCGCAGCGGCAAGCTGATGGCCATCAACCTGTTGAAAGTCAGTGAAATCATTCCCTGCCCGCCGCTGACCAAGCTGCCGGAGTCCCACCCGCACGTCAAAGGCATTGCCACCTTGCGCGGCACCTCGCTGTCGGTGATCGACTTGAGCCGCGCCCTCGGTGAAATGCCCTTGCAAGACCCGGACGGCGGCTGCCTGATCGTCACCGACGTCAGCCGTTCCAAGCAGGGTTTGCATGTGCAGGCAGTGAGCAAGATCGTGCATTGCCTGACCACCGACATCCGCCCGCCACCCTACGGCTCCGGGGGCAACCGTGCATTTATCACTGGGGTAACCCAAGTGGAAGGTGGCCTGGTACAGGTGCTGGATATCGAGAAAGTCATCCACGGCATCGCCCCGGCACCGATTGAAACGGCGCCGACCGACCTGACCATGGAAGAAGCCGAAGTGCTCGGCAACGCCCGCATCCTGGTGGTGGACGACAGCCAAGTGGCCTTGCAGCAGTCGGTACACACCCTGCGTAACCTTGGCCTGACCTGCCACACCGCGCGCAGCGCCAAGGAAGCCATCGATGTGTTGCTGGAACTGCAAGGCACGGGCGAGCAGATCAATGTGGTGGTGTCGGATATCGAGATGTCCGAGATGGACGGCTACGCCCTTACCCGCACCCTGCGCGAAACCCCGGATTTCAAGGACCTATACGTGCTGTTGCACACTTCCCTGGACAGCGCGATGAACAGCGAGAAAGCCCGCCTGGCCGGTGCCGATGCGGTGCTCACCAAGTTCTCCTCCCCGGAGCTGACCAAGTACCTGGTCATCGCCGCGCAAACCGTGGCACAAAAGGGCCTGTAAGCAGTGGCCGAGTATTTCCAGCTGCTGCGTCGCGACCTCACGGGCAGCCTGCCCGCCCCGCAGTGGCCAGCGAATACGCGGCTGGATCATTACCGGGATGAATTGGCCCCGGCGATCCATGCCGTGTTGCGCATGACTCAAGACCAGGGCGGAGGCCGTGTCGCCAGCCTGGATGAATGGCGCCGACAGTTCGTGACCGATGCCGAGTGCGACCCGACGTTGTGCCTGGTCGCCATTAACGCCGACGGCATTCTCGGTGTCGCCCAGTGCTGGACCAGCGCCTTCATCAAGAACCTTGCGATACATCCTTGCGCCCAGGGCCAGGGGCTGGGGCGCGCCTTGTTGCTGCACAGCTTTCAGGTGTTCAAGCAGCGCGGCGAACCTTATGTCGACCTCAAGGTGCTGGAAAGCAACCTGCGTGCCCGGCAACTGTATGAAAGTGCCGATATGAGATTTGTCCTGCGCGACACTGTGCCCAAGGGCTGACAACCCCTGGCGCATAACTTGCTTCCAGAGTGCCGAGCGGTCGATAGAGGTAAAAAACCCGTCACCCCTCAAGCGTGCCCTCTGACCTAGCCTGGTGACAGATCCGCCATGAACACTCAGTTTTCTTGCGTAGGTTGCGGCAAATGCTGCAGCGACCATCACGTCCCCCTGACCCTCGCAGAAGCCCGTAGCTGGGCGGCGGACGGCGGTAACGTCATCGTCCTGGTCGAGGGTTTCCTCGGCAACGGCCTGGGCCTGCCCCTGCAACAACGTGAACACGCCGAGCGCCGATCGGTGATGGTGCCCAGCGGCACTACCGAGGCGTTTGTGGCAATCACCTTTGCCGCCTATAACGCCGGACGCTGCCGGAATCTTGACGAAGACAACCTTTGCCGTATCTATGAACGACGCCCACTGGTGTGCCGGATCTACCCGATGGAGATCAACCCGCATATCCCGCTGAACCCGAGTGCCAAGGATTGCCCGCCAGAATCCTGGGAACAGGGCCCGGCTTTGATCGTCGGTGGCGAGTTAATGGACAAGGAACTGGCTGAACTGATCGGCCGCTCGCGCCAGGCCGACCGTGATGATGTACAAACCAAGGAAGCGGTGTGTGCGTTGCTCGGCATTCGTACCACAGCGCTCAAGGGCGACGGCTTTACCGCCTACCTGCCGGATATGCAGGCGTTTGCCCAAGCTGTCGAGCAGGCAGTGGTCCAGCCGAGCATGGCCAATGAATGGGTGTTCCATGTATCCGGTATGGACATCGCCGAACAACTGCTGGACGCCGGGGCGCAGATTGCCACCGAAGTGCCGGCCAACTATGCGTTTATCTCGTTGCGGGCTGCCTGACCGCCGACGGGGATTTGACTGAGTCTGCTCCCGCATTGAGATCTATCTCGATCATGGAGTGGCAGGCGCTACATCCAGACCATAGGGCTGGAGGATGCGTTGGTATTCGCCGTTTTGCATCAGCTGTTCAAGCGCATGGTTCAGCTCATTGCGCAGCGCGGTATCAGGTTTGCGTACCGCGATAGCCACGCTGTTGCCCAACAAGCCCGATGACACCACAGGCCCCAGGAAACCGAAGTCCAGGCCGTCGGCGGTGTCGAGCAGCGCCTCACGGATCTCCACGGCACCTTGCAAGGTCGCATCGATATCACCCGACACCAGGCTCTGAATCAGTTGATCGTTGAGCCAGAAACTTCTGATGATCACCCCCGCCGGTGCCCACTGCGAGAGCGCAAAGGTTTCACGATTACTCCTGACCAACACCCCCACGCGCTTGCCCTTGAGCGAGCGCCGGCCAGGGAGCAAGCCTGAGCCTTTACGACCCACCAGGCGGGTGGTGATCGGGTAGAGGTCATCGGTAAAACTCACCCGTTGTCGGCGCCGACATGTCGGCGCCATACCCATGATCGCGTCGAACTGCCGGGCTTCGAGGGCCGGAAAATTTTCCATGACGACTTGGTCAACCCAGATACAGCGCACGTTGAGTTGTTCGCACAAGGCATTGCCCAGTTCGATGTTCAGCCCCACCAATTGCCCTTGCGGGTTGCGGCTCTGAAAGGGGGGGAAATGCGCGGCCACGGCGAAACGAATCTCGCGCCGCGGTTGAACATCGCCCGCAACGGCAGTCGTCGAGAGCAAGAAGGCAAGCACTGCACAGAGGTGTATCAGGGCCACGGGAACGTCCTTTTCCGGAAAGCTTACTCACTCGTCCCGATGGAGCGTCATCGGGACGAAGCAAACGCTGTGCAAGCTTTCAAGAATCGACCGCGGACCTACAAGTAGAAATATCGACAGGCGACGTAGGCAACAGCCTATAACGCGAGCTTCGATTTAGCCTTAACGTTTACCCATCGAACGGCGCGTGCCTGGGGGTGCCATGCCTGGGGTCTTGGTATGGCCGTTCTTGGCGCCGCCTTTGTACCAGGGCTGGCTGGCGTTTTTGGCGCCTGCCAGCTCACCCGGCTTGAAGGGGAACTTGAACGCCGGGATCTCGGCTTTTTCAGCACTGTCGGCGGTGGCCGAATCAACGAGGTCGGCCGCTTCAACAGGGGGTTGGGTGGGGGAAGTCATAGGGGCTCCGGCACAGCTATAGGTGTAAAAACGCGAGTATACGGGGCCGAGGCTGCCAGCAGTAACTTCAAGCGACAGGCTCACACAGCCTAACTGTCACGGCTGTCAGTTTGCCGTCACCGTGCTGACGGTGAAACAGCGCTATAAAGCAGCTTTCCAAACTCCAACGTGCAGTTTGCGCCGGCGTCCTCCTATGCAGATCAAACGAAACATGGCCCTGATAGTGGGTGCCCTCCTGATACTGGCTGTCGCAGCCTGGGCATTGACCCGGCCGGTCAAAGCACGGCTGGCGGCGCCTACCGCCATTCCCGTGCGGGTGGTGAGCGTGACGCAACAGGATGTTCCGCGGTTTGTCAGCGGCATCGGCTCGGTGCTGTCGTTGCACAATGTGGTGATTCGTCCGCAGATCGACGGCATCCTCACCCGATTGCTGGTCAAAGAAGGTCAGTCGGTGAAGGCCGGTGACCTGCTGGCGACCCTCGATGACCGCTCGATCCGCGCCAGCCTCGACCAGGCCAAGGCGCAACTTGGTGAAAGCCAGGCGCAGTTGCAAGTGGCACTGGTCAACCTCAAGCGCTACAAGGCACTGAGCATTGACGACGGCGTATCAAAGCAGACCTATGACCAGCAGCAGGCATTGGTGAACCAGCTCAGGGCCACCGTGCAAGGCAATCAGGCTGCGATTGATGCTGCTCAGGTACAACTTTCCTACACCCAGATTCGCTCCCCCGTCAGTGGTCGCGTGGGCATTCGCAGTGTGGATGAAGGTAATTTCCTGCGCATGAGCGACACCCAGGGGTTGTTCTCCGTCACCCAGCTCGACCCGATCGCCGTTGAGTTCTCCCTGCCGCAGCAGATGCTGCCGACCCTGCAGGGTCTGATCGCGGCGCCAACCCCGGCCAGCGTCGACGCCTACCTGGGCGCCGATACCGACGGCGACACCGGCCACCTGCTCGGCGAAGGCCACCTGAGCCTGATCGACAACCAGATCAGCTCCACCACCGGCACCCTGCGGGCCAAGGCCGAGTTCAACAACCCATCGCAAAAGCTGTGGCCGGGGCAACTGGTGACCATCAAGATCCAGACGGCCCTCGACAAGCATGTTCTAGTGGTGCCACCGACCGTAGTACAGCGTGGGCTGGACTCGCACTTCGTGTACCGGGTGAACGGTGATAAAGCAGAAGTGGTGCCGGTACAGGTTGCCTATCAGGACAGCGAGATCAACATCATCAAAGGCGTGCAGGCTGGGGACGTGCTGGTCAGCGACGGTCAGTCGCGGCTCAAGGCCGGCGCCCAGGTGGAAGTACTCAAGGAGCCACCACAGGTGATCCAGACCGCTGACGCCACGGTGCAACCATGAGCGGCAGCCGTTCGCCCTCGGCCTGGTGCGTTGATCACCCGGTCGCCACCCTGTTGTTGACGTTTGCCTTGGTACTGCTGGGGGTCATCGCCTTCCCACGCCTGTCCATCGCCCCGTTGCCGGAAGCGGAATTTCCGACGATCCAGGTCACCGCGCAACTGCCCGGTGCCAGCCCGGACACCATGGCCTCATCAGTGGCCACGCCCCTGGAAGTGCAATTCAGTGCCATCCCCGGCGTGACCCAGATGACCTCCAGCAGCGCCTTGGGCTCAAGCCTTTTGACGTTGCAGTTCACTCTGGAAAAAAGCATCGACACCGCCGCCCAGGAAGTCCAGGCCGCGATCAACACCGCCTCCGGCAAGCTGCCCAGCGATATGCCGAACTTGCCGACCTGGAGAAAGGTCAACCCGGCGGACAGCCCGGTACTGATCCTCAGCGTCAGTTCAGGCAGCATGCCCAGCACCGAGCTGAGTGATTATGTGGAAACCCTGCTGGCGCGCCAGATCAGCCAGATCGACGGCGTCGGCCAGATCAACATTACCGGCCAGCAACGCCCGGCGATTCGCGTGCAGGCCTCCCCCGACAAACTCGCGGCCATCGGGCTGACCCTCGCCGACATACGCCTGGCCATTCAGCAGTCGAGCCTCAACTTGGCCAAGGGCGCGATCTATGGCGAGAACAGCGTCTCGACTCTGTCGACCAACGACCAGCTGTTTCACCCCGAAGACTACGGCCAGTTAATCGTTTCCTACAAAGACGGCGCACCGGTTCAACTGCGCGATATCGCCAACGTCATCAATGGTTCGGAAAACGCCTACGTGCAAGCCTGGTCCGGCGATACGCCAGGGGTCAACCTGGTGATTTCGCGTCAGCCCGGCGCCAACATCGTCGAAACCGTCGACCGCATCCAGGCCGAACTGCCGCGCCTGCAAGGCATGTTGCCGGCCTCGGTGCAGGTCAGCGTATTGACCGACCGCACCAAGACCATCCGCGCCTCCCTGCATGAAGTGGAAATGACCCTGCTGATCGCCATCCTGCTGGTGGTGGCGGTGATGGCGCTGTTTTTGCGCCAGCTCTCGGCGACACTGATTGTTTCGGCCGTGCTGGGTGTATCGCTGGTGGCCAGTTTTGCCCTGATGTACGTGATGGGGTTCAGCCTGAACAACCTGACCCTGGTCGCTATCGTGATCGCCGTGGGCTTCGTGGTGGACGATGCGATTGTGGTGGTGGAGAACATCCATCGGCACCTGGAGGCCGGCCTGGGCCAGCGCGAAGCGGCGATCAAGGGGGCCGGCGAAATCGGCTTTACCGTGGTGTCCATCAGCTTCTCGCTGGTGGCGGCGTTTATTCCGCTGCTGTTCATGGGCGGTGTGGTCGGGCGGTTGTTCAAGGAATTCGCGCTGACGGCCACTTCGACCATCCTGATTTCGGTGGTGGTTTCGCTGACATTGGCGCCTACCCTGGCCGCCTTGTTCATGCGCGCACCGAGCCATCCTGCCCACGCCAAACCCTCCTTCAGCGAGCGCCTGCTGGCCGGCTACGCACGCAATCTGCGCCGGGCACTGGCGCACCAACGCAGCATGGCGGCGATCTTCGTGGTGACCCTGGCCCTGGCCGTGGTCGGTTATGTGTTTATCCCCAAGGGTTTCTTCCCGGTGCAGGACACCGGTTTCGTGCTTGGCACCAGCGAGGCGGCGGCCGATGTGTCCTACAAAGACATGGTCGCCAAGCACAAGGCCCTGGCGGACATCGTCAAGGCCGACCCGGCGGTGCAGGCGTTTTCCCACTCGGTGGGCGTCACCGGCAGCAACCAGACCATCGCCAACGGGCGCTTCTGGATTGCCTTGAAAGATCGCGGTGATCGCGACGTGTCCGCCAGCCAGTTCATCGACCGCCTGCGCCCGCAACTGGCGAAGGTGCCCGGTATCGTGCTGTACCTGCGCGCCGGCCAGGACATCAACTTGAGCTCCGGCCCCAGCCGCGCCCAGTACCAATACGTGCTCAAGAGCAACGACGGCCCGACGCTCAACACCTGGACCCAACGCCTCACCGAGAAACTGCGCAGCAACCCGGCGTTTCGTGACCTGTCCAACGACCTGCAACTGGGCGGCAGCATTACCCACATCAACATCGACCGCCAGGCCGCGGCCCGCTTCGGCCTGACCGCCACCGATGTCGACCAGGCGCTGTACGACGCCTTCGGCCAGCGCCAGATCAACGAGTTTCAGACCGAGATCAACCAGTACCAGGTGATACTCGAACTGGACAGCCAGCAACGCGGCAAGGCCGAAAGCCTCAACTACTTTTACCTGCGCTCGCCGCTGACCAACGAAATGGTGCCGCTGTCGGCACTGGCCAGGGTCGAGCCGCCCAGCGTGGGGCCATTGTCCATCAGCCATGACGGCATGTTCCCCGCCGCCAACCTGTCGTTCAACCTGGCGCCCGGCGTGGCCCTGGGCGACGCGGTGATCATGCTCGACCAGGCCAAGAGCGACATCGGTATGCCGAGCACCCTCATCGGCAACTTCCAGGGCGCGGCCCAGGCGTTCCAGAGTTCGCTGGCCAGCCAACCGTGGCTGATCCTCGCAGCGCTGGTGGCGGTGTACATCATCCTGGGTGTGCTGTACGAGAGTTTCGTGCACCCACTGACGATCATTTCTACCTTGCCCTCGGCGGGCCTGGGGGCGCTGATCATGCTGTGGCTGCTGGGCCAGGACTTTTCGATCATGGCCTTGATCGGCCTGGTGTTGCTGATCGGCATCGTCAAGAAAAACGGCATTTTGATGATCGACTTTGCACTGGAGGCCCAGCGCATGCGCGGGCTGACGCCGGAGGATGCAATTTATGAAGCCTGCGTCACGCGGTTCCGACCGATCATCATGACCACCCTCGCCGCCCTGCTCGGCGCGGTGCCCTTGATGCTGGGCTCGGGCCCGGGGGCGGAACTGCGTCAACCGCTGGGCATTGCGGTGGTGGGAGGCTTGCTGGTGAGCCAGGCGCTGACGCTGTTCACGACTCCGGTCATATACTTGTACCTTGAACGGACTTTCCACAGGCCCAAACCAGCGCTGGCGCTGGCGACCACACACTGAGGCGGTCATGCGCGTCCTGATTATTGAAGATGAAGAGAAAACCGCAGACTACCTGCACCGTGGCCTGACAGAGCAAGGCTACACCGTCGATGTGGCACGCGAAGGCGTCGAGGGCCTGCACCTGGCGCTGGAGAATGAGTACGCGGTGATCGTGCTCGACGTGATGCTCCCCGGCCTGGACGGCTTTGGCGTATTGCGGGCGTTGCGCGCCCGCAAGCAGACGCCGGTGATCATGCTCACCGCCCGCGAGCGCGTGGAGGACCGCATTCGCGGCCTGCGTGAGGGCGCCGATGATTACCTGGGCAAGCCGTTTTCGTTTCTTGAGCTGGTGGCGCGCCTGCAAGCCCTGACCCGCCGCAGCGGCGGCCATGAGCCGGTGCAGGTAACCGTCGCCGACCTGTGGATCGACTTGATCAGCCGCAAGGCCAGTCGCAACGGTGTACGCCTGGACCTGACCGCCAAGGAGTTCTCGCTGCTCAGCGTGTTGGCGCGTCGCCAGGGAGAAATCCTGTCCAAGACCGCGATTGCCGAGATGGTCTGGGACATCAATTTCGACAGCGATGCCAACGTGGTGGAAGTGGCGATCAAGCGCCTGCGCGCCAAGCTCGACGGGCCGTTCGAACACAAGCTGCTGCACACCATTCGTGGCATGGGCTATGTGCTGGAGAACCGCAGTGTCGGCTAACTCCATCGCCCTGCGCCTGAGCGGCATGTTTACCCTGGTGGCGCTGCTGATCTTCGTGTTGATCGGCGGCGCGCTGTACCAGCAGGTGGATCGCGGCCTGGGGTTGTTGCCGGGCGCCGAACTGGATGCGCGCTACAGCGTGCTGGAATCGTCGGTGAACCGCTTCGGCACGCCGGAGCATTGGGTCAAGATAAAGTCCAAGCTCAAGCTGCTGGGGGAAGAGGACAAGCGCATTCGATTCTGGGTGGTCAGCAGCGACCCGAGCTATGAATATGGCGAGCCGGACGCGCAAATCCGCGCCTTTGCACAGGGCCCGACGGGCAAGCGCGACCTGCGCCTGCCCGGCCACGCTTATCCGTTCAAGGTGCTGGTCAGCCAGTTTGCGGCCAAGGACCAGCGCCCGGCGTTGCGCTTTATGATCGCCATCGACACCGAAAACTTCCGCGCCACCCAGCATCATTTGCTGGTGGCGTTGATCAGCCTGGCAATGGTGGGTGTGGTCATGGCCGCGCTGCTGGGTTTCTGGGTTGCGCGCATCGGCTTGAAGCCACTGGAAAAGCTCTCCGACGAAGCGCGCAAACTCGCCCCGCCCAAACTCTCGGGGCGCTTGCAATTGTCACCGCTGCCGCCGGAGTTGAGCCTGTTCGTCAATTCGTTCAATGCCACTCTCGACCGCGTGGAACAAGCCTACTCGCGCCTGGAATCGTTCAACGCCGACGTGGCCCATGAACTGCGCTCGCCGCTGACCAACCTGATCGGCCAGACCCAAGTCGCACTGACACGCGGGCGTTCGGCCGAGCACTATTTCGAGGTGTTGCAATCGAACCTGGAAGAGCTGGAACGGCTGCGCTCGATCATCAACGACATGCTGTTCCTCGCCAGCGCCGACCAGGGCAGCAAAGCCACCAAGCTGATCGAATGCTCCCTGGCCGATGAAGTGGCCACCACCCTCGATTACCTGGACTTCATCCTCGAAGACGCTCAGGTGCGGGTGCGGGTGCACGGTGATGCCCGGGTGCATATCGAAAAGGCCCACCTGCGGCGTGCGCTGATCAACCTGCTGAGCAATGCCGTGCAACATACCGCGCCCGGACAGGTTATCAACGTGCACATCCAGGTGCAGGGGCAACAGGTAGCGATTGGCGTGACCAACCCGGGCGAGGCGATCGCCAGCGAACACTTGCCACGCCTGTTCGAACGTTTCTACCGGGTGGATGCATCACGCAGCAACAGCGGGGCCAATCACGGGCTGGGGCTGGCGATCGTCAAGGCGATTGCGTTGATGCATGGCGGGGATGTGTTTGTGCGCAGCGAAGGCGGTGGCAATACCTTTGGTATCACCCTTCCGGTCTAAACAACTCGGTCAAAAATGTGGGAGCTGGCTTGCCTGCGATAGCATCACCCCGGTGCGCCTGGCATACCGAGGTGTCTGCATCGCAGGCAAGCCAGCTCCCACAGAAGATCCTATCGCCCACACTGTTGCGATTTGGGCAATAGTTATTATCTTGTTACACTCTGTATCGCACCGCTCGCCTGCGTTACTTTGACGCATCGATGAGCGCGACGGCAAAGGCAGCTGACCCGCTTACCCGAATTTCCCTCGACTTATTTCCAGGGCTCTACACTGGGAATCTGTCTTAAAGCCGCTGACTTCAGCGGCTTTTTTTTGCCGTGAAAAAAGGCCGGGCACACCCCACGACACTGGCCGTTCATGATTGACCAAAGGAGCTCCACCGGTGAAGAACTCGCTGACGTTCACCCCGTTATTCCTCGCAATCGCAGCAACGATCATCCCCCTTGCCCACGCGGCGGACGCCCCGCCCGACGAAGGCTTCGTCGAGGGTTCACACCTCACGGTCAACACCCGCAACTACTACATGAACCGCGACCGTCGTGACATCCATATCGATGACAGCAAGGAATGGGGCCAGGGCTTTATCGGCACCTTCGAGTCCGGCTACACCCAGGGCACCGTCGGCTTTGGCCTGGACGTCAACGCCATGCTCGGCCTGAAGCTCGACGGCGGCGGCGGCACTGATGGCTCCAGCATCCTTCCCTACGGCAGCGGCAACGGCAAGGCACCGGGTTCGTTTTCCACCGCCGGCGGCACCTTGAAAATGCGTGCCTTCGATACCGAACTGAAAGCCGGCGACCTGTTCCTCAACAACCCGGTGATCGCCGGCGGCATGACGCGCATGTTGCCGCAGACGTTCCGGGGTGTAAGCCTGACCAACCACAGCTTTGACGGCTGGATGATCGAAGGCGGCCAGGCCAGCTTTACCAAGCTCTACAACCAGAGCGGCCATCGGCGCATCGGCACCAGCTACGGTGGATTGCCGGCCAATGCCGACAGCCAGCACCTGGACTGGGCCGGCGTGTCGTTCAGCGGCATTGCCGGGTTGACCAGCAACCTGTACGCCTCCGAACTCAAGGACGTATGGCACCAGTACTACTACGACCTCGAATATACCTACGCCCTCAATGATCTGGTCAGCCTGACCCCGGGCCTGCACTACTACCACACCCAGGACACCGGCCAATCGCTGCTGGGTGATATCGACAACAACACCTACAGCCTGCATTTCACTGTAGGCGTGGGCAACCACAGCGTCACGGCCACCTATCAGCGGGTCAACGGCAACACGCCGTTCGACTACATCACCCAGGGCGACAGCGTGTACCTGGACAACTCCCAGCAGTACTCGGACTTCAACGGCCCCAACGAGCGCTCCTGGAAGCTCAAGTACGCCTACGACTTCGCCGGCCTCGGCGTGCCGGGGCTGACGTCTGCCGTGTCCTACATCAGCGGCAAGACCGACCTGACCAAGGTCGACCCCAACAGTCGTGGCTACAGCAGTTGGTACAGCGCCGACGGCAAGGACGCCAAGCATTGGGAACGGGATATCGACGTGAAATATGTGGTGCAGGGTGGCAAGGCCAAGGACCTGGCCGTGCGCCTGCAATGGGCGACTAATCGAGGAAGCAATGGCTACTCGGCAGTGGATCGGGATGTGGATGAGTACCGTGTGATTGTGGATTACCCCATCAACATCTTCTGACAACGTTCCAAATGTGGGAGGGGGATTGCTCCCACATTTGGGTTCTGCGACCTATTCCAGAGTTGCTACTAAGCTATTGGCATCCTCAAAGCAGAAGTGCGTCCGATGAGCCCAAGCCTTACCCGCCCTGAGCGCCTGCTTATTCTGGGCAGCACGCTGACAGTGTTGCTGATCGTGGGAGTCGTCACGGCGCTGCTGATTCGTGAACACGCCAATACCTTGCAGACGGCCAAGCGCACCGCCAATACCATCACCCAATTGATCGACGCCGACGTGTTGCGCAATGTCGAACTCTACGATGTGGGCCTCAAGGGTTTGATCACCGCTACCGAACGTACTGACCTGCAGGATGTATCCGCGAGTATCCGTCAGTTGGTGCTGTTCGACCGCTCCGCCGCCGCGCCATACAAGGGCGATGTCCTGTTGCTGGATCCCACCGGCGAGGTGATTGCCGACTCGTCACTGCTCACGATCAAGCCCGGCAACTTCGCTGATCGGGACTATTTTCAGGTTCACCGCCAGAATCCGGACGTGGGGTTGTACATCAGCCGTCCGTTCATGGCCCGCTGTGTGTGCGATGACCAATGGCGCATCGCGTTCAGCCGCCGCGTTTCGTCACCGGACGGGCGCTTCCTGGGAGTCGCCGTCGCGTCCATGCGCCTGTCGTACTTCCACCAGCTGTTCACCAGCCTGAATATCGGCAGCAACAGCACGATCAACCTGCTCAACCACCAAGGCATCCTGCTGGCGCAAGAGCCTTTGCTGGAAGCGGATATCATCAATAAGGACCTGAGCCAACGCCCCAACGTCGCACGTATGCTGCGTGAACGGGACGGCAGTTTCCAAAGCATCTCCAGTGTCGACCATCAGGCACGCCTTTACAGTTTCTCCAATGTGGGCAATTTGCCATTGATCGTTGCGGTGGCCCTTTCCAGTGATGAAGTGTTCGCGCCCTGGCGGCGCGCAGCGTGGCTGGTCAGCCTTGCGACGGGGGTGTTATGCGTGGGTCTGTTGTGGCTGACCTGGGCGCTGTGCATGGAATTGCGCCGTCGCCATCGTGCTGAGCAAGTGCTGTCAGAACTGGCAGCCACCGACGCCCTCACCGGCCTGGCCAACCGTCGTACTCTGGACGAGCGTTTGCGTATGGAATGGGACCGTGCGCAGCGCTCAACCGAGCCGCTGACTGTGCTGATGATCGACGTGGACCACTTCAAGGCCTTCAACGACCGCCACGGCCATCAGGGTGGGGATGATGCGTTGCGGGCAGTCGCGCAGGTAATCAACAGCACTATCCGTCGCCCGGCCGACCTGGCCGCGCGTTATGGCGGTGAAGAGTTCGCCGCGGTGCTGCCCCATACCGACGCCAAGGGCGCCTGGGTGATCGCCGAGCGTATCCGCCAGAGCGTTCAGCATTTGCCGCAGGTGGCCGGGGATGATCAGCCGATCACGGTGAGCATCGGCATGAGTACCTGGCACAAGCACAGCCGTATCACCCTTGAGGACTTGCTGCTCAAGGCTGACCAAGCGTTGTATGAGGCCAAGCACAGTGGGCGTAACCGCATTGTGGATGCGGCAACCCATCCCATATAAAACGGCGCGCCATAAAAAAAGGCCACCCGCAGGCAGCCTTTAAAAACTAAAGAAAGAGAGTTGTTACTTACACCGCCGCAACGGGACGCATGTAAGAGATCGGTGCGGTGCTGGCATCTTCGAAGGTCACGACTTCCCAAGCGTCTGTCTGCTCAATCAACTTGCGCAGCAGCTGGTTGTTAAGGGCGTGGCCCGACTTGAAGCCTTTGAACTCGCCTATCAGGCTATTGCCCAGCAGGTAGAGGTCACCGATTGCATCGAGGATCTTGTGCTTCACGAATTCGTCTTCGTAGCGAAGGCCGTCTTCGTTCAGTACACCATCCGCGTCGACCACAATGGCGTTTTCAACGCTGCCGCCGAGTGCGAGGTTGTGCTTGCGCAGGTACTCGATGTCACTCATGAAACCAAAGGTACGGGCGCGGCTGACTTCTTTTACGAACGAAGTGCTGGAAAAATCCACGCTTGCACTTTGGGTGCGGTCACGGAATACCGGGTGATCGAAATCGATCTCAAAGCTCACTTTAAAGCCTTCGAACGGGACGAAGGTGGCGCGCTTGTCGCCGTCTTCTACTGTCACTTCCCGCAGAATGCGAATGAACTTCTTGGCTGCGTCCTGTTCTTCCAGGCCGGCAGATTGAATCAAGAATACGAAGGGTCCAGCGCTGCCATCCATGATCGGGACTTCGGACGCGGAGAGCTCGACGTAGGCGTTATCGATGCCCAGGCCAGCCATGGCCGAGAGCAAGTGCTCCACCGTGTCCACTTTGACGTCACCGTTGACCAGAGTGGTCGACATCGTGGTTTCGCCAACGTTTTCCGCGCGAGCAGGAATCTGCACCACAGGGTCCAGGTCGGCACGAACAAACACGATGCCGGTGTCGACAGGTGCGGGCTTGAGGGTCAGGTATACCTTCTCCCCGGAGTGCAGACCTACACCTGTGGCACGGATAATATTCTTCAGGGTGCGTTGTTTAATCATGGCTTGGACCGCTTCAGCGCAAATTGCGAACTGGTATCAACAAAGGCTGGCGATAATAACAGACCAGACCTTTGCTGAACACCAATCACCTTCATAGCCCTGATACATTCCATTAATCGGCCTGACGACGCAGGAATGCCGGGATGTCCAGGTAGTCCAGATCATCTTGCGGATTCAGGCTACGGGATGCAGCAGCACCGGCCTGGGCCTGGTTGCGCATCACGGTCGGACGGTCCAGATCACGGTAGTTCACCGACGGCAGTTCCTGGCGAGCAGGTGCTGCAGCGGCCGCTGCCTGATTAGCCTGGCTGACCTGGCTGTTGTGCAGGGTGTTGTCGATGACCTTTACAGGCTTCTCGATTTTCGCACCCAGGCCGGTCGCAACCACGGTTACATGCAGTTCATCACGCATGTCCGGATCGATAACGGTACCCACCTTGACCATGGCGTGCTCGGACGCGAAGGCTTCGATGATGCTACCCACGTCGGAGTACTCACCCAGGGACAGGTCGGGACCTGCGGTGATGTTCACCAGGATGCCGCGTGCACCTTGCAGGTTCACGTCTTCGAGCAACGGGTTGCGGATGGCCGCTTCGGTCGCTTCGCGTGCACGGTTAGGACCGCTGGCGCAGCCAGTGCCCATCATCGCCATGCCCATTTCGCTCATGACGGTACGAACGTCGGCAAAGTCGACGTTGATCATGCCCGGACGCTTGATGATGTCGGAGATACCGCGAACGGCACCGGCCAGTACATCGTCAGCCTTGGCGAACGCAGACAGCAGGCTTGCGTCCTTGCCCAGGATGGTCAGCAGTTTCTCGTTGGGGATGGTGATCAACGAGTCGACGCTTTCAGACAGCAGACGGATACCTTCGTCGGCGATCTGCATGCGCTTGCGGCCTTCGAACGGGAACGGACGCGTCACGACAGCGACGGTCAGAATCCCCATTTCCTTGGCCACTTCGGCAATGATCGGAGCAGCACCGGTACCGGTACCGCCGCCCATGCCGGTGGTGATGAACACCATGTTGGTGCCTTGCAGCACTTCGGCAATACGCTCGCGGTCTTCCAGAGCGGCTTGACGGCCGACTTCCGGATTGGCGCCAGCGCCGAGGCCCTTGGTCACCGCTGTGCCCAATTGCAGGATGGTCCGCGCGCCGATGCTTTTCAGCGCCTGGGCATCAGTGTTGGCGCAGATGAATTCAACGCCTTCAATGTTGCTCTTGACCATGTGGTTGACAGCGTTGCCGCCGCCACCGCCGACACCGATTACTTTGATAACCGGGCTAGCGGGGATGTTGTCTACGAGTTCAAACATGTTCCCTCTCCTTTCGTTTTCTCTAGTTTTTTCGCCTACTGCTTACTGCGGGTGCTGCGGTGTCGCGGTAAATCTTTAGAAATTGCCTTTGACCCAAGCCTGCAACCGCTCGAACAACGGCGCTTTGGCTTCGTCGTCACTGCGGTAGCTGTCGCGGATGCTCGGGCCCGACAACGAAATGCCATCGGTCTGCTTTTGCAGCCCGTACAACAGCAAGCCCACACCGGTGGAATAAATCGGGTTGCGCACGACGTCGCCCAGGCCTTTCACGCCATGGGGCACGCCCAGGCGCACAGGCATGTGGAAGATCTCTTCGGCCAGTTCGACCGCGCCTTCCATTTTCGAGGTGCCACCGGTCAGCACGATGCCGGCCGGGATCAAATCTTCGTAGCCGCTGCGACGCAGTTCGGCCTGGATCAGGGTGAACAGTTCGTCGTAGCGCGGCTCGACCACTTCGGCCAGAGCCTGGCGCGACAGTTCGCGCGGTGGACGGTCGCCCACGCTTGGCACCTTGATGGTCTCGCCGGCACCGGCCAGTTTGGCCAGGGCGCAGGCGTAGCGGATCTTGATTTCTTCGGCGTACTGGGTCGGTGTACGCAACGCCATGGCGATGTCGTTGGTGACCTGGTCGCCGGCAATCGGGATCACCGCGGTGTGACGGATCGCACCCTCGGTGAAGATCGCGATGTCGGTGGTGCCGCCGCCGATGTCCACCAGGCACACGCCCAGCTCTTTTTCGTCGTCGGTGAGTACCGAGTAGGCCGAAGCCAACTGCTCGAGAATGATGTCGTCGATTTCCAGGCCGCAACGGCGCACGCATTTTTCAATGTTCTGTGCGGCGTTGACGGCGCAGGTCACCACGTGGACCTTGGCTTCCAGACGTACGCCCGACATGCCCAGGGGCTCGCGCACGCCTTCCTGGTTATCGATCACGTAGTCCTGCGGCAGGGTGTGCAGCACGCGCTGGTCAGCCGGGATCGCCACGGCCTGGGCGGCGTCGAGGACGCGCTCAAGGTCGGCCGAGCTGACTTCACGGTCGCGGATCGCCACGATGCCATGGGAATTCAGGCTGCGGATATGGTTGCCGGCCACGCCGACGAACGCCGAGTGAATCCGGCAACCGGCCATCAGCTGCGCTTCTTCGATGGCGCGCTGGATCGATTGCACGGTGGACTCGATGTTCACCACCACGCCCTTCTTCAGGCCCCGGGACGGATGCGTGCCAATACCGACGATTTCGATCGCGCCGTCTTCCCCAACCTCGCCCACCAGCGCCACCACCTTGGAGGTGCCGATATCGAGACCGACGATCATTTTGCCGCTTTGCACGTTTGCCATGGGTCCTGCCTCTTCTTAATTCTTCGCGACAGCGGGTTGTGCTGCCGTGGGCGCGGCCGGTGCACGCCAGCCGACGGCCAGGCCGTTGGCGTAACGCAGGTCGACGCTCGCAATGTTCGTAATCTGTTCTTTCAAGGTTTTTTCATAGATGGCAATAAAGCGGCGCATCTTTTCCACCAAGCGGTCGCGTCCCAGCAACAACTCGATGCCCGGGCCGGAACTGCCTGCCCCGGTTGTCAAAAACCAGCTGCCCCGTTCACGCAGTTCCAGGCGTGCAATGGAGAAGCCCAGTGGCCGCAGCATCTGGCTCAAGGCCTGGTACTGCTGCATCACTTGCTGCTGCGCCCGCTGCGGCCCGAACAGCTGCGGCAGGTGCTCATAGTTGGCCAGCTCACGCGGGGTGAACGCCTGGCCCTGGTTGTTCAACAGCGCTTCATCACCCCAACGGGCCACGGGCAGTTGTTCTTCCAGGCGGATCGTGACCTGGTCGGGCCATACGCGGCGCACTTCGGCGTGTGCGATCCACGGCATCTGTTCCAGCTCCGAGCGCATACCGGCCAGGTCGATGGTAAAGAAGCTCGCGGCCAGGTACGGGCCGATGCGCTGCTGTACCGCCTGCTGGCTGATGTAGCTCAAGTCGCCCTGCACGCTGATCTTGGTGATCGGCCGGTCGGCATACGGCAGCAGGCGTTGCGCGCCTTCGTAGGTACCGAACCCCAGCACCACCAGCAATACCGGCCAGAACAGCGCCTTGATAAAACCAAAGTTGGCTTTGGGCAGGCGCGCCGACATCGGCTCTTTGGCCACCATGCGGCTGGCACCCCGTGGCACCGGCTTGCGGCTCGGTGCTTGTGGGGGCTGATGACGAAGCGATGCGCCTTTCATGTCTTAGCCTCGTGACTCGATACTTGCCGCCAGGATCGCCAGCACCAACTGCTGAAAATCCAGGCCGGCTGCGCGAGCGGCCATCGGCACCAGGCTGTGGTCGGTCATCCCCGGTGCGGTGTTGACTTCAAGGAACCAGAAATTCCCTTGGTCATCCTGCATCACGTCTGCCCGCGCCCAACCGGCGATACCCAACGCCTCACAGGCTTTCGCCGTGAGGTCCATCAATTGCTGTTCCTTGGTTGCTTCGAGGCCACATGGGATCCGGTACTGGGTATCGGAAGCCAGGTACTTGGCGTCGTA
Source organism: Pseudomonas sp. W2Jun17 (assembly GCF_023127795.1). Lineage (NCBI taxonomy): Bacteria > Pseudomonadati > Pseudomonadota > Gammaproteobacteria > Pseudomonadales > Pseudomonadaceae > Pseudomonas > Pseudomonas sp. W2Jun17. Next base: position 224,090 of record NZ_SPKO01000011.1, on the reverse strand, counting down.
GTCATAAAAGGTGTGGGGCGTGCCCAAAGCGATGGGCGGCAATACCTGTCCACGCAGGGTGGCGATGGTGTACTCGGGACCGGAAATCCACTGTTCCACCAACACTTGCGAATCGTAGGTACTTGCCGCTTTCCATGCGTCGATCAATTCGGCGGCCGAGTTCACTTTAGCCATGCCGATACTGGAGCCTTCATGGGCTGGTTTGACGATCAAAGGCAGGCCCAGTTCCTTGGCCGCAGAAATACAATCGTCTTCGCTGCACAGCACGGCGTGACGCGGGGTCGGAATACCCAGGCTGTGCCACACCTGCTTGGTGCGCAATTTGTCCATCGCCAGCGCGGAAGCGAGGATACCGCTACCGGTGTAGGGGATGCCGGCACATTCGAGCAGGCCTTGCATGCTGCCGTCTTCACCGCCACGACCATGGAGGATGATGAAGGCGCGGTCGATCTTCTCGGCTTGCAGACGGGCGAGGAAGTCATCGCCGACGTCGATGCCAAAGGCGTTCACACCGGCACTTTGCAGCGCCTGGAGCACGGCATTGCCGGACTTGAGCGACACTTCGCGCTCAGCGCTCTTGCCGCCGAACAGCACAGCGACGCGACCGAAATCGGCAGGCGCGACAGTGGAAAACAGGGAGCCGTAGTCAGTGATCATTTCGACGCCCCCTTTGCCACGGCTGCAAACAGCGGGCTCGCCAGCAACTTGGGCGCAAGGCCACCGATATCACCGGCACCCTGGCACAGCAGGATGTCGCCGGCGCGCAGCAACGGCTTGACGATAGGGGCCAGGTCGACGCCACGCTCGATGTAGATCGGGTCCAGTTGGCCACGCTGGCGGATGCTGTTGCACAGCTTGCGGCTGTCAGCGCCCGGGATCGGTTCTTCACCGGCCGGGTAAACCTCCATCAGCAGCAGCACGTTGGCATCGGCCAGCACATTGACGAAATCGTCGTACAGGTCGCGGGTACGGCTGTAGCGGTGCGGCTGGTAAACCATCACCAGGCGGCGCTCCGGCCAGCCGCCGCGCACGGCCTTGATCACAGCGGCAACTTCGGTCGGGTGGTGACCGTAGTCGTCCACCAGCATCACGTCACCGCCTTCAACCGGCAACTGGCCGTAGACCTGGAAGCGACGGCCGACACCGGCAAAGCGCGACAGCCCTTCGACGATGGCTTCATCGCTGACGCCCTCATCGGTGGCGATGCAGATGGTCGCCAGGGAGTTCAGCACGTTGTGGTTGCCCGGCATGTTCACCGAGACATCCAGCGGTTCGCGGTCGGGACGCAGCACGGTGAAGAAGGTTTGCATGCCTTCCTGGCGTACATTGATTGCGCGCACATCGGCGTCTTCGCTGAAGCCGTAGGTCACGGTCGGACGCTTGACCTGCGGCAGGATTTCACGCACCACCGGATCGTCCAGGCACACCACCGCCAGACCGTAGAACGGCAGGTTGTGCAGGAAGTCGACGAAGGTTTTCTTCAGTTTATTGAAGTCACCGTCGTAGGTCGCCATGTGGTCTTCGTCGATGTTGGTGACGACGGCGACCAGCGGTTGCAGGTGCAGGAAGCTCGCATCGCTCTCATCGGCTTCGGCGATCAGATAGCGGCTGGTGCCGAGTTGGGCATTGGTGCCGGCTGCATTCAGGCGGCCACCGATGACGAACGTCGGGTCCAGGCCACCGGCGGCGAACACCGAAGCGATCAGGCTGGTGGTGGTGGTCTTGCCATGGGTACCGGCGACGGCGATGCCGTGGCGATAGCGCATCAGTTCGGCGAGCATCTCGGCACGCGGCACCACCGGGATACGGCGTTCAAGGGCGGTGGCCACTTCCGGGTTGGACGTGTTCACGGCACTGGACACCACCAGCACGTCGGCCTCGGCGGCGTTCTCGGCACGGTGGCCGATAAAGATCTGCGCACCGAAGGACTTCAGACGCTCGGTGACCGGCGACTCTTTCAAGTCCGAGCCGGACACCTGGTAGCCCAGGTTCAGCAGTACTTCGGCGATGCCGCACATGCCCACACCACCGATACCGACGAAGTGAATGCGACGGATGCGGCGCATCTCGGGTTGCGGCATGGCTTTCTGATTCTCAACCATGGGCCACCTCCAGGCAGATATCGACCACGGTGCGGGTTGCTTCAGGTTTGGCCAGGCGGCTTGCGGTGCTCGCCATGCTGTTGAGTCGTTCCGGTTGCATCAAAACCTCGGTCAGGCGTGCGGCCAAATCGGCGGCGCCAGTCGTTCTTTGCGGCAGCAGGAAGGCAGCGCCCTCCCCGGCCAAATATTCGGCGTTGCGGGTCTGGTGATCGTCGATCGCATGGGGCAAAGGCACCAGCAACGACGGCAGACCGGCAGCGGCCAGTTCACTGACGGTCAGCGCACCAGCGCGGCAGACCACCAGGTCGGCCCAGCCATAGGCTTGGGCCATGTCTTTGATGAAGGGCTGTACATTGGCCTCCACACCGGCCTCACGATAACGCGTGGCGGTGACTTCATCATGGTTCTTGCCGGCCTGGTGGAAGATCTCCGGGCGCAGAGTCTCAGGAAGTTGCGCAACGGCTTCAGGCAGCAATTTGTTCAGTGGCTCGGCGCCCAGGCTTCCGCCCAGGATCAGCAGGTGCGCCTTGCGCCCGGCCAGAGCGTCACGCGCAATGGCCATGAACAGTTCGGTACGCACTGGGTTACCGGTGGTACGAAGCTTGTCCGAGGCAGCGAAGGTTTTCGGGAAGGCTTCACACACCCGCGATGCCAACGGCACCAGCAGACGGTTGGCAGTCCCGGCGACGGCGTTCTGTTCGTGCACGATCACCGGTACGCCAGCGAGCTTCGCCGCAACGCCACCAGGGCCGGTCACATAACCACCGAAACCGAGCACGCACACCGGCTTCAGTTCGCGGATGATCCTGTGTGCCTGCATGACCGCCTTGAGCAACACGAACGGCGCCTTGAGCAGGGACAACTTGCTCTTGCCACGCAGGCCGGTGACGTTGATCAAATGCAGGGGCAAACCGGCATTGGGCACCAACTCGTTTTCAATGCCACGGGGCGTACCCAACCAGTGCACGGTATAGCCGCGGTTCTGGAATTCACGGGCGCAAGCCAGGGCCGGGAACACATGCCCCCCGGTGCCGCCGGCCATGATCAACACGTTAGCGCCCATGGGTCGGCTCCTCGGCGAAGTCGCTTTCGCTGAACTCCATCTCTTCGCTGCCCAAGTGGGTTCGACTCTCCCACTCGATACGCAGCAACAAGCCAAGACAGGCGCAGCAGATCACCAACGAACTGCCACCGTAGCTGAGGAACGGCAAGGTCAGGCCCTTGGTCGGCAACAGGCCGACGTTCACGCCGATGTTGATCAGGAATTGGCCAATCCACAGGAACGCCAGCCCGTAGGCAACGTAGGCGGCAAAGAACTGCTTGGCCTTCTCGGCCCACAGACCGATGTACATGGCGCGTACACAGACGAATACGAACAGGCCGACAGTGCACAGCGAACCCACGACACCCAGCTCTTCGGCCAGTACCGAGAACACGAAGTCGGTGTGGGCTTCGGGCAGGTAGAACTGCTTCTGCACGCTGTTGCCCAGGCCCACGCCCAGCCACTCGCCGCGACCGAAGGCAATCAGCGCCTGGGTCAACTGGTAGCCGGAACCGAACTGATCGGACCAGGGGTCGGTAAAGGTAATCAGACGCGCCATCCGGTAAGGTTGCGCCTGTACCAGAATGGTCACCGCCGCGACTGCCAGCACCACCATCAAGGTGAAGCGGAACAGGCCGACGCCGCCGAGGAACAGCATGGCCGCCGCAGCACCCATCATGACCACGGTGGCACCGAAGTCGGGCTCCATCAGCAACAGCCCGGCCATGGGCAGCAGCACGATGAAGGGTTTGAAGAAGCCCATCCAGCTTTCGCGCACTTCTTTCTGACGGCGTACCAGGTAACCGGCCAGGTAGATCACCACGAACACTTTGGCGATCTCCGAGGGCTGCACGTTGAACGCGCCGAAGCCGATCCAGCGCATCGAACCGTTCACCTCGCGGCCGATGCCGGGCACGATCACCATCACCAGCAAGCCGAACGCGCCGATCAGCATCAGCCAGCCCAGACGCTGCCAGGTGGCGATAGGAATCATCATGGTGACGATGCACGCGCCGAGACCGATCACCAGGTACACCAGGTGACGGATCATCATGTAAAGGGTATTGCCCGACTGCACGGCAGCCACTTCGGAGGATGCCGAAGTAATCATCACCAGGCCCAGGCCGAGCAGCGCGAGGCACCCGGCGAGCATCGGGAAATCGAGGTCGATGCCGCGCCCGGTAATGATCGGCGACGGGTACGGCTTGATGATGTTTTTCAGGTTGAGGCTCATGCCAAGGCCTCCACGGCGCGGGCGAACAGCTGACCGCGCTCTTCGTAATTCTTGAACATGTCGAAACTGGCACAGGCCGGCGACAGCAGCACCGCGTCACCCGGCTGGGCCAGGGCTTTGCAGTGGGCAATGGCGTCATCCAGCGAGGTCGCGCGTACTTGCGGCACCGCGTCGCCGAGGGCGGCGGCGATCAGGTCCGAATCGCGACCCATCAGCACCACGGCGCGGCAATGGGCGGCGACCGGATTTGCAAGGTCCTTGAAGTCGGCGCCCTTGCCATCACCACCAGCGATCAGCACCAGCTTGCCGTCGATATCGGCACCCAGGCCCTCGATGGCAGCCAGGGCGGCACCGACGTTGGTGGCCTTGGAGTCGTTGTAGTAGCTCACGCCATTGAGGTCGCGTACCCACTGGCAGCGATGCTCAAGGCCAGCGAACGTACGCAGACTGGCGAGCATCGCGTCGAATGGCAGGCCAACCGCATGACCGAGCGCCAGTGCAGCCAGGGCATTGGACTGGTTATGTGCGCCACGGATCTTAAGCTCGCGTACCGGCATCAGGTTCTGGAATTCGAAGGCCAGGTACTTCTCGCCGTTCTCTTCGCGAATGCCGAAGCCTTTGAAATCGGGTTTGCCCAGGCCGAAAGTCCAGCAAGGCATGCCCTCGCCCATCAGCGGACGGCTCAGGGCATCCTGGCGATTGACTACAAATTGCTTGGCGCCTCGGAAGATCCGGTGCTTGGCCAGGTGATAAGCCGGCAGGCCGCTGTAGCGGTCCATATGGTCTTCGCTGACATTCAGCACGGTGGCCACTTCAGCGCCGAGATCGTGGGTGGTTTCCAGCTGGAAGCTCGACAACTCCATCACGTACAACTCGACGTCGTCACTGAGCAGGTCCAACGCCGGCACACCAAGATTGCCGCCCACGGCCACGCGCTTGCCGGCCGCAGCCGCCATTTCGCCGACCAGGGTGGTCACGGTGCTCTTCGCATTGGAACCGCTGATGGCCACGATCGGCGCCTTGGCGTTACGCGCAAACAGATCGATATCACCGGACAGCTTGACGCCACGCGCTGCAGCAGCTTGCAGGGCGGGTGTAGCCAGGGCCAGGCCGGGGCTCACGTAGAGCTCATCGGCACGGCACAGAAACTCGACATCCAACTCGCCACAACGCACTTCCACGTGCGGGTAGTCACGGCGCAGCGTGACCAGCTCCGGTGGATTTTCCCGCGTGTCGGCCACGGCAAACGACGTGCCCCGGTTCGCCAGGAAGCGAACCAGGGACATGCCGCTCTTGCCGAGGCCGACAACGATGCGGAAGTGGTCTGAAGCGATCAGGGACACTCGTTTCTACCTCAGTTTCAGGGTGGCAAGGCCGACCAGTACCAGAATCACGGTGATGATCCAGAAACGGACGATCACACGTGGCTCGGGCCAGCCCTTGAGTTCAAAGTGGTGGTGGATCGGCGCCATGCGGAACACACGACGCCCGGTCAATTTGAAGGAAGCCACCTGGATGACCACCGACAGGGTTTCCATCACGAACACACCGCCCATGATGAACAGCACGATTTCCTGGCGAACGATCACCGCAATGGTGCCCAGGGCAGCGCCCAGCGCCAGCGCGCCGACGTCACCCATGAAGACTTGTGCCGGGTAGGTGTTGAACCACAGGAACCCCAGGCCGGCACCGATCAGCGCGCCGCAGAACACGATCAGCTCACCGGCGCCCGGTACGTAAGGGATCAGCAGGTATTCTGCGAATTTCACGTTACCCGACAGGTAGCAGAAGATGCCGAGTGCACCGCCAACCATCACCGTCGGCATGATCGCCAGGCCATCAAGGCCGTCGGTCAGGTTCACCGCGTTGCTGGAGCCGACGATCACGAAATAGGTCAGCACCACGAAGCCGACACCCAGTGGAATGCTCACATCCTTGAGCATCGGGATGATCAAGGTGGTTTCCACGGCGCTTGGCGCAGTGGTGTACAGGAAGACTGCCGCAGCAAGGCCGAACACCGACTGCCAGAAATACTTCCAGCGGCTTGGCAGCCCCTTGGAGTTTTTCTCGATCACTTTGCGGTAGTCATCCACCCAGCCGATGGCACCGAACAGCAGGGTCACCAGCAGCACCACCCACACGTAGCGGTTATGCAGGTCGGCCCAGAGCAAGGTGCTGACGCCGATGGACGACAGGATCAGCGCACCGCCCATGGTCGGCGTGCCGGACTTGGACAGGTGCGACTGCGGGCCGTCGTTGCGAACCGATTGACCAATTTGCAGGTTCTGCAGGGTGCGGATCATCCACGGCCCCAGAAACAGTGACAAAGACAGCGCGGTCAGCACACCCAGGATCCCGCGCAGGGTCAGGTACTGAAAGACCGCGAAGCCTTTGTGGAACTGTTGCAGATACTCAGCCAGCAGCAGCAGCATTAATGTTTCTCCGTACTTGAGCCACACAAGGCTGCGACGACGTTTTCCATCACCGCGCTGCGCGATCCCTTGATCAAAATGGTTGTGTGTTTGTCGTGTTCAGTCGCCGTCAGCGCCTGGATCAATTCAGCTTGCGTCGCAAAATGCCGCGCACCGGGACCGAAGGCGCTCACGGCGTGAGTCATGTTCGGGCCGACCGCGTAGAGCGCGTCGACCTTGCCGCTGGCGTAGGCACCTACTTCCCGATGGGACTGCTCGGCCCAGTCGCCCAGCTCGGCGATATCGCCCAGCACCAGTACTTTGCGGCCATCGAAACCCTTGAGCAGATCTATGGCGGCGCAGACCGAGGACTGATTGGCGTTGTAGGTGTCATCAATCACGCGCATGCCGTTGGCAGCCAATTGCGCCACAGTGCGGCCCTTGACCGGCTGCACCGCGCCCAGGCCCGTAGCGATACCGAACAGCGACACGCCCAGGGCATGGGCGGCGGCGGCGGCGGCCAGGGCGTTGGCAACGTTATGGTTGCCCAGCAGGTTCAGCTGCACGTGTTCGCTGCCTTGCGGGGTATGCAAGGTGAAGGACGGGCAACCGCGGGCGTCGACGGTGATATTTGAAGCATGGAAGTCGGCCGCGGCATTGAGCACCGCAAACGTCAGCACCTTGCGACCGGCGGCGCGTACACGCCAGGTCTCGAAAGCCTTGTCGTCCAGGTTCAGCACGGCGGTGCCTGAGGCGTCGAGCCCTTCAAGAATTTCACCCTTGGCTTCGACGATTTTTTCCGGGCCGCCGAACTCGCCGACATGGGCGGTACCGGCATTGTTGATGATCGCCACGTGAGGCTTGGTCAGCGCCACGGTGTAGGCGATTTCGCCGATACGCGAAGCCCCCAGCTCGATCACGGCTGCCGTGTGCTCCGGGGCCAGTTCGAGCAGGGTCAGCGGTGCGCCGAAATCATTGTTGAGGTTGCCCCGGGTCGCAAGCACCGGCCCGCGCGTACGCAGGACACCGGCAAGCAGTTCCTTGACCGTGGTCTTGCCGCTGGAGCCGGTAATGGCCGCCACCGGCTTGTCAAAAGCAGCGCGGTTGAGCGCCCCCAATTGACCCAAGGCCAAGCGAGTATCGGGCACCAGCAATTGCGGCAAGGTGGAGTCGGGCACTTCACGCTGTACCAAGGCACCGACGGCACCTTTGGCGGCGACTTCGTTCAGGTAGTCGTGACCATCGAAGCGCGGGCCTGCCAAGGCGACAAACAACTGCCCAGGCTGAATGTTGCGGCTGTCGATACTCACGCCGTTGAAGGTGCAATCGCTCGACACTACGCGGGCCGACAGGGCCTGGGTGAGTTGGCTGAACTGCATGACTTTAAGCATGGGCGACCTCCCAGGCAGTCAAGGCGTGATCAGCCTCGACCAGATCGGAGAAGGCATGGCGCTCGCCGTTGATTTCCTGGTAGTCCTCGTGCCCCTTGCCCGCCAGCACCACCACATCGTCAGCGCTGGCGCTGGCAATCAGTTGGGCAATGGCGGCACCACGACCAGCAACGAAGGTGGCCTTGGAGGCATCTTTGAAGCCGACACGGATGTCATCGAAAATCTGGCTTGGGTCTTCACTGCGCGGGTTGTCGTCGGTGACGAGTACGCCGTCGGCCAAACGCTCGACAATCTCAGCCATCAACGGACGCTTGCCGCGATCGCGATCACCGCCGCAGCCGAACAGGCAGAGCAATTTGCCCTTGGCATGTGGGCGCAGGGCTTCGAGAACTTTTTCCAGGGCATCCGGGGTATGGGCGTAATCGACCACCACCAGCGGCTGTTTGCCGCCACCCAGGCGCTGCATACGGCCAGCCGGGCCCTCAAGCTTGGGCAGTACGCGCAGGATTTCATCCAGGGCGTAATCCAGACCCAGCAGCGCGCCGATGGCAGCGAGTACGTTGCTCAGGTTGAAGCGGCCGAGCAAGGTACTGCGCAAGTGGTGTTCGCCCTGGGGCGTGACCAACGTGGCGCGTACGCCCTCGTCATTGAACTGGGCTTCGCGGCAATACAGGTAGGCACTGGAATCTTTCAGGCTATAGCTGATCAGGCGTGCTTCGCTTTCTTCGCCAGCCAGTTGACGGCCAAATGCGTCGTCCAGGTTGATCACCCGGCACTTCAGGTCATTCCAGGCAAACAGCTTGGCCTTGGCGGCGGCGTACGCCTCCATGGTGCCGTGGTAGTCGAGGTGATCACGGGACAGGTTGGTCATCACCGCAACGTCAAAGGCCAGGGCAGCCACTCGCCCCTGATCCAGACCATGTGAGGAAACTTCCATGGCAACCGCCTTGGCGCCGGCCTTTTTCAGGTCGGCCAGGGTCGCTTGCACGGCAATCGGGTTCGGCGTGGTGTGCAGGCCGCTTTGCAGCGCACCATAAAAGCCAGTGCCCAGGGTGCCGACGATGCCGCAGTGCTGGCCCAACAGGTCAAGAGCCTGGGCGACCAACTGGGTCACGCTGGTCTTGCCATTGGTGCCGGTCACGCCGATCAGGTTGAGTTGGCGGCTCGGGTCGCCGTAAAAACGCCCGGCGATGTCAGAGAGCTGCGCAGCCAGGCCCTTGACTGGAATCAACGGCACGTCGGTGATCGGCAGCACAGTGGCGCCTTCCACTTCATAGGCCACAGCCGCCGCGCCGCGCTGCAGGGCGTCTGCGATATGCGCACGACCATCGAACTTGCCGCCAGGCACCGCCAGGAACAGGTCACCGGCGCGTACGTTGCGGCTGTCCAGGCTCAATTCGCGAATCAGCAGATCGCGGCCGGCATGGGCAAAAATCTTGTTGAGGCTCAGAGACATCAGCCGCGCCCTCCATTGGCTTTGACAGCGGCGGCCGGTGGTCCGGCGTTGGCTTGTTGGGTCGGCGGCAGATTGTCCGGCGTGATGTTCATCAGGCGCAGGGTGCCGGACATCACTTTGCTGAACACCGGCGCCGAGACCAGGCCACCGAAGTAGCCGGCTTTACTCGGTTCGTCGATGACCACGACGATGGCGTAGCGCGGGTCGCTCATCGGGCCGAAGCCAGCGAACAGCGAGCGGTAGGAATTTTCGGCGTAGCCTTTGGTGCCCACGGACGTCTTACGCGCAGTACCGGACTTGCCTGCCACGTGATAAGCCGGCACCTGAGCCCGGAATACACCGCGTGGAGCTTCGATCACTTGTTGCAGCATGCCCTGGATGGTCTTGGCGACTTTTTCCGGAATGACCTGGTTGGCTTTCGGCGGTTCGTCCACATGGATCAGGCTCAGCGGCACCATGCGGCCGTTATTGGCCAACACCGAAAACGCGTGGGCCAGCTGGATCGCAGTGACCGACAGACCGTAGCCGTAGGACAGCGTGGCAGTCTCGGCCTTTCTCCACTCGCGGTAGTTCGGCAGGTTGCCCACGCGCTCACCCGGGAAATCGAGGCCGGTGGGTTGCCCCAGACCGATTTTTTGCGCCAGGTGATAGATCGTTTCGCCGCCAATGTCGAAGGCAACCTTACTCATGCCCACGTTACTGGAATTGATCAGGATGCCTGTCAGATCCAGTACCGGACCTTCGCTGCGGGATACGTCACGAATGGTGTATTTGCCAAGTTGCAAGGTGCCTGGGTAAACCTCGACCTTGTCGGTAGGTTTCCAGCGCCCGGTTTCCAGGGCAGCGCTCATGGAGATGGCTTTCATGGTCGAACCGGGCTCGAACACGTCGATCATTGCGCGGTTACGCATCATCGCCGGCTGCAGGTTGCGACGGTTGTTGGGGTTGTAGGTCGGCTGGTTGACCATGGCGAGGATCTCGCCGGTCTTCACGTCCATGATCACCAGGCTACCGGCCTTGGCGCCGTTCTCGATGATCGCGTTACGCAGTTCGCGGTTGGCCAGGTATTGCAGGCGCAGGTCGATCGACAACGCCAGAGGCTTGCCGGCCTTGGCGTTTTTGGTGACCTGGACATCCTTGATCAGCCTGCCGCGCCGATCCTTGATGACCTGCCGCTTGCCCGGAACTCCGGCCAGCCATTCGTCGTAGGCCAGCTCAACGCCTTCGCGACCATGATCATCGATATCGGTAAAGCCGACCATGTGCGCGGTGGTTTCACCGGCCGGGTAGAAACGACGAAACTCCTCGATGCCGTAGACACCGGGGATTTTAAGGTCGAGCACCTGCTGGCCTTGCTCGGGGGTGAGCCCGCGAACCAGATAGATGAATTCCTTGTTGGCCTGGGCTTCGAGGCGATCGGTCAGGGCCTTGCGGTCCTGGCCAAGGGCGGCGGCCAGCTCGGGCCACTTGTCCTTGGCAACTTGCAGCTCTTTAGCGTTGGCCCACAGCGTCGTCACCGGGGTACTGACGGCCAGGGGCTCGCCATTACGGTCGGTGATCAGGCCGCGGTGCGCAGGAATTGGAATATGCCGCAGGCTGCGGGCGTCACCCTGGCCGATCAGGAAGTCGCGGTCGACCACCTGCAGGTCGAAGATGCGCCAGACGATGGCACCCACCATCAATGCCAGCAAGCCGAGCATCAGGCGGAAACGCCACGGGTAGAGTGCGCCTTCGAGCTTCATCATGGCGCCACCATGCGAACTTCGGCCGCGCCCGGGATGTGCATCTTCAACTGCTCGGTGGCCAGCACTTCGATACGGCTGTGGGCTGTCCAGGTACTTTGTTCGAGGATCAACCGGCCCCACTCCGCCTGCGCCTTGTCACGCACGCTCAACTCCCCATACAGGGTATTGAGCAACTGACGGTTCCAATGGGCGCTGTAGGACACCGCAATCGCGGACACCAGCACGCCGACAAACAGCAGCAACATAAAGAAGCTGCCGCCCGGCAGGGGTTTGGCGAAAAGCTTGCTCACCGCAGCTTCTCCGCGACGCGCATGACGGCGCTACGGGAACGTGGGTTGGCCTTGAGTTCAGCTTCGGAAGCGAACTGCGCTTTGCCATGGATTTTGATTTTCGGCACAAAGGCTTCGAAACGTACCGGCAGGTTGCGCGGCAGGTTGTCGGACTCGCCCTTGACCAGACGACGCATGAACAGTTTGACGATGCGGTCTTCCAGGGAGTGGAAACTGATCACCACCAGGCGGCCGCCCACTTCCAGAGCATCCAGAGCGGCTTCGAGGCCGGCTTCCAGATCGCCCAATTCGTTGTTGACGTGAATGCGCAGGCCCTGGAACGCGCGAGTTGCCGGGTTCTTGCCCTTTTCCCACGCAGGGTTGGCGACCTTCAACACTTCGGCCAGGTCGGCGGTACGCTCGAAAGGCTGGATTTCCCGACGCTCGACCACGGCACGCGCCATCCGGCCGGCGAAGCGTTCTTCGCCGTATTCCTTGAATACGCGGGCGATTTCTTCCACCGGTGCGGTGGCGATGAACTGGGCAGCGCTGACCCCACGGGTGGGGTCCATGCGCATATCCAGGGGGCCGTCGTTCATGAAGCTGAAGCCGCGCTCAGGGTCGTCGAGCTGCGGCGAAGACACGCCCAGGTCGAGCAAAACCCCGGCCACCTTGCCTGCCATGCCGCGCTCGGCGACTTCGGCACCCAGCTCGGCAAAGCTGCGCTGCACAACGACAAAGCGGCCGTCTTCGGCCGCTAGCGCTTGCCCGGTGGCAATCGCTTGAGGGTCCTTGTCGAACCCGAGGAGCTTACCGTCGGGCCCGAGCTGGCTGAGTATCAAACGGCTGTGCCCGCCCCTGCCGAAGGTGCCATCCAAATAGCAGCCATCCGCACGTACGGCGAGAGCCTCAACGGCTTCGTCAAGCAGTACGGTGATGTGGTTAAAGCCGCTATCAATAGTCACAGGATCAAATCACGCAGTTCATCAGGCATGGCGCCCGGTTGTTGAATAGCAGCCAGGTCAGCTGCAGACACAGCATCCCAGGCATCTTCGTCCCACAATTGGAACTTGTTCAGTTGGCCTACCAGCATTGCGCGCTTGTCGAGCTTGGCGTACTCGCGCAGACGCGGCGGCACCAGGAAACGACCGCTGCCATCGAGTTCAAGGTCAACGGCATTGCCGATCAGCAAACGCTGGAGGCGGCGGTTTTCTTCACGCAATGAAGGCAGCGCGCGCAACTTGGTTTCAATCAACTCCCACTCATCGAGGGGGTAAACACACAAACAAGGGTCAACGGCGTCAATCGTGATGATTAACTGCCCTGAACTTCGCGAAATGAGCTCGTCACGATACCGGCTCGGCATGGCGAGACGGCCTTTTGCATCGAGACTGATAGCGTTAGCTCCGCGAAACACAGATGCGTTTCTCCAAATTTTAGCGTTTTACGTTCAAAAAACCCACTTTGTGCCACTTTCCGCCACTTGCGCACACTATAGGAATGCGCCTACCACACCGTCAAGGCGCGGATTCAAGGAAAAGCCTTACAGAACGGAGATTTAGGAGGGTAAGAGGAGGAGAAACGAGAGTTTGACGATGTTTTTGACTCAACAACGGCAAATAGCTCATGGAGCTACGACTTAAAGTTAAAGTAATTTATTAAGAGTAAGATTTTTTTGGTATTACGAAGACGCATCTGCCAATGATTTGGCAGGGAGGGATTCTTGCGTTACTACCGGGTTTGCGCACGAGATTCGAACGCAAGGAAAAAAGGTGGAGAGTCGATCTGTAAGCCGGGTTCTGTCTTGAACAGTCATTCGTCTACGATGGCCATCACTGGACATCTTTAGCAACCTACCCGGTCCCAGCGCGGGCCACGCCTTGGGACCCTATTTGGTCTTGCTCCAAGTGGGGTTTACCTAGCCACGAACTGTTGCCAGTCGTGCGGTGCGCTCTTACCGCACCTTTTCACCCTTACCGGCACCGAAGCGCTTAGGCGGTTATTTTCTGTGGCACTTTCCGTAGGCTCACGCCTCCCAGGCATTACCTGGCACTTCGCCCTATGGAGCCCGGACTTTCCTCCCCCCCCTAATTTTCATAGAGGGCAGCGACTGTCCAATCGACTCTCCGCCGCGCAGGTTAACGGCACGAAGGTCTGAGGACAAGTATTAAAGTGCGGCAGTGCCATCATGTTCAGACGAAATACAGATTCGACCCCGGAACTATTCAGCCTTCTGTTTATCGAGCGCCACTTGATACAACACGTTTTTACGCACCCCGGTAATTTCTGCGGCAAGGGCAGCGGCACGCTTGAGCGGCATCTCCTTGAGCAACAAGTCGAGGATGCGCATGGCTTCGCTGCCCACGGCGTCTTCATTCTCCGGCGCACTCCAGCCCGCCACCAGCACCACACATTCGCCTCGCTGCTGATTGCTGTCGCCCTCGACAAACGCCCGCAACGCCTCCAGCGGCAGCCCTTTGAGGGTTTCGAAGGTCTTGGTCAACTCCCGCGCCAGCAATGCCAGCCGCTCGCCGCCGAACACCAGTTCCATATCCTGCAGGCATTCAAGGATGCGGTGCGGAGCTTCGTAGAAGATCAGGGTGCGCGGCTCTTCCTTCAGGGCCTGAAGGCGTGCGCGACGGCCGACTGCCTTGGCCGGCAGGAAACCTTCAAAAATAAACCGATCCGACGGCAAGCCTGCCGCAGATAATGCGGCAATCAGCGCGCACGCTCCCGGAACAGGCACTACATTGATACCAGCGGCGCGTGCCTGGCGGACCAGGTGGTATCCCGGATCGGAAATCAACGGCGTACCCGCATCGGAGATCAATGCCACGTCATCACCGGCCAGCAAGCGGGTGATGAAACGGCTGCCTTCTTCACGCTCATTGTGCTCATGGCACGCCGCCAGTGGCGTGCTGATTCCAAAATGCTGCATCAACCGTTGGGAGTGTCGCGTGTCTTCCGCCGCGATCAATTTAACCTCGCGCAACACCTTCAGCGCCCGGGCACTGATGTCGTCCAGGTTGCCAATCGGCGTCGCCACCACAAAAAGCGAGCCAGCAGTGGAATTCAATGGACCTGGAGCAGTCAAAACGCACACCTCGATGGTTGGCAAAAGCCACATTGTAGCGCGTAGACGCCTTGAAAATATGCCATCACGGTGGATGCCGTTTCAGCCAGCCTTTGCCAATCGCAACATTTACACGACCTAAATCCACGGTTTCACGCCACTAACATCGCGCCTGGGCCAGTGCTTGGGTACACTTCCACGCTAATTTGATCGGTATCAGGAACACTTACATGATCGCTTGCCTGCGGCTGCTCTCCGCCCTCTGCCTCGCTGCCTTGCTGGCCGCGTGTGCCAGCTCGCCCTCGTCCAGCCTTGGCGACCTGCCACGGACTCCGGATGCCAGTATCGAGCA
Source organism: Pseudomonas sp. W2Jun17 (assembly GCF_023127795.1). NCBI lineage: Bacteria > Pseudomonadati > Pseudomonadota > Gammaproteobacteria > Pseudomonadales > Pseudomonadaceae > Pseudomonas > Pseudomonas sp. W2Jun17. The sequence continues at coordinate 209,015 of NZ_SPKO01000011.1, read as the reverse complement.
ACTGCTCGAACAGGCAACGAACGCCAACACGCCAGAAAAGGCCGCCATGCTGCGCCTGAGTGCGGCAGACCTGGCCTATCAGCAGAACAATGCCGGCCGCTCGTCGCAGATCCTTGCGCAGGTGCCCCTGGACGTCCTCAAACCCGCCGCGCAGATATTTGCCAGCACCCTGGCCGCCGAACTGGCGATGACTCGCAACCAGCCCAAGGCGGCATTGGCGGCGCTGAACCATCCCAGCCTGCAAAGCCTGAAGGAGCTGCCGGTAGACCAGCAGATCCGCACCGGTACCGTGCACGCCCGCGCTTACGAAGCCGACGGCCAGACCCTGGCCGCCGCTCGCGAGCGGGTCGCCATGGCGCCGCTGCTGACCGGCGATGCCGCTGCAAGCAACCACGAAGCCATCTGGGTGCTGATTGCCGCGCTGCCGGCCGAACAGTTGCAAGCCACCGGCAACCCGACACTCGATGGCTGGGTGACCCTGGCCCAGGCGGTCAAGGGCGCCGGCACCCTGGAGCAACAACAGGCTGCTATCGATACCTGGCGCGCACAGAACCCGGGCCACCCGGCAGCGGTGCAACTGCCCACGCCGCTGACCAGGCTCAAGGAACTGGCCAGCCAGCCCCTGAACAAGATCGCCGTGCTGCTCCCGCAGGAAGGCCCATTGGCTTCGGTCGGCAAGGCATTGCGAGAGGGTTTCATGGCGGCTCACTACCAGGCCGAACAGGCCGGGCAGAAGGCGCCGGTCATCGAGTTCTACGACAGCTCGCGCCTGAGCTCCCTCGATGACTTCTACGCCAAGGCCCAGGCCGCCGGCGTGCAATTGGTGGTCGGCCCGCTGGAAAAACCACTGGTGAAACAACTCAGTGCACGCCCGCAATTGCCGATCACCACCCTGGCACTCAATTACAGCGAGACCGACCAAGGCCCGGCGCAACTGTTCCAGTTCGGCCTGGCCGCTGAAGACGAAGCCCGTGAAGTGTCGCGCCGCGCCCGTGCCGATGGCCTGCATCGCGCTGCAGCCATGGTGCCGCGTGGCGAATGGGGCGAGCGTGTCTACAGAGCCTTCCGCCAGGATTGGGAAGCCAATGGCGGCACTGTGATGGGCGTCGAGTATGTCGATCAGCCAGTGGCACTGGCCCAGCAGATCGCCGACCTGTTCCAGTTGCGTAAAAGTGAAGGTCGCGCCAAGAGCCTGCAAAGCACGGTCGGCACCGACGTTGCCGCCCAGCCTTCGCGTCGCCAGGACATCGAGTTCATCTTCCTGGCGGTCACCCCGCAACTGGCCCAGCAGATCAAGCCGACCCTGAACTTCCAGTACGCCGGCGATGTGCCGGTCTACGCCACGTCCCATGTCTTCAGTGCCAGCGGCGACCGCAACCAGTATCTGGACATGACCAACGTGATGTTCTGCGAAACCCCTTGGCTGCTTGACACCACCGACCCGCTGCGCAACCAGGTCGCCGCGCAATGGCCGCAAGCCAATGGCAGCCTGGGCCGCCTGTACGCGATGGGCGTCGACGCCTACCGCCTGGCACCGCGCCTTGGCCAACTCAAGGCATTGCCGGACACCCGTGTCGACGGTCTCTCGGGCAACCTGGGCATCAGCGCCAACCAGCGCGTTGACCGCCAGATGCCATGGGCGAAGTTCGTCGGCGGCGCCATTCAGCGCCTGCCCGATACCCCACGCTGATGCCTGAGCGGTCCAGCGCACAAAGCGGCAAGGATGCCGAACTTCAAGCGCTGAAATATCTGCAACAACAGGGTCTGCGCCTTCTGGCGCAGAACTGGTTATGTAAACGCGGCGAGCTTGATCTGGTCATGCTTGACGGCGATACAGTAGTATTCGTCGAAGTCCGCTACAGAAAACACGCACAATGGGGTGGCGCGCTCGCCAGTATCGACGGGCGCAAGCGTCAGAAACTGATACTCGCCGCGCAGTTTTTTCTGCTAAAAGAGCATCGCTGGGCTGACAGCCCCTGCCGTTTCGATGTGGTCGCCATAGAAAGCACACCGTCGGGTCCTGCTGATCTGAACTGGCTCAAAGATGCCTTCGACAGCTGACGCACCCGGCACCTTCACCACACACTTTTGCTCTTTGCATTGCGGGCTGCACATTACCTGTGCCAAACAGCCGCGCTACTTAAGGTCACACAGATGGACATGCAATCCCGAATTCGCCAGCTTTTCCAGGCCAGCATCGACACCAAGCAACAGGCGATGGACGTACTTGCACCGCACATCGAGCAAGCCAGTCAGGTCATGGTCAACGCCTTGCTCAACGAAGGCAAAATGCTTTCGTGCGGCAACGGTGGTTCGGCTGGCGATGCCCAGCATTTCTCTTCAGAGCTGCTCAACCGCTTCGAGCGCGAGCGCCCGAGCCTGCCGGCCATTGCCTTGACTACCGACTCGTCGACAATCACTTCGATTGCCAACGACTACAGCTACAACGAAATCTTCTCCAAGCAGATCCGCGCCCTCGGCCAGCCCGGCGATGTGTTGCTGGCGATTTCCACCAGCGGCAACTCGGCGAATATTATTCAAGCGATCCAGGCCGCACATGATCGTGAAATGATTGTCGTAGCCTTGACCGGTCGCGATGGTGGCGGCATGGCTTCGCTGCTGCTGCCTGAGGACGTGGAGATTCGCGTCCCGGCCAATGTCACTGCACGCATTCAGGAAGTCCACCTGCTGGCGATCCACTGCCTGTGCGATCTGATCGACAGCCAACTGTTCGGGAGTGAAGAATGACCGTTAACCGCCTCAGCCTTTTGGCCATTACGCTGTGCCTCGCCATCAGCGGCTGCAGCTCGGCAATCACCGCTACACGGGACACCCCCATCCAGGACGACCGTGGCACACGTACTTTCGGCAGCACCATCGATGATTCGCTGATCGAAACCAAGGTCAAGGTCAATGTCGCCAAGGCCGCCACAGACCTGGGCAACGGCGCCTCGCGCATCGTGGTGACCAGCTTCAACGGCGTCGTCCTGCTGGCAGGGCAAACCCCGCGCGCCGACCTCAAGGCCCAGGCTGAACAAGCCGCTGCGGGCGTGCAACGAGTCAAGAAGGTCCACAACGAATTGCAGGTCATGGACCCGATCACCCTGCTGGCCATCAGCAACGATGCGCTGCTGACCACCAAGATCAAGGCGCAGATGCTCACCGACAGCGCGGTGCCGGGCTCGCGCATCAAGATCGTTACCGATAATGGCATCGTCTACATGATGGGCCTGCTGACCCAGGCCGAAGCGACCCGTGCCGCCAACCTGGTGCAGGGCGTGTCGGGCGTACAGAAGATCGTGAAGGTGTTCGAATACATCGACTGATGTAGACACACAGCCACAAAAAAGGGCGCCGTGCATTGACTGCACGGCGCCCTTTTTAGTGGCCAGTGTTTACTGGTACTGCTGGTACGGGTTGCCCTGGAACTGATTGTTTTGCTGTGGCGCCTGTTGTTGCTGACCAGGCTGGCCGTATTGCTGGCCTGGGATCGGGCCGAGGTTGACTTCGACACGACGGTTCTGGGCACGGCCATTCACATCGGCGTTGCTGGCAATCGGGTTATCCGGGCCGGCACCGCGAGCACTCAGGTTGGCAGCGCTCACACCCTGGGAAGTCAGGTAGTCGGCCACGCTCTGCGCACGACGCTGGGACAGGTCCATGTTCAGTTGGCGACTACCGGTGCTGTCGGTGTAGCCTACGATCTGGATGGTGTTCTGGTTGAATTGCTTGAGGGAGTTGGCCAGGTTATTGAGCGGCTGGTAGAAGCTGCTGGCGATCGCGGCCGAGTTGGTGGCGAAGGTGATGTTGCCCGGCATGATCAGCTTGATCTGGTCACCCTGGCGCTGCACTTCCACACCAGTGTTGGCCATGCTTTCACGCAGTTTTTTCTCTTGCTGGTCGGCGTAGTAGCCATAGCCGGCAGCACCGGCACCCGCAACGACGGCGCCAATCAGCGCGCCCTTGCCACGGTTGTTATGGTCGATGGCCGCACCGGCCAATGCACCGGCCAGCGCGCCGAGGCCGCCGTACTTGGCGGTCTTGCTCATACCGCTTTCAGAACCATTGCCGGCCTGTCCCTGGCTGCCGTCATAAGGATTAGGTGAGGCACAGCCAGACAACAGGGCTACGGCGGTAGCGACAACAAGCAGACGACGCGGAGTAAACATGAAGGGAGCTCCTACTTTTGCATTCTGTGATGCAGAGGACATTGGCAATGGACCTGTGCCGAGTTTGGAACGCGACAAGCGGCAAAAATTCCGTGGGGCGTGCTCAAAGCATAGCTGTCTTTGGCTCGAGCCTGTGCCTGCGTGTCTGTACCGACTTGTATCAGAGCCGACAACCCATCACGCACGCACGAAAGGATTCTCTCGCATCTCATCGCCCAGCAACGTATCCGGCCCATGCCCTGTCACCACTGTCGCGCGCTCATCCAGCGTGTATAAGCGCTGCTTGATCGACCGCACGATCGTCGCCTGGTCGCCGCCCCACAAATCCGTGCGCCCAACGCCGCGCCGGAACAAGGTGTCACCGGCAATCAGCAGCTTGGCATCGGCAAACCAGAAGCTCATCGAACCCGGCGTATGCCCAGGGGTGTGCAAGGCAACACCGCATCCACAGGCCAATTCTTCATCGTGTTCCAGCCAGCGATCCGGCGACGGCACTGGCACATAGGGCACGCGAAACATCTGGCATTGCATTTCCAGGTTATCCCATAGAAATTGATCATCTTTGTGCAGGTGCAGCGTGGCTCCGGTTTTTTCTTTCAATTGGCCAGAGGCCAGGAAGTGATCCAGGTGAGCATGAGTGTGGATAATGCTCACCACCTTCAGACCCAACGCATCAAGACGCGACAGGATCAATTCGTGATTGCCGCCGGGGTCGACTACGATGGCTTTTTTAGTGATCGGGTCGCCAATGATGGTGCAGTTGCACTGCAACGGGCCGACGGGGAAGGTTTCGCGAATCAGTGGTGGTTTTTCGGTAGTCATGAGTGTCCTGCAAGCTCTCTGGCGCGTTCCAAGTGCAGTATGGTGGAGGTTGCCCCCACTCTGGAAGGGATCGATTCGGCGGTGTATCCACTGCTAAGCTACACAAGCGCCATCCCCCGCTGCAGTCCGTCGCATTTGGAGCAACACCCATGGCGAATCAACAGATCATCTGCGAGCACTGCGACTGCGTGTACGAAAAGGTCACGCTCGCCAAACATCAAAAAGCCCTGTGTGTGCGGTGCTCGGGTGTGCTGCAGCGCTATAACGGCCTGTCGGTGCAACAACGCCTCGCGCTGACGGTGACCGCAGCAGTGCTGTGGACCTTTGCCAACTTTTATCCGGTGATGAGCATCAGCCTGCAGGGCTTGAAAAACAGTGCGACGCTGTGGGATTCGGTGGTGGCGCTGAGCCTGGGGCCGATCACGTTCATTGCGTTGGTGGCGGCGATCTCCATCATCATCGCGCCGGTGTTTCAGCTGGTCTTGCTGATCTGGGTTTTGAGTTTTGCCTTGGCCGGCCAGCGTTCGCCGGCGTTCAAACTGTGCATGCGCTGGCTGGAAGCGCTCAGGCCCTGGAGCATGCTGGAAGTCTGCCTGCTGGGCGCCATGGTTGCCGTGTTCAAGCTGGCGGGTATGCTGGATGTAATCCCCGGTACCGGCCTGTTTGCCTTGGCCGCCCTCAGCCTGTTGCTGATCCGCATTGCCGGGCGCGATGTCCGCGACCTGTGGGACACCGTATGAATTCACCGCCCACCGCCCGCGAGCTCAACCTGTGCCTGTGCCATACCTGCGGCCAGGCCTGCGACATGCGCCTGGAGCACACTGAATGCGAGCGCTGCGGCGCGCCCTTGCACCGGCGCAAAACTCAATCGCTGACACGCACCTGGGCCTACATGCTCACCGCCCTCGCCTTTTACATACCGGCCAATTTGCTGCCGGTGATGAACACCACCATGCTCGGCTCCGGCGCAGACAGCACCATCATGAGCGGCGTGCTGGAGTTCTGGCAGCATGGCGCCTGGGACATTGCCCTGATCATTTTCATCGCCAGCATTGCCGTGCCGGGCATCAAGTTCTTGTCACTGGGGTTGCTGCTGATCACCGTGCAGCGCAACAGCCAGTGGGCGCGCAAGGAACGCTCAAAGCTGTTTCGGTTTATCGAGCTGATCGGCTATTGGTCGATGCTGGACGTCATCGTGGTCGCACTGGTGGCCGCGCTGGTTAAGTTTCAAGCCCTGGGCACGATCGAACCCCGCCTGGGCATTCTGTTTTTTGGCTTGGTGGTGGTATTTACCATGCTCGCGGCCATGAGTTTTGATCCCCGGCTAATCTGGGAAAACCCACATAACGAGGAGACCTCGGATGAGCGCATCCAAGGCTGACACCCCTGCGGGGCAACCCGCGATCAAGACGCGTCGCTTCAGTGTCTCGCTGGTCTGGATCGTGCCGATTGTCGCCGTGCTGGTGGGGATCTCGCTGGTGATTCACAGCGTCATGCAACAAGGGCCGACCATCGTCCTCAACTTCAAGACCGGCAGCGGGCTGGTCGCCAACAAGACCGAGGTCAAATACCGCAACGTGGTGATCGGCCAAGTGACCGCCGTGGCCTTGAGTGGTGACCAGAAAAGTGTCAACGCCACCATCGAGCTGTCCAAACAGGCCGAAAGCTTCACCCGCGAAGACTCTAAATTCTGGGTGGTGCGCCCACGTATCGGCGCAGGCGGCGTATCCGGTATCGACACGCTGCTGTCCGGCGACTACATCGGCGCGGATATCGGCCAGTCCGAAACCCGCGCCAAACATTTCACCGGCCTGGAAAACCCGCCCCCCATCACCTATGGCGAGCCTGGCAAGCGTTTCACCCTGCACACGCAGACGCTGGGCTCCCTGGACATCGGCTCGCCGGTCTATTACCGCAAAATCCCGGTAGGCCAGGTGGTGGCTTATGAGTTGGACAGCGAAGGCAAGGGCGTGAACGTCGAAGTCTTCATACACGCGCCCAATGATGGGTATGTCACCGAGAACACGCGGTTCTGGAATGCCAGCGGTGTCGATCTGAGCGTCGGTGCCAATGGCTTTGCGCTGAAGACCGAATCGGTGTCGTCCATGCTGATGGGCGGGATCTCCTTCCAGGCCCCACCCTACAACCCCAACGACAAGCCGGCCGAGGAAAATCGCGGCTTTGAATTGTTCGAAGACCAGCAAAGCGCCCTCGCCCCGCCCAATGGCAAGGGGCAATACATGGTCCTGCGCTTTGATCAGGCCCTGCGTGGGCTGAAAGTCGACGCACCGGTGGAGTTCCTCGGCGTCGAGTTCGGCAAGGTGGTGTCGATCAATCTGGATTTCGATGCGAAGAAACGCAGCTTCCCGGTCAATGTCGGCATCGTGATCTACCCGCAACTGCTCGGCGCGGCCCATACCAAGCTGCTCAAGGCCATGAACAACAACCCTGACGATGAGGCGGCCGGCGTGCGCCTGATCGGCAGCTTCATTGAAAACGGCCTGCGCGCCCAGGCCCGCAGCGGTAACCTGCTGACCGGCCAGTTGTACATCGCCCTGGACTTCTACCCCAAGGCCGAGAAAGTGGCGTTCGATCCGAACCAGCGCCCCGTGGGCATTCCCACCATCCCGGGCAACCTGGAACAACTGCAGGAGAAGTTCGAAGGTATCGTCAACAAGCTCAGCCAACTGCCGGTCGAGCGGATTGCCGGCAACCTCGACGCCAGCCTGGTCGAACTGCGCAAGGGCCTGGCGCAATTCAACGCCAAGACACTGCCGGGTGTGCAGACGACACTGGCCGACGTGAGCAAGACCCTGCAATCGGCCAGCTCAACCCTGGCAGAAGACTCACCCCAGCGTGAACAACTGACCCAGACCCTGGATGAACTGGCACGCATGTCGCGCTCCTTGCGCGAGCTGTCCGATTACCTGGGCCGGCATCCGGAGTCGCTGATTCGCGGTCGTCCTGATAACGCCGCGCCGAACGACCTGCAAGGGCCACCCCGCAAATGACCATTGGAGCCGCCATGACGTCGCCGTTGAAGATCACACTGCTGACCACGATGCTGTTGCTCGCGGCCTGTCGCAGTGACCCCATCGCCTTCCACACCCTGACCCCGGCACATGCGAGCAACAGCTCACGCGCAGATGCCGGTGGTGTACGGATTGAAAGCCTCAGCGTGCCGCCCCAGGTCGACCGCGCGCAGATAGTGGTGCGCCAGGGTGACAGTGGGTTGGCGATTCTTGAAACCCAGTGGTGGGCCGCCAGCCTCGCTGACGAACTCAGGAGCGCGTTGGTGGATCAATTGGCCAATAGCGATCCACGCCACGCTGTGGCCCTGCGCCTTGAAGTGCAACGCTTTGACTCGGTCCCCGGGCAGTACGCGCTGCTCGACGTGCGCTGGCGCCTGCGCCAGATCAATGGCGACCGCCCAGCCCTGACTTGTCGCAGCACCTTGCAGTCACCCGCGGGGCCAGGCATCGACGATCTGGTGGTGGCGCATCAGAACAACCTCAAGCGGTTCGCGGCACTGATCAATCAAACCATCGGCACGTCACTCAAAGGCTGCCCTGCCGCGCCATAAACTGCGCTGGGCTCAGACCAGCAAGCCCATGGCCTTGGCTCGCGCCACTGCCTGGGTTCGGCGCTCCACGCCGAGCTTGCTGTTGATATGGCTGGCGTGGGTCTTGACGGTGTGCAAGGAAATAAACAGCTGGTTGCTGATTTCCTGGTTTGAACAGCCTTGGGCAATCAGTCGCAGCACCGCCAGCTCTCGCGTACTCAGGGTTTCTTGATGAGCTGGGGCCTGGACCACGCTGACTTGGGGCAGCAGCGCCAGCAAGCTCTGGTTCAGCAGACCATGGGGATCTTTGCCCAACTGCTCACGCATCCAGTCCGGGTAGCCCTCCAGCAACCGCTGGAACGGCTGCAACGCGCCGCCCGAGCCGGCTTCAAGTGCACGGGCCAATACCTGTCCGGCCTTGGCCTCCTGGCCGCCCGCCAACAGAAGCTGCACCTGCTGGGTCAGCGCCATCAAGGCAATCATCTGTCGCCCACTGTTCTGGGACTGTTGCGCCAATGCTTCCAGACATTGCAACGCGGTGTCGGGCTGATGGCGTATGGCATCGAGCGCGGCTTGTTGCAGTTCGATATGTTGTGGCAGGTGTGGGTGGAACTCCGGCGCGGCAGCGGCGTGCTCGCCGTTGTAGGTCTGCCCCAGCCTGGTCAGCCAGGCGTCCGCCAGCTCGGTACGACCCTGGGCCAGCCATAGCTCGCATTTGATCAACGTAATCATCGCCAGGTAATAGATCGGCGGTACGTCCCAGATGTGCATCAAGCGCTCGGCCTCGGCCAGCTCGGCAAAGGCATTGGAAAACTGGCCGCGCCGCCCTTCAAAGTTGGCGATCACGCAATGCCCGATCAGCACGCTGATATCCCGGCAGGCACGGGCTTCGGCCAGGCCGGCGCGCAAACGCACAAGGCCGGCTTCGGGCTGGTAACGCGCCAGCAGCAGGTAACCTTCGTAGAGCGACAACCGCGCACGCACCGCATACAGGCGCTGGGGCGCCAGGCCGTGCAAGCGTTCCAGGCCCTGGCGCACTTCGTCCAGGGAGCGCAGGATTTCGCCGCGTGACTGCAACACCCGCGCCCGGTCGTAATGGGCCAAGGCTTCAAACAACGGATTACCGACGCGCTGCGCCAGCTCCAGGGATTCGCGGTTCAAACCGCGGGCGCGCCACAGGTCGGCATCGACAATTGCCAGGTTGGACAGGGTCGACAGGCACATCAGGCGCTGGCCGTAGCGCTTTTGCGGCAGGCTCTCCAGTGCCTCGTTGCAATAGCGCAGGGTCAATTCGCGATCCCCGCGCCCACGGGCGATGATCCCGCTCAACGCCAGCCATTGGGCCAACATGGACCTTTGCGCGGTCGCCGAGGGTGCCGGCAGGAAGCGACTGAGGTAGCTGGAAAGCTCCTGGGCCGCGTCCAATTGGCACGCCAGCCCCAATGCCCAGCTGTAGAGCACGATCAAGCGCGGCGTGCTGATCAGCAGGCTGTCGGGCAAGTCCATCTTCCAGCGCAGCAACATGCCAACATTCTGCTCTGCCAACAGTTGCTCTTCGGACAGGTTCTGGACCAGGTTCGCCGCCACGTCCAGATGGCCGGCCCGCAGCGCCTGCTCTACTGCCTCGTCGATCAAACCCTGGGCGTTGAACCAGCGGCAGGCGCGCAAGTGCAAGCTGGCAGGCGGCAATGTGGTGCTCTTCTCGCGGCGGGTACGCAGCAGGTCGGAAAACAAATGGTGATAGCGGTACCAGTGGCCCTGTTCATCCAGCGGCACCAGGAAAACCTGATGGGCCTGCAAATAATTCAGGATTTCGGCGCTGTCATGGGCTTCGCGGACCGCGTCGCACAACTCGCTGCAAAAACGCTCCTGGGGAGCAGTGTCGTACAGGAACGCTTGCACGTCGGCAGGCAGGCAGTCGATGACTTCTTCAAGCAGGTAATCACGAATCAGCCCTTCGCCACCGTGAAGGCTTTGGGGTAAGGCCCCCTCATTGCCACCGGCTTCGGACGCCGCCAACAGCCAGAAGCGCAGGCCGGCGACCCATCCCTCGCTGCGGCGGATCAGGTTTTCCAACGCTTCGCCGCCTAACGCGCCGCTGTGCCCATCCAGCACGGCCAGGGATTCGTCGTGAGTCAGGCGCAGGTCTTGTTCATGCAGCTCCAGCAGATGCCGCGACAAACGCAGGCGCGCCAGGTGCCAGTCCGGACGCTGCCGGCTGGTGACCAGTACCAACAGACCGTCGGGCAAATGATTGAGGAAAAATTGCAGGCAACGATCCAGCACCGGGCCCTGGGCCAGGTGGTAGTCATCCAGCACCAGCAATAGCGGCGAGCGCGTGGACAGATGCTCCGCCAGCTCATCGAGCAGGCCGTCCAGCCATTCTTCAAAGGCAAAGGGTTGATGACGCTGACGCATTTTCAGCAAACCCAGGGATTGGGCGCCCAACTGCGGAAAATAGTGCTGCAAGCCGTCGAGCAATCGCTCCAGGAAGCGGCCGGGGTCATTGTCCCGTGGGCTCAGGCCCAGCCACAGACTTTGCCAGTGGGCCGGCAGGCCCTGGCAGAACTCCACCGCCAACGAACTCTTGCCGAACCCCGCCGGTGCGCAGACCAGCAACAATCGCCCGTCCAGGCCCGCGTTCAACCGTTGGCACAGGCGCGGGCGCAGCACGTAGCCGTCAGGCAATGGGGGCCTGTAGAAGCGGCCTTCCAGGGTTGGCATCACCACACTGGCAGGCCCTTGGATTCGGGACAGATCAGTCATCGCCGGGCTCTTGTAGAAGGCTGTTGTCGGCATTGCAGATGTCCGCAGACTAGCGGTAAAAGCGTCGGGATTGTAGATCTTTGCAACAATTGGCTGAAAAAGAACTGCGACAAGAAATATCCCTACAAACAGCACACACAAAAAGTGGGAGGGGGCTTGCTCCCGATGGCAGTGGATCAGTCAGAATTTTAATCGACTGTCAGACCGCCATCGGGGCAAGCCCCCTCCCACAGGGGTGCATTAGTGTGGGTTAGCGAACACCGTCCTGGCGCAGGGCCGCTGGGGTGAAGTCGCTGGTGGTGGCGGTGAAGCCGAAGTCATAAGCCTGTTTCTCTTCGTTCTTCATGCCCAGGGCGAGGTAGCGGCCGGACTGCAGGTCGTACAGGGTTTCCAGGGCGTACCACGGCACTTGCTTGTCGTAGTAGTTCTCGGCATGGGCTTCGGCAACGCGCCACAGTTGGCCACGGCCGTCGTAGTGGTCGATCACCGCCGCTTGCCAGGTGTCTTCGTCGATGAAGAAGTCACGCTTGGCGTAGATGTGGCGCTGGCCTTCCTTCAAGGTGGCGACCACGTGCCAGACGCGGCGCAGCTCGTAGCGCGCCAGGTCCTGGTTGATGTGGCCGGCCTTGATGATGTCGGCGTACTTGAGCTTCGGATCGTCGATCTTGTAGCTGTTGGAGGCGATGTAGATTTCTTTCTTGCCTTCCAGCTTCCAGTCGTAGCGATCCGGCGCACCGTTGTACATGTCGAGGTTGTCGGAGGTGCGCAGGCCATCGGCAGCAGTACCCGGCCCGTCATAGGACACTTGCGGGGCCCGGCGCACACGGCGCTGGCCGGCGTTGTAGACCCACGCCGAACGCGGTTCCTTGACCTGGTCCAGGGTTTCGTGCACCAGCAGTACACCACCGGCCAGACGCGCTGGCGCGGTGACTTGCTGCTTGAAGTAGAACAGGATGTTGCCCGGGTTTTTCGGATCGAAGTCCTTCATCTTGTCGCGGAACACAAACTGATCGCGGAAGTACACCAGGCTGTAGGAACCGTTGGTTTGCGGCGTGGCCTGGGTGACCAGACGGGTTACGCTGCCGCCGCGATAACGGGTGATGTGGTTCCAGATGACTTCAACGCCGGTTTTGGGAATCGGGAACGGCACGGCGGTCTCGAAGTTTTCCAGACCGTTGCCGCCGGACACCAGGTTGGTAGTGGTGGCGTTTTTCTTGATGGCAGCGAACACGTCAGCCGGCACCGTGGCACCGCGATGAGTCGGGTAGACCGGCATCTTGAAGCTGTCCGGGTAACGCTTGAACATCGCGTACTGCCCTGGAGCCAGTTTGTCTTTGTACTGCTCGACGTTCTGCGCGGTGATGGTGAATTGCGGTTGTTCGCTGGCATATGGGTTGGCCAGGAAGCCACGGGAATCCACGGCGCCGGCGTTGGTTGGCAAGGGTGACCATTTGGGGATGGTGCCGGCCGCGTTGCCCGCCATCTCGGCGCCCATCGGGGTCAGGGTAGTACCGAGCTTGGCAGCTTCATCCGCCGAGACTGCCGCCATGACGTTGCTCGCCAGGATCGACAGCCCAAGCACACCGACGTGCAACAGACTTTTAGTTATTTTCATACTCTGGTCTTCCTGAATACATGCCACTTGAAAAGAGTGTGCTTAGAAGTTGGCGCCGAAGCTCAAGGCGACAAAGTCGCGATCATCCACGGTGCTGAACTTGCCACCAAAGAAGTTGGTGTACGCCAGGCTCGCGGTGTAGGTGTTCTGGTATTCGGCATCCAGGCCAAGGCTGACCGCCTTGCGACCCTCTTCAAAGTTGCCGCCGGGACCTGGCGAGTAACCTTTGACGTCATGGGACCAGGCCACGTTGGGCTTGAGGTTCACGCCAGCGAACACGTCCGGGTATTCCCAGATGGCACGGGCACGGTAGCCCCAGGACGTTGCAGTGGTGTAGCCGTCGTTGTTGCAGTTGGTGTTCAGGCCGGCAGCGTTGGGCAGCCCGGCGCCGTTGGCGGTGGAGTTGTTCAGCGCGTTGCAGAACCCACCCGGCAGCGTGCCTGGGCCGAACACCGGATCGCGACCATAGCGAGCCTGGGACTTGCTTTCCAGGCCACCCACATGGGTCACACCGATTTCACCGACCGTGGTCAGGCGACTGGCGCCCATCACCTGGTCGAAGAAGTGTGTAAAGGTGGTCTGGAACTGGGTGACTTCCTTGCGGTTGTAGCCATGCAGGTCTTGGCCCGGCGAGCCCTTGAGCACCGAAGCATTGCCAAAGCCAGGGATCGGCGTGACACCGGCAAACAGAATGTCGGTGGTACTCAACTGCACCGGCGCATTCGGCCGATAGCTCAATTCACCACTCCAGGCGGTGCCGGTAGGCAGCGTGGTGGAGAAGCTCAAGCCGTAGAGACGAATATCCTCCGGGTACTCGACGAAGTAGTTCGAACTGCCCGCCACGATCAGTGGACGCAGTGCCCCCAGCGGGCCCAATGGACGGGTGTAGGCCGCGGACGGCGCACCCTGCGCACTAAAGATCGGCGCACGGCTGTGGTAGTTCATGAAGTAGGCGCCGAACTCGGTGTCCAGCGGTTCGAAGTTGTAATGCATGGCCACACCGAACTGGCCGCTGTCACGCGCATCACGGTCCGGCCCACGGCGCACCAGCACGCCTTCGCTGTTCACGTCCACGCCCAGGGCACCCAGGGTCGGCAGTGCCGCAGCGGGAATGGTCGAGCGCTTGTTCAACACCCGCAGGTTATTGCTGCAACCATCGGAGATCACGTCTGGCTGGGAGAAGAAAGTGCCGCAGTTATCAGTGACAGTCTGGTCCCATTCCAGTTGATAGAACGCTTCGGCCGACAGGTTGTCGGTGAGCGTCTGGGACACGTAGAACATGTTGACCGGAATCAGGCCTTCCTTGATCTCGGCCCCCGGGCGACGAAACGCCGACACGTCGATCGGGTTGATGGAGTTGATGCCGCCGCCGATGAAGGTACTTTCGCCCCAGCTCACGACCTGCTTACCAAAACGCACGGAACCCGGCGCATCGGCAATCGAGTAGTTGTGGTAGACGAACGCATCGAGAATCTGACCTCCAGAAGACTTGGCGCCTTCCTTGCGGTTGTTGTCGCTGATGTCCTTGAACTGACGGCTCTCGTCCTTGAGTTCAAAGTCGTACCAGTACTTGCCGCGCACAAACACGCCGGTGTCGCCGTACTTCAGTTCCAGGTCATGAATACCCTTGAAGATCTTCGAGAACGTCTCGCCGCGCTTGAAGTTCAGGTGACCGTCATCGGAAGTCTGGGACAGGCCCTTGCCGCCATTGTTGGCGCCGATCAGATCACGATTGGGCTTGGCCGTAGACCAGCTCGCACCCACCGAAAGCGAGGAGTCAAAGCTCCCTTCGATTTCACCGATGTTGAAACTGACGCCGAATGCAGGCCCGGCGAGCGTAGAAGCGAGACTGACGGCCAGGGGCAGTCTTGCCCGGCGCCAGAACTGGTTTACTTGGGTCATCGACGCTACTCCATGTGCATATTTTATTGTTATGGCAGTGAGCCCTTTCTTCAGATGTAACGGCCGGGATACAACGATTCCAATGCCGAACCGCAACCGAGCCTCCCTGGCTCGACGCGCAACATCCGCGAAAAACTCTGAAAGGGACTATAGCCAGAGGGGGGTAGTGCTTGATCCCTCTAAAGTGTGATTTGCATCACCAACCTGTCTGCCACAACCCTTTCGCCACGCCGACGAAGGTCGACGCGGGAAGGATGGCTGAAATTTGGCAAATCACAAGTAGAGGCTTGAGATAGAGCAGCGCCGCGCCCGAAAGGGCGCGGCGAGGGGCGTCAAAGCGTAGACAGGAAGGTGCTGTTGTTGGCCTGCCATTCGATGATGTCGATACGGATACGTTTTTTGTCGAGCTTACCTACGCTGGTCTTGGGAATTTCAGTAACAACGGCGATCTGGCTCGGAATCGCCCACTTACTCAAATGCCCCAGTTCAACGTAAGGCTTGAGGTGCTCCTTGAGCTCCCGCGCCCCAATCACTTGGCCCTCATGCACCACCAGCAAGGCAAAGGGGCGCTCGCCCCATTGCGGATCGGCGATGCCCACCACCGCTACCTCGCGTACCGCCGGGTGGCGGCTGACCAGGTCTTCGAGGGCCAGGGACGAGATCCATTCCCCACCGGTCTTGATCACATCCTTGATACGATCACGGATATCGATCACACCAAACGCGTCCAGTGTGGCAACGTCGCCGGTGTGCATCCAGCCGCCGGCCCACAGCTCGGCGCCCTTTTGCGGTTCGTTGTAATAACCCTCGGTCAGCCAGGGCGCGCGCAACACCAGTTCGCCCTGGGTTTCGCCGTCGGCGGGAAGAAAGTTGCCGTCGGTGTCCATGATTGCAGCCTCCACCAACGGCCCAGGCACACCGGCCTTGATGCGATAGGTGGTGCGTTCGTCTTCGCTGCCGGCCATCAGCTCTTCATTGAGGTGTGCGCACGACACCAGCGGCCCGGTCTCGGACATGCCATACGCGGCGGTCAATTGAATGCCGCGGGCCTTGGCGGCTTCGTACAGCGAGCGGTTGAGCGCGCTGCCACCAATGACGATTTTCCACCCACCAAAATCCACGCCCTGGGCAGCCTTGGCGTTGAGCACCATTTGCAGGATGGTCGGCACGCAATGGGAGAACGTGACCTTCTCCTTGCGCCACAGCTGCACCAGGTATTCGGGGTCGTAGCGCCCGGGGTAGACCTGCTTCAAGCCGAGCATGGTCGCCACATAGGGCAGGCCCCAGGCGTGTACGTGGAACATCGGTGTAATCGGCATGTACACATCGTTGGTGCCCAACAGACGCACGCTGTCGACGCTGCCCATGATGGTCGCCACGCCAATGGTGTGCAGCACCAATTGGCGATGGGTGAAATACACCCCTTTGGGGTTACCGGTGGTGCCGGTGGTGTAGAAGGTGGTGGCGACGGAGTTTTCGTCGAAGTCCTGGAAGTCGTACTGGGGGCTGGCGGCGGCCAGCAGGGTTTCGTACTCACCGACCAGGTTGGGTAGTTCGGCGGTGTGGGTGTCACCATCGGTAATCAACAGGGTCTTGTCGACGGTGGTGAGCTGCCCGGCAATCGCCTGATAGAGCCCCACGAACTCACTGTTGACCAGCACGAAGCGGTCTTCGGCGTGGTTCATGGTGTAGAGAATCTGTTCCGGTGACAGGCGCACATTGATGGTGTGGATCACCGCGCCGATCATAGGGATAGCAAACATGCACTCCAGGTAACGGTGGCTGTCCCAGTCCATTACGGCCACGGTGTCACCGGCCTTGACCCCGGCCTCGGTCAGCACATTGGCCAGGCGCGCAACGCGCTCGATCAGCGTCGGGTAGGTGTAGCGCAGCTTGTCGCGGTAGATGATTTCCCGGGTCTTCTCGTAGCGAGTCCCGGACATCAACAGGCGCTTGATCAGCAGCGGGTATTGGTACGCACCTTCGGCGGGCGGGATAACACGGGTCTGCAACATACGAATCCCTTTAATGACTGCACGGTCTTGACTTGAAGACCTGCACTGTAGAGGGCTTATGTTTCAACCAAATCAGCCAAAGGAATGATTTGCGGAACTCAGTAAATGCTAGCTTTGCGCCAGTATCTGCAGCTTATGGAAGACCAATGTGGGAGGGGGCTTGCTCCCGATAGCGGGGTGTCAGTCAGCTTATGTAGGGCTGACACACCGCTATCGGGAGCAAGCCCCCTCCCACATTTGAGCTGTGTACCCTTGAGAAAATTGATTACTTCATGCTGGTAAACGCCAACTTCACCCCAATGGCGATCAACACCGCGCCCATGGTCCGATCAAACCAATGCCCCATGCGCGCAAAGCCGGCGCGTACACGCTGCTGGCTGAACAACATGGCCACCAGGCAGAACCACACCGCCGTCGCCACCGCCAGGTACACGCCATAACCCGCTTGTACCGCAAGTGGCGTATGCGGGTTGATCACCACGGTGAACAGCGAGAGGAAGAACAGCGTCGCCTTGGGGTTCAGGCCGTTGGTCACAAAGCCTGCGGTAAATGCACCGCGTGGGGTGCGCTCGCCCGCTTCGAGGTGCAACTCGCCTTCGGCAGCAGGCTTGGCCGGCTGGGCGCGCAGGGCCTTGAAGCCGATATACAGCAGGTACGCCGCTGCGGCCCATTTGAGCGCATTGAACAACACGATGGACTGGGACACGATCAAACCGATCCCCAGCAACGAGTAACCCACATGCACAAAAATCGCCGTGCCAACGCCCAGGGCCGTCCAGGTGCCGGCGCGGCGACCGTGGGTCACGCTCTCACGGACCACCACGGCGAAATCCGGGCCGGGGCTGGCCACCGCCAACAAGTGAATCAAGGCTACGGTCAAAAACTCGGCGACGTACATGCTCACTCCATTAAGTAACTGATTATTTCATCTGATAGGCTCGGAAGATTACGCCTTCGAACCTCGTCGCAAAAGGTACAGTTGATCATGAACAATCGCCGCGCCGTCTTCCTCGACCACCCTTCGCTGGACTTGGGCGACCTCGACCTCAGCGGTTTGCGCGACTGCTTCAGCCAGTTGCAGCTGTTTGAGCAGACTACGCCACAGAATGTGCTGGAACGCTTGCAGGGCGCTCAAGTCGCGATCAGCAACAAAATACCGCTCACCGCGCAAACCCTGGCGGCGTGCCCCGAGCTCAAGCTGATCCTGGTTTCAGCCACCGGCACCAACAATATCGACCTTGAAGCCGCCCGCGCCCACGGCATCACCGTGAGCAACTGCCAGGGTTACGGCACGCCGTCGGTGGCCCAGCACACGATCATGCTGCTGCTCAACCTCGCCACGCGCTTGAAGGACTACCAACAGGATGTGGCCGCCGGCAAATGGCAGCAGGCCAGGCAGTTCTGTCTGCTGGACCATCCAATTGTCGAACTGGAAGGCAAAACCCTCGGCCTGCTTGGCCATGGCGAACTGGGCAGCGCGGTGGCGCGCCTGGCCGAAGCCTTCGGCATGCGCGTGGTACTCGGCGCGATTCCCGGGCGCCCTGCCCGCTCCGACCGCGTGCCACTGGATCAACTGCTGGCCCAGGTCGATGCGCTGACCTTGCATTGTCCGCTCAATGAACACACCCGCGACTTTATCGGCGCCCGTGAACTGGCGCTGCTCAAGCCCGGCGCGTTTATCGTCAACACCGCCCGTGGTGGCTTGATCAACGAACAGGCCTTGGCGGACGCGTTGCGCAGTGGTCATCTGGGCGGCGCGGCGACCGACGTGTTGAGTGTGGAGCCGCCGATCAATGGCAACCCGCTGCTGGCCGGCGATATTCCTCGGTTGATTGTCACGCCCCACAATGCCTGGGGCAGTCGCGAAGCGCGGCAACGCATCGTCGGCCAATTGACGGAAAACGCCCGAGGCTTTTTCAGCGGTGCCCCGCTGCGCGTCGTCAGTTGATAAACTGCGCCCCTTTTCAAGGAGCAGACCATGGATCCGCGCAGTGAAGTACTGCTTCGTCAGGCCGAACTTTTTCAAGGCAACCTGCTGCTGGTAGGTTTGCCTGCCGACGATTTGCTTGGGCGCTTGCCCAACGCCCATGGCTGGTGCTGGCACGCCGGCGACCAGGCCGCGCTTGATGCACGGTTTCCCGAGCACAGCCAGTTCGGGGTGAATGTGCCCGAGCGTGCCTTCGATGCCGCGGTGATCTTCCTGCCCAAGTCCAAGGACCTCACCGACTACCTGCTCAACGCCGTGGCCGCTCGCCTGCCTGGCGCCGAGCTGTTTCTGGTGGGTGAGAAAAAAGGCGGTATCGAAAGCGCTGCCAAGCAGATGACCCCCTTCGGCAAGCCGCGCAAGCTGGATAACGCGCGGCATTGCCAGCTATGGCAAGTCACCGTCGCCAACGCCCCGAAAGCGGTCGAACTGGAGAGCCTGGCACAAGTCTTCGATGTACCACTGGCCGAAGGCCCGCTGAAGGTGGTGAGCTTGCCGGGAGTGTTCAGCCATGGCCGCCTGGACCGCGGCACCGAGTTGCTGCTGGAGCACCTGGACAAGCTGCCCAGCGGGCATCTGCTCGATTTCGGTTGCGGCGCCGGGGTACTGGGGGCTGCGGTCAAGCGTCGCTACCCGCATAACACCGTGACAATGCTGGATGTGGATGCCTTCGCAGCTGCCAGCAGTCGGCTGACGTTGGCGGCGAACGGCCTGGAAGCCGAGGTACTGACCGGGGATGGAATCGATGCCGCGCCAATGGGGCTAAACGCGATTTTGAGCAACCCGCCGTTCCATGTCGGGGTGCATACCGATTACTTCGCCACTGAAAACCTGCTGCGAAAAGCAGCCAAACATCTGGCAAAAGGTGGCGAACTGCGTTTGGTTGCCAACAGCTTCCTGAAGTATCAGCCGCTGATCGAAGAGCATCTGGGTATCTGCGCAATCAAGGCTGAAGGCAATGGTTTTCGCATCTACCGCGCCAAGCGCCCCTGACGGCCGTTTGAAAAAGAAGGCTTGCCGAATGGGTTTTGCCTAGGCAGAATCCGCAGCGTCCTAGGGGAGTAGTCTCCCACGAGCCACACGCTCGTCCGGCATACGTCAACATACTTGGTCAGCAGATCATGGCGTATGCGACCCAGGAGTCCGCACAGACGGACCGGGGTTTGACAAGACCTATGACACGCACACCTTACCCGGGGCGGGAAGGCTGTACGTGTCATAGCCGTGTCGACCCGCCCCTGGAAACTACCTGATGCTGGATTCACTACTCGTTCCTACCGCAGTCGTTGCCTTGGCCGAAATCGGCGACAAGACTCAGTTACTCGCGCTCATTCTTGCTGCCCGCTTTCGCAAACCCTGGCCGATCATTGCCGGCATTGTCGCCGCAACCCTGGCCAACCATGCGGCCGCCGGTGCCGTGGGCGCCTGGTTCGGGAGTTTCTTCTCGGATGCGGTGCTGCACTGGATCCTCGCGGCGAGCTTCTGTGCCACGGCACTCTGGACCCTGGTGCCAGACAAACTCGATGATGACGAAGCCAGTACCACCCGCAAGTTCGGGCCATTTCTGACCACGCTGATTGCGTTCTTCCTTGCGGAAATCGGTGACAAGACCCAGATCGCCACGGTGATGCTGGCAGCGCAGTATCCGGAGTTGTGGCTGGTGATTATCGGCACCACGCTGGGCATGTTGATTGCCAACGTACCGGTGGTTCTGGCGGGGAATTTCGCGGCGGAGAAACTGCCGCTGACCTTGATTCGTCGATTGGCGGCCACAGCGTTCTTTGTACTGGCGATTGTGGCGGTCTACAAAGCCATGCAAAGCAGCGGCTGGATCTAAGACTGCAACCCGATCTATTGTGGGAGGGGCGGTGCGCCCCTCCCACATTTGGATCGTCATCAAGCCTCAGGATTTCTTGGCCTGCTGGTACAGCGGCATTACCTTCGGAATCGCTGCCTGCAACGAAGCAATCCGGCTGTCGGAAGCCGGGTGAGTACTCATGAATTCCGGCGGCGCGCCTTCGGAAGCCTTGGCCATTTTGTTCCACAAGGTGATCGCGGCGTTCGGGTTGTAGCCGGCACGCGCCGAAAGCTCCAGGCCGATCAGGTCGGCTTCGTTTTCGTTGCTGCGGCTGTTGGGCAAGGTCATGCCATAGTTGGCCACGGTATCGGCCAGTGCCAGGCTGTCCTGGCCGAGACCGAATATTGCACCAGCGCCCTGCTTGGCCATTTCAATACCGTACGCCTTGGACATCGCTTCACGACCGTGCTCACGCAGGGCGTGGGCGATTTCATGGCCCATCACCGCAGCCAACTCGTCATCGGTGAGCTTGAGGTTGTCGATCAGCGCGCTGTACACCAGGATCTTGCCGCCAGGCCCGCAGTTGGCGTTCATCTCGTCGCTTTTGATCAGGTTCACTTCCCAGTTCCACTGGGCGGCATCTGCGCGAAAGGTCGGCGCCTGGGCGATCAGGCGCTTGGCGATGGCCTGCACACGCTTGGCGTTGGCGCTGGTTTTGTCCAGAAAGCCTTTGCCACTGGCTTCACCCAGGGTCTGCTGGTAAGACTGGGCGTACATCTGGTCGACTTCCTGGCTCGACAACATGCTGAACATGTATTGCTTGCGCTCAACCCCAACAGCACCGCCGCTGGTCGTATTGACCGACTGGCAACCCGCCAGCAACATCGCTGCAACCAAACCACTTACCGCCAATGACTTCTTCATGAACACGCTCCCTGAAAACATGGCGCGTATCGTAGGCGGTCGTTTGTATTGGCGCCAGATACATCAGACATTTAACCGCTGAATTTCGGACACATCCCACAGTGCAGGCTCAAGCCGGGGTCAGGCACTCCGGCCCATTGAGCTTGGGATCATTGACCATATTGGCCAGCACGCGCTCACGTAAAGCGCTGGGCTCACCGGCCAGCAACCCTTGCAACACGTGCAGCGGCGTCTCGGGGTCGAGCCAGGCGGCTTGCCCCGCCGCATCAAGAATCAACGGCCGACGTTGGCTTTGCGCTGCCTGGGTGACCACGGCGGTGCTCAGCCACACCTGCTCCTGCACGGGATACGCTTCCCAGATCGCAGCAAAAAACAGGGTGGAGCCCTCCCCCGGCGTCAACCAATACGGGCGCTTGCGCTGGGTACCGCGCCATTCGTAGAAACCGTTGGCTGGCAACAGGCAGCGGCGCTGGCGGAATGCCTCGCGGAACATCGGTTGCTCGGCGAGCGTTTCGGCGCGGGCATGGGCCGGAGTACGGGAAAGATCCGTCAACCAAGGCGGCGTCAGCCCCCAACGGGCACGCGCCAGGGTGAGCTGGCCTTCGCTCAGGCGCTGGATCAGCACCGAATCATTGGGGGAAATGTTCCACTGGGCCTGCTGGTCGGCGGGGAAGCCGGGCAAGGCAGCAAAGGCAGGGTTCCAGCGAAACAGGGCATAACGTCCACACATGGGGCAACACGACTCTTGGGGTAAACCGACCGACAGCCTAACAGACCAATACGTCGGGGAAGCTGTCGGGTTCGTCGCCGGGCAAGGGTTGCGCGCCGATATAGGCCGTGATCAGCTCGCGGGCGTACGCCGCCTGATCATTATCGACCTCCAGCCCCAGCAAACCGAAGATCGGCAACTCGCCGGTACCACCGAGCAAGTGGCGGCCCATCAAGTGCGCTTCGATGCCCTCACTGGCCAGCATCTGTTGCAACAGCTCGCCTTCCATCAGGTTTTCCGGCTCGTAGATTCGCTGCATGGGCGTACCTGTTATTCGTTTTCGCTACGCATCATTCATTTTCGCTGCGGGTTTCGAGCATCCACTCGTCACCATGCACTTGCAGGTTGAACGTGATCGGCCGGCAACACACCTGGCAGTCTTCTATATAGGTCTGGTCCCCGCCAGACAAATCCACTGTTGTCTCGACCACTTCGCCACAATAAGGACAATCGTACATCGCAGTTTCCAGCATCGCAGTCTCCAAGGTGACTTGTGCGTATAATCGCCGGTCTATTTACAGGGCTATTTCCGGCAGAGCCAGTTTACTCACGCCGCCCCTGCTATTTCCTTTACTTACCCTAGCCGTTTCTAACAAGAGAGCATGATGGGCGAATTCGATACCATCCGACCTTACAACGACAGCGAAGTCCCGGCAGTGCTGGCGCGTCTGTTCAGTGACAAGGCCTTTCTGGACATCCTGACCCACTTTCGCTTCCCGCGCTTTGCCGGCGCCCTGGGCTGGTTGCTCAAGCCGATGATCGCGCGCAAATTGCGCCGTGAGTTTGCCGGCGTCACCACCGTGGCGACGCTGCAAGACAAAGTCGAATACTACGTTGACCACACGATTGACCGGGCGACCGACGGCGTAACCTACACCGGCGTCGAGCAGCTCAAATCCGGCACCGCCTACCTGTTTCTGGCCAACCACCGCGACATCGTGATGGACCCGGCCTTCGTCAACTATGCCGTGTATCACGCCGGCCTGCCGACGCCACGCATCGCCATTGGTGACAACCTGCTGCAAAAGCCGTTTGTCAGCGACCTGATGCGCCTGAACAAGAGCTTCATCGTGCACCGTTCGATCACCGGGCGAAAGGAGAAGATGGCGGCCTACAACCTGCTGTCGGCCTATATCAACCATTCGATCCGCAACGACTGCCAGTCGATCTGGATCGCCCAGGCTGAAGGCCGGGCCAAGGATGGCGATGACCGTACCGAATCGGCGATTCTCAAGATGTTCCACGTCAGCCGCAAGGACGAGCCGTTTGCCGAGGTCATCCAGTCGTTGAACCTGACGCCGGTATCCATCAGCTACGAGTACGACCCTTGCGATGCCGCCAAGGCCCGCGAGTTGTATATCCGCGCCACCACCGGCACCTACACCAAGGCACCGGGCGAGGACGACGTGAGCATCGCCCTGGGTATCACCGGCTACAAGGGCCGCGTACATGTGAACTTTGCGCCGCCGATTACCGAGCGTTTCGAAGATACCAAGCTGCTGGCAGTGGAAATGGACCGGCAGATCCTCGGTGGCTACCGCTTGTTTCCGGTGCATTACCTGGCGTACGCACAGTGGGATGATGCCGATCCGCAGTTGCAAGTGCCTAAAGCGGCGGATGTATTCCCCGCCGATGAGCTGGCCAAGGCCAAGGCAGAATGGGAGCGACGCTTGAACGAATGCCCGGCCGAACACCGGCCTTATCTGGTGGTGCAGTATGCGACGCCGGTACGCAATCAATACCGAGTCAAGGCCGGGATCCCCCTGTAATATGTGACCCTACAGGGGATATGTGGCAGGCGCTGATTCTACGGGCAGTACATGGCCAGTGTGGGAGCTGGCTCGCCTGCGATAGCGGTGGTTCAGTTAAAGATTCAGTGGCTGATACACCGCCTTCGCGGGCAAGCCCGCTCCCACATTTGGTTTTGCAGTGGAATTAGAAATGGGTGCTGAGCCAGGAGGCGGCCAGGGCCAAGCCAAGGCAGCCGAACCCCACACGGTAAGCCTGACGATGCGCCCGTTCGGTGTGCGTATCCAGAAAAAGCATCGGCTGGTCGATAGCACGCTCTTCACTACGCATAGCGAGTTCAGCCATCGCACGTTGCGCATGCAGGCGGGTGATAAACAGCACCAAGGCGCCCGAGCAGGCAACCAACAGGGCAACAGCATTGATGAGCAGCGCCATCGCAAACCTCGGCGAATCAGTATTCGGATATCAGCCCAGATACCAACCTGAACGATAGTCGCCTCCTGCGCCTTTAATGCTCCTTCTCCGTTGACGGCTAATGTATCCAGTAATTTACAGCGTCACCTGAACGTCACCTTAACAAGCCACTCTGTTGCCCTTCGACGCTTGAGGAGCTAGTCATGTTGCACGCGCAAAACCAGGATCGGCTGTATCTGATCGCCCCAAACGATGAGCAAGAGGCGCTGGTCGGCAGCCTTGCGTTCAACGTCCAGGATCGCCACTGGCTGGTGTATTGCGCCCTCGGCGGCCACCAACATGCGGACTTGCCGGAACTGGATTTGCTCACCGGCGTGAGCGTGCTGGACTTCTATGTCGATACGGCGGCATGACCAAACCACGGGCGTAAAAAAACCGGGCTCATCACTGAGCCCGGTTTTTTGTGCACGGTTTATTGCGAACTGAGCAACTGGCTGATGCTTGGGTCCTTGAACAGGCGGGTCAGGGCATCGCTGAGCACATCGCTGACCAGCTTGGTGTTGGTTTCCTGGTTGGGCGACATGCCGAAGCGCTGATTCAGCGATGCGGCGTAGCGGCCACTGTAGCGACGGGTACCGGCGCTGACGTCAGACTTGAAGGTCGCACCGATGGAGGCTTCGGTCACATACAGCCCCTCTTTGGGCGACTGGTACTTCAGCTCGGCCAGGGTCACGGTCAGTTGCGGCACACCTGGCGAGTTGGTCGGTGTAAAGCCCAGCAAGCGCACAGCGGCTTCAGCCTGGGCCTGCAGCTTGGGCAGCACATCCTGGCCGGTCACCGAAATCAGCGCAGTCTCCGGATACAGGCCGCCACGCGAGCCCAGGGTTGGCGACGGACGACCGTCGACCACACGTACCGACACCGGCTGGCCATGACCTACCGCAGCCAACGGCGCGGTGACTTTAGGTTGCGGGCTGAGTTGTTGCGGGCTGTTGGCGCAGCCAACCAGGGTCAAACTGGTCACAGTGATCAAACCGAACAACAGGCGTTGCAACATACTCATTTCTCCAGGACTAGGTGCAGACAGGTCGCCAGTATAACGGTGCACGCACGCCACTCACCAGCAATCCTGAACAGTGGCTGAAGCCACGGGCAAATTACAAATTCGCATAAATTGGTCACCGCAGTGTCATGCCACACTGGCAATCTTCAAGCATGTAACACACCAGGTACACAGCCATGCGCCTTCTCAAGACACTGTTCATGTCACACGCCCGTCACCGCCACTTCGCCCTGCTCGACGCCCAGGGCCATTGCCAGGCATTCAAGCAATGCAGCCTGCCGCCCGTCGGTGAAGGTTGGGTAGAAGTGACCGAGACTCATCTGGGCTGGATGCACCGCCCTCTGCCGGCCAGCGCCAGGGTCAAGCCGCAGGTTTTTCGCGCACAACACCGGCAAGCGTTGGCCTCCTGACCGGGACCCGAATAAAAGTCATAAAACACGCCCATTTCCCTGGCGTTCTTCGCTACAATCTCCCCCCGATTATAAGGACGTCTCCTGATCGGGCCCCGCAGCATCGTTAATGCCCAGGCATTAGCCCCAAAATCGCCCACAGAGAGCCGCCCACACAGATCAAGTGAAGCTGGCGTGCTTGCTGTTTCCTTTGCAAACCACCCCGCCTTTATCGGATCTGCCAGAGCTGCCATTGCGCTCGGCCACTTGTGTTGTTTGCCCGTTTTGCCGCATGTCGGCAGAGGTTTACGGGCCAGGTGCCAGGCTGGGGCAGCCCTTTTTTGAGGTTCACGTCTTCAAAAGAGCGTGAAAAAACGGGTTTTCACAACTTCACAAGAGTGTGGCGAGCAAATGAATAGTTTGGCGTTTGTACAAACACCACCAGCGTCTGGGGCAGCCCAATTACACAGGATCGAGCCTTTCTCAAAAACCGGAGCTTGAGCCTGTCCGCTACGGATTGGTTGCACGAATCGCACGCTTTGACCATAAGTCGAATTGCCACAGGCGCCCATGAATGCGTTCATAGGCAGATTAGCCCGGCAGGAAGCGTGTGCTGAAGTTGCAAAGAATTGCGAAACGGACATGGCGATCCTGGCCATGGGTAACCTGGGGCAACACGTGAACCGCCCCGTCACTCCTGGCAGCCATGCCGTCAATTTGGTGCTGCAGATTTTGGAGACGCGTTAAATGGCGCATAACGAAGCAGTCGACGTAGTTCTGGTAGGGGCCGGCATCATGAGTGCCACCCTGGCCGTACTGCTCAAAGAGCTCGACCCCGGCCTCAAGCTGGAAGTCGTTGAGCTGATGGATTCGGGTGCCGCGGAGAGTTCCAACCCGTGGAACAACGCCGGTACCGGCCACGCCGGGCTGTGTGAGCTGAACTACACGCCACAGGCCGCCGATGGCTCCATCGACATCAAGAAAGCCGTGCACATCAACACCCAGTTCGAGGTGTCGAAACAGTTCTGGGCGTACCTGACCAAGAAGGGCACCTTCGGCTCGTCCAAGTCGTTCATCAGCCCGGTCCCGCACCTGAGCTTCGTGCAGGGCGACAAAGGCGTGTCCTTCCTCAAGAAGCGTTTTGAGACCCTCAGCCAGCATCACGCGTTTTCGGACATGCACTACACCGAAGACCGCAGCGAAATGGCCGAGTGGATGCCGCTGATGATGCCGGGCCGCCCGCTTGACGAAAAAATCGCCGCGACCCGCGTGATGAACGGCACCGACGTCAACTTCGGCGCCCTGACCAATCAGTTGCTCAGCCACCTGACCAGTTCGCCGGATGCCCAGGTCAAATACTGCAAGCGCGTCACCGGCCTCAAGCGTAACGGCGCCGGCTGGACCGTGAGCATCAAGGACGTCAACAGCGGCAACAGCCGCGAAGTGGACGCCAAGTTCGTGTTCCTCGGCGCCGGTGGTGCGGCCCTGCCGCTGCTGCAAGCCTCGGGCATCGAAGAAAGCAAAGGCTTCGGCGGTTTCCCGGTCAGTGGCCAGTGGCTGCGTTGCGACAACCCGGAAGTGGTCAAACAGCACCAGGCCAAGGTCTACAGCCAGGCTGCCGTGGGTTCACCGCCCATGTCCGTGCCGCACTTGGACACCCGCGTGGTGGATGGCAAGAAGTCCCTGTTGTTCGGGCCATACGCAGGCTTTACCACCAAGTTCCTCAAGCACGGCTCGTTCCTTGACCTGCCGATGTCGATTCGCGCTGGCAATATTGGCCCGATGCTGGCCGTGGCCCGCGACAACATGGACCTGACCAAGTACCTGGTCAGCGAAGTGCGCCAATCCATGGAGCAGCGCCTGGAATCCCTGCGTCGCTTCTACCCCGAGGCAAAAGCCGAAGACTGGCGCCTGGAAGTGGCCGGCCAGCGGGTGCAGATCATCAAGAAAGACCCGAAGAAAGGCGGCGTGCTGCAATTCGGCACCGAGCTGGTGGCGGCCAAGGACGGTTCGCTCGCGGCGCTGCTGGGCGCATCTCCGGGTGCCTCGGTGACCGTATCGATCATGCTGGAGCTGATTGAACGCTGCTTCCCGCAGAAGGCTGCCGGTGAATGGGCGAGCAAGCTGCACGAGATCTTCCCGGCGCGGGAAAAGGTCCTGGAGACGGATGCCGAGCTGTATCGCAAGATCAACACCCAGAACAACATCAGCCTTGAGCTGGTGGAGCAAAGCAACGAAGCCCAAAGCTACGCTTAAGGTTTGAATGCAAAAAAAACGCCCCTCGGGGCGTTTTTTTGTGGCTCGGATAATCAGCCGCGGGCTTTTTCGATCAGCTCGATGTACTCGGCGGCGTTGCGCTGGTCCTTGATCAGATCAACGAAGGTCTGGCCATGCTCGTCCTTGCCATCCAGGTCCAGGCCTGCTTCTTGGAAAAAGCCCAGGAAACGCTCGAAGTCGTCGATACGCAGGCCGCGATAGGCCTTGATCAGTTTGTGCAGGGACGGCGAAGTCGCATCAACCGGCTCGAAGTCCAGGAACAACTTGATTTGGTCGTCACCGATCTCGTCGCCAATCACCTGTTTCTTATCTTTACGCATTACCGACTCCAGCCTGCAGACATTTACACGGGGTTTGAAGTCTACCTGCGCGACGCAGGATGTGGGAGGGGCTCAATCGAACTGGGCAAGCATCCAGCGTTGGTAGTCAGCCACACCGGCATCACCTTCTCGCGGCGCCCAATCAGCCAGCTCCCCCTCACCCACCGGTCGATAAGGCCCGGCCTTGCATTCGAACATCACAGTGTCAGGCTCCAGCACCACCAGGCCATGGAATACGCCCGGCGGCAAGTCGACACCGGCGCACTTACCACCCGCCTGCATCACGCGCTTGGCAATCACTTCACCCGTTTCGGTGAATATCAGTAGACCCAGGGCCCCCTGAAGCACCAGCAAGGTCTCCGCCTTGTCGGCACTCAGGTGACGATGGGGCGGTACATATGTGCTCGGTTGCAGGGCCACAGCCAAGCGATGGCAAGGTTCTTCCATCTGATGGAAATTATGGTGATACCGGCCACGAGGGCTGGCGGCCGCTTTCTCGGCCAATTCGGCAAACAGGGTCTGATCAAGAAAGCGGGCCATCGATTACATTCCTTTAACGGCAAAGATGCCATTGGCGTTACGCCAGTAGCCTTTGTAATCCATGCCATACCCGAAGATATAGCGGTCGACGCACGGCAGCCCAACAAAATCGGCCTTCAATTCAGGGCGGGCCTTGCGGTCGTGGTCTTTATCGATCAACACAGCGGTATGCACTTTGCGCGCGCCGGCATGTTTGCAGAAATCGATGATCGCGCCCAGGGTATGACCTTCATCGAGGATGTCATCAATGATCAGCACATCGCGGTCAATGAACGAAACTTCCGGCTTGGCCTTCCAGAACAGATCGCCGCCGCTGGTTTCGTTGCGATAACGGGTGGCGTGCAGGTAAGAGGCTTCCAGTGGGAATTGCAGGTGGGTGAGCAATTTACCGGCGAAGATCAGGCCACCGTTCATCACACAAAAGACCACCGGGTTGGTGTCGGCCATTTCGCGGGTGATGTGCTCGCCGACCTTGGCGATTGCTGCTTCGACCTGCGCTTCGGTGTACAGGCAGTCAGCCTCGTGCATGATTTGACGGATATGCTCGAGATCAGCAGACATGGCGCTCTCCAAGGGGGTGCTGTGGCAAGAAAAGCGGGCGAAGGTACGCTTCTCGTGCGCTCCAATCAAGCCTTTATGGACTAACGTACTTGATGTCTATAGGACAACACTCTCGGATAGATTAATCTAGGCCGGTTTTTTTGCCCGCCGCCGGAGCCTTTCCCATGCCCACTCGCGAGATCCGCCACCCGCTGATCCGACACAAACTCGGCCTTATGCGCCGTGCCGACATTAGCACGAAGAATTTCCGTGAGCTTGCTCAGGAAGTCGGAGCGCTGCTGACTTACGAAGCCACCAAGGATTTACCCCTGGAAACCTACGAGATCCCCGGTTGGGCCGGTCCCGTACAAGTGGAAAAAATCGCCGGTAAGAAAATTACCGTCGTCCCTATCCTGCGCGCCGGTATCGGCATGCTCGAAGGTGTACTCAGCCTGATCCCGGGCGCCAAGGTCAGCGCCGTGGGCGTTGCCCGCAATGAAGAAACACTGCAGGCCCACACCTACCTGGAGAAGCTCGTTCCGGAAATCAACGAGCGCCTGGCCATGATCATCGACCCGATGCTCGCCACCGGTAGCTCCATGGTCGCGACCATCGACCTGCTGAAAAAAGCCGGCTGCCGGGACATCCGTGCCATGGTGCTGGTGGCCGCGCCCGAAGGCATCGCCGCCGTCGAGAAAGCCCATCCGGATGTGCAGATCTACACCGCATCCATTGATGAGCGCTTGAATGAACACGGCTACATCATCCCAGGCCTTGGCGATGCCGGTGACAAGATCTTCGGCACCAAGCAGAAGGACGCGTGAACATGCAGGATGAATTCAACGACCCGCTTTGGCGCCAGATCCTGTCTGGCGCACAGATGCTCTTCGTAGCATTTGGCGCGCTGGTGTTGATGCCGCTGATCACAGGTCTTGATCCAAACGTCGCACTGTTCACCGCCGGCCTGGGCACATTGCTGTTCCAGGTGGTGACAGGGCGGCAGGTGCCGGTATTTTTGGCATCGAGCTTCGCGTTTATCACCCCGATCATCCTCGCCAAAGGCCAATTCGGCCTGGCGGCGACCATGGGCGGGGTGATGGCGGCCGGTTTCGTCTATACGTTCCTGGGCCTGGCCGTGAAGGTCAAGGGCACCGGCTTTATCGATCGGCTGCTGCCACCGGTGGTCATCGGCCCGGTGATCATCTCGATCGGCCTGGCCATGGCGCCGATTGCCGCCAATATGGCCATGGGCAAGTCCGGCGACGGAGCCGAGTTGATCCATTACCAGACGGCGATGCTGATCTCGATGCCCGCACTGCTGACCACCTTGATCGTGGCCGTGTTCGGCAAAGGTATTTTCCGCCTGGTGCCGATCATCTCCGGCGTGCTGGTGGGTTTTGCCATGTCGTTCTACTTTGGCGTGGTCGACACGGCAAAGATCGCGGCTGCGCCGTGGTTCGCCCTGCCCCACTTTACCGCGCCGGAGTTCAACTGGCAGGCGATCCTGTTTATCGTCCCGGTTGCCCTGGCCCCGGCGATCGAACATATCGGCGGTGTGATTGCGGTGGGCAGCGTGACCGGTCGCGACTACCTGAAAAAGCCCGGCCTGCACCGCACCTTGCTGGGTGACGGTATCGCCACTACGGCTGCCGGCATGTTTGGCGGCCCGCCGAACACCACCTACGCCGAGGTGACCGGCGCAGTGATGCTGACCAAGAACTACAACCCGAAAATCATGACCTGGGCGGCAGTGTTTGCCATCAGCCTGGCGTTTATCGGAAAGTTCGGCGCACTGCTGCAGAGCATCCCCGTGCCAGTGATGGGCGGGATTCTGTGCCTGCTGTTCGGCTCGATTGCCGCGGTGGGGATGAACACGCTGATTCGCCACAGGATCGACCTGGGTGAAGCACGCAACCTGGTGATCGTGTCGGTAACCCTGGTATTCGGGATTGGCGGTGTGCTGGTCGGCACCGGCACCGGCCCGGACGATTTCGGCCTCAAGGGCATTGCCCTGTGTGCGGTGGTGGCGATTGGCTTGAACCTGCTGCTGCCGGGCAATGATGGCTGGAAGAACAAGAAGCCGGATGAGCCGCTTCTTTAACTAACGCCGCAAAATAGAATGTGGGAGGGGGCTTGCCCCCGATGACGGAGTGCCAGTCGACATCTAATCGACTGATCCACCGCTATCGGGAGCAAGCCCCCTCCCACATTTTTTTGATTTTCAGTGTGGCTTAGAGCTCGCCCAGGCCATCAACCAGCGCCTGGTTTTGCTCAGGCGTACCGATACTGATCCGCAGGAACTGGGCAATCCGCTCCTGCTTGAAGTGCCGCACGATAACCCCCTGCTCACGCAACTTGGCTGCCAATCCAGCAGCGTCATGCCGTGGGTGGCGCGCAAAGATGAAGTTCGCCGCCGAGGGCAACACTTCAAACCCTTTGCCTTCCAGTTGCGCGACCACCTTGTTGCGGCTGTCGATCACCATCTGGCAGGTCTGCTCGAAGTATTCACGGTCTTCGAACGCCGCCGCCGCGCCAACAATCGCCAGGCGATCCAGCGGGTAGGAGTTGAAGCTGTTCTTGACCCGCTCCAGCGCCTCGATCAGGTCCGGATGACCCACGGCCAGGCCCACACGCAAACCGGCCAGTGAGCGCGATTTGGACAGGGTCTGGGTCACCAGCAGGTTCGGGTAACGGTCCACCAGGCTGATGGCGGTTTCGCCACCGAAGTCGATGTAGGCTTCGTCGACCACCACCACCGAATCCGGGCTGGCCTTGAGGATCTGCTCCACCGCATCCAGCGCCAGTACGCAGCCGGTGGGTGCGTTAGGGTTGGGGAAGATGATCCCGCCGTTGGGCCTGGCATAGTCAGATGCGCGAATCTGGAACTGCTCGTCCAACGCCAGCGCGTCGTACTTGATGCCGTAGAGGCCGCAATACACGGGGTAAAAGCTGTAGCTGATATCCGGGAACAGCAGTGGCAGATCGTGCTGGAACAGGCCATGAAAGATGTGCGCCAGGACTTCATCGGAACCGTTGCCCAGGAATACCTTCCCGGCGTCGATTCCGTAATACCTGGCCACTGCCTGTTTAAGCAGGTCGCTGTTGGGGTCCGGGTACAGGCGCAAGTTGTCGTTCAACTCGGCCTGCATCGCTGCCAATGCCTTGGGCGATGGGCCGTATGGGTTTTCGTTGGTGTTGAGCTTGACCAGCTTGGTCAGCTTCGGTTGCTCACCGGGTACGTAAGGCACGAGGTCCTTGACGAAAGGGCTCCAGAATTTGCTCATGCCTTACTCTCCCTTGACGATGCGGTATTCAGCGCTGCGTGCGTGAGCGCTGAGGGATTCACCACGGGCCAGCACCGAAGCAGTCTTGCCCAGCTCGGAAGCACCTTGTGGCGAGCAGAAGATAATCGACGAACGCTTCTGGAAGTCATACACCCCCAGCGGCGA
Organism: Pseudomonas sp. W2Jun17; assembly: GCF_023127795.1. NCBI lineage: Bacteria > Pseudomonadati > Pseudomonadota > Gammaproteobacteria > Pseudomonadales > Pseudomonadaceae > Pseudomonas > Pseudomonas sp. W2Jun17. The sequence continues at coordinate 175,948 of NZ_SPKO01000011.1, read as the reverse complement.
TGAAAAACGCGCAGTGCCGGAGGTCGGCAACACGTGGTTAGGCCCGGCGCAGTAGTCGCCCAGGGCTTCGCTGGTGTGACGCCCCATGAAGATCGCACCGGCGTGACGAATCGACGGCAACCAGGCTTGCGGGTCCGCTACGGACAGCTCCAGGTGTTCCGGCGCGATGCGGTTGGCCACTTCGATGGCTTGCTCCATATCACGCACCAGAATCAGTGCGCCGCGGCCATTGATCGACTTCTCGATGATTTCGGCACGCTCCATGGTCGGCAGCAGCTTATTGATGCTGGCGGCGACCTTGTCGAGGAACTCGGCATCGGGGCTGACCAGGATCGCCTGGGCATCTTCGTCGTGCTCAGCCTGGGAGAACAGGTCCATGGCGATCCAGTCCGGATCGGTCTGGCCGTCACACACCACCAGAATTTCCGAAGGGCCGGCGATCATGTCGATGCCGACCTGGCCGAACACATGGCGCTTGGCGGTGGCGACGTAGATGTTGCCTGGGCCAACAACCTTGTCGACCTTCGGCACGCTTTCGGTGCCATAGGCCAAGGCCGCGACGGCCTGGGCGCCACCGATGGTGAACACTCGGTCGACACCCGCGATGCAGGCGGCAGCCAGTACCAGTTCGTTGATTTCACCACGAGGGGTCGGCACCACCATGACCACTTCAGTGACGCCCGCCACTTTGGCCGGAATCGCGTTCATTAACACGGACGACGGATAAGAGGCTTTACCGCCCGGCACGTAAAGGCCGGCACGGTCCAACGGCGTGACCTTCTGGCCTAGTACGGTGCCATCGGCTTCGGTGTAGCTCCAGGAGTCCTGCTTCTGCTTTTCGTGGTAGCTGCGTACCCGCGCCGCTGCGACTTCCAGGGCTTCGCGCTGGGGCGCGGTGATACGCGTCAGGGCCAGCTCAAGGCGCTCGCGGGGCAGGATCAGGTCCGCCATCGACTTGACGTCCAGGCCGTCGAACTGACGGGTGAAGTCCACCAGCGCCGCATCACCGCGCTCGCGCACGGCCTTGATAATGTCGAGCACCCGCTGGTTGACCGAATCGTCGGACACGCTTTCCCAGCTCAGCAGATGATCCAGATGATGGGCGAAATCCGGGTCGGCAGCGTTGAGTCGGGCAATTGCAGTGGACGTGGTCATAGCGAGGGCCTCAATAGAATTGGCAAAAACTCAGGCGCCCTAAACTAGCAGTCGTTTCCGCTTGGGCACCTGAGAATTCTGGCTATGAGGCGGATAGACGGGCGCAGCCTTTGGGCTACGCGGGTGAGTCAACCGCGGTGTCGAGACTCCACTGCCTTGCGCAGGGTGTCGATCAACGCCTGGATACGGGCGTGTTGCATCTTCATAGAAGCTTTGTTGACGATCAGGCGAGAGCTGATGTCGGCGATGAAATCCTGTGGCTCCAAACCGTTGGCGCGCAGGGTGTTGCCGGTGTCGACCACGTCGATGATCTTGTCGGCCAGGCCGATCAGCGGTGCCAGCTCCATCGAGCCGTAGAGCTTGATGATATCGACCTGGCGGCCCTGTTCGGCGTAGTAGCGCTTGGCGACGTTGACGAACTTGGTCGCCACTCGCAGACGGCCCTTGGGCTCGACATCACCGACACGGCCAGCGGTCATCAACTTGCACAGGGCGATACGCAGGTCCAGTGGCTCATATAAGCCCTGGCCACCGTATTCCATCAGCACATCCTTACCCGCGACACCGAGGTCGGCGGCACCATGTTCAACGTAGGTCGGCACGTCGGTAGCCCGCACGATCAGCAGGCGAACGTCGTCCTGGGTCGTGGGGATGATCAGCTTGCGGCTCTTGTCCGGATTCTCGGTCGGCACGATGCCCGCTTCAGCCAGAAGCGGCAACGTGTCGTCAAGGATGCGGCCCTTGGACAGTGCGATGGTCAACATGGGAACGTCAGTCCTTCATCATGCTATTGCTGTCCGGTCACAAACAGTGCCAGACACAGATCGAGGCCATGACAGCCTCGATTTGAAACAAACCAGTGTGTAGGAGCGAGCTTGCTCACCCCTACAGGGCAGTGGGGGTTAGCCCGGTACGCGGCGGATCTTCGCGCCGAGCATCTGCAGTTTTTCTTCGATGCACTCGTAGCCACGGTCTATGTGGTAAATGCGATCGATCAGGGTGTCGCCTTCGGCGCACAGTGCCGAGATCACCAGGCTGGCGGAAGCACGCAGGTCGGTAGCCATTACTGGCGCGCCCTTGAGCTTGTCGATGCCGGTGACGATGGCGGTATTGCCTTCGACCTGGATCTTGGCGCCCATGCGGTGCAATTCATACACATGCATGAAGCGGTTTTCGAAGATGGTCTCGATCACGGCACCGGTGCCTTCGGCAATGGCGTTCAGGGAGATGAACTGCGCTTGCATGTCGGTCGGGAACGCCGGATACGGAGCAGTACGCACATTGACGGCTTTTGGCCGCTTGCCGTGCATGTTCAGCTCGATCCAGTCTTCGCCGGTGGTGATCTCTGCGCCGGCTTCCTTGAGTTTTTCCAGGACGGCTTCAAGGATGGTCGGATCGGTGTCCTTGACCTTCACGCGGCCACCGGTCACAGCAGCGGCAACCAGGTAGGTACCGGTCTCGATGCGGTCAGGCATGACTTTGTAGGTGGCGGTGTGCAGACGCTTTACACCATCAATAGTGATGGTGTCAGTGCCAGCACCGGAAACCTTCGCGCCCATGGCGTTCAGGAAATTGGCCAGGTCGACCACTTCCGGCTCACGCGCAGCGTTTTGCAGCACGCTGCGGCCGTTGGCCAAGGCAGCGGCCATCATGATGTTTTCGGTACCGGTCACACTGACGGTATCAAAGAAGAAGTTCGCGCCACGCAGGCCGCCTTCCGGCGCCTTGGCCTTGATGTAGCCGCCTTCGACGTCGATGACTGCGCCCATGGCCTCAAGGCCACGGATGTGCAGGTCGACCGGACGCGAACCAATGGCGCAACCGCCAGGCAAGGCCACTTCGGCTTCGCCGAAACGAGCAACCATCGGGCCCAGCACCAGGATCGACGCACGCATGGTTTTCACCAGTTCGTACGGTGCGATCAGGGTCTTGATGGTGCGCGGGTCGATTTCGACGGCCAGCTTCTCGTCGATCACCGGCTCAATGCCCATGCGGCCGAACAGCTCGATCATGGTGGTAATGTCGTGCAGGTGCGGCAGGTTGGCTACAGTCACCGGGCCATCGCACAGCAGGGTCGCTGCCAGGATCGGCAAGGCGGAGTTTTTCGCACCGGAAATGCGGATCTCGCCATCAAGGCGGGCACCGCCGGTAATAATCAATTTATCCATAAGAATCTCGACGCCTTGGGGGCTCAGGTGCGCTCGGCCCAGGCCGCGCGGCTGAAAAATTTCATAGTGACCGCATGGATGCTGCCATCGGTGATCCATGGGTTCAAATGGGCATAGATCTGCTGCTGACGCTTGACCGGGCTCAATGCCGCCAGTTCATCGCTAATCACGTTCAGCTGGAAATTGCAGCCTTCGCCTTCAACTTCAACAGTCGTTTCCGGCAGCTTTCCTTCAAGGAAGCTCTTAACTTCTAGGGCCTGCATGCTCAACCTCTATCGGCGCCCAGTGCGCACGGGTCGCACATCATACAAAAAAGCCCCGCGCCTGCGAACCCCGCATAGCAGGACTCTGACGGGGGGGCTTTTCTGATAAATGTGTATTAAGGGTGTGCCAACAGCTCGGTCAGGCCGGAAACCTCGGCAATCTCGCGCATGTCTTCAGGCAAGGCACGGATACTGAGCGGCTTTTTTGCTGCTTCGGCATCGCGCATGAAGCACAGCAGCAACGACAGACCGACACTGCTGGACTTGGTCACCGCCGAACAGTCAACCACCAGCGCAGGCGCATTGCTGGCCTTGATCAGTGCCTGGCCCTGCTTGCGCAGGTCAGGCCCGGTACGGTAATCGAGCACGCCGCTGAGCAACAGCTCGCCGGCGTCGCCGATACGAACAGCCGCCTCGGTCATTGCGCAGGCTTCCCGGCAGCTTTGTCGGTTTCTTCCTTGGCCTTGGCCACTTCACCGGCCCAACCATTGATGGTCTTGTCCAGGTTATTGCCATTGCGCTGCATCGCATCGGCGAACTGGTCACGGAACAGCTTGCCGATGTTGATGCCGTTGATGACCACGTTGCGCAGCTTCCATTCACCGTTGATTTTCGTCAGGGTGTAGGACACCGGATAGATCGCGCCATTGCTGCCCGAGACTTTCATTCCGACCTCGGCACGGTCGCCCGACTCCTCCCTGGCAGGGTCAACGACGATGCCCTGGTTGTTGTATTCCAGCAGAGCGTTGCCGTAAAACTGGAACAGACCACGCTTGAAGTTTTCCTGGAACGTCTGCATCTGCGCCGGGGTTGCCTTGCGCGAATACTTGACCGTCATGATGCTTTTGGAAATACCTTCGGCATCGACCACCGGGCCAACAATCGTGTTGAGTGCTTCGTAGAACCTGGAAGGGTCTTGCTTGTACTGCTCTTTGTTGGCCTTCAGGTCGGCCAGCATCCTGCTGGTCGTGTCCTGCACCAAATCGTGCGCAGAACCTGCCGCATTGGCCATCAGCGGCAACGCTGCAAGCAGTACCAGCAGGCCACGTCGCAAGGTAGAGATCATGAACAGATTCCTCATTTAGCGTCTTTATTGACCGTATTGAGCAGGAATTTACCGATCAGGTCTTCAAGTACCAACGACGACTGTGTGTCGTGGATTGTAGAGCCATCCTTGAGCAAGGCTGTTTCCCCGCCCACGCTGACACCGATGTATTTCTCGCCCAGTAGCCCCGCAGTGAGGATAGATGCCGTGGAGTCGGTCGGCAGGTTATCTACCTTCTTGTCCACCTGCATGGTCACTCGCCCGGTGAAGCTGTCGCGGTCCAGATCGATTGCCGTGACCTTGCCGATGGTAACGCCGGCCATGGTCACTTTGGCTCTGACCGTCAAACCGGCGATATTGTCGAAATACGCGTAAAGTTTATAGGTATCGGCGGTGGGGCTGGCCGACAGGCCGCTGACTCGCAGGGCCAACAACAGTAAAGCCAGGATGCCAGCCAGCAAGAAAAGGCCGACACCGATCTCCACAGTGCGGTTTTGCATCAGAAATCTCCAAACATCAAGGCGGTCAAAATGAAGTCAAGGCCCAGTACCGCCAGCGAGGCGTACACAACGGTCTTGGTAGTGGCACGACTGATCCCTTCTGAGGTGGGCTCGCAGTCATAGCCTTGGAATACGGCAATCCACGTCACCACAAAGGCAAAGACAATGCTCTTTATGATGCCGTTGAGCACGTCACCGGTGAAGGTCACGCTGTTTTGCATGTTGGCCCAGTAGGAACCGTCATAGACGCCCAACCAGTCAACCGCCACCCACGAACCGCCCCAGATACCCACCACGCTGAAAATCATCGCCAGCAATGGCAGGGAAATAAAGCCGGCCCACAGGCGCGGGGCAACAATGTACTTGAGCGGGTCCACACCGATCATTTCCAGGCTGGACAGTTGCTCGGTGGACTTCATGTTGCCGATTTCGGCGGTCAGCGCCGAACCTGCACGCCCCGCGAACAGCAAGGCAGTGACCACCGGGCCGAGCTCACGCAGCAGGGTCAAGGCCACCATCTGGCCTACCGCCTGCTCCGAGCCGTAGCTGGACAGGATGTTGAAGCCCTGCAGCGCCAGCACCATGCCGATGAACACCCCGGAGACCACAATGATCACCAGGGACATCACACCCACTGCGTGCAGCTGCTTGAGCAGCAGGCCGAAGCCCCCGCCGATGCCACCGCGGCCCAGCAAGGCGTGGAACAGGAAAATGGTCGAACGCCCCAGGACTTCGATGATGTCGATGCCCGAGCGACCGAAAAGGCGAACCTTTTCGATAAGAGATGTCTTGCGCATCAGCGCTTCCCCAGAAGATCTGAGCGGTAGTCCGCTGCCGGAAAGTGAAAAGGCACCGGGCCATCGGGATCGCCGGTCATGAATTGGCGGATACGCGGGTTATCGGCGTTCATCAGCTCTTCAGGCGTACCCTGCCCCAGCACCTGGCCATCACCCACTACGTACAGGTAGTCGGCGATGCTCGCGGTTTCGGCCAGATCGTGAGACACCACGATGCTGGTGATTCCCAATGCATCATTGAGCAGGCGGATCAGGCGCACCAGCACACCCATGGCGATCGGGTCCTGCCCCACGAATGGCTCGTCGTACATAAGGATCTGCGGGTCGAGGGCAATGGCCCGCGCCAGGGCGACACGGCGCTTCATACCGCCGGACAATTCGTCCGGCATCAGGTCGATGGCACCGCGAAGGCCAACGGCCTGCAGCTTCAGCAACACAATGTCACGAATCATTTCATCGGACAGCTGGGTATGCACCCGCAGCGGGAAGGCTACGTTTTCGAAAACATCGAGGTCGGTAAACAGCGCACCGCTCTGGAACAGCACGCCCATATGCTTGCGCGCATCGAACAGATCGCTGCGCGACAGCGTCGGCAGGTTCTGGCCGTTGACCCACACTTCGCCGGCACTGGGGCGCAATTGCATGCCCATCAGGCGTAACAGGGTGGTCTTGCCGCAACCGGAAGGCCCCATGATGCCCGTGACCTTGCCGCGAGGAATGCGAATATCGACGTTATTGAAGATGCTGCGCGAACCGCGCTTGAAGGTAAGGCCCTTCAGCTCGACCGCGTAGGCGTTATCGGCACTCATCTAATCTCCTTGGGATGCAGCCTTTCACTCAGACACCATGTGTGCGACTTTGGTTTGCAACGGATGCGCAATAATTAGGCACATGGGTTGGGCGGACCGAACTGGCGGCGAACTATATCACCGCTGGTGCGGCGCCCCCAAGGCCGGAACAGCGCTCGTTCAGATTTAGGACAGGGAATAACCGTTACCGAAGGTGATTGGCTGGAACTTCGCGCACAAAGCCTGACGAACTTACGTGAGGGAATTGATCATTACCGCTATAATCGCCGCCTTTTCGTCAGGCTATACGATTTCAGACATGAGCCAATCCAGCGAACTTGTTCAATCCGCACAACGCACCATCCGCCTAGAGCTTGAAGCCGTAGAAGGCTTGCTGGCCCATATCAACGCGGATTTCGTGCGCGCCTGCGAGATGATCCTGGCCAGCAAGGGCCGCGTTGTCGTGGTCGGCATGGGTAAATCCGGCCACATCGGCAACAAGATCGCCGCCACCCTGGCAAGCACCGGGACCACCGCTTTTTTCGTGCATCCGGCAGAAGCCAGCCACGGCGACATGGGCATGATCACCAAGGATGACGTGATTCTGGCGCTGTCCAATTCCGGCACTACCAACGAAATCGTGACCCTGTTGCCGTTGATCAAGCGCCTGGGTATCCAGATGATCAGCCTCACGGGCAACCCGGAATCGACCCTGGCCAAGGCCGCCGACGTCAACCTCAACGTGCACGTGGCCCATGAGGCCTGCCCGTTGAACCTGGCACCGACTTCCTCCACCACCGCCGCACTGGTCATGGGCGATGCCCTGGCGGTGGCGCTGCTGGAGGCCCGCGGGTTTACCGCAGAAGACTTCGCATTTTCCCATCCAGGCGGTGCCCTCGGGCGTCGCTTGCTGCTGAAAGTGGAAAATGTCATGCATTCGGGCGCCGAACTGCCAAGCGTTCCACGCGGTACCCTGCTCAGGGATGCGCTGATGGAAATGACCCGCAAGGGCCTCGGCATGACGGCAATCCTGGAGACCGACGGACGCTTGGCCGGGATATTCACCGACGGTGATCTGCGCCGCACCCTGGACCGCACCATTGATATTCACACCGCCACCATCGACGCGGTGATGACACCCCACGGCAAGACCGCCCGCGCTGAAATGCTCGCGGCTGAAGCGCTGAAAATCATGGAAGACCACCGGATCGGCGCGCTGATCGTCGTCGATAACGATGATCGACCGATCGGAGCCCTTAACCTTGGCGACTTGCTGCGCGCAGGAGTGATGTAAATGACCAGCGATCTGTTGCAACGCGGTAAAAACATCAAGCTGGCGATTTTCGACGTTGACGGCGTGCTGACCGACGGCCGCCTGTACTTTCTCGAAGACGGCAGCGAATTCAAGACATTCAATACGCTCGATGGCCAGGGCATCAAGATGCTGATGGCGGCGGGCGTACAAACGGCGATTATCAGTGGTCGAAAGACGCCGGTTGTGGAACGCCGCGCACAAAACCTCGGAATTGCTCACCTGTATCAGGGCCGCGAGGATAAACTGGTGGTGCTGGACGAGCTTCTTGGCCAACTCAACCTAAGCTATGAACAAGTCGCCTATCTGGGTGACGACCTGCCCGACCTGCCGGTGATTCGCCGGGTGGGCCTGGGCATGGCGGTCGCGAATGCCGCGGCGTTTGTGCGCGAACACGCCCATGGCATCACCACCGCCCGTGGCGGCGAAGGTGCTGCCCGCGAGTTCTGCGAGTTGATCCTGCGTGCCCAGGGCAGCCTTGAAGCGGCCCACGCCGCCTACCTATAGAGCGTTATATGCTGAGCAAAAAGATTCGCAACTTCCTGCTATTCGGGGTCATTGCCGCGCTGTTCCTGGCGGTGGGCTACTGGAATATCAGCCCGGAGCGCTTTCTCGACAAGCCTGTTGCGCAGGTTGACGAAGGTGTTATCGACTATTACGCCACCAACGCCTACAGCATTCAGTTCCTGCCAGACGGCAAGGTGCAGTATGAAATGACGTCGGACAAGGTCGAGCACTTGAAGGTAGCCGATGTCAGCCTGCTGACCAACCCGGACCTGAATCTGTATCGCGGTACAGAATTTCCCTGGCACGTGACCAGCAAGCGTGGCGAGGTGAACTCGGACGGCACCGAAGTTGAACTGATCGACTCGGTACGCGTCGCACGTACAGACGCGCAGAACCGCGACACCATCATTACCAGCAGTCGCATGACGGTATTCCCACAGAAGCAATATGCGCAGACCGAGCAAGACGTTAGAATCGACGGCGCTGGCGGTGTATCGACTGGCAAGGGAATGAAAGCGTATTTGAAAGAAAGCAGGATACACCTGCTATCGAACGTAAGAGGACAGTATGAGGCTCGTTAAAACCCTCCCTATTTTGCTCGGTCTGGGCGCAGCACTGGGAAGCGTGAGCGCCTGGGCTCTGCCGAACGATAGCCAGCAACCGATCCACATCTCGGCTGACGATGCGCAGCTCGATGACAAGCAAGGTGTCGCGACCTACAAGGGCGACGTAATCATCACTCAAGGTTCGATGAAGATTACCGGCAATACCGTCACCCTGACCCGCACCCCGGCCGGCGATATCGACGTCGTGACCTCGGTGGGCAACCTTGCCTATTTCGAACAGAAGCAAAACGCCGCCGATCCAGGCCCGATCAAAGGCTACGGCGTAACCATCCAGTACCACGCGCCGCAGAACCGCATCGTACTGACTGACCGCGCCAAAGTGATCAGCAGCGACGGCAACTCGACCGAAGGCGAGAAAATCGTCTACGACACCGTCAAGCAGGTCGCCACTGCTGGCCGCGCCAATGGCACCAAGGTCACCGCGCCACGTCCGCGCATTGACATGGTTATCCAGCCGAAGAAGAAGGCCCAGTAATGGCAACCCTGAAAGCCCAGCATCTGGCCAAGGCCTATAAAAGCCGCCAGGTGGTACGTGATGTCAGCCTGTCGATCGACAGCGGCCAGATCGTCGGCTTGCTCGGCCCCAACGGTGCCGGCAAGACCACCTGCTTCTATATGATCGTCGGGCTGGTCCAGGCGGATCAGGGTCGCGTATTGATCGACGACCTGGACGTCAGCCACCAGCCCATGCACGGTCGTGCACGCGCCGGTATCGGTTATCTGCCCCAGGAAGCGTCGATCTTCCGCAAACTGTCGGTAGCCGACAACATCATGGCGATCCTCGAGACCCGCAAGGAACTCGACCGCGACGGCCGCCGCAAAGAGCTGGAAAGCCTGTTGCAGGAGTTCCACATCAACCATATTCGCGACAACCTCGGCATGAGCCTGTCCGGTGGTGAGCGCCGCCGCGTGGAAATCGCCCGCGCCCTGGCCACCGCACCGAAGTTCATCCTGCTGGATGAGCCGTTTGCCGGCGTTGACCCGATTTCGGTCGGCGATATCAAGCAGATCATTCACCACCTCAAGGCCAAGGGTATTGGCGTGCTGATCACCGACCACAACGTCCGTGAGACGCTGGATATCTGTGAAACCGCCTATATCGTCAACGATGGTCAGTTGATTGCTGAAGGCGACGCCGAGACCATCCTGGCCAATGAACTGGTCAAGGAAGTTTATCTGGGTCACGAGTTCCGCCTGTAGACGGAGTGGTATCGCGCCTTTCGCCGGAGCGCGCAGGAGTCAATAGAAACCTTGGTTTTTTTATTGTTACCGCGCTCTAGGCAAAGGCCCTGATATCAGGCATATAATTTGCTTATGTTGGCGCTCACGCGCCCTGTCGTGGATGGCGCATTGCGCCGGCGAATAAGGTGTTAAGCCCCTGCCATGAAACCATCGCTAGTCCTGAGAATGGGCCAGCAGCTGACGATGACACCGCAGCTGCAACAGGCCATCCGCCTGCTCCAATTGTCGACCCTGGACCTGCAGCAGGAAATCCAGGAGGCCCTGGAGTCCAATCCGATGCTCGAACGCCAGGAAGAAGGCGACGACTTCGACAATGCCGACCCACTGGCCGACAACATCGAGCAAAAACCCAATCCCGACGTGCAGGAACCCTCCTACCAGGAAACCGCCCCTACGGTGGACAACCTGGAAGAAGGGGAATGGAACGAACGCATTCCCAACGAGCTTCCCGTGGATACCGCATGGGAAGACGTTTACCAGACCAGCGCCAGCAGCCTGCCGAGCAATGATGATGACGAGTGGGACTTCACCACCCGCACCTCGGCTGGCGAGAGCCTGCAGAGCCACTTGCTGTGGCAACTCAACCTGGCGCCGATGTCGGACACTGATCGCCTGATCGCGGTTACGCTCATCGATTGCATCAATAACCAGGGTTACCTGGACGAAACCCTCGACGAGATCCTCGAAGCCTTCGACCCGGAACTGGACATCGAGCTGGACGAAATCGAAGCCGTCCTGCACCGCATCCAGCAATTCGAGCCCGCCGGCATCGGCGCCCGCACGCTCAGCGAGTGCCTGTTGCTGCAACTGCGCCAGTTGCCTGCCAAGACGCCATGGCTCGCCGAGGCCCAGCGCCTGGTCAGCGACTACATCGATCTGCTGGGTAGCCGCGACTATAGCCAGTTGATGCGCCGCATGAAGCTCAAGGAAGACGACTTGCGCCAGGTCATCGAGTTGGTGCAAAGCCTCAACCCGCGCCCCGGTTCGCAGATTGAATCCAGCGAAGCCGAATACGTGGTTCCCGACGTGATCGTGCGCAAGGACAACGAGCGCTGGCTGGTGGAGTTGAACCAGGAATCGGTGCCACGGCTGCGGGTCAACCCGCAATACGCAGGTTTTGTGCGCCGCGCCGATACCAGCGCCGACAATACCTTCATGCGCAACCAGTTGCAGGAAGCGCGATGGTTCATCAAGAGCCTGCAAAGCCGCAACGAAACCCTGATGAAAGTCGCCACCCAGATCGTCGAGCACCAGCGCGGGTTCCTGGAATACGGGGACGAAGCCATGAAGCCTCTGGTGCTGCACGATATCGCCGAAGCGGTAGGCATGCATGAATCGACAATTTCCCGGGTAACCACGCAAAAATTCATGCATACCCCGCGCGGTATTTATGAGCTGAAATACTTTTTCTCCAGCCACGTCAGCACCTCCGAAGGCGGCGAATGCTCGTCCACGGCGATCCGCGCGATCATCAAAAAACTGGTTGCCGCGGAAAATCAGAAAAAGCCGTTGAGTGACAGCAAGATCGCTGGTTTACTGGAGGCACAAGGCATTCAGGTCGCCCGTCGAACCGTCGCCAAGTACCGTGAGTCCCTTGGGATCGCGCCTTCCAGCGAGCGTAAGCGGTTGATGTGACGGGCGGGCCACAGCGTTCCAGTGGTGGGTATTCCTGCCCACCGCTTTATGCACTGGCAACGAAGGAGAAGCTGTATGCAAGTCAACATCAGTGGACACCAGCTGGAAGTCACCAAGCCCCTGCGTGAATACACCGAGAGCAAGCTGAACAAGCTTGCGGGGCATTTTGACAAGATCACCAACGTGCAGGTCATCATGGAGGTCGATAAGCTCAAGCAGAAAATCGAGGCCACCCTGCACGTACCGAATGCCAAGCTCGTCGCCAATGCGGAACACGAAGACATGTACGCGGCGATTGACTCGCTCTACGAAAAGCTCGACCGCCAACTCATAAAGCATAAGGAAAAGAATCTGCACCTGATGCAAGGTACAGGTCGTTAACCCTCCCCCATGATCCAACTTCAAACCATCCTGACCCCCGGCCGTTCCCTTGTGAACGTGCCGGGCGGCAGTAAAAAGCGCGCCCTGGAACAAATTGCCAACCTGATCAGCAGCCAAGTGCCTGAGCTGGAGATGCAAGATGTTTTCGAGGCTCTGATTGCCCGTGAAAAACTCGGCTCCACCGGTTTTGGCAACGGCATCGCTATTCCTCACTGCCGTCTCGAAGGCTGCCAGACCCCGGTCAGCGCCTTGCTACACCTGGAAAAACCCATCGACTTCGACGCCATCGACGGTGCTCCGGTTGACCTGCTGTTCGTGCTGCTGGTCCCGCAAGCCGCCACCGATGCGCACCTGGAACTGCTCCGGCAGATAGCCAGTATGCTCGACCGTAAGGAAGTACGTGACAAGTTGCGCAGTGCCAGCAGCAACGAGGCGCTGTATCAGGTCGTCCTGGATGAACAAAACGGGCAGTAATCATGCGTTTGATCATCGTCAGCGGCCGCTCCGGCTCAGGTAAAAGCACCGCCCTCAATGTGCTTGAGGACAACGGCTTCTATTGCATCGACAACCTGCCGGCCGGCCTGCTGCCGGAGTTGGCGGAGCGCGCCCTTATCCACACCGAGCTGGCGCAGCCGCTGGTCGCTGTGTCGATCGACGCCCGCAACCTGCCCAGCCACCTCTCGCGGTTCCCGGAACTGCTCGAAGAAGTGCGCGCCAAGCACATTCATTGCGATGTGCTGTACCTGGATGCCGATGAAGAAACCCTGCTCAAGCGTTTCTCCGAAACCCGTCGACGCCACCCGCTCAGCAGCGCCAACCGCTCCCTGGCCGAAGCCATTGAAGACGAGACCAAACTGCTGGGGCCGATCATTGATCTGGCCGACCTGAAGATCAACACCACCAGCCTGAACCTGTACCAGTTGCGTGACGCGATCAAGTTGCGCCTGCTGAATCAGCCCGAGCCGGGCACAGCGTTCCTGGTCGAGTCGTTTGGCTTCAAGCGTGGCATGCCGGTCGATGCCGACCTGGTGTTCGATGTGCGCTGCCTGCCCAACCCTTACTGGAAGCCGGAATTGCGCGATCAGTCGGGGCTGGATCAGCCCGTCGCCGACTACCTTGCCGCGCAGCCGGATGTGGAAGAGATGTTCCAGGACATCTCCAGCTACCTGCTTAAATGGTTGCCGCGTTTTGCCGCGAGCAATCGGGCGTATGTCACCATTGCCATTGGCTGCACGGGTGGCCATCACCGCTCGGTTTACCTGACTGAGCGGCTGGGCCAGGTGCTGCAACAAACCCTCAAGAATGTCCAGGTTCGCCACCGCGACCTAAGCTGAAAGGAACACCTGCGCGATGCCCGCTCTGGAAATTGAAATCATCAACAAGCTGGGCCTGCACGCCCGGGCGTCGGCAAAGTTCGTCGGCGTGGCCGGAAAGTTTCCCTGCCAGATCCGCGCCGGGCGCACACCGGAGTCCATGGTCGATGGCAAGAGCATCATGGCGATGATGATGCTGGCAGCCGGCAAGGGCACCACGATTCATCTGCACACTGCAGGCGAGCAAGAGCAGGAAGCGATGAAGGCGTTGGTTGAGCTGATCAACAACAAATTCGATGAAGGCGAATAACCGCCGATACGAGAGCTGGCTTCAGCCCAACGCCGTATCCATCACCATCATCAGGCAAAACCCGATACACAACCCCAGGCTGGCGAGCTTTTCGTGACCGTTGCGACGCGATTCGGGGATGACTTCATGGGTCACTACCAACAACATCGCACCGGCGGCCAGCGCCAGCCCCAACGGCAGCAACACCTCAGCCAGGCTCACCAGCCAGGCGCAGAGCACCGCAAATACCGGTTCAACCAATCCTGATGCGGCGCCGATCAGGAACGCCTTGATCCGCGACATCCCCGCCCCAGCCAATACCAGCGCGATCACCAAGCCCTCGGGTACATCCTGCAAGGCAATGCCCATGGCGAGACTGTCAGCATCCGCCATCCCTCCTCCCGCGGAGACGCCCACTGCCATGCCTTCGGGAATGTTGTGCGCAATGATGGCGAATACAAACAGCCAGATGCGCGGCGGGATCACCGGCTTATCCGGCGTCCCCACCAGCATCTCCGGGCTGGCGCCGGAGACCTTGCGATCCACCAGATACAACCCGAATGCGCCCAGCATGATGCCGAAGCTGATCAGCCCACCCGCACCCCACGGCGAAAGGCCCAGGCCTTCAGCCGCGGCGATACCCGGCACGACCAGGGAAAAAGCGGTCGCTGCGAGCATCACACCTGCACCGAAGCCCAGCAAGGTGTCGCTCAACGCTACCGGCATCCGCCGTATCACCAGGACCGGCACCGCGCCCAGCGCCGTGCCGAGCGCGCAAATCGCGCCGCCCTGCAACGCGCGCAGGATACGCGGCTCAAGGTCCAACCAGGCCAGCCCATGGGCCACCAGCAACGCAGTCCCTGCCAATAACAGCAGTGAACCGAACGCATAACGGAACATTCGCACGCTGCTGATCGCCAGTGTTTCAGTGCCCATAGTCGCCCTTAGATCTTGTTTTAGAGTGAATGTCAAGCCAAGGCGGCCTGGTAGCGGGCAGCAACTTCCGGCCAGTTAATTACGCTGTAGAACGCATTGATGTATTCAGGGCGACGGTTCTGGTAACGCAAATAGTAGGCATGTTCCCAGACGTCCAGACCGAGGATTGGCGTGTTGCCGCTCATCAGCGGGCTGTCCTGGTTGCCGCTGCTTTCCACGACCAGCGTGTTTTGCGGGGTGACACTCAACCAGGCCCAGCCACTGCCGAAGCGGGTCAGCGCAGCCTTGGTGAATGCCTCCTTGAAACTGTCAAAACCGCCCAATTGCTCATCGATAGCCTTGCCCAGCGTGCCTTCGGGCTTACCGCCCCCTGTAGGTGACATGACCGCCCAGAACAACGAATGGTTTGCATGGCCGCCTCCTTGATTGACCACGGCAACGCGTAATTTCTCCGGTAATTTCTGCACGCTGGACACCAGCTTCTCCACCGGCCAACCGGCGAATTCCGTGCCCTCCACGGCAGCATTCAGATTATTGATGTAAGTCTGGTGATGCTTGGTGTAGTGAATCTCCATGGTTTGCGCGTCGATATGCGGCTCAAGGGCGTCATAGGCGTAAGGCAGTGCCGGCAGGGTGTAAGTCATATCAATGTGCTCCATAGTGAGACGAGGTCGACTGCAGCGCAGCATCGCCCAGCAACCGGTGGGTGCGGGGGTACTCGCCGTGATCGCTGATGAAATTCAACAGCTCGACGTAGGTCTTGCTGCTCTGGCGCAACGCCGCCTCGCGCAACTGCGGGTTAAGGCGCGGGTCCTGCATGGTCTGCAACAATCGCTGGTGAATGGCGCAGAGGTATTCCGCGCTTTCCTCAGGTTGATTCAGGCGCAAGTGCAGGTCCGCCAGGTTGTGATGAGAAATGACGCAGGCCGCCACTGCTTCGTCGGCATCCGCCCAGCGTTCGAACAACACTTGGGCCAGGGCCAGGGCTTGCAGATAGGCCTCGCGGGCATCCACCAGCTCGCCCGCCATAAAGCAGCGATTGGCCCGTTCGATCGTACGTTTCCAGTGCTCCATGGTGAGCCTCCAAAGCAGGGTGGTTAATTACACGCCGCCAGCCGTGAGCTTTTCCGGGTCCAGCAGGACTTCCAGTTGGCTGCGCGGCAGGTCGGTGTGCTCAAGGGCGACATCGATGACCGGGCGGCCTTGCTGGTAAGCCTTCTTGGCAATTTCAGCGGCCTTCTGGTAACCAATGATCGGGTTAAGGGCGGTGACCAGGATCGGGTTGCGCGACAGTGCTTCTTTGAGCTTGGCTTCGTTGACCTTGAAGCTGGCAATGGCCTTGTCCGCCAGCAAACGACTGGAGTTGGCCAGCAACTCAAGGCTGCTGAGCAGGTTCTGGGCGATGATCGGCAACATCACGTTCAGCTCGAAGTTGCCCGATTGACCCGCAACTGTGATGACGGTGTCATTGCCGATGACCTGCGCGGCGACCATCGCCGTGGCTTCCGGGATCACAGGGTTGACTTTGCCGGGCATGATCGACGAGCCCGGCTGCAAGCCCTCCAGCTCGATTTCACCGAGGCCGGCCAAGGGGCCGGAGTTCATCCAGCGCAGGTCGTTGGCAATCTTCATCAGCGATACAGCCGTGGCCTTCAACTGGCCGGAAACTGCGACGGCAGTGTCCTGGGAGCCAATCAATGCAAAAAGGTCCTTGCCGGGCGTGAACTTCACCCCGGTCAAATGGCTCAGTTGCTGACTGAAACGCCCGGCAAATTCAGGATGCGCGTTGATCCCGGTGCCCACCGCTGTGCCGCCCTGGGCCAGTGCTTGCAAGGCCGGAAGCAGGTCCTGCAAGTGCCCGATATTGGCCTTGAGCTGCTGCGCCCAGCCATGGAGCACCTGGCTCATGCGCACCGGCATGGCGTCCATCAAGTGGGTACGGCCGGTCTTGATGAACGGATGCACCTCTTCAGCCTTCTGCTCGATCACCTGCACCAGGTGCAGCAGGGCTGGCAGCGTTTGCTCATGCAGTACCAAGGCGGCGCTGACGTGAATGGTGGTGGGGATAATGTCGTTGCTGCTTTGGCCGCAGTTGACGTGATCGTTAGGGTTGACCACCTCGCCAAGCAAACGACTGGCAAGGGTCGCAATCACTTCATTGGCGTTCATGTTGGAGCTGGTGCCGGAACCGGTCTGGAAGATATCCACCGGGAAGTGCTGCATGTAGTCACCTTCGAGCAAGCCTTGGGCGGCATCGACAATGGCCTTGCCCTGCCCTTCGCTGATCTGCTTGAGGTCGACGTTGACCTTGGCCGCGGCTGTCTTGGCCAGGATCAGGGCGCGGATGAATTGCGCCGGCATACGCTGATGGCTGATCGGGAAGTTGTTCACCGCTCGCTGGGTTTGCGCGCCATACAACGCGTCTTGCGGCACATGCAGTTCGCCCATGCTGTCGCGTTCGATACGGGTATTACTCATCATTAGATCCTTGCACCAAGTCAGAAACGGAAATCGAAGGCAGTAATTCACAGGTCGCCAACTGCCAGGCAAAGGCCTGCCAGCGCTTGAGGCGGCAGGCACACTGGGAGAGTTTTTCCAGGTCGCGCAGCGGGCGCCACGCTTGGTCCAGGCACATCGAACGCCAATGCCAGGGCAGCGCGATATCGCTGGCGGTGTCGATCAGCAGGCGGAATGAAGTTTCGGCGATCGTCCACGGATGGGTCGCGGTGCAACAGGCCAGGTATCGACCTTCATTGAGGTAATGTTCGATCAGGCGAGGTTCATTGGGATCGAGGCCACAGCGAATCTGGCGGCTCATCCAGCGCCAGCTTTCCAGATACGGATCCTCATGCAGGACAGAACTCATGATCCACACTCATTCGGTAATGATATTTATTATTAAATGATATTGAGAATCAACACAAGAGTACCCGATTAATACCTCTGTGACATGGGCAATAAAAAAGGCGCGCCATCCTTGGGATGGCGCGCCTTTCCTTGAGTACCGGAGAGGTTAGCTACCGGCGACCGTCATCCGCTCGATCAGCACAGACCCCGTGCGGATATTGCTGCGCAACTCCAGATCATTACCCACAGCGACAATTTGCTTGAACATATCGCGCATGTTGCCGGCGATCGTCACTTCCTGGACGGCGAATTGAATTTCGCCATTTTCCACCCAGAAACCTGCCGCGCCCCGGGAGTAATCACCGGTGACCATATTCAGGCCCTGGCCCATCAACTCAGTCACCAGCAAGCCACGCCCCATGCGTCGCAGCAATGCAGCCTGGTCTTCGTCACCATGGGTCACGAACAGGTTATGCACGCCACCGGAGTTGGCGGTACTCGGCAGGCCAAGCTTGCGACCGGCATAGGTACCCAACACATACGAGACCAGCTCACCATTTTCGACAAACGGCTTGGCATAGGTCGCCAGGCCATCACCGTCGAACGACGAACTGCCCATCGCACGCATCAAATGCGGGCGCTCATCGATGGTCAACCACTCAGGAAACAGCTTTTGGCCGATTGCGCCTTCAAGGAATGACGATTTTCGATAGAGGTTGCCACCGGAAATCGCCCCCAGGAAGCTACCGAACAAACCACCGGCCAGTTCCGCAGAAAACAGCACCGGCACTTCGCACGTCGGCACCGGGCGCGCGCCCAGGCGACTGGCGGCACGCTGTGCAGCCCGTTGGCCAATGCTGACGGGGTCTGCCAACAAATCACCCTGGCGGTTCACGTCGTACCAGTAGTCACGCTGCATCTGGCCGTTGGCTTCGGCGATCATCACGCAACTGAGGCTGTGACGTGTGGACGCATAACCGCCGATAAAACCATGGCTGTTGCCGTACACACGGCAGCCCTGGTGAGTGCTCAGCGTGGTGCCATCAGCATTCTTGATCCGAGAGTCGGTATCGAAAGCCGCCGCTTCGCAGATCAGCGCTTGTTCAATGGCTTGCTCCGGGGTGATGTCCCAGGCGTGGAACAGGTCGAAATCCTGCACATCCCTGGCCATCAGCGCCTTGTCGGCCAGCCCCGAGCTTTCATCCTCGGAGGTGTGCTTGGCAATCGCCAACGCAGCGGCGACGGTCTCGCGAATCGCTTCCGGGCCGCTGGCCGAGGTGCTGGCCGAGCCTTTGCGCTGGCCTGCGTACAAGGTGATGCCGAACCCCTGGTCGCGGTTGAACTCGACCGTTTCCACTTCCCGCTGGCGCACCGAAGTCGACAGCCCCTGCTCCAGCGACACCGCCACTTCACAGGCGCTGGCCCCCTGGCGCTTGGCCTCGGCGAGGATCTGCTCGACTTGTTCCTGCAGTGCCGGTAACGCTTGCGGACCGACGCTTTGGGCTGCACTCATGGTTTTCTCCACTCAAATTCTGCTTTCGGTTAAGGCCATCGAGCGACCGGGCCGGACAAGCGGCCCCCGACTGGTTATCATGGCGGCGTTTCTTTGCGGACTGCCACCATGGTTGATTCTTACGACGACTCCCTCGATGGGGAGAAAAGCAAAACCCAGGTCAAACGCGAGCTGCATGCTCTGGTTGACCTCGGCGAGCGCCTTACAACGCTCAAAAAAGATTTGATTGCCAAACTGCCATTGACCGACGAAATGCGCCGGGCCCTGGCTGATGCGCCCAAGCACACCGCGAATATCGCGCGCAAACGGCACATCTCGTTTATCGGCAAACTGATGCGCGATCAGGACATTGACGCCATTCTGACCTTGCTTGATCAAACCGATGCCTCCACTCGCCAGTACAACGAACGCTTCCATAACCTGGAACGTTGGCGTGACCGCCTGATCGCGGGCGATGACGTCGTGCTGGAGAAATTCGTGATGGACTACCCGGATGCGGACCGCCAGCAATTGCGCTCCCTGATCCGTCAGGCCCAGCACGAGCAGGCGCACAACAAAGCGCCGGCCACCAGCCGTAAAATCTTCAAGTACATCCGTGAGCTGGACGAGACTCAACGCGGCCTGCGCTGATCCTCTTCCACGGGTGGCGGCCTTCGCCACCCGAAGCTCCGTCCTTACGACCCCGTGCCACCCACGGTGATCGCATCAATTTTCAGGGTTGGCTGCCCCACGCCTACCGGCACTGACTGCCCATCCTTCCCGCATGTGCCCACGCCGCTGTCCAGCGACAGGTCGTTACCGACCATCGACACCTTGCTCATGGCCTCCGGCCCGTTACCAATCAAGGTCGCCCCTTTGACCGGCGCGGTAATCTTGCCGTCTTCGATCAGGTACGCCTCGCTGGTGGAGAACACGAACTTGCCGCTGGTGATGTCGACCTGGCCACCGCCCAGATTGGCGCAATAGATGCCGCGTTTCACCGAGGCGATGATTTCCGCCGGATCGCTTTCGCCACCGAGCATGTAGGTATTGGTCATGCGTGGCATCGGCAAATGCGCGTAGGACTCACGACGGCCGTTACCGGTGCGCGCCACGCCCATCAGGCGAGCGTTGAGCTTGTCTTGCATATAGCCCTTGAGCACGCCGTTTTCGATCAGGGTGGTGCATTCGGTCGGCGTGCCTTCGTCATCGACGCTCAGCGAACCACGGCGCCCGGCCAGCGTGCCGTCGTCCACGATGGTGCACAGCTTGGACGCAACCATCTCGCCCATTCGCCCGCTGTAGGCCGAACTGCCCTTGCGGTTGAAGTCGCCTTCCAGCCCGTGGCCGACGGCTTCGTGGAGCAACACGCCAGACCAACCCGAGCCCAGCACCACCGGCAAGGTGCCGGCCGGTGCAGGGATGGCTTCGAGGTTGACCAGCGCCTGGCGCAGCGCTTCACGGGCATAACCCATGGCACGGTCATCGGTGAGGAAATAGCGGTAGTCGGTACGCCCGCCGCCGCCATGGCCACCGCGCTCGCGACGACCGTTCTGTTCAACGATCACACTCACATTGAAACGCACCAGCGGCCGTACATCCGCCGCCAGCCCGCCGTCGGTGGAGGCAACGAGGATGCGCTCCCACACACCGGCCATGCTTACGGTAACCTGCTGGATACGGGGATCCAAGGCACGAGTAGCGGCGTCGATACGTTTCAGCAGCTCGACTTTTTCCGCACGGCTGATCACTTCCAGGGGGTTATCCGGCGCATACAACTGAGCCACGTCCTGGGTGCTGAACGCCTGCACCGTGCCATTTTGTCCAGCGCGGGAGATCGAGCGCGCAGCACGTGCTGCCAGGCCCAGCGCCTCCAGGGTGATCGCATTGCTGTAGGCAAAACCCGTTTTTTCACCAGACTGGGCACGCACGCCCACTCCCTGGTCGAGGTTGAAACTGCCTTCCTTGACGATGCCGTCTTCCAGGGCCCAGGACTCGGAAATCTGCCCCTGGAAATACAGGTCAGCCGCGTCAATGCCTGGCCCGGCGAGATCGCCCAGCACGGTTTGCAAACTTTCGATGGTCACGCCACCGGGTGCCAGGAGGTGTTCACTGACTGAGGACAACAACTCGCTCATAGGTTTGGCCTTAAATTCATCGTTCTGAAGCAGGCCGCTGCGCGCCCTGCGAGAAAAAGCGCCGGTGGTTCGCCACCGGCATGCGCGTCCGTATCGACGCTTGTTCACCGCTATCGCGTTCGGCCAGTAGCACCGCTTCGCCTTGATCCTGTTGCGCCAGCACCCGCCCCCAAGGGTCGATGATTGCCGCGTGGCCAAAGGTTTCCCGTGGGCCTGGGTGCACACCGCCTTGAGCCGCTGCCAGCAGGTAGCACTGGGTTTCAATGGCCCGCGCCCGAATCAGCACATCCCAATGGGCAGCCCCAGTCACCGCCGTAAAGGCCGAGGGCGCGGTAATCAATTCAGCCCCCGCAGCGCGTAATTCGCTGTACAGCTCGGGAAAGCGCAAGTCATAGCACACCGTCAGCCCCACGCGGCCCACTGGCGTATCCGCCACCACTACATTGCTTCCAAAAGCATAGTCGTCGGATTCGCGATAGCGACCGCGAGCATCCGCTACGTCCACATCAAACAAGTGGAGCTTGTCATAGCGAGCGACGATTTCACCCTGATCATTGATCAGCAGCGAGCAAGCGTTGGCCTTGGCGTGGGGTTGTTCCCTGGGCGGCAGCGGCAACGTGCCGGCCACTATCCATAAGGTGAGGTCGCGGGCGGCCTGTTTCAACCATGGCAGGATCGGGCCTTCACCGAATGCTTCGGCGCGGCCAATGTCGGCCACGTCACGGCGTCCCATGGCGGCGAAGTTCTCCGGCAAAACCGCGAGTTTCGCGCCGTTTGCCGCCGCCTGCTCCAGCAGGCGGCGTGCCTGGGCGAGGTTGGCCAGCACGTCGCTCTGGCTGACCATTTGGATTACTGCAAAGGACATGGGCCGACACTCCAGACAGGGCATGGGGCCATGCTACTCCACAGGCTCTCAGTTTGGCTTTTCAAATGGCTTGTCGAAGGTGATTTTCGGATCCTTCCAAGGGCCTTGCACCTTGTACTGCACACTGGCAAAGCGCGAAACCCGATCACCGATCAGCTTGTCGATCAGGAACAACGCACCACCAATGGCAGGCGCACCGACAATCAGCGCCGCGATGGGCAGGTTGTTGGTCACCGGCAACGTGACCAGCAGCTTGGCGTCGACGCGATCGGTGACCAGATCCAGGGTGCCGTTAAGCTCAAGATTGGTCGAGGGCCCGGTCATGGTGATGGGCTCACGGGTCACGAACACACCATTACTGGCGGCCAGCAAGCCCTTGACTCGGTCATAGCTCAAGCCTTTGCCAAACAGGTCGGAAAAGTCCAAACGCAAACGCCGGCCAATGGAGTTGAAGTTAAGCAGGCCAAACACCCGCAATGCCTGGGCGCCCCCTTCCACTTCAACGAACTGACCTTTACGGAATGCGGCATCCAGGCTGCCGGAAAAGCGCTTGGGCCCAACCCAGGCCGGCGAGCCCGGCCAACGGCCATCCACGTCCAGATGGAAATCCTCACTGGTCACCGTAGGCGCAAAACCCCAGCCCTTGAGCACATCGGCGATATTTCTGCCATCGAGGCGGCCCTTGTACCAACTGCTGCTGGCGCCCGGCGCGCCCTCCCAGCCACCGGCGCCCTTGAGCAGCATCCCCTTGAGGCCCAGGTCCAGGTTATTGAAGGCCAGGCCCTTGGCAGTCGGACGAATCCGCAGCGACCATGCCCCTATCAGATCGGGGCCCTGGAACAGCTGGTCAATGGCGATGTCCAGTGCCGGGATGCTTTTGGGGTCGATATCGGCCAGCGGGTCCGGTGCGTTTTCGTCGGCCTGGGCTGTCGGGTCCACTGCGGGCAATTTGACGTACTTGAGGTTGATCGCAATCGGCGCGCCCTTGGCATCGGGCAGGTTCACCGTGCCGTTGGCTTGCTGGCTGTCGAGCTGCAGGCCCCAGGCAGCCGGCTTGCGATCAAGCTGCAACTTGACCTGGTCAAACTGGGTACCAAATCCGGTCAGCTTGCCTACCCTGAAGTCGGCGCCACTTAGCAGTTGCTTGGCATTGCCACCTGGGTCGTTACCCGCGTAGCGGTCCACGAGCTTTTTCCAGGGATCGATATCCAGTTCCGACAGCACGCCACGAATGCGCAAGCCCTTGGCCCCGGGCAACAGCGCGTCACCGTCACCCAGGAACAATTCGCCACGGCCGTTATTGAAGTTGTCCGGCGGCGCCGCAAAGGTGAAATTCGCCAGCTCGCCGTAATCAAACCAGTAACGTCGCTCAGCGCCCTGCAACGTCATGCGAAAGGTGCTGTCACGTCCCTGGCTGGCCGGCATGCCGAACGGCGCCGGTAGATCCACCGCAACACCCTTGAGGTTGGAGTTGACCATCAACTGACTGTCCGCACCGTCCAGAATAACCTGCAACTGGTAAGGAATATCGCCGGATACCGGCAACGGCTGACTGACGTTCAGCCAATCCGTCAGGCGCTTGACCGCCACCTGGCCCTTGGCAGTCACGCGAGTGCTGATATTGCCCGGCTTGCCCTCGGCGAAGATCTGCGCAGTGATAGGTTGCTCGAATGCCTGGGCCGAGATGTTCTGACCGCTCAGGCCCTTGGCGCTATCGAAGCGAAAATCACCCTTGAGCTGGGTGAGGTCCAAGGGCGGTTCAGCCAATTGCAGGCGTGCCTTGTCGGTCTTGAAGTCCACCACGATCTTGGGCTCGGTGCCCTTGGCCAGGGGAACGTCAAGGTCCAGGCTACCTTGCAGGTCACCCTCGCCTTTCCAGCCGGCGAACGTGGACGCGGTACCGATGGGCGCTTCCTGAAGAATTTTCAGACCATCACCCAAGCCACCGGAAAACCCGCCGGTGAGCAACAGATGACTGTCCTTGCCGGCCGGTGCGTGAGGAATATTGACGTACACATCCTTGACCCGGGTGTCGAGCAACTGCCCCTTGCTCGCCAGGATGCGCACGCCGCTTTCCTCGACGAACACTTCACCATTAACCTTGTTCACATGGGGCCAACCCGGCTGGAAGGCCAGTTCGGCGTCATGCACCTTGAAGAACAGGCTGATATTGCGCGACGCCGGCAGGGCGTTGTGGCTCAGCGACCCCTGGTACTGGAAAAAGCCTTCATCCACTGCCCCTTTGAGAATCGCGGTACGCAGCCACTCATCCAGCGCCGGGCTCAACACGGCCGGCAAGTATTTGGGGGTAAAACGGCCATCGCCATCGACCATGCCGACCCGCAGGTCCATGTAGTCTTCCTGGCTATGATCGAAATGCAGGCGAATCAGGAAGTCCGCCGCGACCTTGCCCTCTTCGCCCAGCACCTTGATGTACGGAGCGATCAGGGTGAAACCCTGTTTGTCGAGTTTCCAGGTCAGGCGTGCATTGGCCTGGATGTACTGCCAGGGCTTGGCGAAGATGGGGAACAGATGCAGGGAAAAATCCTTGCTGTCCATGCGCAGTTCGCCATGGCCCAGGTCGCCACTGATGCTGCCGGACACATTACGCGCGGCCGGCGCACCAAAATACGCGTCGAAACCGACACGCTCAAGGTTCGCGGCAAAGCTGACTTTCTGGTCGGTGGCGTCCTGAGGGCGGAAATCCACCAGCACATTACGCAACAGGCCAGTGGCCTTGAGATGCTCGACGGTCTTGGCGAAACCTTCGGGCAACGGCGCCAAGGCATTGAGCAGCGGCGTGATCGGCGTCAGGTCAAGACGATCGGCCTGCAACTTCCACACTTCCTGTTCTTTATCGGTCGCCAGGTTTTGCTGCAATTGAATGCGCGACTCCCAGCGGGTGTCGCCAATGTTCATTGCCAGCGAATCGAACAGCACTTCAAGGCCACTATCACTGCGTTGCAGGTAGGCCGTCAGCGCCAGATTCTCCAGATGCACGGGCTTGCGGTCGGCGTAGCTGCCCTTCACTTGCGGCGAGTTGAGGCGAACAGCAGCGCTTTGCACGGTGCCTTTGGCCCAACTGAGCCAAAACTCACCGCCGGCTTTGAACCGCGTGAGTTTCCATTGCTGGGTTAGCCGGGCGGGAATCCATTTGGCCCAGTCGCTTTGCGGCAGGCTCAGGTAGGCGTCGATCTCTGCGTCCTTCCACTGGCTGGCGCGAATACGGCTACGCAGGCTGACAGCAAGCGGCTGGCCATCAGGCAAGGTCAGCCGTGCATCCAGACGCTGATGGCTCATGCCGGTATGCAGGCTCAGGCCTACATAGGTCACGGTCACCAGCGCCTGATCGAAGGGCTGCAAGGTAACCTGACTGTCCAGCACCGACACGCGCTTGACCATTTGCATGCGCGTCAGCAACTGTTGCGGGTCCAGCGGCTGGTCGTCCTGAACCGGCAAGCCTTGCAGCGTCCAGCGGCCGTCCTTGTCTTCCTTGACGCTCAATTGCAGGCCGCTGACTTGAAGGTGGGCGATGCGCACTTCACGGGCCAACAGGCTGGCCCACATATCCGGTACCACTTCCACCTGGTCCAGGCGCAAGGCACTGGTGCCCTCGCCGACCATCACATCGTGGGCCAGCAATACCGGGGCAAACCCGCTCCAGCGGCCTTCAAGGCTGCCGATATGCAGTGGTGTATCCACTGCAGCCTGGGCCTTGGCTTCGATTTCGGCGCGATATTCGGCGACCAATGGGGTCAATTCACGCCCCAGGCTTACGTACACCGCCGCCAATACCAGCAGCAACGCACACAGGCCCAAGCCCCAGCGGGTCAAAGCGGCAAAAAAGCGTATCAGACGCTCCATGTCAGGCGACCCTCAAAAAACAGTTGGCGGACGGCAGATCAAAGTCCGCCGGTCTCGAATAAGGCAAGCAATTGGGGATCAGAGCAGCACCACGTCGTATTGTTCCTGGGAATACATGGTTTCGACCTGGAAGCGAATCGTGCGACCGATAAAGCTCTCCAGCTCCGCGACGTTCCCCGACTCTTCGTCCAGCAGGCGATCGACCACTTTCTGGTTGGCAAGCACTCTATAACCCTCGGCCTGATAGGCACGTGCCTCACGCAGGATTTCGCGGAAAATTTCGTAGCAAACGGTTTCCGGGGTTTTCAATTTACCCCGCCCCTGGCAACTGCTGCACGGCTCGCACAGCACCTGCTCAAGGCTTTCGCGGGTGCGCTTGCGGGTCATCTGCACCAGGCCCAGCTCGGTGATGCCGATGATGTTGGTCTTGGCGTGATCGCGCTCCAGCTGCTTTTCGAGGGTGCGCAATACCTGGCGCTGGTGCTCCTCATCTTCCATGTCGATGAAGTCGATGATGATGATGCCACCGAGGTTGCGCAGGCGCAGTTGGCGAGCGATCGCGGTGGCGGCTTCCAGGTTGGTCTTGAAGATGGTCTCTTCGAGGTTGCGATGGCCCACGAATGCGCCAGTGTTGACGTCAATGGTGGTCATGGCTTCGGCCGGATCCACCACCAGGTAGCCGCCGGATTTGAGCGGCACCTTGCGCTCCAGGGCTTTCTGGATTTCGTCTTCAACGCCATACAGGTCGAAGATCGGCCGCTCGCCGGGGTAGTGCTCCAGGCGGTCGGCAATTTCCGGCATCAGCTCGGCAACAAATTGCGTGGTGCGCTGGAAGGTTTCCCGCGAGTCGATACGGATTTTCTCAATTTTCGGGCTGACCAGGTCACGCAGCGTACGCAGCGCCAGGCCCAGGTCTTCATAGATGACGCTGGGCGCGCCAATGGTCTTGATCTGTGCGTCGATCTGATCCCACAACCGCCGCAGGTAGCGGATATCCATAAGGATCTCATCAGCGCCGGCGCCTTCGGCGGCGGTACGCAGGATAAACCCCCCCGCTTCCTTGATGCCCTCGGCAGCCACGCAGTCGCTGACCACCTTTTTCAGGCGGTCACGCTCGGCTTCGTCTTCGATCTTCAGGGAAATGCCGACATGGGCAGTGCGCGGCATGTACACCAGGTAGCGCGAGGGAATCGACAACTGGGTGGTCAAGCGTGCGCCCTTGGAGCCGATAGGGTCCTTGGTGACTTGCACCACCAGACTCTGCCCTTCGTGCACCAGGGCGCTGATGCTTTCCACCGCAGGGCCTTCGCGCAGGGAAATTTCCGAAGCGTGGATAAACGCAGCACGGTCCAGGCCGATATCGACAAATGCTGCCTGCATACCTGGCAGTACGCGCACCACCTTGCCTTTGTAGATATTGCCGACGATCCCACGCTTTTGGGTACGCTCGACATGCACTTCTTGCAGAACACCGTTCTCTACCACCGCCACGCGCGATTCCATCGGCGTGATATTGATCAGAATCTCTTCACTCATGGCTGGGTCTCGTTCAGGCGTTTTCACAATAGTGACCGATCGCTCAAGGCTTGGCGCTGGAATACGGCGTTCAGCGCACGGTAATGTTTTGCCAACAGGGTATGCCGAATTGGACGAGCAGTTGCGCGGTTTCGCACACGGGCAGGCCAACCACCGCAGAATAACTGCCATTGAGGCCGGCAACGAACACCGAACCCAGGCCTTGGATAGCATAGCCGCCGGCCTTGTCCTGGGGTTCGCCACTGTGCCAGTAGGTTGTAGCCTCTTCGACAGAAAGCTGGCGAAAACGTACAAGACTGCTTACATATCGAGTTTCGCAGCGCTGGCCGTCGGTGAGGGCAATCGCGGTGAGCACTTCATGCTCGCGGCCCGAAAGGGCCATCAGCATTGCCAGCGCGTCGGCCTGGTCCACGGGTTTGCCCAGGATCTGGCCGTCAATAATCACCGCCGTATCGGCGCCCAATACGCAGGTGCCCGAGGTTTGGCCAAGCGCAACAAAACCCGCCGTTGCCTTGCCGCGCGCAAGGCGCTCGACATAGGCAACGGCGGGTTCGTTGGCATGAGGGGTTTCATCAATAGCGGCGCTGACTACGGTGAAGGGCACACCGATCTGGGTCAGCAGCTCACGTCGCCGCGGGGAGCCCGAGGCCAGATAAAGCGAAATCATTGCAGCCTCTCCCTGTTGGGTTCGATAACCAGGCAGAGCCTCGCAACCATTCAATTGATTTTATAGCGGCGACGCAGCCCACGCAGGCCAAAACTGATCCAGGGCCACAGCAGTGCACTGACCAGGGCCGGCAAGACCAGCGCCAGGGTGGGCTGACGGTTGCCGGTCAATGCGCTCAGCCACAATTGCACCAACTGCGCCAGACCGAAAATCACCAGGATCACCAGGCACTGCTGCCACATAGGGAACATGCGCAGGCGCTGTTGCAACGACAGCACCAGGAAAGTGATCAGGGTCAGGATCAACGCATTCTGGCCCAGCAAGGTGCCATAGAGCACATCCTCCGCCAAGCCCAGGCACATCGCCGTGACCATGCCCACCTTGTGCGGCAGGTTCAAAGACCAGAACGCCAGCAGCAAGGCCAGCCAGAGCGGGCGCAGGATTTCCATGAATTGCGGCAGCGGCGAAACGCTGAGCAGCAAGCCAATGGCGAAAGTCAGCCAGACGATCCAGCCATTGCGCGAATGAGTACCGGCCATTATTCCTCCCTCTGCCGTGTGGTGGCCGGAGCGGTTGTCGCAGGCCTCGCGGGCGCGGTGGTCGCCGCCGGTTTAGCCGGGCGAGCACCCTGTGCAGCAGGCTTGGCTGGTGTGGCGACAGGCGCTGCGGTTGCCGGAACGGCCGGCGCAGCCGCAGGCGCTGGTGGCCCGACGAAGGCCGGTTTGGGCACAATGGCGGGGACGACCGGCGCGGTGCCGTTCTGCTTGTCTTCCGCTTCCTGGGCCTGGGCGGCGTCGTTGGCGCGCTCCTCCGGGGTGCGGTTATCGCTGAACACCAGCAGCAGGTAACGGCTACGGTTAAGGGCAGCCGTCGGCACGGCCCGAACGATCGCGAATGGTTGGCCAGAATCGTGGATCACTTCCTTGACCGTCGCCACCGGGTAGCCGGCCGGGAAGCGCTGGCCCAGGCCGGAGCTGACCAGCAGGTCGCCTTCCTTGATATCCGCAGTGTCGGCAACATGGCGCAGTTCGAGGCGTTCGGGGTTGCCGGTACCGCTGGCAATCGCGCGCAAGCCGTTGCGGTTGACCTGAACCGGAATGCTGTGGGTCGTGTCCGTCAGCAGCAGGACGCGCGAGGTGTAGGGCATCAACTCCACCACCTGGCCCATCAGGCCACGGGCATCGAGCACCGGCTGGCCGAGGACCACACCGTCGCGCTCACCCTTATTGATGATGATGCGATGAGTGAACGGGTTCGGATCCATGCCGATCAGCTCGGCGACTTCAACCTTTTCATTGACCAACGCGGAAGAATTGAGCAACTCGCGCAGACGAACGTTCTGCTCGGTGAGGGCCGCCAGCTTTTGCATGCGCCCCTGCAACAGCAGGTTTTCAGTCTTGAGTTTTTCGTTCTCGGCGATCAGCTCGGTGCGGCTGCCAAATTGGCTGGCCACGCCCTGGTAGAGACGTTGTGGCAGGTCGGTGATCCAGTAGGTCTGCATCAACACCAGCGACATCTGGCTACGCACGGGCTTGAGCAGTGCAAAGCGGGCATCGACCACCATCAGCGCGACCGAAAGCACGGTCAGCACCAATAAGCGCACGCCCAATGAGGGGCCTTTGGCGAAAAGCGGTTTAATAAGCCGCTCCTCCCAGGCAAATGTTCTCTTTATTCATACGGCATCAAACCGGCCTGGATGCAGATTGAAGAAGATAAACGCCAACAGGCAGCACTGCAAAGTGCTGCCTGCCGACCAAGCATGAACCATCCAGGCAATCTTATTCGCTGGAGAGCAGGTCCATGGTGTGTTTATCCATCATTTCCAGCGCACGACCACCACCACGAGCAACGCAGGTCAGCGGGTCTTCGGCAACGATCACCGGCAGACCGGTTTCCTGTGCCAGCAGCTTGTCGAGGTCGCGCAGCAAGGCGCCACCACCGGTCAGCACCAGGCCACGCTCGGCGATATCGGAAGCCAGCTCCGGCGGCGACTGCTCCAGGGCACTCTTCACGGCCTGAACGATGGTGGCCAGGGACTCTTGCAGAGCTTCCAGCACTTCATTGGAGTTCAGGGTGAAGGCACGTGGAACGCCTTCGGCCAGGTTGCGACCGCGAACATCGACTTCGCGAACTTCGCCGCCCGGGTATGCGGTGCCGATTTCCTGCTTGATGCGCTCGGCGGTGGATTCGCCGATCAGGCTGCCGTAGTTGCGACGCACATACGTGATGATCGCTTCGTCGAAACGGTCGCCACCCACGCGCACGGATTCGGCATACACCACACCGTTCAGGGAAATCAGGGCGATTTCGGTCGTACCACCACCGATATCCACCACCATCGAGCCGCGGGCTTCTTCAACCGGCAGGCCGGCACCGATCGCAGCCGCCATCGGCTCTTCGATCAGGAACACTTCGCGGGCACCGGCGCCAAGGGCCGATTCACGGATGGCACGACGCTCAACCTGGGTGGACTTGCACGGAACGCAGATCAGCACACGAGGGCTGGGCTGCAGAAAACTGTTTTCGTGAACCTTGTTGATGAAGTACTGCAGCATCTTCTCGCAGACGCTGAAATCGGCGATCACGCCATCCTTCATCGGACGAATGGCAGCAATGTTGCCTGGTGTACGGCCGAGCATACGCTTGGCCTCGGTGCCAACGGCAACGACACTTTTCTGATTACCATGGGTCCGAATGGCCACAACCGATGGCTCATTCAGAACGATACCGCGCTCGCGCACGTAAATAAGGGTGTTGGCAGTGCCCAGGTCAATGGAAAGATCGCTGGAAAACATGCCACGCAGTTTCTTGAACATGGGAAAGGGACCCTAGGCAACGCGTGGGTAAAAAAGTGCGGCAAACTCTAACAACGACAGGGATTTTGGGCAAGGCGCCAATGTGCTAAATTGGCCGACTTTCTGTGCACCAACCCCCACAATCGCGGCCATATGACCGTAGAAATGCGGTAGTGTTCCGACAATCTAACACACGGACGCCTTCCGTTCTGTTTTCCACTGGAGAATCCCATGGCGCTTGAACGCTCCGACGTGGAAAAAATCGCGCATCTGGCCTCGCTTGGCCTCAATGACGCCGATCTTCCACAGACCACCGCAGCCCTGAACAGCATTCTCGGGCTGGTTGACCAAATGCAGGCCGTCGATACCGACGGCATCGAGCCCCTGGCTCACCCGCTGGAAGCCAGTCAGCGCCTGCGCGCAGACGTCGTGACCGAGCGCAATAACCGCGAGGCCTACCAGTCCATCGCGCCAGCGGTCGAAAACGGCCTGTACCTGGTTCCGAAAGTCATCGACTAAAGGGAAAGAGCCTTTCATGCATCACATGACTCTGGCCGAGATCGCCCGCGGTCTCGCCGACAAAACGTTTTCCAGCGAAGAGCTGACCCGGACCCTGCTTGCGCGTATCGCCGAGCACGATCCCAAGGTCAACAGCTTCATCAGCCTCACCCAAGAGCTGGCCCTGAGCCAGGCCAAGGCCGCCGACGCACGTCGCGCCAACGGTGAAAACAACCCTCTGCTGGGCGCCCCCATCGCCCACAAGGACCTGTTCTGCACCCAGGGCATTCGCACCAGCTGCGGCTCGAAGATGCTCGACAACTTCAAGGCGCCCTACGACGCCACCGTGGTCTCCAAGCTGGCCGCCGCCGGGGCTGTGACCCTGGGCAAGACCAACATGGACGAGTTCGCCATGGGTTCGGCCAACGAGTCGAGCTACTACGGCGCGGTGAAAAACCCGTGGAACCTTGAGCACGTGCCCGGCGGTTCGTCGGGTGGCTCGGCTGCGGCCGTGGCCGCACGCTTCCTGCCCGCCGCTACGGCGACCGACACCGGTGGTTCGATCCGCCAGCCCGCCGCGTTCACCAACCTCACCGGCCTGAAGCCGACCTACGGTCGCGTTTCCCGCTGGGGCATGATCGCCTACGCCTCAAGTCTCGATCAGGGCGGCCCTCTGGCACGCACCGCTGAAGACTGTGCAATATTGTTACAAGGCATGGCAGGCTTCGATAAACAGGACTCCACCAGCATCGATGAGCCCGTGCCGGACTACAGCGCCAGCCTGAATACCTCGCTCAAGGGCCTGCGCATCGGCGTGCCGAAAGAGTACTTCAGCGCCGGCCTCGACCCGCGTATCGCCGATCTGGTGCAAAACAGCATCAAAGAGCTGGAAAAGCTCGGCGCGGTGATCAAGGAAATCAGCCTGCCGAACAACCAGCACGCGATTCCCGCCTACTACGTGATCGCGCCGGCAGAGGCGTCTTCCAACCTGTCGCGCTTCGACGGTGTGCGCTTCGGCTATCGCTGCGAGAACCCGAAAGACCTCACCGACCTGTACAAACGCTCCCGTGGCGAAGGCTTCGGCAGTGAAGTCCAGCGCCGGATCATGGTCGGTGCCTATGCCCTGTCCGCCGGCTACTACGACGCGTACTACCTCAAGGCGCAGAAAATCCGTCGCCTGATCAAGAACGACTTCATGGCCGCCTTCGAAGAAGTCGACGTGATCCTCGGCCCAACCACGCCGAACCCGGCCTGGAAGATCGGCGCCAAGACCGGCGACCCGATCGCCGAGTACCTGGAAGACCTCTACACCATTACCGCCAACCTCGCGGGCCTGCCGGGCTTGTCCATGCCCGCCGGTTTCGTCGATGGCTTGCCGGTAGGCGTACAATTGCTCGCCCCGTATTTCCAGGAAGGCCGCCTGCTCAATGTGGCGCACCAGTACCAGTTGCACACCGACTGGCACACCCGCACCCCTACCGGCTTCTGAGGAGAACACTATGCAATGGGAAGTTGTGATCGGGCTGGAGATTCATACCCAGCTCGCCACCCAATCGAAGATTTTCTCCGGTAGCGCCACCACGTTCGGCTCTGAGCCCAACACCCAGGCCAGCCTGGTCGACCTGGGCATGCCCGGCGTGCTGCCGGTGCTGAACCAGGAAGCGGTGCGCATGGCGGTGATGTTCGGCCTGGCGATTGACGCCGAGATCGGCCAGCACAACGTGTTTGCACGCAAGAACTACTTCTATCCGGACCTGCCCAAGGGCTACCAGATCAGCCAGATGGAACTGCCGATCGTCGGCAAGGGCCACCTGGACATCCCGCTGGAAGACGGCACCATCAAGCGTGTCGGCGTAACCCGTGCGCACCTGGAAGAAGACGCCGGCAAGAGCCTGCACGAAGAATTCCCCGGCGCCACCGGTATCGACCTGAACCGTGCCGGCACGCCGCTGCTGGAAATCGTCTCCGAACCGGACATGCGCAGCGCCAAGGAAGCCGTGGCCTACGTCAAGACCATCCACGCGCTGGTGCGCTACCTGGGCATCTGCGACGGCAACATGGCCGAAGGCTCGCTGCGTTGCGACTGCAACGTGTCGATCCGGCCAAAGGGCCAGGTTGAGTTCGGCACCCGCTGCGAGATCAAGAACGTCAACTCGTTCCGCTTCATCGAGAAGGCGATCAACAGCGAAGTGCGTCGCCAGATCGAATTGATCGAAGACGGCGGCAAGGTGATCCAGCAAACGCGCCTGTACGACCCGAACAAAGACGAAACCCGCGCCATGCGCAGCAAGGAGGAAGCCAACGACTACCGTTACTTCCCCGACCCGGACCTGTTGCCGGTGGTGCTGGAAGATTCGTTCCTCAACGACATCCGCGCCACCCTGCCGGAACTGCCGCAGCAAAAACGCGAGCGCTTCCAGGAGCAGTTCGGCCTGTCGGTCTACGATGCCAGCGTGCTGGCCTCCAGCCGTGAACAAGCCAACTACTTCGAAAAAGTCGTGAGCATTGCCGGCGACGCCAAGCTGGCGGCCAACTGGGTGATGGTCGAACTGGGCAGCCTGCTGAACAAACAGGGCCTGGAAATCGACGAAGCGCCCGTCACTGCCGAACAATTGGGCGGGATGCTGCTGCGCATCAAGGACAACACCATCTCCGGCAAAATCGCCAAGACGGTGTTCGAAGCGATGGCCGCGGGTGAAGGCCACGCCGACGAGATCATCGAGAAGCGTGGCCTCAAGCAAGTCACCGACAGCGGCGCGATTTCGGCCGTACTCGATGAAATGCTCGCGGCGAATGCCGAACAGGTCGAGCAATACCGCGCCGCAGACGAAGCCAAGCGCGGCAAGATGTTCGGCTTCTTTGTCGGCCAGGCCATGAAAGCCTCCAAGGGCAAAGCCAACCCGCAACAGGTGAACGAACTGCTTAAAAGCAAGCTCGAAGGCTGATTGCGGTGAATGGTTGGAGCAGACTTCAAGGTCTGGCTCCAACCTGTGTGGGAGGGGGCTTGCTCCCTCTCCACATTTTTTATTGGGGATGTCCTGACAATGAAACGTCTACTCGGCCTCCTGGCCTTGTCCTCCCTGCTGGCCGGTTGCGCCAGCGGTCTCATCGACCCCAACGGTTACGACGAAACCGGCACCGCCTCCTATTACGGCGCCAAACACCATGGCAAAAGAACCGCCAGTGGTGAACCCTTCAACCAGAACGCCTTGACCGCTGCGCATCGGCGCCTGCCCTTCGGTACGCGGGTCAAAGTGACCAATCTGAACAACGACCGATCGGTCGTGGTGCGCATCAATGACCGCGGCCCGCACACCCGTGGGCGCCTGATCGACGTTTCCCGCAAGGCTGCCGAGCAACTGCGTATGCTGGGCAGCGGCACCGCACGGGTTCGCGTGCAAGCCCTGAACAACTGATTGAGGCCGCCTTGAGTATTTTCGGATTGAACGCCCTTTCGCCCTGGAGCCTGCTCGAACTGGTCGGCGGCTTGCTGCTGTTGATCGTCGGCGCCGAGATCCTGGTACGCGCCGCCGTGCGCCTGGCGGCCAGCCTCAAAGTGCGACCGCTGATCATCGGCCTGAGCGTTGTCGCCTTCGGCAGCAGCGCGCCGCAGATGGCCGTCAGCCTCCAGGCCACGCTGGCCGGCAATACCGATATCGCCGTGGGTAGCGTTATTGGCAGCAGCATTTTCAATATCCTCGTCACCCTGGGCCTGTCGGCGCTGATCATTCCGCTGCGGGTCTCGCGGCAACTGGTGCGTGTGGATATCCCGGTGATGATCTTCGCCGGTCTGCTGGTGTTTATCCTGGCCGCCAATGAAGTGCTGACCCCGCTCGATGGTGTTTTGCTGCTGGTGGCGCTGGTAGCTTACCTTGGCGTGCTGCACCACCAGACGCGTCATTCACGCCGCCCGCGCACCCTGGACACCGTGGCCAAGGCACCCTGGTTGAGCAGCGCGTTGCTGATATTCGCCGGGCTATTGGTGCTGGTACTGGCCGGGCATTTGTTGCTGGGCGCCGCGGTGGAAGTGGCGGGCGACCTGGGCTTGTCGGAGCGTGTCATCGGCCTGACGCTCATCGGCGTGGGCACCTCGCTGCCCTGCCTTGCCACATCGCTGATCGCCGCCTTGCGCGGCGAGCGGGAAATTGCGGTGGGCAACGTGATCGGCAGCAACCTGTTCAACCTGCTGGGCGTGCTGGGCTTTACCGCGCTGGTGGCGCCGTCGCCGCTGTCGGTATCACCCAATGCTCTGGACTTTGATTTGCCGGTGATGCTCGGTGCCATCGTCCTGTGCCTGCCGGTGTTTTATACCGGCTACCGCGTGACGCGTATCGAAGGGCTGGTGCTGCTGGGGTTGTACCTGGCGTACGGGCTGCACGTAATGGCCTTCACCACCGGTATGCCCCTGGCCAACAAGCTTGAACAATTGATGCTGTATTACGTCCTGCCGGCGTTGGTGGCTTTGCTGTTGTTCACCTCTGTGCGCGCCTGGCACCGCCAACACAAGAGGGAATCGAAATGACCGATCAGAAAAAACCCGGAGTTGAGGTACGACGCCAAGTCATGGGCGATGCATTCGTCGACCGCGCCCTGGGTAATGCCACGGCGTTCACCCAGCCGCTGCAGGACTTCGTCAATGAACATGCGTGGGGCGCTGTCTGGAACCGCGAAGGCTTGCCGCTCAAGACCCGCAGCCTGATCACCCTCGCCGCCCTGACAGCCCTCAAATGCCCGCAGGAACTCAAGGGCCACGTGCGCGGTGCACTTAATAATGGCTGCACGGTAGACGAGATTCGCGAAGCGCTGCTGCATTGCGCGGTGTATGCCGGTGTGCCGGCGGCGATTGATGCCTTTCGGGCGGCGCAGGAAGTGATCGAAAGCTACCAGAAAGACGCCTAGATCCAGCCACCCGCCTGCAATACGAAAATCCCGATATTGGTGGTCACCGCCGCCATCAGCGTAGTGATCACGATAATCGCCGCCGCCAGCTCATGATTGCCTTGCGCCGCCCTGGCCATCACGAAGCTGGCCGCGGCTGTCGGCGCGCCGAAGTACAGGAACAGAATCCCCAGCTCCGGCCCGCGAAAGCCCAGCAACCAAGCGCCCAAGGTTGCGATCACCGGCAACCAGATCATCTTCATCAGGCTCGCACTCAACGCCATGTTGCCGCTCTTGCGCAGCGCGGCCATGGACAAGGTGCCGCCGATGCAAATCAACGCCAACGGCAGCGTGGTATCCGACAGGTACTGCAAGGACTTTTCGAACCAGCCGGGCAAGCTGATCTGAAAGTACGCGAACGGCGCCGCAACGATCACGCTGATGATCAGTGGGTTAGCCACCACACTCTTGAAAATGCTCCACGGGTCGGACTTGATCACCGGGCTGTACACCGCCAGCACAATGGTCGACAGCGTGTTGTAAAACAGGATCACCAGCGCCGCGAGGATTGCGCCCAGGGAGATCCCGTAGTCACCGTACATACTGGCGGCGAGCGCCAGGCCGATCACCCCGTTATTGCCGCGAAACGCACCCTGGGTGTAAATGCCCCGGTCTTCACGCTTGCAGCGAAAAATCGCCCAGCCCCAGGCCAAAGCAAAGCTCGCCAGGGTGGCGACGGCAAAATAGATCAGCAAACCCGGCTTGAGTGCCGCGTGCAGGTCGGCATGCAGGATGCCCAGGAACAGTAGCGCCGGCATGGTGACGTTGAACACCAGGGACGACGCGGTGTGGATAAAGTTGTCGTTGATCCAGTTGATGCGCTTGAGCAGCACCCCCAGAAACAGCATGGCAAACACCGGCGCGGTGATGGTGAGGGTGGTAAGGAAGATTGCCAGCATGCCGGGGAGAACCTTGGTGGGCGTCGTTAGTTGGCTAATGATAAGCCATGCAGCCCGTGTCGTCTGGTCTACCGCTATCGGGAGCAAGCCCCCTCCCACATTTGAACGCATTCATTCTGTTGAAATGCGGACCAATGTGGGAGGGGGCTTGCTCCCGATGCAGGCGACTCGGTCTCAGGTAATCGGCGCCGGGTTGAACAGCGTGATGTCGTTATGCAACTTGTGATGCTCCGCCCACGTCTGCTTCCTGCCACTGGCCACGTCCAGGTAGAAGTGAAACAACTCCCAGCCCAGCTCCTCGATGCTCGCGCGCCCGGTGGCAATGCGCCCGGCGTCGATATCGATCAGGTCCGGCCAACGCTGGGCCAGCTCGGTGCGGGTCGACACCTTGACCACCGGCGCCATCGCCAGCCCGTACGGCGTGCCACGCCCGGTGGTGAATACATGCAGGTTCATCCCTGCCGCCAGTTGCAAGGTGCCACACACAAAATCACTGGCCGGGGTGGCGCAAAAAATCAGGCCCTTGCCCTTCAAGCGCTCGCCGGGGCCGAGCACGCCGTTGATCGCGCTGCTGCCGGACTTGACGATGGAGCCCAAGGACTTCTCGACAATATTCGACAGCCCGCCCTTCTTGTTGCCCGGCGTGGTATTGGCGCTGCGGTCTGCTTCACCCTTGGCCAGGTAACGGTCATACCAGTCCATTTCCCTGACCAGTTCCCGGGCAACCTCCTGGTTCTGCGCCCGGGAAGTCAGCAGGTAAATGGCATCGCGCACTTCAGTCACTTCGGAAAACATCACCGTCGCGCCGGCCCGCAGTAACAAGTCCGAGGCATACCCCAGCGCCGGGTTGGCGGTGATACCGGAAAACGCATCACTACCACCGCACTGCATACCCAGGATCAGCTCGCTAGCCGGCACGGTTTCCCGACGGCGCTGGTCGAGTTTCTTCAAGCGCACTTCGGCCAGCGCCATGATCTGCTCGATCATCTCAGTGAAGCCGTGACTGGAGTCCTGCAGGCGGTAAAGCCACGGCTCGCTCAGGTCCACGGAGCTGTCGTTGTCGTGCATCACCTGGCCGGCCTGCAATTTCTCGCAGCCCAGGCTGATCACCAGGGCTTCACCGCCCAGGTTCGGGTTGCGCGCCAGATTGCGCACGGTGCGGATCGGGATATAGGCATCCGTCGCCGTAATCGCCACGCCGCAGCCGTAGCTGTGAGTCAGCGCCACCACATCATCGACGTGGGGATACTTGGGCAGCAACTCATCCTTGATGCGCTTGACTGCGTGGTCCAGCACGCCGGTGACGCACTGCACGGTGGTGGTGATACCGAGGATATTGCGCGTGCCCACGGTACCGTCGGCATTGCGATAGCCCTCGAAGGTGAACCCCTCCAGCGGTGCCTGGGTTTCAGGCACCTCGGTGGACAGCGGCAAGCTGTCCAGCGGTGGCGCGGTGGGCATGCGCAGCTGATCTTCCTGCACCCAACTGCCACGCGGAATCGGAGCCAAGGCGTAACCGATGGTCTGGCCGTAGCGAATAATCCGGCCGCCCTCGGGGATATCTTCCAACGTCACCTTGTGGCTCTGGGGTATGAACTCCACGGTGACCAGGCCGTCGGGGAATTCGGTCCCCGCCGGTACACCCTGGTCGTTTACCACGATCACCACATTGTCGCGCTCGTGCAAACGGATCGAGCGCGGCGAGTCGGCATGTTCAATCAACTGCATCACACGAACCTCAGGAATGCGCTTGGGAAAGGTTGGTCAACTCTGGGCCTTTGGTGGGTGGCTCTTTGAGCACCACGCGCTTGATCGGGCCGACAATCACCAGGTAGCTGAACACCGCGACCAGCGCGTTGGCGCCGACGAACACCAGGGCCCACTTGAACGAGCCGGTAGTGCTGATGATGTAGCCGATGACAATCGGCGTGGTGATCGACGCCAGGTTACCGAAGGTGTTGAACAGGCCGCCACTGAGGCCGGCGATCTGCTTCGGCGAGGTGTCGGACACTACCGCCCAACCCAGTGCGCCAACGCCTTTGCCGAAGAACGCCAGGGCCATGAAGCCCACCACCATCCATTCGATGTCCACGTAA
Organism: Pseudomonas sp. W2Jun17; assembly: GCF_023127795.1. Taxonomy (NCBI): domain Bacteria; kingdom Pseudomonadati; phylum Pseudomonadota; class Gammaproteobacteria; order Pseudomonadales; family Pseudomonadaceae; genus Pseudomonas; species Pseudomonas sp. W2Jun17. Next base: position 136,356 of record NZ_SPKO01000011.1, on the reverse strand, counting down.
TTGCAGGCCACGATACTGCTGGAGATCAGCAGGCCACCAATGATCGGCGCCTTGCGTGCAAAGGTCAGCGAGTGGCCTTTACGCAGCAGGTAGTCAGAAATCACCCCGCCGAGCACACCGCCGATAAAGCCGCAGATCGCCGGCAACGAGGCGATAAAACCAGCCTTGAGAATGGTCATGCCGCGATCCTGCACCAGATACACCGGGAACCAGGTCAGAAAGAAGTAGGTGATGCCGTTGATGCAGTACTGGCCCAGATACACGCCGAGCATCATGCGGTTGGTCAATAACTGGCGTATGTAATCCCACTTCGGCCCATCAGTTTTCTTACCCTTGCCCTTGTCCTGATCCATGTCGACCATCGCGCCGTTGGCAGCGATGTGGTTGAACTCGGCCTCGTTGATCATCGGATGCTGGCGCGGGCTGTGGATAACTTTCAGCCAGATCATCGAGAACACGATGCCGATCACGCCCATCACGATAAACACATGCTGCCAGCCGAAGCGGTAGACGATCCAGCCCATCAATGGCGCAAACAACACCGTGGCGAAGTACTGCGCCGAATTGAAGATTGCCGATGCGGTGCCGCGCTCAGCCGTAGGAAACCACGCCGCAACAATACGGGCATTGCCCGGAAACGACGGCGCCTCGGCCAGGCCCACCATAAAGCGCAGCATGAACAGCGCCACTACGGCGGTGGAGACGCCGAACTCACCGACATAGCCTTGCAGCACGGTGAATAGCGACCAGGTGAAGATGCTCAAGGCGTATATTTTTTTCGAGCCGAAGCGGTCGAGCAGCCAGCCGCCAGGAATTTGCCCGGCCACGTAAGCCCAACCGAATGCGGAGAAGATGTAACCGAGGGTGACCGCGTCGATGCCGAGGTCTTTTTGCAGGCTGGAGCCGGCGATGGCGATAGTTGCGCGGTCGGCATAGTTGATCGTGGTCACCAGAAACAGCATGAGCAGGATCAAATAGCGGACATGGGTCGGCTTGGTCGCTTGCATGAAGAGGTACTCCCACTAATTATTTTTTTTGCGGGTAATGATTTTTTGTTTTTCCTGTGGGAGCCGGGCTTGCCCGCAATGCAGACACCTCGGTGTGTCAGCAAGACCGAGGTGATGCTATCGCAGGCAAGCCAGCTCCCACATAAAGCCAGTGCCACAGGATGCTGCGTATTACGAGCCGATATAGCTGGTCTTCACCACGGTGTAGAACTCTTGCGCATAGCGACCTTGCTCGCGCGAACCGTAGGATGAGCCCTTACGGCCACCGAATGGAACGTGGTAGTCCACACCCGCCGTCGGCAGGTTGACCATCACCATCCCGGCCTGGGAGTGGCGTTTGAAGTGGTTGGCGTACTTCAGCGACGTAGTGGCGATACCCGCCGACAGGCCGAATTCGGTGTCGTTGGCCATGGCCAGCGCCGCCTCGTAGTCAGCCACACGCACCACGTTGGCCACCGGGCCGAAAATTTCTTCACGGCTGATGCGCATCGCCGCTTCGCTGTCGGCAAACAAGGTCGGCGCCAGGTAATAGCCTTCGGTGTCGCAGGTCACCAGGCCGCCACCGCTGACCAGCCGCGCACCTTCGCTTTGGCCGATGTCGATGTATTTCATGTCCTGGTCCAACTGGGCCTGGGACACCACTGGCCCGATGTCGATGCCGGTATGCAACGCGTGGCCGACCTTGATCGACTTCATGCGCTCAGCCATTGCCGCAACAAACCGGTCGTGAATACCGGCGGTGACAATCAAACGGCTCGACGCGGTGCAACGCTGGCCGGTGGAATAGAACGCGCTCTGCACCGACAACTCCACCGCCTGCTTGAGGTCGGCGTCATCGAGGATGATCTGCGGGTTCTTGCCGCCCATTTCCAACTGCACTTTGGCCTGGCGCGACACACAATTGACGGCGATCTGACGACCCACGCCAACGGAGCCGGTGAAGCTGATGCCATCGACTTTCGGGCTGTTAACCAACACGTCACCGACGACACGACCGCTGCCCATCACCAGGTTGAACACACCAGCAGGGAAACCAGCGCGAGAAATGATCTCCGTCAGGGCCCAGGCGCAACCCGGCACCAGCTCCGCAGGTTTGATCACCACGCAGTTGCCGTAGGCCAGGGCCGGGGCGATTTTCCACGCGGGAATGGCAATCGGGAAATTCCATGGAGTAATCAGCCCCACCACGCCAAGGGCTTCGCGAGTCACTTCAACGCTGACGCCCGGACGCACCGAGGGCACGTAATCACCTGAAAGGCGCAGGCATTCACCGGCGAAGAACTTGAAAATATTACCGGCGCGGGTCACTTCGCCGATGGCTTCGGGCAGGGTCTTGCCCTCTTCCCGGGCCAACAAGGTGCCGAGCTCTTCGCGACGGGCAAGGATTTCACTGCCGACTTTATCCAGCGCGTCGTGGCGCGCCTGGATACCGGACGTGGACCAGGCCGGGAAAGCTGCGCGGGCCGCGTCAATGGCCGCGTTGACTTGGGCCACGTCCGCTTTGGCGTATTCGCCGATGACATCGGACAAATCAGACGGGTTGATATTGGTGCAATAGTCGGCGCCGGTTACCCATTCACCGTTGATGTAGTTTTCGAAACGCTTTGCTTGGGACACAAATCTTCTCCTGACGCAAAAGGCCGCTGATTGCTCAGCGGCCTTGTGGATAATTTATTGCGCGCCTTGCTTGTCGATCAGCGCGGCCAGGGCTTCGTATTCTTCCGGCAACAGATCGGTCAGCGGCGTACGCACCGGGCCGGCGTCATACCCGACAATTTTCGCGCCGGCCTTGACGATGCTCACTGCGTACCCGGCTTTGCGATTACGGATGTCCAGGTAAGGCAGGAAGAAGTCATCAATGATCTTGTCGACGGTGACGTGATCTTCGCGGGCAATGGCGTGGTAGAAATCCATGGCGGTTTTCGGGATGAAGTTGAACACCGCCGAGGAGTACACCGGCACTCCAAGGGCTTTGTAGGCCGCGGCGTAAACCTCTGCAGTCGGCAGGCCGCCGAGGTAGCTGAATCGGTCACCCAGGCGGCGACGGATCGACACCATCAGCTCGATATCACCCAGGCCATCCTTGTAGCCGATCAGGTTCGGGCAACGTTCGGCCAGACGCTCCAACAGCGGCGCGGTCAGGCGGCAGACATTGCGGTTGTAAACCACCACGCCGATCTTGACCGACTTGCACACCGCTTCAACGTGGGCAGCAACCCCGTCCTGGCTGGCTTCGGTGAGGTAGTGCGGCAGCAGCAGCAAGCCTTTGGCACCGAGGCGTTCTGCCTCCTGGGCGTACTCGATGGCCTGGCGGGTCGAACCGCCCACACCGGCAAGAATCGGCACGCTGGACGCGCAAGTGTCCACGGCGGTTTTTACCACTTGGGAATATTCGCTGGCAGCGAGGGAAAAAAACTCACCCGTCCCACCGGCTGCGAACAACGCGGTGGCGCCGTAAGGGGCTAGCCATTCGAGGCGCTTGATGTAACCCGCCTGGTGGAAGTCACCCTGGGCGTTGAAATCGGTCACCGGGAAAGACAGCAGACCGTGGGAGAGGATGGACTTCAGTTCTTGTGGATTCATTATTCGAACACCCTGGGCGAAGACTTTCTGAGGAAAGCGTTGTTGTTGGTTTTGATGATGTCGTACGTCATCGTACAACTATAAAAAGATTCGTCAACTGCAATTCGTTGAGCCTCCGCTCGCACCTGACGTGTGGATTGCAACTCTTGACGTAGGAAATTTCTCACCTATAGTAACTTTAGCTGTATATACATACAGTTAAAAAGGAAGATTCCCACGACATAGCAAGGAGCTAACATGTCAGGTCTTGAACTAGCAGTACCCGAGAAACTCCCGCCAACCCTGCGTTTTGAAGGGGGTGAACACACCGCCATCGGCGATGAAACCCTGCTGCGCTTCGCCAAGGACGCTGCGGCGATTCCTGCACACCAGGTGCAATTGCATCTGCCCAACGGGCTCGCGCTGACCTACGGCCAAGTGATCGCTTTGGGTGGCGATTTCTATGGCATCCCCGGCCAAGCCATCAGCGATGGCGCCTCTGCGGCCGAGCGCGTGCAACGTTTCACTGCAGCCTTCAACTCTCTCGCCGTATTGCCCGCCTCACGGGAAGAGGCGCAGAAGATCCTGGCGGTGATGCAAAAGGAAATCAACGCCGTCAAGCAGGCGATCAAGGATGGCAAACAACCCCATGAAGCCTACGACGCACTGGGTGATACGTTGTCGGAGGAGTGGAACCGCATCACGGGTGGCGGCAGCGCTGTTTCGGCCCTGATTCCCTTGGGACGCTACCTCAAGCTGGCAGCGGACAATGCCGATCACTTCGGTGAGTGGGCCTTGTCCGCGTACCTGGCCGGTCACACGGCGGCGCTGCAACAAGCCGTTGTGGCCCACCAGACGGGTACCGACCAGGCCCTGGAACTGGCCTATGCGATGAACAGCTTCGCTGATCACTTCTTGACCGACCTGTTTTCTGCCGGGCACCTGCGAGTGCCGCGCAAACAGTTGGCAGCCGTTGTGACGCCAGGTGAACTGGGCTCGCTGATCAGCCGCTTCATGCACGACGAAGACAGCAAGTTCGGGCTCAAGGTGCGTAATGCCATGGGTGATCAGTGGCATGCCTACGGCGACAAGCGCTACTTCGACAGCATCGACGCCGATAATCGCGTGCAGGTAAAACGTGCGGTGCAGGCTTCGGCAGACGAGATCTTCGAAACCTTCATCAGCGGCGTCACGCCCTCCCCGGCCAGCTTCAAGGCACCGCTGTATGTGCCCGACCTGAACGCCGCGCAAAACCCGGCGAATAACTTCTCGCCGTTGTTCAAGATGGAGGGGGACAAGGTGCTGCGGCGCAAGGACGTCAATGACCTGAACGACAAACACTGGACCAATGATTGGTGGGGGTGGAGTACGTATCTGTTGCTCAAAGACTACAAGCCCAATCAACCCGCCAGCTAAACAGGCCCGGTACTCCAGATAATGGAGATCAAATGTGGGAGATGGCTTGCCTGCGAATGCACTGGTTCAGTAACAAACTCAATGACTGACACACCGCTATCGCAGGCAAGCCAGCTCCCACACGGGATATGGCAAACCTCAGCCGCGCTGCGCTTCTGCCTCTTCATGGGCATGGCGCAGCCGCTCACGGCTGTTGGTCAAATGCAGACGCATGGCCGCCCGCGCCGCATCCGAATCCTGACGGGCAATTGCCTCATAGATTTCTTCGTGTTCGCGACTCAGGCGGCTCATGTAATGCTGTTGGTCATCATGGGCCAGGCGCGCCGAATTCAAGCGGGTACGCGGAATGATGCTGGTACCCAGGTGGGTCATGATGTCGGTGAAGTAGCGGTTGCCGGTAGACAGTGCAATTTCCAGGTGGAAGGCAAAGTCTGACGCCACCGCATCACCAGCGTGGGCCGCACTTTCATTCAGCGCATCAAGGGCCGCACGCATGGCGGCCAGTTGTGCATCACTGCGACGCAAGGCGGCAAGGCCCGCCGACTCTACTTCCAGGCTGATACGCAGCTCCAGAATCGCCAGCACATCACGCAAGGTCACCACGGTGGCCGGGTCAATGCGGAAACCGCTAGGGCTGGGCGTGTCCAACACAAAGGTGCCGATACCATGGCGGGTCTCGACCTGCCCCGCCGCCTGCAAGCGCGAGATGGCCTCGCGCACCACGGTGCGGCTGACGCCGTGGGCGTCCATGATCGCCGACTCGGTAGGCAGTTTATCGCCGCGTTTGAGCTGGCCATCGCGGATCTGCTCGGACAACACCGTGACCAATTCCTGGGCAAGGCTGCGGCGCTTGCGGGGCAGACGTGGAGCGGCGCTGGCGTTTTCCATGATGAACCATCTTTCTCGGCGAACTGAAGACCGCATCATAGCCCATGGTGGTTGTACGATCACCGTTGTGGCGCGACTTTCATCCATATCCTTCGCGCAAAAAAATGCCCCGACAAACGTCGAGGCATTTTTCAGAGGGGTCTGAAGGCAAAATCCGCCTACTTCACCACTTTCAAGCTCGGCCGACCGCTAGGACGCGGCGGCTCGCTGTCCGGTGGCGGTAGATCATCACCGCCTTCACCGTCGATCGTTTCGTCGTCCTCGAAAGGCGACTCCAGATCGAACACCATGCCTTGGCCATTCTCCCGGGCGTAGATCCCGAGGATGGCACCAATCGGCACGAACAGCGTATGTGGTACGCCACCGAAACGCCCTTCAAAGCTCACCGCTTCGTTGTCCATGTGCAGATGGCGCACGGCACTGGGCGATACGTTCAGCACGATTTGTCCGTCGCTGGCGAAACCCTGTGGCACATCCACCTTGGGAAACTCGGAATTGACCAGCATGTGCGGTGTGCAATCGTTGTCCACAATCCACTCATAGAGCGCGCGGACCAAATAAGGTCGACTGGAGTTCATCAACGGCTCCTTAAGCCTTAGCGCATATCGCGTTCGACACCAGACAGACTCGCCTGGAAAGCCTCACGCGCAAATTGGCGCTCCATGTAATCAAGCAGCGGCTTGGCCGGCCGTGGCAGTTCAATGCCCAGGATCGGCAAGCGCCAGAGTATGGGTAATAGGCAGCAATCCACCAGGCTTTGTTCCTCACTGAGGAAAAAAGGTTTATCAGCGAACAGCGGCGAAACACCGGTCAGGCTTTCGCGCAATTCCTTGCGCGCCTGCACCCGAGCGGCTTCCTTAGAACGCGAATCCAAAATGACATCCACCAGCCCGCACCAGTCACGCTGGATCCGATGGATCAGCAGGCGGCTGTTGGCACGCGCTACCGGGTACACCGGCAGCAAAGGCGGATGCGGGTAACGCTCATCCAAGTATTCCATCACCACGGTTGACTCCCACAACGCCAAGTCACGATCGACCAGGGTGGGCAAGCTGCCGTAAGGGTTCACTTCGATCAGTTTCGGCGGATGACGGCCCGCCTCCACACTGATGATCTCGGCGCTGACACCCTTCTCTGCGAGCACGATGCGTACTCGGTGGGAATAGTGGTCGGCGGGGTCGGAGTAACAGGCCAACCGATTGGTCACGCCCATGGCGGTCCTCCTCGCTTGTTGAAATTATCGAAAGCTCAAAAACGAGCGCGCCCAGAGAGCATCTCTGTAACGTCCGGTCAAACCAGGCGTTACGTGTTCAGAGATGCCGCTGGGCGCGCAAGATTAACAGCAATTGCTTACGGTTGGATCAATGCACATCCTTCCAGTATTCGCGCTTGAGCAGATAAGCGAATACGAAGAAGAAAGCCAGGTACAGCAAGACGTACGTACCGATGCGCTGGTGCTGCAGTTTGACCGGGTTGGCCGAGTAGGCCAGGAAGGTCACCAGGTTCTTGACCTTCTCGTCGAACTGCTCTTCGTTCAGCGTACCGGTCTTGGGCACGATGGTCAGTTGATCGCATGCTTCATGGGTCAGAGGCGTACCGGTCAACGGATCATATTGCTTCTTGCCGTCTTCAACGACCTGAACCTGCTTGCATCCTACCACTTGACGACCCTGCAGGCCGACCAGAACGTTCGGCATGCCGACGTTCGGGAAGACTTTGTTGTTCACGCCATACGGGCGCGCAGGGTCTTCGTAGAAGGATTTCAGGTAGCCGTAGAGCCAGTCGGTGCCGCGCACGCGGGCCACCAGGGTCAGGTCGGGCGGTGCGGCGCCGAACCAGGCCTTGGCATCGGCCGGTTGCATGCCGGTGTTCATGTGGTCACCGATCTTCGCGCCAGTGAACACCGCGTGGCTGAGCATCACTTCATGGGGGATGCCCAAGTCATCGGCGACACGCTCGTAACGTTGGAACTTGGCGCTGTGGCAACCCATGCAGTAGTTGGTGAATGTACGCAGCCCATCCTGCATGGCGGCCTTGTCAGACACATCGATATCGACTTTTTCCAGCTGCGCGCCATGCTCGGCGGCGAAGGACAGTAGCGGCAGGGCCGCAAGCACGAATGCAACGAATAACTTTTTCATCAGCCAGTCACCCTTTCCGGAACCGGTTTGGTCTTCTCGAGCCGGGTATAGAACGGCATCAGAATGAAGTAGGCGAAGTACAGGAAGGTGCAGACCTGCGACAGCAACGTACGCTCGGGGGTCGGCGCCAGCACGCCCAGCACACCCAGGATCACGAACGAAATGCAGAACACCCACAGCCAGATCTTGCTCAGCCAGCCTTTGTAGCGCATCGACTTGACCGGACTGCGGTCCAGCCATGGCAGCACGAACAGCACCGCGATGGCTGCGCCCATGGCGATCACGCCCATGAGTTTGTCGGGGATCGCACGCAAGATCGCGTAGAACGGCGTGAAGTACCAGACCGGGGCAATATGCTCGGGCGTCTTGAAGGCGTTGGCCTGTTCGAAGTTAGGTTTCTCCAGGAAATAACCACCCATCTCCGGGAAAAAGAACACGATCGAGCAGAACACAAACAGGAACACCACTACGCCGACAATGTCTTTCACGGTGTAGTAAGGGTGGAATGGAATGCCGTCGAGCGGGATGCCGTTCTCGTCCTTGTGCTTCTTGATGTCCACACCATCAGGGTTGTTGGAACCCACTTCGTGCAGTGCCAGGATGTGCAGTACCACAAGGCCCAGGATCACGATCGGCAGGGCCACCACGTGCAAGGCGAAGAAGCGGTTCAGGGTGATGCCGGAGATCAGGTAGTCGCCACGAATCCACTGGGTCAGGTCGTTGCCGATCACCGGGATTGCACCGAACAGCGAGATGATCACCTGGGCGCCCCAGTACGACATCTGGCCCCATGGCAGCAGGTAGCCCATGAAGGCTTCGGCCATCAGCGCCAGGTAGATCAACATGCCAAACACCCACACCAGCTCACGCGGCTTCTGGTACGAACCGTAGAGCAGGCCACGGAACATGTGCATGTAGACGACGATGAAGAACGCTGACGCGCCTGTGGAGTGCAGCAGGCGCAGGATCGAGCCGTACTCGACGTCGCGCATGATGTATTCGACGGAAGCAAAGGCCTCTTCCGCCGACGGGGTGTAGCTCATCGTCAACCACACGCCGGTGACGATCTGGTTGACCAGCACCAACAAGGCCAGGGAGCCAAAGAAGTAGAAGAAGTTGAAGTTTTTTGGCGCGTAATATTTGCTGAGATGGTCTTCCCACATTTTGGTGGCGGGGAAGCGCGCATCCACCCAATCCATGAACTTGCTCATCACGCGTTCTCCTTGTCGAGGCCAATGACTATGAGGTCGTCAGTTTCGTAGGTATGCGGAGGCACGGGCAGGTTCAATGGAGCAGGCTGGGATTTGTAGACACGGCCAGCGAGGTCGTAGTGCGAGCCGTGGCAGGGGCAGAAATAACCACCGACCCAATCCTTGCCCAGATCGACAGGGGCCACTTCCGGGCGGAAGGTAGGCGAGCAACCCAAGTGGGTACACAGACCAACCAGCAACAGGATCTCTGGCTTGATCGAACGCATTTCGTTCTTGGCGTAGGCGGGCTGATCGGAATTTTCGGATTTCGGGTCAGACAACTGGCCTTCGATCTTTTTCAGATTCCCCAGGATTTCCTCGGTACGGCGAACAATGAAAACCGGCTGGCCGCGCCATTCAGCAATCATCTGCTGACCTGGCTCGATCTTGCTGACATTCACCTTCACCGGTGCACCTGCGGCTTTCGCCTTGGCACTGGGAAACCATGACCCCACGAACGGGACCGCAGCCCCCACCGCTCCTGCAGCACCCACCACGGATGTGGCTGCTACCAAGAAGCGACGCCGGCCTGCATTCACGCCGTCATTGCTCATTCAGTCCTCTCCCATCAGCTTTTTGGCCTGTTAAATCAGGCGTCTACTAAGTGTTGAATCTTTACTTATAAAAATTTTGACGGATGGTAATGAAAAGCCCCACGTATGACAAGGGAATTGCCCGGGCCTCCGCCCTCAGGCCTTGTAGTATAGGGGGTCTACGGATGTGGCAAGTTGTCACGGCGAAAAATGTGCATAAATCGCAGGCAATAAAAAACGCCCAGCTCCGTGAGGAGGCTGGGCGTTTTCTGGAACGTAAAGCGAATTAACGCTTCGAGTACTGCGGACGCTTACGCGCTTTACGCAGACCGACTTTCTTACGTTCAACTTCACGAGCATCGCGAGTAACGAAGCCAGCTTTGCGCAGAGCGCCACGCAGGGTTTCGTCGTACTGCATCAGAGCGCGAGTGATACCGTGGCGGATTGCGCCAGCTTGACCACTTACACCGCCACCGATAACGGTGACGTAGATGTCGAACTTTTCAACGGTCTCGGTCAATTCCAGCGGCTGACGAACTACCATGCGGGCAGTTTCGCGACCGAAGAAGTTGTCCAGGGAGCGGTTGTTGATCGAGATGTTACCAGTGCCCGGACGCAGGAAAACGCGTGCGGTTGCGGTTTTGCGACGGCCAGTGCCGTAATTTTGAGTCGCCGACATAATGAACTATTCCGTTAAAACTTCAGTTCTTGGGGCTGCTGAGCAGCATGAGGGTGTACAGCGCCCGCATAGACTTTCAGCTTGCGAAACATATCGCGACCCAGTGGGCCCTTCGGCAGCATGCCTTTGACCGCGATTTCGATCGGGGCTTCAGGCTTCTTGGAGATCAGGCCTTCAAAGTTTGAAGACTTGATACCGCCTGGGAAACCGGAGTGACGGTAGTACATTTTGTCTTGCGCTTTGTTGCCGGTAACACGTACCTGCTCAGCGTTGATGATCACGATGTAGTCACCGGTATCAACGTGCGGGGTGTATTCAGGCTTGTGCTTGCCACGCAGACGGCTGGCGACTTCAGTGGCCAGACGACCCAGGGTCTGACCAGCGGCGTCGACGACAAACCAGTCGCGCTGAACTGTTTCCGGTTTTGCAGTAAAAGTTGTCATTCTTTAATAGCCTCAGGGGCCGCCCTGTAAATTAGACGGCGGATCTTACTGAATAGTGCGTACTTTGACAAGTCAAAGGCAGCCGGATACAGACGCTATCGGGGGCTCGGGTCGGCGCGTCCGTTCAACGGCAAGATTCTTCGGCAGGCGGCGCATCACTTCCACTGCAGAAAGAGGTGGGCAATTATGCAGATTGCGAAAAAAAATTCAACCTGCTTTTATGATTGTTTTCCCCCGAAGGAGTACCCGATGGATTACCGACAGCTGGGCCGCACCGATCTGAACGTCAGCGCCATCGCGTTGGGCACCATGACCTGGGGCGAGCAGAACAGCGAGGCAGAGGCTTTCGCGCAGATCGAACGGGCAAAGGGCGCGGGGATCAACTTCCTCGATACCGCAGAAATGTACCCGGTACCGCCCAAGGCCGACACCTATGCCACCACCGAACGCTACATCGGCAACTATTTCAAAAGCCGTGGCGACCGCGCCGACTGGATCCTCGCCAGCAAGATCGCCGGCCCCGGCAACACCATCGACTACATCCGCGATGGCTACCTGCGTCACAACCGCAAGCACATCACCCAGGCGCTCGACGCCAGCCTCAAGCGCCTGCAGACCGACTGGATCGACCTCTACCAACTGCACTGGCCGGAACGCAGCACTAATTTCTTCGGCCAACTGAGCTACAAGCACAAGGACGAAGACGACCTCACCCCCCTGGAAGAAACCCTCGAAGCCCTGGATGAACAGGTCAAGGCCGGCAAGATCCGCCACATCGGCCTGTCCAACGAAACCCCATGGGGCACCATGAAGTTCCTCGCCCTGGCCGAAGCCCGTGGCTGGCCACGCGCGGTGTCGATCCAGAACCCATACAACCTGCTCAACCGCAGCTTTGAAGTGGGCCTGGCAGAAATCGCCATCCGTGAGCAGTGCGGCTTGCTGGCCTACTCACCACTGGCGTTCGGCATGCTCAGCGGCAAGTACGAAGGCGGCGCACGGCCGGCCAAGGCACGCCTGACCGAGTACAGCCGGTTCAGCCGTTACTTCAACCCGCAGTCGGAGGCGGCGTGCAGCCGCTATGTGGCATTGGCGCGGGAACATGGCCTGGACCCGGCGCAGATGGCCCTGGCGTTTGTGACGCAGCAGCCGTTTGTGACCAGCAATATCATTGGGGCTACGTCGCTGGAACAGTTGGATAGCAACATTGCCAGTGCCGAGTTGAAACTGTCGAAAGAGGTGTTGGAAGGGATTGAGGCGATTCAAAAGGATCATCCAAACCCCGCGCCTTGATTGACCTTCAGACCGCCATCGCAGGCAAGCCAGCTCCCACATGTTGATCTGTGAATACCGTCAAATGTGGGAGCTGGCTTGCCTGCGATGAGGCCATCAAGAGCACCAGACAATCAAAGTGCCCGCGCAATAATCTCCTTCATGATCTCATTGGTTCCCGCATAAATGCGCTGCACCCGCGCATCCGCCCAGGCCCGGGCAATCGGGTATTCCCACATGAAGCCGTAGCCGCCGTGCAACTGCACGCACTCATCGAGCACCTTGCATTGCAGGTCCGTGGCCCAGTACTTGGCCATCGCCGCTGTCGGCACGTCCAGCTTGCCCTCTAGGTGCAACGCCATGCATTTGTCGACAAACACACGGCCGATCTGAATCTCGGTGGCCATCTCGGCCAGCTTGAATCGGGTGTTCTGGAAGTCGGCAATCGCCTTGCCGAACGCCTTGCGCTCGCGGGTGTAATCCAGGGTCCATTGCAATGCCGCTTCGGCTGAAGACAGTGCGCCTATCGCTACGGTCAAACGCTCTTGAGGCAGTTCCTGCATCAGGTATGCGAAGCCCATACCGGCCTGGCCCAGCAAGTTTTCCTTGGGCACCCGCACGTCCTGGAAAAACAACTCCGAGGTGTCCTGGGCCTTCATGCCGACTTTCTCCAGGCGCTTGCCCTTGTCGAAACCGGGCGTGCCAGCCTCCACCAGAAACAGGCTGGTGCCCTTGGCGCCGGCCTTGGGATCGGTCTTGGCGACTACGATCACCAGATCGGCCAAGTAACCGTTGGTGATAAAGGTCTTGGAGCCGTTGATGACGTACTCATCGCCGTCCAGCACTGCCGTGGTCTTGACCCCTTGCAGGTCGGAACCGGCGCCCGGCTCGGTCATGGCAATTGCCGTGACCATCTCCCCGCAGATCAACTTGGGCAGGTATTTGTGCTTAAGCGCTTCACTGCCGTAATGCAGGATGTAGGGCGCGACGATATCCGAGTGCAGAGAAAAGCCGATGCCGGTCAACCCCAGGCGGCTGACTTCTTCGATCACCACCGCGCTGTAGAGGAAATCTGCGCCCAGGCCGCCATATTCCTCCGGCAGGTGGGAACACAACATGCCCGCCTCCCCCGCCTGGTTCCACAGGCTCCGGTCGATATAGCCCTGCTTTTCCCATTGCCCATGAAAGGGCGCGGCGTGTTTTTCGAGGAAGGTGCGCACGCTCTCGCGGAAGAGTTCGTGCTCCGAGCTGAACAAGGTTCTGGGGATCATGGGTCACCTGCGTGGATTGTCGGACAAGGACGAGCCCACAGAGCCTATGCCCCGATGGCGTCACGGGACACTGGACACATGCGACAAAAAATAAGACGATCCAGCCGTCTGGTGACCACTTTCCCCTATAAGAATAAATGAAATTATGTCTAACCAAATCTCCACGCCCCTGCGGCGCGTCAGCATTTTGGCCATTGATCGGGTATTCGCTTCCACCCTCATGCAAGCCAAGGACTTCTTCCATCTGGCCAGCCTGCGTTACGGTAAACAGCAGGGCCTGGGCTTGACCCCAGGGTTCGATACGCGCCTGGTCAGCCCCGACGGGCAGTCGGTGCGCAGCTTCAGCGATGTGATCATGCCGGTGGACGGCGGCCTGGAGGATGCCGATATCATCGTGCTGCCGGCCTTCTGGGACGACTTCGACGCCCTGTGCACCCGCTACCCGCAAGTGTTGCCGTGGCTACGCGAACAACATGCCCGCGGCGCCGTGCTGTGCGGTGAAGCCACCGGGGTGTTCTGGCTGGCCGAAGCCGGGCTGCTCGATGGCAAGGAGGCGACCACCTACTGGCGGTTCTTCAATGCTTTCAGCGAGCGCTTCCCCAAGGTGCAGCTCAACCAGGACAAGCACCTGACCGATGCCGATAACCTGTATTGCGCCGGCGGCACCACCTCGGCCTGTGACCTCTACATCTACCTGATCGAACGCTTCTGCGGCGCCAACATCGCCCAGGCCGTGGCCCGCGACATCCTCTATGAGGTGCAGCGCAGCTATTCGCCGGGGCGTATCGGTTTTGGCGGCCAGAAGCTGCACCAGGACGTGATCATCCTGCAGATCCAGCACTGGCTCGAAGAACACTTCGCCGACAAGTTCCGCTTCGAAGACGTCGCCCGGGAACACGGCATGAGCATCCGCAACTTCATGCGGCGCTTCCAGACCGCCACCGGTGACAAGCCGCTGCATTACCTGCAACGGTTGCGCATCGAGACGGCAAAGGGCCTGCTCTCAGGCAGCCGCAAGAGCATCAAGACCATCAGTTATGAGGTGGGTTACGACGATGCGAGTTTCTTTGCGCGGTTGTTCAGGCAGCACACGGAGTTGTCGCCGAACCAGTATCGCCAGCAATTTCAGCAAGCCGCCTAACTGAAGGAACACAGAAAACAAAGTGGGAGGGGCGGTGCGACGATTCGACTTGCTCCCGATTGCGCTGGGTCAGTCACATCTACAGTGACTGACACTCCGAAATCGGGAGCAAGCCCCCTCCCACATTGGATCTCCATTGAGCTGGAGATTGATTAAGGCTTGTGTCCGCGCGACAGGAACTCGTGGGACTGCATTTCAAGCAGGCGGCTCAAGGTGCGCTGGAATTCGAAGTTCAAGCGACCGCCGGTGTACAGGTCCTTGAGCTCGACTTCCGCCGAGATGATCAACTTGACGTTACGGTCGTAGAATTCGTCGACCATGTTGATAAACCGCCGCGCAATATCGTCGGTGGTCACGCCCATCTGCTCGACGCCGCTCAAGATCACCGCGTGGAAGATCTTGCCCAGCTCAATGTAGTCGTTCTGGCTGCGCGGGCCGTCGCACAGCTGGCGGAACTCGAACCAGGCCACGTCATCGCAGGTGCGCAAGGCGATGATTTCGCGGTTCTCGATCATCAGCTTGTCGTTTTCCACCGCCTGGGTGCATTCCGGCGTCAGGGCGCGGAAGCTTTTTTTCAGGCTGTCGTGCGCCGCTTGGTTCAGCGGGAAGTGGAACAGCTCGGCTTGCTCCAGGTGGCGCAGGCGGTAATCGACGCCGCTGTCGACGTTGACGATATCGGTGTTCTGCTTGATCAGCGCAATGGCCGGCAGGAAGCGCGCACGCTGCAGGCCGTCCTTATACAGGCCGTCAGGCACAATGTTCGACGTGGCCACCAGGGTCACACCGTTCTTGAACAGCTCTTCCATCAGCGTGCCAAGGATCATGGCGTCGGTGATGTCGGAGACGAAGAACTCATCGAAGCAGATCACCCGCGCTTCTTGGGAGAAGCGCTTGGCGATGATGGTCAGCGGGTTTTTCTCGCCCGGCAGGGTTTTCATCTCTTCGTGCACGCGCTTCATGAAGCGGTGGAAGTGAGTACGGACCTTTTCCTTGAATGGCAGCGCTTCAAAGAAGGTGTCTACCAGATAAGTCTTGCCCCGGCCGACGCCACCCCAGAAGTACAGGCCCTTGACCGGCGTGTGATCTTTCTTGCCAAACAGCTTGCTGAACATCCCTGGTTTGCTTTGCGAGGCCGCGACCAGATCGTCGTACAGGCGCTGCAAATGACGCACAGCATTTTCCTGGGCTGCGTCATGGAAGAATTCAGGGCGTTTCAGATCAGCTTGATATCGTTCTAGGGGCGTCATAATTTCGTTAGCAAGGCAACAAAAACGGGCCGACACTGTAACGACGGCCCTGGAGAATGGCAATCAACCCTTGGTCGGGTTAATCCTCGATTGGGGCCAACGCAGCGCGCAAGGCTTCGATGGCCGCGTCACGCGATGCTTGATCGGCGTACTCGGCACTGTCAGCCACGGCGGCGCCGTCCAGCCATACGCTGAAGCTCAGAGCCTGCGCACGCACGTCCAGCGCATCACCACTTTGCAATTGTTTGGTCACAGCGCCAGCCGCTTTGCCATCGGCAAAGTTGCGCGACAGCAACAGTTGCTCACCATCAGCGGCCAGCAGGCGGAAGCGGAAGCTGCCATCGTCTTCACGAAAACTCACAAAACGCGCAGCCTTCGCCGCTTTTTTCTTGGTTGCGACCGGCGCCGCAGCCTGGTTAACGAACGAACGCAGGCCCACCGCCTCACGCAACTCGGCGAGGAATGGCGCGGCCACGGCACGGGCTTTCTTGGCGCCGACCAGCAGCAGGTCTTCCATATCAGAGGGGCGCGACATCAGTTGGTGGTAACGCTCGCGCGCTTCACCAAGTTGGCCGTCGAGCAGTTGGAACAGACGATTCTTCGCCTCGCCCCAGCCCAGGCCTTGCAGCAGCTCGCCACGGAATTCTTCTTCCTGCGCCTTGGTCGCGAACGCCTGGTACAGGGTGAACAGGTGCGAATTGTCCGGGTCCTTGGCTTCGCCCGGCGCACGCGAGTCGGTCACGATCCGCGAGATCGCGTCTTTCATGTCCTTGGCGCTGGTGAACAACGGGATGGTGTTGTCGTAGCTCTTGGACATCTTGCGGCCATCCAGGCCCGGCAAGGTGGCAACGCTTTCTTCGATCAGCGCCTCGGGCATGGTGAAGAACTCTTTACCGTTGCCGAACAAGTGGTTGAAACGCTGGCCGATGTCGCGAGCCATTTCCACGTGCTGGATCTGGTCGCGACCGACTGGCACCTTGTGCGCGTTGAACATCAGGATGTCAGCGGCCATCAGCACCGGGTAGCTGTACAGGCCCATGCTGATGCCCGCATCCGGGTCTTCGCCGTTTTCCACGTTCTTGTCCACCGACGCCTTGTACGCATGGGCGCGGTTGAGCAGGCCCTTGGCGGCAACGCAGGTCAGCAGCCAGGTCAGCTCGGGAATCTCCGGGATGTCCGACTGGCGATAGAAGGTCACACGGTTCACATCCAGGCCACCGGCCAGCCAGGTCGCGGCGATTTCCATGCGCGAGCGCTGGATGCGCTGCGGGTCGTCGCACTTGATCAGCGCGTGGTAGTCGGCCAGGAAGTAGAAGGAGTCGGCATTCGCGTCTTCGCTGGCGAGGATCGCGGGGCGAATCGCACCGGCGTAGTTGCCCAGGTGCGGCGTGCCGGTGGTGGTAATGCCGGTGAGGATTCGGGTACGGGTCGTCATGGGTGATCGCTTGTCATCAATTCGAAAGGCGTGGCAGCACCAGATCCTTGAGATCGGTCAGCTTGCCATGAAAAAAGTGTCCGCATTCTGCCACTTTCAGCAACTCATGGGGGCGTTTCAGGGCGGCGGACCAGTCGTAGACCAATTGCGGGTCGACCACTTCATCGCTTTCCGGTTGGATCAGGGTCAACGGGCAGCCTTGGGGCAACACATCTGCATCGCCAAGGCGCATCACGGCGGCAGCCACCATAAACAGGTGCGCAAGCTTTTCACCCTTGGCTTCCAGACGGCCGCCGAGACTGGCCGCGACATAGCCACCGAAGGAAAAACCCAACAAGGTGATCGGCAGTTCGGGATGTTTTGCCCGCAGCCAGGTGACGGCCGCTTCGGCATCGTCGACCTCACCACTGGCCATATCGTGTGAACCGGCGCTGGCACCGACGCCACGATAATTGAAACGCAAAGTAATCAAACCGGCATCGCGCGCAGTGCGTTGCAGGGTCGACACCACTTTATTGAGCATGGTCCCACCCTGCACCGGGTTAGGGTGGCAGATCAGCGCCAGGCCACGTGGTTCGGGGTGATCCAGGTACAAGGCTTCCAATTGGCCCACCGGGCCATCGATCAAAACGGGGGTTTCACGCATGAGCAAGGATGAACTCCGTGACCTCTCAAGGGGTCGACTCGTCTAGCTAAAAGTCTGTGCATGGCATCATTGCGAGCTTAATCGCGGTATACAGCGCAGGTTTGAGCCGTTAACGTAAAGCAAAGCCGTTTATAGAGGAAGGACTCGTGGAACACTCGCTCTTAGTTTGGTTGTTGCCGACTCTTGCCCTGGTTGCCGGTGTCGCCATTGGATTCCTGGTTGCCCGCCTGCTGCCGAATGCCGCGCCTAACCGCACGCAGCGTCAGCTGGATGACATTCAGGAACGTTTTGACAGTTATCAGAACGAGGTTGTTACCCACTTCAACAGCACCGCGACCCTGGTCAAGAAGCTCACCCAGAGCTACCAGGAAGTACAGGATCACCTCGCCGAAGGCGCTAATCGCCTGGCCCTCGACGACATCACCCGCCAGCGCCTGCTGGCTGCGCTGCATTCCGATGCACCGCAAACCCCACGGGAACGCCTGACCCCGCCTCGGGAAAACCAGGAGCCACCACGGGACTACGCGCCAAAAACGCCGAACGCCCCAGGAATGCTGGATGAGCATTACGGCTTGAAGAAGTAAGTCATCTTCGAGCATTAAAAAAGCCCGGCTGATCAATGATCAGCCGGGCTTTTTTTGGGCGCCACTTCAAGAACAATGCAGATCAATGTGGGAGGGGGCTTGCTCCCGATAGCGGTGGATCAGCCAATGCATCTGTTACTGACAGGCTGCCATCGGGAGCAAGCCCCCTCCCACACTCACCGAGGATGAGCTCAAGTGAGTTGTTGCTCCTGCAACCGCCCACCCTCGATGCGTACATGCCGCCCATGGAAACGCTTGAGGCTGCTGCGGTGGCCGACGCTGACGATGCTCAATCCCGGCAATTCATCGATCAATGCCTGGTACAACGTTGCCTCATCCTCTTCATCCATCGCCGAAGTGGCTTCATCCATATACAGCCACTGCGGTGCGAACAACAACGCACGGGCAAAGGCCAGGCGCTGTTGCTCACCCGGCGAAAGCATGCGTTGCCAGTGGTTGGCTTCATCCAGACGATTGAGCAGGTGCGGCAGGCGGCAGGTTTGCAGGACCTGTGCATAACGTTCTGCCGGATAGACGCTGTCGTCTTGTGGATAACTCAGCACCGCCTTGAGCGTACCAATCGGCAGGTAAGGCTTCTGCGGCAGGAACAGGTAGCGCGTCGCCGGCAACCGAATGCTGCCATGACCTGCGGGCCAAAGATGGCCCATCGCCCGCAACAAGGTGCTCTTGCCGCTACCGGAACGCCCGCTGAGCATCACGCGCTGGCCAGGCTCCACGGTCATGTCGGCGTCGGTGAGCAGGTGACGGCCGTCGGCCAGGTCCATGCCCAGATCCGTGATCACCAGGCGCTCGCCGTCAGGGCGCACATCGATGGCCGGGGCTCGCTGCTCGTTGTCGCTCATGGCTTGCTGGAAACTCAGCAGGCGATCACTGGTGGCGCGCCATGTCGCCAGTTCCGAGTAGGCGTTGATAAACCAGCTGAAGTTTTCCTGCACGTTGCCAAACGCCGAGTTGATTTGCATCAGCTCGCCCAGCTCGATTTTTCCGGTGAAGTAGCGCGGCGCGGCCACGATAAACGGGAAGATGATCGCAATCTGGCTGTAGCCGGCGGTGAAAAAGGTCAGGCGCTTGGACACTTTCATGATGTCCCAGAAGTTGTGCCAGACCTTGCCGAAGCGCGTACTCAGGCGTTGTCCTTCATTGGGCTCGCCGTTGTACAGGGCAATGCTCTCGGCATTCTCACGCACCCGCACCATGGAAAAACGCAGGTCTGCCTCGAAGCGTTGCTGTTGGTTGCTCAGGCCGATCAAGCGTCGGCCGATCAGGTGCGTCAGCCAACTGCCCACGGTGGCGTACAGCAGCGCGCACCAGAACATATAGCCGGGGATGGTGATGCCAAACACTTCGATGCTGCCCGATACGCCCCACAGGATGATCGAGAACGACACCAGGCTGACCACATTACGCAGCAACCCAAGGCCGAGGCTCAAGGTGCCGGAGGTGAAGTTGTTGAGGTCTTCGGAAATCCGCTGGTCTGGGTTGTCGGTATAACCACCCTGTTCCAGCTGGTAGTAATTCTTGTGGGCCAGCCACCGGGTGAAGTGTTTTTCGGTGAGCCAGGCGCGCCAGCGGATCGTCAGCATCTGGGTCAGATAGAGACGGTAGACCGCGCCGAGAATCGCCACCGCCGCAATGCCGCCGAAATAACCTATCAGTTGCCAGAAGGCGGCGGTGTCCTTCTTCTCCAGGGCGTTGTAGAAATCCTTGTACCAGTGATTGATCCACACGGAAATCGCCACGCTGAACAGCGACAGGCCAATCACTGCAGCCAGCAACAGCCAGGCCCTGCCCTTCTCTTCGCTACGCCAATACGGTGTGATCATGGCCCAGGTTCGGCGGAAGAATTGCCCCCGCACCGCGTCGTTGATCGCGGAGTACTCAGCGTTCTGGTTCATTGTTCAGGCTCGGCAGGAAAAACATCACAGGCGTTTGAACCGATCATAGGTGATCGGTTCGCGCATCCGTGCAGCCTGAAGCAGGTTGTTCAGTGTTCGTTCAGCGTCGTACCGGGCGCTTCTGCAACTTGCGCTGCAAGGTACGGCGGTGCATGCCTAAAGCACGGGCAGTGGCGGAGATATTGCCTTCGTGCTCGGTCAGCACGCGCTGGATATGCTCCCATTGCAGGCGGTCCACCGACATCGGGTTTTCCGGTACCAGGGTGTCGAGGTCGGCGTGCTCGGAAAGCAGAGCGGCCAGCACGTCGTCGGCGTCCGCCGGCTTGCACAGGTAGTTGCAGGCGCCGCGCTTGATCGCCTCGACAGCGGTGGCGATGCTGGAGTAACCGGTGAGGATCACCACGCGCATTTCGGGGTCGAGCTCCAGCAGCTTGGGCAGCAGCACCAGGCCGGAGTCGCCGTCCATTTTCAGGTCGAGGGCGGCGTAGTCGGGCAGGTCGGCCTGGGCGATGGTCAGGCCTTCTTCGGCAGACCCTGCGGTGCTGACGCGAAAACCGCGACGGCTCATGGCGCGCGCCATCACGCGGGTAAAGGTGGCATCGTCATCTACCAGCAACAGGTGCGGCAGTTCTTCGCCTTCGACTTGGATCTCGTCACTCATCGATATCTCCTCGTGCGACACGGGGCAGGCGCAGCTCGGTGAGCGTGCCACCTTCCTCATGACTATAGAGCTTCACTGAGCCGCCCGCGCGGGTCACGCTGGCCTTGCTCAAAAACAGGCCCAGGCCGAAGCCTTTGCCCTTGGTGGTAAAGAAGGGTTTGCCGATCTGCTCGGCAATGGCCAGCGGCACGCCCGCGCCGTGGTCACGAATGCTGATGGTGATGTTTTCGGCGTCCCAGTCCAACTGTACACCGAGCCCTTCAGGGCAGGCGTCAGCGGCGTTGTTCAGCAAGTTGAGCAGCGCCTGGGTCAGGTCTGGCGGTGGCGCCAGGCGCGGCACGCTGCCTTGGCCCAACAGGTTGAAGCGGTAACTGGCCTCGGGGCGCATCAGGTGCCAACGGTTCAGGGCTTCATCGAGCCATTGGGTCACATCCTGCATTTCAACCGCGAGGCGGCGATTGGCTTCGGCGGCACGCACCAGTTGCTGCAGCGTCAGCTTGCATTGCTTGACCTGTTCCTGCAGCACGCTCAAGTCGTCTTGCAGCGCGGGGTCGTGATGGTCCTGGGTCATTTCCTTGAGCAGCACGCTCATGGTCGCCAACGGCGTGCCCAATTCATGGGCGGCACCGGCAGCCTGGGTGGCAACGGCCAGCAATTGCTGGTCGCGCAGCCCTTCTTCGCGGCGAATGGCGCGCAGCTCTTCCTGGCGACGCAGCTCTTCGGCCATACGTGCGGCGAAAAAGGTAATGACGGCGGCAGACAGGGCAAAACTCAACCACATCCCGTAGATTTGCAGGTTTTCCCGGGCGATAGGGAAGGTCTGCAACGGGTAGAACTGAGCCAGCAACAGGGTGTACAGCGTCAGCGCGATCCCCGAAAGCACCACCGAGTAGCGCCATGGCAACGTCACCGCAGCGATGGTCAGTGGCACCAGGTAATACGAAACGAACGGGTTGGTGGACCCACCGGAGAAGTACAGCAACACGCTGTGGATAAACAGGTCGCAAGCCAGTTGCAGGGCATATTCCAACTCGGTCACCGGCCAGGTGGTGCGCAGCCGTATGGCGGTAAATGCACACAACACGGTGGAAAAACCCAGGGTCACAGCCAGTTGCAGCCAGGGCAGCGGCAGCAGGTCGAACCAATAGGCAAGCCCGACGGAACCGGCCTGTGCGGCCAATACCAGGGTGCGAATGAACGTCAGGCGCCAGAGGTTCTGGCGAGTGGCGGAAGTCAGTTTTACGGCGGCGAGCATGAGCTCTCCCGATGAGCGCTGCAGGCGGATCGGCACGAGTATAAACGAAGCGGACCTGCTGGCACGGCGCGTGTGGCTCTTTGACGCAGGCCGGCTAAATGACCGTTCGTCGGCGCCCGCATAACTTGTTGGTAATGTGTAAACCCGAAGAACCCTATGCCAGCGTCTACAGTCATACCGAGCACGACTACCTCAAGGAGCTTCCATGTCTCGTTTCATTCGCAGTGCAGCCATCATCACTCTCAGCGCCAGCGCCATTGCCAGCCTGCCGGCCATGGCCGCCGATGCACTGAACTACAACCAGATCTCCCTGCGCGCCGAAGTCAGCCAGGAAGTAGCCCGCGACAAGATGATCGTCACCCTCTATACCGAGTCGCAAAACGCCGACCCGGCCAAGCTTGCCGCTGAAATCACCACCACCATGAACACAGCCTTAGGCCAGGCCCGCGAAGTCAAAGGCGTGACCCTGCGCCAGGGCAGCCGTAACAGCTACCCGATCTACGACAACAAGAACCAGAAGATCACCGGCTGGCGTGAGCGCGCCGAACTGCGCCTGGAAAGCGCGGACTTCCCGGCGCTGTCCAAGCTCACCGGCGAGCTGTTGAACACGCTGAAAATGGAAAACATGGACTTCGCCATCGCCGATGCCACGCGCAAGGCCAGCGAAGATGCGTTGCTCAAGGACGCGGTTACTGCGTTCAAGGCCCGTGCGCAACTGGCTACCGATGCACTGGGCGGCAAGGGTTACAAGATCGTCAATCTGAACTTCAACACCAATGGTTACCCGATGCCTTATGCCCGTGGCGGCATGATGATGAAGGCGGCCATGGCAGATTCTGCACCGACGCCTGACGTTGAAGCGGGCACCAGCCAAGTGAGCATGAGCGCCGATGGAGTGATCGAAGTTTTACCGTAAGTCTTCGCGAGACCAACACGGCGTAACCTTCACCGGTTACGCTGTGGTGTTGCCGCCCACGGAACACTCAGACCGCTACCACACACCAAGTAACTTGATACTACAGCCTTACTCTAATCTATCTAAACCTCGCCCTCACGACACCACTCGTCAAACATTACGAATGCAGGCCTGGAACTTACGACACTCAACTTCCCACCCAGGGTTGCCATGCACATCATCTTGAATCAGAACATCGAACAGGTTATTTGCCACACACGGACGTACTGACAACAGAACATCACACATATCGATTTCTTTGTTTCTCGATGAACGGCAGTTATTTATCCAATAATTAATGTGAGTCGATAATGAATATAACACCGTCTCTCGCTCCCACACCCGTCGTTCCCTCTTTCCCTCCCACACACTATCGCCAGCGTCGAGCGCTTGATGATTTGCCCGCAACGCAAACCCGGCAGCAGGCAGAAGAAACCTCTTCAAAACATCCAAAAAAATTGCTCGACCAACCCCCGTTCCCCTTGCCTACACCCGCCCATGAGCTCGATGCTTCCAAAAGCATCATCTATGGGTCAGTCAACGTTATTCCGCCAAACGCGGGTTATACACAGCAAGAGCGAATGCATCGTATCGATGCCTATGCCGGTCGAGTCGTCGCGCACATTCAACACATCGAAAATGGCAGCGACGCAGAACGCAATATCAAGTTCCAGCAAACTCGCCTGTTTCTTGAACCCGCAGGTTACTTCAGCGGCGGGTTGCTAGCAGCCGGCTACGATCCCCATGAAAAAATCTCGGTGACCTTCCACTCCTATGTAGGAATGGGCAAGCCCCAGGAGGAAACCAACAAGGAGGTGCGCACCTATTTTGCATGGGAGATTGCAGCCGGCGCTCTTGCGCACGACAAGGTGTCAAGGGGCGGCCCGTTGAACTTCCAGGGCATGCACATCAACCCGCAAGATAAAAACAAGCTTCACGAACTGGAATCCTTGGGCAGCCAACTCCAAGGCCATTGGGAAAATGAAATAGCGGCGCCCATGCGCGACGCCTCGGGGCAACTGGCGAAGCGATCGGGCAAAGCGGATGCCTATGTGTTGCGAGGAATATTACAAAGTCTGCATGACGACAATTCCAGTAACAAACACCTAACCCCCGCTGCGCGGGCCGCCATTGTCCGCACACTTGAAGAAGACGGAAACGCGGTAATCCCCAACATATATGGCTATCCCTTAGAGGGTTATGCATTTATTCCTTATATCAATTATCACGGTGATTATGACCACCGCCCGAATAAGGGACTGATGATTGACTTAAAGAATGGCTCCGCCCGTGAAATACACGGTGATGACGACTTTGCCAGTTGGGCTAAAAACAATCAGGCTCAATTGGTTAGCCGCTTCAACGCTCGTGACAGGCAAGGCGGTCATGATGCTCACTGGGTAGGGGCCGGGTATGTACTCAATGCATTGATTCAGGATAACCGTTCTACGTTTCCAGGAAGAAAAGGCCCGTTCACAGATCAGGCCGTACCGGTCCGGGAGACATTCAATTACACACAATCGCGAGACAGCGATTACTACTTGAAATTTGGCGACCTTAAAAACGGTATTGCCCCCCACTACCAGGCGATAAATGCCAAGAATGCACGCTGGACCGATCAAACCGAGGTCTTTGGCGCCTCCCAACAAAGTTGGAAAGCAGCCAAAGAGTTTTGGGGTAACACGTTTGGTTACTTACCGATCGTAGGCAATGTGGGCAACATTGTCTTCGGCGTACACGATGGCCTCTACGGCAAGACGGCCGATGATCGTGTCGCAGGTAACGCCGCGGCGGTAATTTCCAGCCTGCAACTGGCGCACGAGATTGCCCCCATTGGAGTGGAAGCCGGACTTGGGGAGGCGGTTTTGACACCTGGCGCTCCCAGCGCAAAACCCTACAGCTGGCGATTCAGTCAGGACACTAGCGATCTTGAACTCGTGCGCACGCCAAACGCGTTGAGCGAGAGTGATATCAACCCGGTTGCAAATCACTCGACGCCCCAAGTGAACCCGTTGCGGCCCAGTCACGCGGGGATGATCAGCGAACATGCCATCCCTGACGGCGAGCAGTTGATTGAAAAGGCCACGCACAACCAGAAGGGCATCTATCAGCTCAAGAACACCG
The DNA here is from genome assembly GCF_023127795.1 of Pseudomonas sp. W2Jun17. Taxonomy (NCBI): domain Bacteria; kingdom Pseudomonadati; phylum Pseudomonadota; class Gammaproteobacteria; order Pseudomonadales; family Pseudomonadaceae; genus Pseudomonas; species Pseudomonas sp. W2Jun17. The sequence continues at coordinate 110,933 of NZ_SPKO01000011.1, read as the reverse complement.
CCACCGGCGAAGATCACTGGTTTATCCGCTACACCGATGGGACAGGCGTCCCTGGCGTATATGAAATAAAAAGCAACTTCAAACCTAGCAATGACTACGTGCAGATTATTGATCGCTCCGGAAAGATTGTATTGACCGTGCATTCAGCCGGTGACGGAAACTGGGTTCGCAATGCAGCCAATGGGGGGGTGAGGTGGCCGTGGCAGCGCTCACCATCGCCAACACCTAGTGAAAATCTGACCCCCCATTTTTCGGACCTGTTCGCCGATGTCGATCAACAGGCCGTGGCACGAGCCGACAGATTCGACCAATTCATGAAAGTGGATGAGACCAGACCTTACGCCGTATCGACCCGCGGCTATGAAGAAAACGGCGTTGTTAAAAGAAAGCTGAATATTGGCTGGGAGGCCCCCAAGGAGAAGTTCGAAGTATTGCCCTCGGAGCGAGCGGCTCCTACGCCTCTGAGCGAGACCAATTATTCAGAGAACTTTCTTCCCGACCTGAATCGTAACAACTACACGGTCATCAAAAGCTCAAAAGGCGGCGATATCGAGGTGCCGTTGGACGCCCGTGCAGACACACCCGAAGCGACAAGACTGAGCCGTCTAAAGCAATTCGAGAAAGAGATTCCCGATGCACAACTGCGATCCCGTATCTCCGAGGTTGCCCATCAAGGATCAGTATTTCCCGCCAATTGGGAGTTGCTCCAAAGCTTGAAAGAAGGCTACGGCGTCACAGCAAGCAATACTTCTTACTTTATTGATTACGACCCGATAAACAGTGAAGCCCGAGTCAAAGTCGTCACCACGTGGTTTGTAAGCGATGTCAGCGATCACGTTCCAAAAGTGATTCCGGATTTAGAAGCAACCACCGTCAGAACCTTCACCATTCGCGAGAACAATGATGTGTCCGGCGACCTTTACACGATTGACGATTACGCTCCCACTCAACTGGAAGTCTCGATCCCCGATGATCTCCCTCAGTAATCAAGTCTCCCCTTTGATGCAGATGTCCCTACCTGAGTAACCAGAACGGCGGTAACCTCGGTGACCGCCGTTTTCGTTTAGGCAGCTTTGGTCTGCCTGCCATTTCAGGGGTCTCCATGGAAAGAATCGCCGTCAAGCCACTGCTCCTCGCCGCAAGCCTACTGGCTTTTATGCCGATGGCCCAGGCCGCAACCACCCTGGTCTACTGCTCCGAAGCCAGCCCCGCCGGGTTCGATCCCAGCCAGTACACCAGCGGCACCGATTTTGACGCGTCCGCCGAAACCGTGTTCAACCGTCTGACTCAGTTCAAGCGCGGTGGCACCGAGGTAGAACCGGGTCTGGCCACGAACTGGGATGTATCCAAGGACGGCCTGACCTATACCTTCCACCTGCGCGATGGCGTCAAGTTCCACACCACCGACTTCTTCACCCCGACCCGTGATTTCAACGCCGATGATGTGTTGTTCACCTTCAATCGCTTGCTCGATGCCGACAGCCCGTTTCGCAAGGCCTACCCCTCCGAATCGCCCTACTTCACTGACATGGGCTTGAACGCCACGATCAAGAGCGTCGACAAACTCGACGAACACACCGTGCGTTTCAACCTGAACAATGTCGATGCTTCATTCGTACAGAACCTGGCGATGAGTTTCGCCTCGGTGCAATCGGCCGAATACGCCGCCCAGCTGTTGAAAGAGGGCAAGGCCGAGCAAATCAATCAAAAGCCCATCGGCACCGGGCCGTTTGTGTTCAAGCGTTACCAGAAAGATGCGCAGATCCGGTATGTGGCCAACACACAATACTGGAAGCCCGAGGACGTAAAGCTCGATAACCTGGTATTTGCGATCACCCCGGACGCCGCTGCGCGCCTGCAAAAACTAAAGGCCGGTGAATGCCAGGTCAGCGGTTACCCACGTCCTGCCGACATCGACGTGATGAAGCAAGATCCCAATCTGCGCGTGCTGCAACAAGCGGGTTTCAATCTGGGCTTCCTGGCCTACAACGTAACGCACCCGCCGCTGGACCAACTCAAGGTGCGCCAGGCGCTGGACATGGCGATCGACAAACCAGCAATCATCAAGGCCGTTTACCAGAGCGCCGGACAATTGGCGCAGAACGCATTGCCGCCGGCGCAGTGGTCTTATGACCCAGGCATCAAGGATGCCCCCTACGATCCGACCAAAGCCCGGTTGCTACTAAAAGAAGCAGGGGTTGCACCAGGTACCACCATCAATCTGTGGGCGATGACCGTGCAACGCGCCTCCAACCCCAATGCGCGGATGTCCGCACAAATGATCCAACAGGATTGGGCCAAGGTCGGCATCAAAGCCAACATCGTCAGCTATGAGTGGGGCGAGTACATCAAACGCGCTAAAAATGGCGAACACGACGCAATGATTTACGGCTGGACCGGCGACAACGGCGACCCGGACAACTGGCTCGGCGTGCTCTACAGTTGTGCCGCAGTCAAGGGCAGCAACTATGCCAAATGGTGTAACCCGGCCTACGACAAGCTGGTGCAGCAAGCCAAGGTCAGCAATGATCGCGAGCAGCGCATCAAGTGGTATCAACAGGCGCAGAAAATCCTTAAGGAACAGGTACCTATAACGCCTATTGCAAACTCGACGGTTTTCCAGCCCCTGCGCAAGGAAGTGCGCGACTTCAAGATCAGCCCGTTTGGACTGACGCCCTTCTACGGCGTGAGTCTAGATAAGTAACATCGACGCCCCAACCGAGTGCGCTAGACGCCTCGGCTGGGCTTTTTTGGTGCGCACATTGCACCGAAAAAAACCATCAAATCGACGCATTTATGGCAAAACTTTCATAATTGCGACATTCCTGTACGTTCGTACCACTGTTTACCGCTCGTAACCGTTCAGCATCTTGCATTGGGTATGGCGCCTGCATAAGTATCCGCAGGCCGACTCACGAGGTCGCCCTCACCACCAAAAATGACAACAAATCATGAGGCCAACATGCTTAAACACGCAGTCCTTCCGTTATTAGTGAGCGCTGGCCTTATGGCCGCAGCCCCCGTAGCCCTGGCGGCAACTAACCTGGTGTTCTGCTCCGAAGGGAGCCCGGCCGGTTTCGACCCAGGCCAGTACACCACCGGAACAGACTTCGATGCCTCGGCCGAAACCATGTTCAACCGTCTGAGCCAGTTCGAGCGTGGCGGCACCGCCGTCGTTCCTGGCCTGGCCACCAGCTGGGATGTGTCGCCGGACGGCCTGACGTATACCTTCCACCTGCGCGAAGGCGTCAAGTTCCACACCACCCCGTACTTCAAGCCTACTCGTGAATTCTCGGCTGACGACGTACTGTTCACCTTCAACCGGATGATCAACAAAGACGATCCGTTCCGTAAGGCCTACCCCACCGAGTTCCCGTACTTCACGGACATGGGGATGGACACCAACATCAAGAACATCGAGAAAGTCGATGATCACACCGTCAAGTTCACCCTTGGCACCGTGGACGCGGCTTTCATCCAGAACCTGGCCATGAGCTTTGCTTCGATCCAGTCCGCTGAATATGCCGCGCAATTGTTGAAGGAAGGCAAACCCGCCGACATCAACCAGAAGCCGGTCGGCACTGGCCCGTTCGTGTTCAAGAGCTACCAGAAAGATTCGAACATTCGTTACACCGGCAACAAGGACTACTGGAAACCTGAAGACGTGAAGATCGACAACCTGATCTTCGCCATCACCACTGACCCGTCGGTGCGTATCCAGAAGCTCAAGAAAAACGAATGCCAGATCACTCTGTTCCCACGTCCGGCCGACCTAAAGGCGCTGGGCGAAGACAAAGACCTGAAGCTGCCGCACCAGGCCGGTTTCAACCTGGGCTATGTGGCCTACAACGTGATGGACAAGGTCAAGGGCAGCGACCAGCCTAACCCGCTGGCTGACCTGCGCGTACGCCAGGCGCTGGACATGGCGGTGAACAAGCAGCAGATCATTGACTCCGTGTACCAGGGCGCCGGCCAACTGGCCGTCAACGCCATGCCGCCGACCCAATGGTCCTACGACACCAGCATCAAGGACGCTAAGTACGACCCAGAGAAAGCCAAGGCGCTGCTCAAGGAAGCCGGCGTCAAGGAAGGTACCGAAATCGTCCTGTGGGCCATGCCGGTTCAGCGTCCGTACAACCCGAACGCCAAGCTGATGGCTGAGATGCTGCAGAACGACTGGTCCAAGATCGGCCTGAAGGTCAAGATCACCAGCTACGAATGGGGCGAGTACATCAAGCGTTCCAAAGGCGGCGAGAACCAGGCCATGATCATTGGCTGGAGCGGCGACAATGGTGACCCGGACAACTGGCTGAACGTGCTGTTCGGCTGCGACTCGCTGTCGGGCAACAACTTCTCCAAGTGGTGCGACAAGAAATTCGACGGCATCGTGAAAGAAGCCAAGGCCACATCGGATGTCGCCAAACGCACCGAGCTGTACAAGCAGGCGCAACATATCCTCAAAGATGCAGTCCCGATGACACCTATCGCGCACTCGACGGTGTATCAACCCATGCGTAATACCGTACAGGACTTCAAAATCAGCCCATTTGGCTTGAACTCCTTCTACGGCGTTAGCGTAAGCGGCAAGTAAGGATCAATAACGGCGACGTTTCACAACGTCGCCGTTATTCCATCCGCCAGGGCCATAGGAAACAGACCACATTTGTAAGCGTTGCCGTCCTACAGCAACGAACTGCGCCTTGTGTCTCCGTTACCTACAAGTCCAGTCAGAATTGGCGCATTTACTGCAAGGTCCGCGTCCCATAACGTCGTAGGACAGCAGAGGCATCACTCTGGGAAATGGCACTTGCTGTGCGTGGGATCAGTGATGTCTTCCTGGCCATGGCCAGCGGGAGGGTTGCTGTTGATAACTACAAACAAGGATCGGGATCGTCATGCGCCATACCACTGTTCTATCCGCGATGTTTGCCACCAGCCTGCTGGCCGTGGCCACGATGGGCCAGGCCGCCGAAAAGAAGAGCCTGGTGTTCTGCTCCGAAGGCAGCCCGGCAGGGTTTGACACTGCGCAATACACCACGGCCACCGACAACGATGCGGCAGAGCCTTTGTACAATCGCCTGGTTGAATTCGAAAAAGGCGCGACCGACGTAGTACCTGGGCTGGCGACCAAATGGGATATTTCGCCAGATGGCCTGACCTACACCTTCCACCTGCGTGAGGGGGTGAAGTTCCACAGCAACAAGGAATTCAAGCCGACGCGCGACTTCAACGCCGACGACGTGCTGTTCACCTTCAACCGCATGCTTGACCCCGAGCATCCATTCCGCAAGGCCTACCCTACCGAGTTTCCGTACTTCAACGGGATGAGCCTGAACAAGAATATCGCCAAGGTCGAAAAAACCGACCCGCACACGGTGGTGATGACCTTGAACACGGTCGATGCCGCGTTCGTACAGAACATCGCCATGAGTTTCGCTGCAATCCTGTCCGCCGAATACGCCGAGCAGTTGCTCAAGCAAGGCAAGCCCAGCGACATCAACCAGAAGCCGATCGGCACTGGCCCATTTGTGTTCCAGCGTTACCAGAAAGACTCGCAGATACGTTACGTGGGCAACAAACAGTACTGGGACCCGAGCCGCGTCAAGCTGGACCAACTGATCTTCGCCATCAACACCGACGCCTCGGTACGGGTGCAGAAGCTCAAGGCCGGCGAATGCCAGGTCACCCTGCATCCGCGCCCCGCCGATGTAGACGCGCTGAAGGCCGACCCGAACCTGCAACTGCTGACCAAGCCTGGCTTCAACCTCGGCTACATCGCCTACAACGTGCGCCACAAGCCGTTCGACCAGCTTGAAGTGCGCCAGGCGCTGGACATGGCGGTGAACAAGCAGAGCATCCTCAACGCTGTGTACCAGGGCGCAGGGCAACTGGCGGTCAACGCCATGCCGCCGACACAGTGGTCCTACGACGACAGCATCAAGGACGCCGCCTACAACCCGGAAAAAGCCAAGGAGCTGCTCAAGGCCGCCGGCGTCAAGGAAGGCACCGAGATCACCCTGTGGGCGATGCCGGTACAACGTCCGTACAACCCCAACGCCAAGCTGATGGCCGAGATGCTGCAGAACGATTGGGCCAAGATCGGCCTGAAAGTCAAAATCGTCAGCTACGAATGGGGCGAGTACATCAAGCGCACCAAGAACGGTGAGCATGATGTCAGCCTGATTGGCTGGACCGGCGACAACGGTGATCCGGACAACTGGTTGGGCACCCTCTACAGCTGCGACGCCATCGGCGGGAACAACTACTCCATGTGGTGTGACCCGGCGTACGACAAGCTGATCAAGCAAGCCAAGGTCGTGACCGACCGCGAACAAAGGACTGTTCTATACAAACAGGCGCAGCAACTGCTCAAGCAGCAGGTGCCGATCACGCCAGTCGCCCACTCGACGGTCAACCAGCCGTTAAGCGCCAAAGTCGAAGGTTTCAAGGTGAGCCCCTTCGGCCGCAACGTGTTCTCGGGCGTCAGCATTACCCCATAAGAAAATAACCGGATTGCGGGGAGCGAAGTTCGCTTCCCGGCAAACGCGCAGGCTTTTGTTGGGAAAATTCCTACGCCAAACGTTTGCACAGGCTTGAACGAGTTCCACACCCAATAGCCGGTTCACCTAAAAAGACCGGCATTAAAAAAGAGAACCAAAGGAGCTTCACCCATGAAACTGAGCAGCAAAGCGCTTCTGGCCCTGGCCATCAGCAGCATCACGGCAACCGCCTACGCTGAAACGCAAAGCCAGGACTTCGTTCCTACCACGTTGGCCGGCACCAGCGCCCAAAGCGAGGCTAAAGGCTTCGTTGAAGACTTCAGCCTTGGCGGCACCACACGTAACTGGTACTCCCATGAAAGCAAATACCGTGGGGGCACCTTCGCGTACCAGAAGCATGGCCAGACCCTGACCGACCGTAACCGTACCAACTGGGTACAGGGCACCATCCTCAAAGCCAGCTCGGGTTTCACCCAGGGCACCGTCGGCGTCAAGACCGAAGTAGCGGTTTACAACGCTCTGGTACTGGACCGCAGCAAGCGTGATATCAAGGGCGGCTCCAACCGTACCCTGGCGGACTCCAACGGTGACGCCGTAGACCAGTGGAGCAAACTGGGCCTGGCCAACGTGCAGTTCCGCGTGTCCAACACCACCTTGACCGCCGGTCGCCAGAACTTCAGCAGCGGCATCGTCGACACCATCGGCAACCGTGCCCTGCCTTCAAGCTTCCAGGGTGTGAGCTTCAACAGCGAAGAGTTCAGCAACCTGTCGTTCCAGGGCGGCGTGTTTGACCGCGTTTCGCCACGTAGCGAACAGAGCCTGTCGAAATTCCGCTCCGAATACACCAACAGCGCAAAGGTTGAAACCGACAAGGTCTATACCCTGGGCGCCAACTACCAGCCATTCAAGAGCCTGAAGACCAGCTTCTTCGGCGCCAACGTCAAGGATTTCTGGAACCAGTACTACTTCGGCGCTACCCATGAACTGGGTGACAGCCAGCAACTGGCGCTGACCACCGGTTTCAACTACTACAAGACCGTCGATGAAGGCAAAAAGCTGATGGGGGATATCGACAACGATACCTACTCCCTGTCTTTTGGCCTGACTCACCAGGCCCACAGCCTGACCTTCGCCTACCAGGCCGTGAACGGTAACGAGTACTTCGACTACCTGCACGAAACCAACGGTATCTACCTGGCCAACTCCCTGACGTCCGACTTCAACGGCCCGAACGAGAAATCGTTCCAGATCGCCTACGCCATCAATATGGCCGAATACGGCGTGCCAGGCCTTAAGTTCAACGCCTACTCCGCTCGCGGCTGGGGCATCGACGGCACCCACTACACCGGTAACCGCGGTGTAGTCGGCAAAGGTTACGACGGCATCCAGTCCCAGGACGGCGAGAAGCACCAGGAATACGGTATCGGCGCTTCCTACGCGGTCCAGAGCGGCCCGCTCAAGGCCACCGCAATTCGTGCCACCTACGTTGAACACCGTGGCAGCGAGTTCCAATCCGACGGCAGCATCAAAGAGTTCCGTCTGGTCACCACCATCCCATTCAACATCCTTTAATTAGCGCCAGGCAGGCGGCGGACTCAGGACGAGTTCGCCGTCTACGCTTTTCTGGTTCCATCGATTGCAGAGGGCTCTGAATGAAAATGCTCCCGCTACAAGCCGCCATGGCTGCCGCGCTGTTGAGCGTGGCGATCGGCGTTTCGGCCAAACCGCTGGTGGTGTGCACCGAAGCCAGCCCGGAAGGTTTCGACCCGGTCCTGTACACCACCGCCGTGACCGCCGATGCCGCCGCTGAAACCATGTTCAACCGTCTGGTGGATTTCAAGCCCGGCACCACCGAAGTGGTTCCCGCCCTGGCTAAAGACCTGCCGGAAATCAGCGCCGATGGCCTGACCTACACCTTCCACCTGCGTGACGACATCAAGTTCCACACCACCGACTATTTCAAACCCACGCGCAACCTGAACGCCGACGATGTGCTTTGGAGCTTCCAGCGCCAGCTGGACCCGAATCATCCATGGCATAAAAAGTCCCTCGTGGGTTACCCGTACTTCGAAAGCATGGGGTTCAAGGAACTGCTCAAGAGCGTAGAGAAGATCGACGATCATACTGTCGTCTTTACCCTGACCCGTCCTGAAGCTCCGTTCCTGGCTGACCTGGGCATGGCGTTCTCTTCAATCCATTCGAAGGAATACGCCGACCAGTTGCTCAAATCCGGCAAGACCGAAGACCTCAATGCCAAGCCCATCGGCACTGGTCCGTTCATCTTCACCCGTTATCAGAAAGACGCCCAGGCACGCTTCAAGGCCAACCCCGACTACTTCCGCGGCAAACCGGCGGTCGATCCGCTGATTCTGGCTATTACCGTCGATAACAACGTGCGCCTGCAGAAGCTCAAGGCCAACGAATGTCAGATCGCGTTGTTCCCCAAGCCGGATGACATCCCAAGCATCAAGAAAGACCCGAACCTGAAAGTCGATGAACTGGCGGCGATGACCACCAGCTACACCGCATTGAACACCACCCGCAAATACATGAGCGATGCGCGGGTACGCCACGCTATCAACATCGCGTTCGACAAGGCCGGCTATACCGAAGCGCTGTTCGGAAAAGGCAATGCAGTCGTGGGCACCGGCCCTTATCCACCGACATTGCTGGGTTTCAGTGAAAAGCTGAAAAACCCAGCACGCGACCTGGACAAGGCCCGTGCCCTGCTCAAGGAAGCCGGCGTGCCGGAAGGCACCGAATTCACACTGTTCACCCGTAACGGCGGCGGCCCGACCAACCCCAACCCGATGCTCGGCGCCCAGCGTATGCAAGCAGACCTGGCCCAGATTGGCTTGAAGATCAATATCAAGGTCATGGAATGGGGCGAGATGCTCAAGCGTGCCAAAAACGGCGAGCACGATATGGTTTCGGCGGGCTGGGTCGGTGATAACGGCGACCCGGATAACTTCCTGACGCCAAACCTGAGTTGCGATGCAGCCAAAAACGGCGAAAACTACGCCCGCTGGTGTAACAAAGAGTTTCAGGACTTGATCGACAAAGCCCGTGCAATCGCGGAACCGGCCGAACGGGCCGCGCTCTATGAACAAGCACAGGATGTGTTCGAGAAAGACCAACCCTGGCTTCCCATGGCTTACCCGAAACTGTTCACCGCCCTGCGCAAGAACGTAGAAGGCTTCACCCAAAGCCCTCTGGGTACAAATAACTTCGCCACCACCCAGGTGAAGTAAATAAGAAAAACGCTCGGCACCGTCGACATTGACGGTGCCGAACCTGCCTAACCGGCTGATTGAGGTACACACCAAGATGTTTAGTTTTATTGCCCGCCGATTGGGGTTATTGATCCCCACGTTCTTCGGCATCACGTTGCTGACCTTTGCGTTGATTCGCATGATTCCAGGCGACCCCGTAGAAGTCATGATGGGCGAGCGGCGGGTTGACCCCGAAATGCACGCCCAGGCAATGGAGCGCCTTGGCCTTAACAAGCCGCTGTATGCGCAATACCTGGATTACGTCGGCAAGCTCGCCCAGGGCGACCTTGGCGAATCGCTGCGCACCCGCACCAGCGTGTGGACCGAGTTCACCGCCCTTTTCCCTGCGACCCTGGAACTGTCCATGGCCGCCCTGTTGTTCGCCGGTATCCTGGGCCTGTTGGCCGGGGTGATCGCGGCACTCAAACGAGGATCCCTGTTCGACCATGGGGTGATGGGCATCTCCCTGGCGGGCTATTCGATGCCGATCTTCTGGTGGGGCCTGATCCTGATCATGTTCTTCTCGGTGAGCCTGGGCTGGACCCCGGTTTCCGGGCGTATCGACCTGCTCTACGACATCGAGCCGCGCACCGGTTTCATGTTGATCGACACCCTGCTGGCCGACGAGCCGGACGCGTTCTGGGACGCCCTGCACCACCTGATCCTGCCGGCTATCGTGCTGGGCACCATCCCGCTGGCGGTGATCGCACGGATGACCCGCTCATCGATGCTTGAAGTACTGCGCGAGGACTACATCCGCACCGCCAAGGCCAAGGGCCTGTCGCCGGCGCGCGTGGTATTCGTGCACGGCCTGCGCAACGCGCTGATCCCGGTACTGACCGTGGTCGGCCTGCAAGTCGGCACGCTGCTGGCCGGTGCGGTACTGACCGAAACCATCTTCTCGTGGCCCGGCATCGGCAAATGGCTGATCGAAGCCATTGGCGCGCGGGACTACCCGGTGGTGCAAAACGGCATTCTGCTGATCGCCTGCCTGGTGATCCTGGTGAACTTCGTGGTGGATATCCTCTACGGCTTCGCCAACCCACGCATCCGTCACCAGCGCTGAGATCATGACCATGACTACCTCTACTCCAGTGTCAGCAGTCGATCAGAGCCTGCTGTACCCGTCCCCGTACAAAGAATTCTGGCAAGCCTTCTCCAAGAACAAAGGCGCGGTTGCCGGCCTGCTGTTCATGTTGCTAATCGTGTTCTGCGCGATCTTCGCCCCCTGGGTTGCCCCGCATAACCCCAGCGAGCAATACCGTGACTTCCTGCTGACCCCGCCCGCCTGGCTGGAAGGTGGGCAGATGCAGTTCCTGCTCGGCACCGACGAACTGGGGCGTGACTTGCTCTCGCGCCTGATCCAGGGTTCGCGCCTGTCATTGCTGATCGGCTTGTCGTCGGTGGTGATGTCGCTGATCCCGGGCATCCTGCTGGGCCTGTTCGCCGGTTTTTTCCCGCGTTTGCTCGGCCCGACCATCATGCGTCTGATGGACATCATGCTGGCCCTGCCGTCGCTGCTGCTGGCCGTGGCGATTGTCGCCATCCTCGGCCCTGGCCTGATCAACACCGTGATCGCCATCGCTATCGTGTCGCTGCCGTCCTACGTGCGCCTGACCCGCGCCGCGGTAATGGGCGAACTGAACCGCGACTACGTGACCGCCGCCCGCCTTGCCGGCGCCGGCCTGCCACGCCTGATGTTCATCACCGTGCTGCCTAACTGCATGGCGCCGCTGATCGTACAAGCGACCTTGAGCTTTTCCTCGGCGATTCTCGATGCCGCGGCCCTGGGCTTCCTCGGCCTTGGCGTACAACCGCCAACCCCTGAGTGGGGCACCATGCTGGCTTCGGCCCGTGACTACATCGAACGCGCCTGGTGGGTCGTGAGCCTGCCTGGTTTGACCATTTTGCTCAGCGTGCTGGCAATCAACTTGATGGGTGACGGCCTGCGCGATGCGCTGGACCCGAAACTCAAGAACGCCGCCTGAGGAGATTCCCATGTCACTGTTAGAAATCAAGAATCTCAACGTCCGCTTCGGCGACAAGACTGCCGTGCCGGTGGTCGATGGCCTCGACATCTCCGTCGACAAAGGCGAAGTACTGGCGATTGTTGGCGAGTCGGGTTCGGGTAAATCCGTGACCATGATGGCGCTGATGGGCCTGATCGAGCACCCCGGCATCGTCACCGCCGACGCCCTGAACTTCGACGGCAAGGACATGCTCAAGCTGAGCAACCGCCAGCGCCGCCAGATCGTCGGCAAAGACCTGGCGATGGTGTTCCAGGACCCGATGACCGCGCTGAACCCCAGCTACACCGTGGGTTTCCAGATTGAAGAAGTGCTGCGCTTGCATTTGAAAATGTCCGGCAAACAAGCGCGCAAGCGGGCTATCGAACTGCTGGAAAAAGTCGAGATCCCAGGCGCCGCCAGCCGTATGGATGCCTACCCGCACCAATTGTCCGGCGGTATGAGCCAACGCGTGGCAATCGCCATGGCGATTGCCGGCGAGCCCAAGTTGCTGATCGCCGATGAACCGACCACTGCGTTGGACGTGACCATCCAGGCGCAGATCATGGAACTGCTGCTGGCCCTGCAAAAAGAGCAGAACATGGGCCTGGTGCTGATCACTCACGACCTCGCGGTAGTGGCTGAAACCGCCCAGCGCGTATGCGTGATGTACGCAGGCCAAGCGGTGGAAGTCGGCCAGGTGCCGCAACTGTTCGACATTCCGGCGCACCCGTACAGCGAAGCGCTGCTCAAGGCGATCCCGGAGCACAGCCTCGGCGCCACGCGCCTGGCCACGCTGCCGGGCATCGTTCCCGGCCGCTATGACCGTCCGCAGGGCTGCTTGCTGTCACCGCGCTGCCCGTATGTCCAGGACTCCTGCCGCGCCCAGCGTCCAAGCCTTGATCCGAAAAGCAACAGCCTCGCCCGCTGCTTCTACCCGCTGAACCAGGAGGTGGCGTAATGGCCGTCGTACTTACCGCCCGCGACCTCACCCGTCACTATGAAGTGTCCCGTGGCCTGTTCAAGGGCCACGCCACCGTGCGTGCTCTCAATGGCGTGTCCTTTGAGCTGGAAGCCGGCAAGACCCTCGCGGTTGTGGGCGAGTCGGGTTGCGGCAAATCCACCCTGGCCCGTGCCCTCACGTTGATTGAAGAGCCGTCCTCGGGCTCCTTGAAAATTGCCGGTCAGGAAGTGGCCGGTGCCGACAAGGCCCAGCGCAAGCAATTGCGTAAAGACGTGCAGATGGTTTTCCAAAGCCCGTATGCGTCGTTGAACCCACGCCAGAAAGTCGGTGATCAACTGGCGGAGCCGTTGCTGATCAACACCAACCTGTCCGCCGCCGAGCGCCGCGAAAAAGTCCAGGCGATGATGAAGCAAGTGGGCCTGCGCCCTGAGCATTATCAGCGCTACCCGCACATGTTCTCCGGTGGTCAGCGCCAACGTATCGCACTGGCCAGGGCGATGATGCTGCAACCCAAAGTGTTGGTGGCGGACGAACCGACCTCGGCGCTGGACGTGTCGATCCAGGCCCAGGTGCTCAACCTGTTCATGGATTTGCAGCAGGAATTCAACACCGCCTACGTGTTCATCTCCCACAACCTGGCAGTGGTGCAACACGTCGCCGACGACGTGATGGTGATGTACCTCGGCCGCCCGGTGGAAGTAGGCCCCAAGGAAGACATCTACGCCCGCCCGCTGCACCCGTACACGCAGGCGCTGCTGTCGGCCACACCGACCATTCACCCGGATCCGAACAAGCCGAAGATCAAAATCGTCGGCGAACTGCCTAACCCGCTGAACCCGCCACCTGGCTGCGCGTTCCACAAGCGCTGCCCGTATGCGACCGAGCGCTGCAGCAGCGAGGAGCCGCTGTTGCGACCATTGGATAATCGGCAGGTGGCTTGCCACTACGCGGAGCAATTCGTGGCCTGACGCCTCCCTTGTAGGAACTGCAGCTTCAATGAGTTCCATCGCCCTTCCCGCCAGATTGCGCATCAGTCTGGCCGGAGGGGCTTTTTTTTGCGCATTTGTAGCAAAGAAAATACAGATGGACCTGCGCCTTTCAATGCCTCCGGCCTTGAAAACATTGCGCCAGAGCCCTCTGGAAAGTGTATAGATTGTAAATGAAATTTACTTTTGTTTGAGAATCAATACCATCACGACGCAAAGAGGGCGCTGGATACTGGCTGCCAAGCCACGGTTGGCTACGCGAAAAATTCAGACGCCTCTCGTTCAATCGCCCCTCGTAAAGGACTTTGTGGACATGTCGTCTCAATTCAGGCTCAGCCATCTATCGCTGGCGTTTATCGCTACCCTTTCGTCTCCCGCGCTGCTGGCGGAGAGTGTGGAAAAAGAGCGCGATAAAGTACCGATCCAGGCAACGGACCTGCCTGTAGATGGCACCTCCCAAGCCTTGGTGTTGGGCGAGACGCGTGTTTTGGGCACCGCTGCCGAAGAACTCAAGCAAGCGCCCGGCGTGTCGATCATCACCGCCGAAGACATCAAGAAACGCCCGCCCAGCAACGACCTGTCGGAGATCATCCGCCGCGAGCCAGGCGTCAACCTGACCGGCAACAGTTCCAGCGGCAGCCGTGGCAATAACCGTCAGATCGACCTACGCGGAATGGGCCCGGAAAACACCCTGATCCTGATCGATGGCAAACCCTCCACCTCGCGCAACGCCGTGCGTTATGGCTGGAGCGGTGACCGTGATACCCGTGGCGAAACCAACTGGGTGCCGGCCGAAGAAGTCGAGCGCATTGAAATCCTGCGCGGCCCGGCCGCCGCTCGTTATGGCTCCGGGGCCATGGGCGGGGTGATCAACATCATCACCAAACGCCCGACCGATCAATTGCACGGTTCGCTGACCGCCTACACCGCCTTCCCCGAAAACGATGCCGAAGGCGCGAGCAAGCGCACCAACTTCAACCTCAGCGGCCCGTTGACCGACACTCTGGCATTCCGCGTCTATGGCGGCCTGAACAAGACCGACGCGGATGACGCCGACATCAACCGCGCAGCTCAAGCGACGCCTGATTCTTTGGTCGCTGGCCGCGAAGGCGTGCGCAATAAAGACGGCAATGGCTTGCTGAGCTGGCAATTCACCCCCGAGCAAACACTCGACCTGGAAGCCAGCTACAGCCGCCAGGGTAATATTTTTGCCGGCGATACCATGCTCAACGGCGGTGGCGCATTCGTTGAAAGCCTGGTGGGCAAGGAAACCAGTGTGATTCAACGCAGCAGCTTCTCTGCAACCCACCGTGGTGAATTTGACTGGGGCTCGACCCTGGCCTCGCTGACCCACGACCTGACCCGCAATGAGCGTCTCAACGAAGGCCTGGCCGGATCCGGCGAGGGCACGCCTTCGGCCAGCGCCGGGCGTTTCGAATCACGCCTGCGTAACACCCGGGCCACCGCCGAGGTCAACCTGCCCCTGAGCTTCGGTGCCGAACAGGTCCTGACCCTGGGCAGCGAATACCTCTACGAGTCGATGAACGATCCAGGCTCGTTGCGCCCGCAAACTTATGACCCGGGCACCGGCGGCGTCCCCGCCATCCCCGGCGTCAGCCGCAACAGCACCAAGACCACCGCATCGAGCTATGCCTTGTTTGCCGAGGACAACATCGAACTGGGCAGCAAGACCATCATCACCCCTGGCCTGCGCTACGACGACCATGAAGAATTCGGCGGCAACTGGAGCCCCAGCTTCAACGCCTCGCACCAGTTGACCGATGAACTGAGCCTCAAGGGCGGTATCGCCCGTGCCTACAAGACCCCCAACCTGTACCAGTCCAACCCGAACTACTTGCTGTACAGCCGTGGCAATGGCTGCAACGCCAGCGAAGCCAATATGGGCGGTTGTTACCTGGTGGGTAATCGCGACCTGAAGCCGGAAATCAGCGTCAACAAGGAAATCGGCCTGGCCTTCGACAAGGGTACCTGGCGTACCAGCGCGACGTACTTCCGTAATGACTACAAGAACAAGATCAATGCCAGTAACGAGGCGGCTTTCCGCCTGGGCAATGGTCGCCGCGTACTGGAGTGGGAAAACAGCGGGCCCGCGTTGGTCCAGGGGGTTGAAGGCAACCTGTTCGTAAGCCTGCGCAGCGATCTGGACTGGAACACCAACCTGACCTACATGATCGACTCCAAGGACAAAGACACCGGCGAGCCGTTGAGCATCATCCCCAAGTACACCGTCAACACCACGCTGGACTGGCAAGCCACCGACAAGCTGTCCTTCCAGGTCAGCGGCACCTACTACGGCAAGCAGGAAGCGCCGACACTCAACTCACGCAGTGCCAACAGCTATGACCGCAGCGCCCAGCAGGATGTCGACCCGTATGGGCTGATGGGACTGAGCAGTGGTTATGAGTTCAGCAAAAACTTGAGCGTGCGTGTCGGTATCAACAACCTGCTGGACAAGCGCCTGTCGCGCAAAGGCAATGCCGAGGATGCCGGTGCACAGACCTATAACGAGCCGGGCCGGGCTTATTTCGCGTCGGTGACCACCTCGTTCTAAGTCACCGCCGGAGGTCTGAAAAGCGCCTTCCGCCAGCTATAGCCTGACGGGAGGCGCGTTCTTTTCAGCAAGCCTACGTCTGGCTGTCGCCTTCATCTGCGTCGTCGCTGTCAGGCTCGTCGGTAGTCGAGTCATCATCACCCTCGCTGCCGCCCTGGCCTTGATCGCCTGGTTCGGCTTCGGACTTGGCCAACTGCAAGTCCGATGCCTGGCCACTCGTCACCACCCCTACGCTCTGCACCGGGTTATGCGCCCAGGCCGTCGACATCCCCAACGACAACAGCACCAGCACCTTCATCAACAGCACTACGCGTTGAAAAATACTCATGGTTGATTCCGTCCAGTCAGTAAATAAGACCCGCACGGCAGTCATTAACTGCCACCAGCGTTTACGCTAGTCGCGATGCCGGATTACCGCCAATCTCCAGCCTTTTGGAGATCAAAATGTGGGAGGGGCTTGCTCCCGATTGCGGAGTGTCAGAGCCCAATACACTGGCTGACACACCGCTATCGGGGGCAAGCCCCCTCCCACATTCTCTGAAACGCTCAGACCTTAGTGGTGTTCGCGGGTCGCGCGGAATTTCACATCCGGCCAGCGCTCTTCCATCAACGCCAGGTTGACCCGGGTCGGCGCCAGGTAGGTCAGGTGACCACCGCCGTCGACCGCGAGGTTTTCCACCGCCTTGTTGGAGAACTCTTCCAGCTTCTTCTTATCGCTGCACTCGATCCAGCGCGCCGAATACACGGTGATCGGCTCGTAGGAGCACTCCACTTTGTATTCCTCCTTCAAGCGACTGGCGACCACGTCGAACTGCAGCACACCCACGGCGCCGAGGATGATGTCGTTGCTGCGCTCGGGGAAGAACACCTGGGTGGCACCTTCTTCGGCCAATTGCTGCAAGCCTTGGCGCAGTTGCTTGGACTTGAGCGGGTCGCGCAGGCGCACGCGGCGGAACAGTTCCGGGGCGAAGTGCGGGATACCGGTAAAGCCCAGCGCTTCGCCTTCGGTGAAGGTGTCACCGATCTGGATGGTGCCGTGGTTGTGCAGGCCGATGATGTCGCCGGCGTAGGCTTCTTCGAGCTGTTCACGCTCGGAGGAGAAGAACGTCAGGGCGTCGCCGATGCGCACGTCCTTACCGGTACGCACGTGGCGCATCTTCATGCCTTTTTCGTATTTGCCGGAGCAGATGCGCATGAAGGCAATACGGTCACGGTGTTTCGGGTCCATGTTCGCCTGGATCTTGAACACGAAGCCGGTGAATTTCTCTTCCACCGGTTCCACGGTACGCTCGTTGGCGACACGGGCCAGCGGGCGTGGGGCCCAATCCACTACCGCGTCGAGCACGTGGTCGACGCCGAAGTTGCCCAGGGCGGTACCGAAGAACACCGGGGTCAACTGGCCGTCGAGGAATTCCTGCTGGTTGAACTCATGGCAGGCGCCCTGCACCAGTTCCAGCTGGTCGACGAAACGGTCGTACTCGTCACCCAGATGGGCGCGGGCTTCGTCGGAGTCGAGCTTTTCGATGATCTTGGTTTCGGTACGTTCGTGACCATGGCCGGCGGTGTAGACAATGATGTAGTCGTCGGCCAGGTGGTACACGCCCTTGAAGTCGCGGTAGCAACCAATCGGCCAGGTGATCGGCGCGGCCTTGATCTTCAGGACGGCTTCGATTTCATCCAGCAACTCGATCGGGTCGCGGATATCACGGTCGAGTTTGTTGATGAAGCTGACGATCGGCGTGTCACGCAGGCGGCAAACGTCCATCAGCGCAATGGTACGTGGCTCAACGCCCTTACCGCCGTCGAGGACCATCAATGCCGAGTCCACCGCCGTCAGGGTGCGGTAGGTATCTTCGGAGAAGTCTTCGTGGCCCGGGGTGTCGAGCAGGTTGACCATGTGGTCGCGATACGGGAATTGCATGACCGACGTGGTAATGGAAATACCCCGTTGTTTTTCCATCTCCATCCAGTCGGATGTGGCATGGCGGTCGGATTTGCGCGATTTCACCGTGCCGGCTACCGCGATCGCCTTGCCCATCAGCAACAGCTTTTCGGTGATGGTGGTTTTACCGGCATCGGGGTGGGAAATAATGGCGAAAGTGCGGCGTTTCGCGACTTCGGCGGCCTGGTGGGTCATGGGAAATCGCCTGGCAGGTGAGTCAAAAAAGGGCGGCGAGTATAGCGCAAACGAGGGGGTACGGACCACCGTTGAGCCCATTGGGGGTGGCTAAATGCGCCCAAGTGTGGAACCTTTTAAAAGGTCGAGACGTCCACTCCCCTGCTACCGCACTCGGAACAGGGGCTGAAATATCAGCAAGTTAGCCTGACGAGGCTGCGCTCATGGCTTGATCGCATACTGCATTGCCAGTATCGGCGAGCTGCTTTTCGCGAACCTATTCGCCGACAGCCAGGAATGGCATTGCCGCCGGAGAATGTGTTCGCCGACAAAAGAAAAAAGGAGTCCGCCTGTGGCTATTCGCTATGGCAAAGGGCTGATAGGAGGCGCGGTTGTCGTCGCGCTCCTGGCCCTGCTGGTCCACTGGATCGGCATCAACACGATCGAACTGTACCGCGACGATTTGTTGTTTTACCTGCAAGCTCACCTGATTCTTGTCCTAGTCTCCATGCTGGCAGCCCTGATTGTGGGCATCCCCGCTGGTATCCTGCTCAGCCGACCCAACATGGTCGGGCGTGCAGAACGTTTCATGCAGATCTTCAACATCGGCAACACCGTCCCTCCCCTGGCTGTACTGGCCATCGCCCTCGGCGTCCTCGGCATCGGCAGCGGCCCGGCCATCTTGGCGCTGTTTCTCGCTTCCCTCCTGCCCATCGTGCGTAACACCTACGAAGGCTTGAAAAACGTCCAGGGTTCCCTCAAGGAAGCCGCCACCGGCATCGGCATGACGCCGCGCCAGGTGCTGTTTCGCGTGGAACTGCCCAACGCCGTGCCGATCATCATCGGCGGTGTACGTGTGGCCCTGGCGATCAACGTCGGCACCGCGCCACTGGCGTTCCTGATTGGTGCCAACAGCCTGGGCAGCCTGATCTTCCCCGGCATTGCCCTGAACAACCAGCCGCAACTGCTGCTCGGCGCTGCATGCACCGCGCTGCTGGCATTGCTGCTTGACGGCCTGGTGACCATGGCCAGCCGCCTCTGGCTGGAACGCGGGTTGCGCCCGTCTTAACGCCAGGAAAGGAATCGACATGAAAAAACTAAGCTTGATATTAGGCTGCGTCCTGCTGTTTGCAGGTATTGCGCAAGCCGCTGAAAAACCGGTGATTCGCATTGGCGCCCGGGTGTTCACCGAGCAGACCCTGCTCGCCGAAATCACCTCCCAGTACCTGCGCACCAAGGGTTACGACGCCCGTGTGACGGGTGGCCTGGGCAGCAACCTGGCACGCAGTGCCCAGGAAAGCGGGCAACTGGATCTGATCTGGGAATACACCGGCGTATCGCTGGTGGCCTATAACCACATCGACGAGAAGCTCGACAGCGAGCAGTCCTACGCCCGGGTGAAAGAACTCGACGCGAAAAAAGGCTTGGTCTGGCTCTCGCCGTCGAAATTCAGCAACACCTACGCGCTGGCACTGCCGGAAAACGTGGCCAAGGAATTTCCGCAGATCAACAGCATCAGCGACCTGACCAAAGCCCTGGCCGAGGACACCAAGGAAAACCGCCTGGTGGCCCTCGACACCGAGTTCGCCAACCGTTCCGACGGCATGGGCGGCATGGTCAAGTTGTATGACATGAACCTCACGCGCAAAAACACCCGACAGATGGACGCTGGCCTGGTCTACACCGCCCTGCGTAATGGCCAGGTGTTTGCCGGTCTGGTCTACACCACCGATGGCCGCCTGAACGCGTTCAAATTGAAGCTGCTGGCCGACGACAAGCATTACTTCCCGGACTACACCGCAGCTCCGGTGATCCGTCAGGAATATCTCGACCAGCATCCTCAATTGGCCGCAGAGCTCAAGCCCTTGGCCGAGCTGTTCGACGACGCAACCATGCGCGAGCTGAATGCGCGGGTCGACGTCGACCACGAAAGCCCGTCCGCTGTCGCCGCCGATTTCCTGCGCCAACATCCGATCAACTAAGAAGGAGAAGACATGGAATTTTTGAACGCCTTTTCCCATCTTGATTGGGCCCAAGTCCTGCACCTGACCTGGCAGCACATCACCCTGGTCGGCATCGCCGTGATCCTCGCGATCTTTATCGGCGTGCCCCTGGGTATTCTGATGACGCGCTTCCCAACCCTCGCAGGTCCCTTGCAAGCCAGCGCCACGGTGTTGCTGACCGTGCCATCCATTGCGCTGTTCGGGCTGCTGTTGCCGTTCTACTCCAAGTTCGGCCAGGGCCTGGGGCCGATGCCGGCGATCACCGCCGTGTTCCTGTACTCCCTGCTGCCAATCATGCGTAACACCTACCTGGCCCTCACCGGCGTTGAGCCAGGCATTCGCGAGGCCGCCAAAGGCATCGGCATGACCTTCGGCCAGCGCCTGCGCATGGTCGAACTGCCGATTGCCGTGCCGGTGATCCTCGCTGGCGTGCGCACCGCCGTCGTGATGAATATCGGTGTGATGACCATCGCCGCCACCATCGGTGCCGGTGGCCTGGGTGTACTTATTCTGGCTTCCATCAGCCGCAGCGATATGTCGATGCTGATTGTCGGCGCCGTGCTGGTCAGTCTCCTGGCCATCTTCGCCGACCTGCTTCTGCAATGGCTGCAACGCTCGCTGACTCCAAAAGGATTGCTCAAATGATCGAACTTCAAAACCTGTCCAAGACTTTTCAAAGCAACGGCAAGACTGTCACCGCCGTCAACGATGTAAGCCTGACCGTCAACGAAGGCGAAATTTGCGTATTCCTGGGGCCCTCGGGCTGCGGCAAGAGCACCACGCTGAAGATGATCAACCGCCTGATCAAGCCCTCCTCGGGCAAGATCCTGATCAACGGTGAAGACACCACTGACCTGGACGAAGTGACCCTGCGTCGCAACATCGGCTATGTAATCCAGCAGATCGGCCTGTTTCCCAACATGACCATCGAGGAAAACATCGTGGTCGTGCCCAAGCTGCTCGGTTGGGACAAGCAAAAATGCCACGATCGCGCCCGCGAACTGATGAGCATGATCAAGCTGGAACCCAAGCAGTACCTGCATCGCTACCCGCGTGAACTGTCCGGTGGCCAGCAACAGCGTATCGGCGTGATCCGTGCGCTGGCGGCCGATGCGCCGCTGTTGCTGATGGATGAGCCGTTCGGCGCGGTCGACCCGATCAACCGCGAGATGATCCAGAACGAGTTCTTCGAGATGCAGCGCGCGCTGAACAAGACCGTGATCATGGTCAGCCACGACATCGACGAAGCCATCAAGCTGGGTGACAAGATCGCCATCTTCCGTGCCGGCAAGCTGCTGCAGATCGACCACCCGGACACGCTGCTGGCGCACCCGGCCGATGAGTTCGTGAGCAACTTCGTGGGTCAGGACAGCACGCTCAAGCGCCTGCTATTGGTGAAGGCCGAAGACGCGGCGGACAACGCCCCGTCGGTGAGCCCGGAAACGCCGGTGGCCGATGCGCTGGAGCTGATGGACGAGCACGACCGCCGCTACGTGGTGGTCACCTGTGCCGAGAACAAGGCACTGGGGTATGTGCGCCGTCGCGATTTGCACCGTCAGACCGGTACCTGCGGCCAGTACCTGCGTGAGTTCAACGCCACGGCTGCCTACGACGAGCATTTGCGCATCCTGCTGTCGCGCATGTACGAGTTCAACCGCTCGTGGTTGCCGGTGATGGATGCCGAGCGGGTGTTCCTGGGTGAAGTGACTCAGGAGTCGATTGCCGAGTACCTGAGCTCTGGCAAGTCCCGTGGGGGCAAGACCAGTATTGTCTCGCCGGCCGAGACCGCCCTGGCCTGACCTGATACAACAGGGATAAAAATGTGGGAGGGGGCTTGCTCCCGATAGCGGTGAATCAGTGACTGAGAAGTGACTGACACACCGCTATCGGGAGCAAGCCCCCTCCCACATTTGCCCCTCGGTGAGTCAGGGAAATGTCCTCAATTCCCACTCAGCGGGGAACATCAATCCGTCACACCGGTCGGTTACATAAGTAGCTGGACTGGGTCCCGCGACGAACGCGTGCAAAAACGCGACATTTTTAGTTGATCCCACGCCCATCAAGCCCTAAAGTTCGCGCCGAACGTCCATGCTGGAAACGATCCATCCGGCTCAAGTACTGACGACGAGACAGCAAGGCCAAGGGAAGCTTATCCCGTGGCCTTTTTGCTTTCGGCGACATGCCTTGGGAAGTAGGCGAACCAAAGTGGGGATACGGAGGACGTTCATTTGCACCCATTGATCAATACAGTTTGCCCTTAGGAGTTCCCCAGCATGTCGATCAACGTCGAAGATTATTTCGCGCGCGCCACCTTTGACAAAATGAAGGCGTTCGCCGACAAGCAAGAAACCCCGTTCGTGGTGATCGATACCGCGATGATCAGCCAGGCCTACGATGACCTGCGCGCCGGTTTCGAATTCGCCAAAGTGTATTACGCCGTCAAGGCCAACCCGGCCGTCGAGATCATCGACCTGTTGAAAGACAAGGGTTCGAGCTTCGACATCGCCTCGATCTACGAGCTGGACAAGGTCATGGACCGCGGCGTCAGCGCCGACCGTATCAGCTACGGCAACACCATCAAGAAATCCAAGGACATCCGCTACTTCTACGAGAAGGGCGTGCGCCTGTTCTCCACCGACTCCGAAGCCGACCTGCGCAACATCGCCAAGGCCGCGCCGGGCTCGAAAGTGTATGTGCGCATCCTCACCGAAGGCTCGACCACGGCCGACTGGCCTTTGTCGCGCAAATTCGGCTGCCAGACCGACATGGCCATGGACCTGCTGATCCTCGCCCGCGACCTGGGCCTGGTGCCTTACGGCATCTCGTTCCACGTTGGCTCGCAACAGCGCGACATCAGCGTGTGGGACGCGGCCATCGCCAAGGTCAAGGTGATCTTCGAGCGTTTGAAAGAAGAAGACGGCATCGAACTGAAGCTGATCAACATGGGCGGCGGCTTCCCGGCCAACTACATCACCCGCACCAACAGCCTGGAAACCTACGCCGAAGAAATCATCCGCTTCCTCAAGGAAGACTTCGGCGACGACCTGCCGGAAATCATCCTGGAGCCAGGCCGTTCGCTGATCGCCAACGCCGGTATCCTGGTGAGCGAAGTGGTGCTGGTGGCCCGTAAGTCGCGTACCGCCGTCGAGCGTTGGGTGTACACGGATGTGGGCAAGTTCTCCGGCCTGATCGAAACCATGGACGAAGCCATCAAGTTTCCGATCTGGACCGAGAAGAAGGGCGAGATGGAAGAAGTGGTCATTGCCGGCCCAACCTGCGACAGCGCCGACATCATGTACGAGAACTACAAGTACGGCCTACCGCTGAACCTGGCGATTGGTGATCGTTTGTACTGGCTGTCGACCGGTGCGTACACCACCAGCTACAGCGCGATTGAGTTCAATGGGTTCCCACCGTTGAAATCGTTCTACGTGTAAGAACGCCGCATATAAAAAACCCATGACAAGTCATGGGTTTTTTTTGGCTTCAGGAAAAGGTCGCGGCACGCTGTTGATAGGCATTGGCCATGGCGCGAATCTGCGGCTCATTGGCCAGCGCCAGCGCCTTGTGCGCCGTTCGCAGGAATTTGAGATTCCCATGCGCCAACGCCTTGCGCAGCCACTCCAGCGCAGCGTCGATTTGGCCTCTGTGCGCCAGCACCGCCGCATAACTGAACTGCCCCCGAAAATCCCCGGCTTCGGCGGAGCGCCGGTACCATTCAACGGCTGCCTCAAGATCCTTGGGGCAATACTGCCCATCTTCCAGATAACGCCCCAACAGATTCATCGACTTGGCGTGGCCCTGCTCTGCCGCCTGGCGATAAAGCGTCAGCGCCTGGGCCTGGTCTTGCACAACGCCACGGCCGGTCGCCAGCAGGTTGGCGTAGTTGTACTGGCCCCAATCCAGGCCGGTCTCTGCTGCCAGCCGGTATTGCCGCGCAGCTGCCGCTTCATCGACGGCGCAACCCCAACCATGCTCCAGGCAACGCCCGGCCATATTGCGCGCCATCACGTGCCCGCCCTGCGCCGCAATCTGGAACCAGCGCAGCGCCAGCGCTTCATCGCGTGCAATACCGCGCCCTTCCAGCAGGATCTGCCCGAGCAACGCCTGGGCATCGACCACGCCTTCCTTGGCTGCGATCAGAATCGCCTGGGCGGTGCGCACCGGGGAATCATCAAGCATGGACTGCAATTGCTCGACGTTGAGCACTTCCTGGCGACGCAATAAAAAGCCCATCTCAGACCTCGACCCAGCGGCGCAGGAGGTTGTGATAGGTGCCGGTGAGCTGGATCAGCGCCGGGTGCTCGGGCACGTCGCGGCTCAGTTGCTGGATGGCGCCGTCCATTTCGAACAGCAAGGTGCGCTGGCTGTCTTCGCGCACCAGGCTTTGGGTCCAGAAGAACGAGGCATAGCGAGCACCACGGGTCACGGCGTTGACTTTATGCAGGCTGGAGCCGGGGTACAGCACCAGATCGCCGGCGGGGAGCTTGACCCGTTGCAGGCCGAAGGTGTCCTGGATCTCCAGTTCGCCGCCGTCGTACTCGTCGGGATCGCTGAAGAACAGCGTGGACGACAGGTCGGTGCGCACGCGCTCGTGGCTGCCTTTGGGCTGGCGCACCGCATTGTCGATATGGAAGTCAAAACTGCCACCTGCGGTATAGCAGTTGATCAGCGGCGGGAAGACTTTGTGCGGCAGCGCCGCCGACATGAACTGCGGGTTGCTCCACAACCGCTCCAGCATGGCTGCGCCGATCTCCTTGGCCAATGGGTGGCCTTCGGGCAATTGCAGGTTGTGCTTGGCTTTGGCGGACTGATGCCCGGCAGTGATTTTGCCATCGGCCCATTCGGCCTCTTCCAGGGCTTGGCGAATGCGCAGCACCTCCTCGCGAGAGAACAGGTCGGGAATGTGCAGCAACATGAGGCAATACCTGCGATCAGAGAGGCGCCAATGGTATTGATTCTTATCCGCCCTGTAAAACCCGGGGACGAACGAGAACGCAAAATCCGTAACGAAAAAGTGTAAAGAATGTAAATTCGATGCGAATAGCAATACCTCTCAATTGATACAAAGTCTTGTTGGCCCTATATTCCGCGGCCTCACATCCTTGGGGAAGGGACACGTCATGTCGCGCACTACGCTAATAACAACCGCCAGTTCACCACGTATGCTGGCCTCGGCCATCGGCGTTGCCCTCAGCGCCAGCTCTGCCGCCCACCTGGCGCAGGCAGCAGAAAACACCGAGCAAAAAGGCGAGCGCAACCCTATCTCCCTCGGCGCCACCAACATTACCGGCCAGGACCAGGACAACACCTCCTATCAGGTGGAAAAAGCCTCGTCGCAGAAATACACCGCGCCGCTGGTGGACACACCGCGTTCGGTCACCGTGGTGCCGCAACAAGTACTCAAGGACACTGCCGCCACGTCGTTGCAGGACGCCTTGCGCACCGTACCGGGCATTACCTTCGGCGCCGGTGAAGGCGGCAACCCCCAAGGCGATCGCCCGTTCATTCGTGGTTTTGATGCCCAAGGCGACACTTACCTGGACGGCGTGCGCGACACCGGCGGCCAGAGCCGCGAGATCTTCGATATCGAGTCCATCGAAGTCAGCAAGGGCCCGAACTCCTCGTTCGGCGGCCGTGGTTCGGCCGGTGGTAGCCTCAACCTGGTGAGCAAAACCCCACAAGCACGTGACTTCACCAACGGCGGCTTTACCTACGGCTCCGACCAGACCCGCCGCTACGTGCTCGACGTGAACCGCCAGTTCCTCGACGACAGCGCCGCCTTCCGCCTGAACCTGATGAGCCACGAACAAAACGTGGCAGGCCGCGATGCGGTGAACTACGACCGCTGGGGTGTAGCCCCGTCGCTGACGTTTGGCCTGGGCACGCCGACCCGCGTCAACCTCAGCTATTACCATATGGAAAGCGATGACCTGCCGGATTCGGGGATTCCGTATGGCTATGGTTCCTCGACCGCCACCGCCCACGCGCACGACAAACCCAACGACGGCGGCGACAGCAACAATTTCTACGGTTTGAAAAGCCGCGACTTCCGCAAGACCCGCGCCGACATCAGCACGTTCTCCATCGAGCACGACCTGAACGACAACATGACGCTGAAAAATACCCTGCGCCATGGCAGCACCGGCCAGGACTATGTGCTCACCCAGCCGGATGACAGCAAGTTCAACGTCAACCGCTACGGCACTGTCTGGCGTCGCGCCAACAGCCGCGTCTCCACCACGACCACAACCACCAACCAGACCGACCTGTTCGGCAGCTTCCAGGCCCTGGGCTTCAAGCACACTTATTCCACCGGCCTGGAATTCACCGGTGAAGAAACGCGTGTCAGCGGCTATACCGTCAGCCCCAACGCCAACCCGGTGTGCAACCCGGCCAAGGGCAGCCTGGGCGGCCAGTGCACCTCACTGAGCAACCCGAACCCGGACGACGCCTGGAACGGCAGCGTCGCGCGCAACTACATGGGCACCAACACCAAGGCCACCAGCCGCGCCGCCTATGTGTTCGACACCATCGAGCTTGATCCGAAATGGCTGCTGAACGTGGGCCTGCGCTACGACACCTTCGATACCGAGGCCAACAGCAACGCCGTGGCCGGACGCTCGAAGATCAAGGACGACAGCCAGTTCTTCAACTGGCAGGCCGGCCTGGTGTGGAAGCCGCTGGAGAACGGCAGCATCTATGCGTCCTACGCGACCTCGGCCACGCCTGCCGGTGGCCTGATCGGCGAAGGCTCCGACGGCAACCCACTGTCAGCCGGTGCCGCCACCAGCGACTTGCAGCCCGAAGAAACCGTCAACTATGAACTGGGCACCAAGTGGGACCTGTTCCACGATCGCCTGTCTCTGACCGCAGCTATCTTCCGCACCGAGAAGAAAAACACCCGCATCCTGGTGGACGCTCTCACCTACCAGAACGCCGGTGAATCTCAGGTCGACGGCATCGAGTTGTCCGCCAGCGGCAAGATCACAGATAAATGGCAGTTGTTTGCGGGCTACAGCTACCTGGACAGCGAGCTGGTCAAATCCGGCCTGAACGGGCGTAACGGTGTAGTGAGTGCCGGCTCCAACAAAGGCAACCAGATGCCCAACACGCCGAAGAACTCCTTCAGCCTGTGGACCACCTACGACATCACGCCCAAGCTGACCATCGGCGGCGGCGCCTTTTATGTCGATCAGGTTTACGGCGATGTCGGCAACACCGTGTACGTACCCTCCTACACTCGCTACGACGCCATGGCCAGCTACAAGCTGACCAAGAACGTCGACCTGCAACTTAACGTGCAGAACCTGACCGACAAGACCTACTACGACAAGGCCTTCTCCACTCACTTCGCCAACCAGGCGGCCGGTCGTACCGCCCTGTTGACCACCAGCTTCCACTTCTAAACGCAATCAATGCTCGACCCAAGGCCCCACGTATCGGATGCGTGGGGCTTTTGTGTGTAAAACAGAATTTTTCTCGATAACCCACGGCATAATGCGCGCCGTGACATCGATATCCAGATCAGCGAGGCGCTCCGACGTGTTGAAGAAAACCCTGTTTCAGTTGCACTGGTTCTTCGGCATCACTGCCGGGCTGGTGCTGGCCTTGATGGGGATCACCGGGGCTGCGTACTCGTTCCAGGATGAAATCCTGCGGGCCCTCAACCCCACAGTATTGAACGTACAGAAACGCGAAGCCGGCGTACTGCCGCCTGCCGAGCTGGTGCGCAAGCTGGAGGCCACCGAAGGCAAGAGCGTCGCGATGCTGTGGGTGGAAAGCGACAGCGGCAACGCCGGCCGGGTCGCCTTTACCCCGCCCCCGGGGGAGCGTCGTGGCCAGATGCGCTACTTCGACCCGTACACCGGCGACTACCTGGGCGACGCCGTCGGCCAGGATGTATTCGGCTTTATCCTGCAACTGCACCGCTTCCTCGCCATCGGCGACACTGGGCGCAATATCACGGGCGCCTGCACCCTGATCCTGGTGTTTTTCTGCCTCTCTGGTTTGTACCTGCGCTGGCCGCGCCAGGTAAAAAGCTGGCGCGTGTGGCTGACCCTGGACTGGCGCAAAAAGGGCCGCAGCTTCAACTGGGACCTGCACTCGGTGTTCGGCACCTGGTGCCTGCTGTTCTATCTGCTGGCGGCACTGACCGGGCTGTATTGGTCCTACGACTGGTACAACCAGGGCGTGACCAAACTGCTCTCCGATGCGCCGCAGAACGAGCGGATGCGTAAACGCGGCCCGCCACCTGCTGGCCCTGCTCCGCTAGCCAACTACGACGCGATCTGGAGCAGCATCTACAGCAACGCCGGCCCCGACCTGAGTGCCTACAATATCCGTATGCCGGCCGTCGCCGGGCAACCGGCCACCGTGTACTACCTGCTCAAGGATTCACCCCATGACCGTGCGCTGAACCAGATCAACCTGGACCCGGCCACCGGCGAGGTCAAATCCCATGATCGCTATGCCAGCAAGAGCCTCAAGGCTCAATTGCTGACCAGCGTCTATGCGTTGCACACCGGCAGTTATTTCGGCCTGATCGGACGCATCGTGCTCACCGTCAGCTCGCTGCTCATGCCCCTGTTTTTCATCACTGGCTGGCTGTTGTACCTCGACCGTCGTCGCAAGAAACGCCAGGTACGCGAAGCCCGCCAAAGTTTGAGTGCCCCTCACAGCGATGCGCCGGCCTGGCTGATCGGGTTTGCCAGCCAAAGCGGCTTTGCCGAACAGTTGGCCTGGCAGACTGCCGGGCAATTGCAGGCCGCCGGCGTTGCGGTCAAGGTGCAGCCCCTGGGCAGCGTCAGCCGCGACGACCTCAGCCAATCGCAACATGCGCTGTTTGTGGTCAGCACCTTCGGCGATGGCGAAGCCCCCGACAGCGCCCGTGGTTTCGAGCGCAGCGTGCTCGGCCAGGACCTGCCCCTCAAAGGCTTGAATTACTCGGTACTGGCCCTGGGTGATCGGCAGTATGAACACTTCTGTGGCTTCGCCCGGCGCCTGCATTTCTGGCTGACCAACCAGGGCGGCAACCCGCTGTTTGCCCCGGTGGAAGTCGACAGCGGCGACGCAGTGGCCCTGCACACCTGGCAACAGCAACTGGGCCAGCTCACCGGTCACGGATCCGCGGCAGCCTGGCAGGCAGACCCGTACGAAAACTGGACGTTGAGCCAACGCCGCCTGCTCAACCCCGGCAGCGCGGGGGCCGATGTCTACCTGCTAGGTCTCACTCCACCCTCGCCTCAGAGCTGGCTCGCCGGTGACTTGGTGGAGGTCTTGCCGCGCAATTGTCCGTGGGCCGTGGAGCATTTCCTCGACGGCCTCGGCCTGGCCGGCAGTGACGGCGTGTTGATCGACGGCTTGGCACAAACGCTCGATCAAGCCCTGGCCAACCGTCAACTGCCGGACAACCGTGCACACCTGGTCGGCTTGCATGCCCAAGCCCTGGTGGACGCACTGGTGCCCCTGGGTATGCGCGAATATTCCATCGCCTCGATTGCCAGCGACGGCGTGCTGGAACTGATCGTGCGCCAGGAGCGCCACCCCGACGGCAGCCTGGGCCTGGGCTCCGGCTGGCTGACCGAACACGCCGCCATCGGTTCGGGTATCAGCCTGCGCCTGCGCCGCAACAGTGCCTTCCACCTGCCGGACGCTCCCGTGCCGTTGATCCTGCTGGGCAACGGTACCGGCCTTGCGGGCCTGCGCAGCCTGCTCAAGGCGCGTATTGCCGATGGCCAGCAGCGTAACTGGTTGCTGTTTGGCGAGCGCAATATCGCCCACGATTATCTGTGCCAGGACGAACTGCAAGGCTGGCTGGCCAGTGGCGACCTGGCGCTGCTGGACCTGGCGTTTTCGCGGGACCAGGAAGAGAAGATCTACGTACAGGATCGCCTGCGCGAATCGGCAGATGTGTTGCGCAAATGGCTGGCGGACGGCGCGGCGATTTATGTGTGCGGCAGTTTGCAAGGGATGGCG
Organism: Pseudomonas sp. W2Jun17; assembly: GCF_023127795.1. NCBI lineage: Bacteria > Pseudomonadati > Pseudomonadota > Gammaproteobacteria > Pseudomonadales > Pseudomonadaceae > Pseudomonas > Pseudomonas sp. W2Jun17. The sequence continues at coordinate 80,536 of NZ_SPKO01000011.1, read as the reverse complement.
ACGGGGGCGGATCAGGCGTTGGTGGATATCCTGGGCAGTGAGGCGGTGGAGCGCTTGATTGAACAGGGCCGCTATCGCCGGGATGTCTACTGACCCGTCAGGCAATGAAGATCAATTGTGGGAGGGGGCTTGCTCCCTCCCACAGTTTTAACTGCATTCCAATCAGGCAGGTTGCAGTTTTTGCTCAAACACCGAAACGCCATCGAGATCGCGCAAAATGACGGTCAACTCCCCCGTCTGCCCATCAATCTGCACTTCACCAAAAAACTGAAAGCCAGCAAACGGCGAGGTGTTTTGCGCAGGCGGCGCTTTCTCGAACACCACTTGCGGGCCAAAGGTTTTATCCAACGGATTCGGCCCGAAGCTGCCGGCATTCAGCGGCCCTGCCACAAACTCCCAAAACGGCTCGAAATCCTGGAACGCCGCCCGGTCCGGGTGGTAGTGGTGCGCCGCGCAGTAGTGCACATCGGCCGTCAGCCACACATGGTTGCGCACCTTCTGCGCACGCAGAAAGCCAAGCAGTTCGGCAATCTCCAGCTCACGCCCTTGCGCCGGACCGGGGTCGCCATTGGCGATGGCTTCCCAACGCGCCACGCCGGGGCTGACTTCACCGTCGGGCACGCCCAGGCCAATCGGCATGTCGGCGGCGATCACCTTCCATTGCGCCTGCGACGCCTTGAGTTCGCGCTTGAGCCAGTCCAGTTGCTGGCGACCGAGGAAGGGTTTTTCGCCGCCCAGGTTGTCATCATTCGGCCCACGATAGCTGCGCATATCCAGCACAAACACGTCCAGCAGCGGCCCGTAACTGAGCTTGCGATAAATACGCCCGCCGCCGTCGGCACTCTGGCGGCGCATCGGTGAATATTCCAGCCAGGCCTGCCGCGCACGGCCGACCAGGGTATTGATGTCGCGGGTCTGGTAACGCTCATCCAGTTGCTTGCTGGAGGACCAGTTATTGATCACCTCATGATCGTCCCACTGCCAGATCTGCGGCACTTGGGCATTGAAGCGGCGCACGTTTTCATCCAGCAGGTTGTAGCGGTAATTGCCGCGATACTCATCGAGGGTTTCCGCCACTTTGCTCTTGGCCTCGGTGGTGATGTTGCGCCAGATACGTCCGCCTTCGGTGGTCAACTGCGCGGGCACCGGGCCGTCGGCGTAGATGGTGTCGCCGCTGTGGATAAAAAAGTCTGGCAGGCGTAGGCGCATGGCTTCGTAGATACGCATACCGCCAATCTCCGGGTTGATGCCGAAGCCTTGGCCAACGGTGTCGCCGCTCCATACAAAGCGGATATCGCGACGCTGTTGCGGCTCGCTGCGCAAGTGACCGAACCAGGGTTCACTGGCGACGCCGGTCTGGGCGTCTTCGAAGTGAACACGGTAGAAGATCGACTGATCGACCGGCAAACCGGTGAGCTCGACACGGGCAGTAAAGTCGCTGCGGCTGTCGGCCAGCGGGGAAACCAATCGGCGGGGGTTGCTGAACACACTGCGCGTATCCCACTCCACCACCATCTTCGCGGGGCGGTCGCTGCGGCTCCAGATCATCGCACGGTCGCCGAGCAGGTCGCCCGATTGCACGCCATCGGTGAGTTGCGGCCGGTCCTTCACCGAAGCGATCACCGCCGGGGCCAGGCCCGGCAACAACAGGCCGGCGCCCACGGCTTGCATCACGCGGCGGCGGCCGAGATCGAAGTGGCTCATGCAGGTGCCCTCTTGAGTATCAAAAGGGCCACTAAAGCATGATGGGATGAAACGAAGATGACACCGGCCTTACAAACAATGGAGATCCAAATGTGGGAGGGGGCTTGCTCCCTCCCACATTCTGAATCCCATCAGCCCCTGGCAGCAGTGACCGTCAGCTCCACGGCTTCCGGTCGCTTGAGCAGCGCATACACCACCCCCGTCAACACACTGCCCGCCACAATCGCCAGCAAGTACAACAACGCGTGGTTCATCGCATTCGGAATCACCAGCACAAACAACCCGCCATGGGGCGCGGCCAACTTGCAGCCGAAGTACATCGACAGCGCACCGGTCAGCGCGCCACCGGCGATGCTGGCCGGGATCACGCGCAGCGGGTCTTTGGCCGCGAACGGGATCGCGCCTTCGGAGATAAAGCACAGGCCCAGGATCATCGCGGCCTTGCCGGCTTCGCGTTCAGTCTGGGCGAACTTGCGCCGAGCCAATAACGTAGCGATGCCCATGCCAATCGGCGGCACCATGCCGGCAGCCATGGTCGCGGCCATCGGTGCGCCGCTCGACGCCGCCAGCAGGCCGACGGAAAACGCATACGCCGCCTTGTTGATCGGCCCGCCCAAATCCACGCACATCATGCCGCCGAGCAAAATGCCCAGCAGCACTGCGTTGGTAGTGCCCATGGTGCTGAGAAAATCGGTGAGACCCGTCAGCAAACGTGCGACCGGCGGGCCCACCAGGTAGATCATCACCAGGCCGGTGAACAGGCTGGCCAGCAACGGGATGATCAGGATCGGCTTGAGCGCCTCCAGGCTCTGGGGCAATTGCACCGCACGGCTGATCAGCTTGACGCAGTAACCCGCGACGAAACCGGCCAGGATGCCGCCGATAAACCCAGCCCCCAGCGTCCCCGCCAGCAAGCCGCCGATCATGCCCGGCGCCAGGCCAGGACGGTCGGCGATCGAGTAGGCGATGTAGCCCGCCAGCAGCGGTACCATCAGCAGGAATGCCTGGTCACCGACGCTTTTCAGCGCCGCTGCCAAGGTGCCTGGCTGTTCGAAAGCATGGATGCCGAACACAAATGACAAGGCGATCAACAAGCCCCCCGCCACCACCATCGGCAACATGTACGACACGCCAGTGAGCAGGTGCTTGTAGACCCCGGTTTTCTCCGACTTGGCCGGCGCGCCACTGCCGGCGTTTTCCACCGCGCCTTCAGCCAGGGCTTTGTTAAGGATGGCTTCGGATTGCTTGAGGGCGATGCCGGTGCCACAGCGGTAAATTTTCTTGCCGGCAAAACGCTCGGTGGCGACTTCAATATCCGCCGCCAGCAACACCACGTCGGCCTCGGCGATGGCTTGCGGGCTCAGCGGTGTGCGGGCGCCGACCGAGCCTTGGGTCTCGACCTGCAAGTCGTAGCCCAAGCGCTTGGCGGTCTGCTGCAAGGCTTCGGCGGCCATGAAGGTGTGGGCCACCCCGGTCGGGCACGCAGTAATCGCGACGATACGCGGCGCATTCTTCGCCGATACCGGGGCGTCACTGGCGACATACACCTGGGCCTCTTCAGCGCCCCGGCGCAATACGCCTTCGACATCTGCCAGCGCCTGGGCCGGTGTGGTTTGAAACACGCGTTTGCCGACAAAACGCTGCATATCCACCGGCGTGCTGCTGACCAGCAGTACCCACTCGGCATCATCGATCGTGGCTTGGGACAACTGACGTTCCGGGCGCTGCACATCAACGACCTCGACACTGGTGTGCAAGCCCATGCGCTGGGCGGCGGCGTCCAACAAGCGGGCGCACAGCACACTGGTGACCATGCCGTTGGGGCAGGCGGTAACAATGGCTAACTTCATCACAAACCCTCTTATTGTTCTGTCAGCGCGCGTACATCGACGCCGCTTTCCAGGCGCGCCAACTGCGCGTCATCGCTGATGCCAAAACCGATCTGCGTGACGGCCATCGCGGCAATCGCCGTGGCGCGGCGCAAAGTGTGCTCAGGCGTATCGCCACTGAGCAAACCGTGAAGCATCCCGGCCAGCAGCGAGTCGCCAGCGCCCACGGTACTGGCCACCGTCACCTTGGGTGGCGTGGCGTGTAGAGCCGCGCCTGGGCGGTACCAGGTCACGCCTGCGGCGCCGTCGGAGACCACCACATGCTCGACGCCTTGCTGATGCAATTGGCTGATGGCATCGGTGGCATTATCCAGGGCCTCTGCCAGCTCTTCGGTATTGGGTTTGACCAGCCACGGGCCAGCCTGCAAACCAGCGCGCAACGCTTCACCACTGGTGTCCAGGGCGACTTTCAAACCGAGGTCTTTCAACTGACCCAACAGTGCTTGAAACCACTGCGGGCTGACGCCGCGCGGCAAGCTACCGGCCACCACCACCGCATCGAATTGCGCACCCTTCTTCGCGATCATCTCAAGCAGCGCTGTTTGCGCCGCTTCACTCACCAGCGGCCCCGGCGCATTGATATCGGTGACACGTCCGTCCTGTTCGGCAATCTTGATATTGCTGCGGGTTTCGCCCGGCACGCGGACGAACGCATCGCCAAACCCGCGGCTGGCGATCAGCGCGTCGAAAGCCTGAGGGTTCGCGTCACCGAGAAACCCTCCAACGCTGACGTGGTGGCCCAGGTCGGCCAGCACCTGCGCCACATTCACGCCCTTGCCGGCCGCGTGGGTCAACATCGCCTCACTGCGATTGACTGCACCGGGCTCCAGGCGCGCCAGGCGCACCGTCAGGTCCAACGCCGGGTTCAGCGTCAGGGTCAGAATCTTCGCCATCTACACGGCCTCCACTAGGGCACGCACTTGCGCGGGCGAACCCACCGCCAGTGCTTGTTGCGCCAGGCCCTGGGCCTCGCTCAGACTGAATTCGCGCACCCGCGCCTTCACTTCAGGAATGCTGCGGGCCGACACGCTCAACTCATCCACCCCCAGGCCGACCAGCACCGGCACCGCCAGCGGGTCCGCCGCCAACTCGCCGCATACGCCGACCCATTTGCCATGGGCATGGGCGGCGCGCACGGTGATGTCGATCAGTTGCAAGACCGCTGGGTGCAAGCCATCGGCCTGGGCCGACAGGGTCGGGTGGCCGCGGTCGATGGCCAGGGTGTACTGGGTCAGGTCGTTGGTGCCGACGCTGAAGAAGTCGACTTCCTTGGCCAGTACCGGCGCCAGCAAGGCGGCTGACGGCACTTCGATCATGATGCCCAGTTGCAAATCGGCGACCGGGATTTCCAGGCGCAGGCGCTCGGTCATGTCGCGGGCGGCGCGCCATTCATCCACGCTGCCGACCATGGGGAACATGATGCGCAGCGGCCGGTTATCCGCCGAACGCAGCAGTGCCCGCAATTGCGCTTCCATGATCTGCGGGCGTTGCAAGGTCAGGCGAATGCCGCGCACGCCAAGGAAGGGGTTTTCTTCCTGGGCGATGGGCCAATAGGGCAAGGGCTTGTCGCCGCCTACATCGAGGGTGCGCACCACCAGCGGGCGACCGCCGAGCCCATCGAGGACGCGGCGGTACTCGGCTTCCTGGGTAGCCTCGTCCGGCGCCTGAGGGTGGGCCATGAAAATCAGTTCGGTGCGCAGCAGGCCAATGCCTTCGGCGCCCTGCTCCACCGCACTCGCCACACCGGCGCTTTCACCGATATTGGCGAACACTTCCACGGCGTGACCGTCACGGGTCAGCGCCGGCTCGTGGCGTTGAGCCGAGGCAGCTTGCAAGCGTTGTTCGCGGGTGTCGCGCTCCACGGTGGCGCGTTGCAGGGTAGCGGCGTCCGGGTCGACATGCAGGCGACCGCGCTGGCCGTCGAGCAGCAGTGGCGTACCGGCGCTCAGCAGCAGCACCGCAGCACCAGCACCGACCAAGGCGGGAATCCCCAGGGCGCGCGCGACGATGGCGCTGTGAGCGGTGGCACCACCGCGGGCAGTCAGAATGCCGGCTACGCGGGCCGGGTCCAGGCGCGCAACGTCCGAGGGGCCGACTTCATCCATCACCAGAATGTAGGGCTCGCTGGGTTCCTGGACGGTTTCGACACCGCACAACTGCGCCAGCACGCGACGGCCGATGTCACGCAGGTCAGCGGCGCGCTCGGCCAGCAAGGCGTCCTGCAAGGCTTCCTGCTGCTTGGCGGCGGCTTCGATCACACTCATCCACGCAGCTTCGGCGCTTTCGCCCTGCTTGAGGCGGGTATCGACTTCGTCGGTCAGTTCCGGGTCGTCGAGCATCTCCTGATGGGTAATGAAAATCTCACGGATGGCCTTGGCCTGGCTACGCTCGATCAGGCCCTGGATATCCTTACGCACATCGCCCAGGGCGGCGTGCAGGCGCTGGCGTTCAGTGGCGGCAGACTCACCGCGCAGGGGATAATCGAACAGCTGTGGAATCTGGATATGCGCCGGGCCGATGGCGATGCCCGGCGCGGCGGCGATGGCCTGGATCTGGCTGCCGCTCGATGGCGCGCTGAGCACCGGCTCGATATCCACAGGAGCAGGCTGGGCGCTCAGGGCCGGCAATGGTTCGACCTCTTCGCCAAGGCCCTCTTCGACCGCGGCCAACAGTGCAGGCAGTGCATCGCCGGCAATCGTCGGCTCGGCGACAAACTCCAGCACCTGGCCACGACGCGCACCGAGGCTGAGCAACTTGCTCAAACTTTTGACCGATACCGCGCCCACCGGTCCATCAACGATGCGCACGCGGATATCGCCGTCAAAACTTTTCGCCAGTTGCGCAAGGATCTTGGCCGGACGGGCGTGCAGGCCGTGGGCGTTGGCCAGGCTGATGCGGGCGCTGGGCCAGTCCGGTGGCAATTCGCCGCCCAGCACTTCCAGCACCGCACGGCTGCTGGTGGCACGCCCCAATTCCTGGCCGCGCCCTTCAATCAACAGGGCACACAAGCGTTCAAGCAAGGTTTGGTGGGCTTCGCCCAGGCTCGCCAGGCAGAACAGGCCGTGCAGCGGCTGGCCGAGGTAGCGCATGGGTTTGTCCGGCGTGACAAACGCCAGGCCCGGACGCTTGACTGTCTGTTCACTGTGCAACCACCACAGGCCATCGCCCAGGGGCAACGCGTCGACCTGTTGCAACACCGCAGCAAAACCATTGCTCACGCAGTCGGCCTGGCGCAGCAGGCGCGCCCCCCTCCATACCAACTCTTCAAAATCATCGGCAGACACGCCCAGGCTGATCATCTGCGCATCCAGCGCCAGTTCCTGGGGCGCACCTTGCAACAGCTTCAACAACGCTTCGGCACTGCCGGCACGGCGCAACGCCTGGCCGAGGTCGGTTTCACCGAGGGCACGGGTCAGCAGTTGCAGCAAGCGCAGGTGTTCGTCGGATTTGGCGGCGATGCCAATCGCCAGGTAGACGATCTGGCCATCGCCCCAGTCCACCCCTTCGGGGAACTGCAGCAGGCGCACACCCGTGGTGAACACCTGGTCGCGGGTCTCTGGCGTACCGTGGGGAATGGCGATGCCCTGGCCGAGAAAGGTCGAACCCTGGGCTTCACGGGCTTGCAGGCCGCTCAGATACCCCTCGGCAACCAGGCCATCGGCCACCAGTTTGTCAGCGAGCAGGTGCAAGGCAGCAGATTTATCCACAGCCACCTGGCCCATGGATATCTGCTCTACAGTGAGCTCAAGCATGCCGTTCTCCTAGTTAGTGCGATGTGCGCACTAGGTATTGTTTTGAATAAATCAGCGCGGGACGTTCAAAAATAACTGACTGAGTGGTCAATTGGCAGTAGCCACTCAGCGGCGAACATCGTAAAAATACGCTTGCTGAAACGTTTAATCTAGAATTTATGGCAGATTACGCGTTAATTGCGCAAGCTTGAAGCACCACTCGGCACCTGTCGTGGGACATTGGTCGTGGGCTGGAATCGGTTACGATTGGACAAAATGTCGGGGCACGCTCTAAAAAACAAGGAAATCCCGGTTTGAAACTCAGTGATATTGCACGTCTGGCCGGTGTGTCCGTGACCACCGCCAGCTATGTCATCAATGGCAAGGCCGAACAGCAGCGCATCAGCAACGCAACCGTTGAGCGTGTGCGTGCCGTGGTCCAGGCCCATGGTTTTACCCCCAACCCTCAAGCCGCCGGGCTGCGCAGCCGGCATACGCGCACCCTGGGGTTCATCCTGCCAGACCTGGAAAACCCCAGCTACGCACGCATTGCCAAACTGTTGGAGCAAGGCGCCCGGGCACGGGGCTATCAGTTGCTGATTGCCAGCTCCGATGACGAAGCCGACAGCGAACGCCAACTGCTGCAACTGTTCCGTGCGCGGCGTTGCGATGCGTTGTTCGTCGCCAGTTGCCTGCCGGCCAGCGATGACAGCTATCGAGACTTGCAAGCCAAGGGGTTGCCGGTGATTGCCATCGACCGGGTGATGGAGCCTGACCAGTTCTGCTCAGTGGTCAGCGATGATCACCAGGCCTGTCAGCAACTCACCAGCAGCCTGCTACAACCGCTGCCCAAGCAAATCGCGCTGATCGGCGCACGTCCCGAGCTGAGCATCAGCCAGGAACGTACTGCGGGTTTTCGTGAAGCGCTGCAAGACTTCACCGGCGAAGTGATCATCGAACAGGGCGAAGCCTTCAGCCGTGACTGTGGCCGACAGCTGATGGAGCAACTGCTGCAGCGCCTGGGGCATTTGCCTGACGCGCTGGTGACTACCTCCTACGTGCTGCTGCAAGGCGTGTTCGATGCGCTGCATGACTTCCCGCTCCGGTCGCGGCCGCTACGCCTGGGCACCTTTGGCGACACCCAACTGTTGGACTTCCTGCCGCTGCCAGTCAACGCCATGGCCCAGCAACATCAACTGATCGCCGAGACAGCTCTGCGCCTGGCCCTGGCGGCCATTGAAGAAGAACAGTACCAACCGGGTGTGCATGCGATTGGCCGCACGTTCAAGCAGCGCATTCACGAGGTCTGAACGTGGAGCTGATCGACACCCACACCCACCTGGACTTTGCGGACTTCGATCACGACCGCCCGCAAGTCCTCGCCCATAGCCGTGAACTCGGGGTACGGCGTCTGGTGGTACTGGGGGTGTATCAGAAAAACTGGCAGCGGCTGTGGGATCTGGTGCAGCAGGACGACGGTTTGTTCGCTGCCTTTGGTTTGCACCCGGTGTATCTCGATGAGCATCGCCCTGCCGACCTGCTGGAGCTGGGTGACTGGTTGACGCGCTTGCACGGCCATCGGCAACTCTGCGCCGTGGGCGAAATCGGTCTGGATTACTTCCTTGAGCACCTGGATCGCGAGCGCCAGCAAAGCCTGTTCGAAGCCCAGCTGAAACTCGCGGCGGATTTCCAACTCCCCGCCTTGCTGCATGTACGCCGCAGCCACGCCGTCGTGATTGCTACGCTCAAGCGCATCCGTCTACCGAGGGGCGGGATCATTCATGCGTTCGCCGGCAGCATTGAAGAGGCCCGCGAGTACATCAAACTGGGCTTCAAACTCGGTCTGGGCGGCGCCGCCACTTGGCCCCAGGCCCTGCGCATGCACAAGGTACTGGCACAATTGCCTCTTGAAGCCGTGGTACTGGAAACCGATTCGCCGGACATGGCCCCGGCCATGTATCCCAACCAGCGCAATTGCCCGCAACACCTGCCGGATATCTGCACCGCCCTGGCTGAGCGTATGGGCATCAGCCCTTTATTGCTGGGTGAGACGAGCACACGCAATGCGTGCGAGCTGTTCAACTGGTAGCGGGCTGATGACCTGCAAGTTCAAGGTCATCCTTTGCCGATAACGGGCGTAGCGCACGACCAGCAGATAAATCAACACCGCGACCAGCGAAATGTTCAGCTGCCCGATCACGCTGAGCAGCCCCAACCACTCTGCGAACAACGCCATCAGCAAGGTCGCGCACGTCAGCATGATCATGCCGGGCCGCACCAGCGCCCACTGGTCCAGGGCGCGAAACTGACGCAACTGCTTGTGGCAGCACAACTGCAGGCCCGAGTGGCAGTACGCACAGTCAAACGGTACTTCCATGGCGATGGCGTTCAGTTGCCAAGGCTTGAGTTCAAACGTCATGTTGCACTGGGCACAATGCCCTTTGATGCCGATTGCAGCGGCCATCGTCGTATCCCCTCGTGACCGTGACTGATGAAACAAATTCTCACCCATTCACGTCGCGATAAAACACAGCCCGGCAAATCAGGACAAATGCCACGTGATTCATGGCCCAGTCCCACAGAAAGTTCTTACACCCGAAACGCACCAATCAATTGCTTCAGCTCAATGACCTGCGCCGACAACTGCCGGCTGGCCGCTTCGGTCTGTTGGGCGCCTTGTGCTGCATGTTCACCGGCGCGGTTGATTTGGACAATATTCTGGTCGATGTCGTGAGCGACCGCCGTTTGCTGCTCCACGGCAGCGGCGATCTGCTGGTTCTGGTCAACAATCATGCCTACGGCACCGAGGATATTTTCCAGGGCGTGCTGGACCTTTTCCGACTGCCCTACCGTGCCACTCGCCATTTCATGGCTACTGCCCATCGCCTTTACCGCTGCGCCGACGCCGCTGTGCAAGCGGCTGATCATTTGTTCGATTTCTCCGGTGGAATGCTGGGTACGCCGGGCCAGGGTGCGCACCTCATCGGCCACTACGGCAAAACCGCGTCCTTGCTCACCGGCACGCGCAGCTTCGATGGCCGCGTTGAGCGCCAGCAAATTGGTTTGCTCGGCGATGCTCTTGATCACCTCCAATACGCTGCTGATGGACTGGCTATCGGCCGCCAACTGATTGATCACCCGCACCGACTCATCGATCTCCAAAGCCAGGCGTGCGATGCCGCTTTGTTGAGATTGCACCAGCGCCCGTCCGCTGACGGTTTCATCATTGACACTCTGTGCACTGTTGACCGCCGCCGCCGCGCTGCGCGCCACCTCCTGTGCGGTGGCAGACATCTGGTTCATCGCCGTTGCCACTTGTTCGATCTGGCTGCGCTGGCCGGATACCGCCTGGTTACTCTGTGCCGAAATCGTCTGCACCTGGCTGGCCTGCAACTCGACCTGGCTGACCGTATGCCCGACGCGCTCAATCAGGTCGTGGATCTTGGCCACGGTGCCATTGAATACTTGGCCCAGGTCTCCCAGCTCGTCGCGGCTGTGGGCGACGAAAGTGACCGTCATGTCACCGGCCGCGACTTTGTCCATCATCGCCCCCAGGCTGCGCAAGGTAGTGCGGGTGGAGACAAAGAAACCTGCATACAAGTAGAAGATCAGCGCAAATACTGCCAATAGGGCCGCGACCAGCAACACCATGTGCAGGCGGTTTTGCGCCAGACGCTGCTCCAGTTGCTGGCCGATGAACGCTAAAGTGGCGTCATCGAGTTGATAGGTCTTGGCCATCAGTTGGCTGACGCCGTCGTAAAAACCTTGCCACGGTGTATCCAGGGTCTCGGCCATCACCACCTGTTCTTCGAACAACTCACTGCCTTGCTTGAGGCTGGCCTGGCTGGCTTGCGCCAAGCTATCGAGTGCTGCGTGCGCGGCGTTGCTGGCGCCCAGCGCGTCCTGCAGCTTCAAGCCGTATTCGCCCTGGAGCTTTTCCACCTGTTGCAGTAACTCATCAAAGCGCGTACTGGAGGAGGAATTGATAAAGCCCTGGCCCAGGGAATACGCGCCCATCGCGCGGCCCTCACCGAGTAGTTGGGTGACCTGTGGGGTGACCGCAGTGACCAGGTCGCTGAGTTGGCGCAGGTCACTCTGCACATCACGGCTCAAGCCGGCTTGGCTGGCGATGATTTGGCTGAGCATCTGGGCCTGGTTGAGTAACTTGCCGATCAACGCCGCTTTGTTGAGCAACGAGGTTTCCTGTTGCTGCGCCTTGAACGCGGCGATCAGCTCGTCGCGCTTGTTTTCAAAAACCTCGACTTGCTCGGGCTGCGTCGCCATGGCGTGCAGCCCCTGCAACCGCTCCAGCACACGTTGCTCCAGGGCAGTGATCTGCGCTTCAAGATCAGCCGCCTTGCCCGACTGTCCGAGGATGACGTTGATCTGCACCTGGTTGTTGAGCGTTTCCAATTCACGACGCAATGCCAGGCTGCTGCCAAGCAGGTCGAGACTTTGCAGTTCGATACGGGTGCCCTGAAATTCGCGCCACGAGTCACGCACCAGGTAATAGTTGGTCGCCAGCATCGGCAGCAGGAACAGTACGCTGATCAGGCTGAACTTCATGCCGAAGCTCAGGCGGTTCATCAGCGCGACGGCAGGATAGAGCAAGCTCATCACAGGTGATCTCCCCTTCTTTTATTGTTATTGAGGCGCAGGGCGGCGGCAGATAGCCACTATTTGGCGCTCTGTCTGTATAGCTCAATTCGAAGGGAAGTTTTGTAACGTAAGGTTAACGGCAGATCCGGAGAGCACATGTAGGAGGGCTTGCCCCCGTAACCACGATGCGAAGCGAGCCGCTCTTGATCTTGATCTTGATCTGCTTTTGATCTTGATCTTAAGCGCCCCGTTAAACCACGCTGGCCGGAATCCGACATGGATTTGGGGGGTAAACCGGCAGGGATGCCGGTTTAGCCGCCCCGCGCCATGGATGGCGCGTGGCGGCGGCCCCCCAAATCAATGTCGGATTACGGGCACACCGAGCCTAAGCGAGGTGCCGAGTGGTGGGGCAAGAGCCCTTTGGTTACTTTGGGGCTCTTTTCCAAAGTGACCCGCTGTAAAAGCGGAACCAACCGT
>NZ_SPKO01000011.1:43568-68126 GCF_023127795.1 Pseudomonas sp. W2Jun17 | reverse complement strand
CAGCACCCTGGTCGGCCCGGAGGCCGCCATCGGGAGCAAGCCCCCTCCCACAAGAGGTGTAGATCCCGGTGGTCATCGGGGGCAAGCTCACCTCCCACAGTGTTCAGGGCAACACAGTCCAAATGGCAAACCCGGCATACCACAACACCGCCGCACGCAGCAGCAGCTCCCACAACCGATCCAGGCTATTGATGCCGTCAGCCCCCACCACTGGAGGAGGGATTTCAGCCGCGGCCAGCCCGACCTTTTCCATCAACTGCGCCGCGCTGATGTCCCAGCTCAGCAGTTCGTGGAGCATCACCCGACTGACCCCGACAAAGTTGCCCACCAAAGCAAAGCTCGCCGCCAACAGGCGTACCGGCAACCAGTCAAACGCGTGACGCAACTGCGCGGCACGTTCGGCCACCAAGGGGTTCTGGCTATGTTCGCTGGCCAGCGCCAACAGCCGGTAGGCCAAAGCCGCCACCGGGCCCAGCAGGAAATACCAGAAAATCACCGCAAAAAAGCTCTGGTATGCCTGCCACAACAGATAGCCCTGGACCCGCTCCAGCAATTGCTCGCCACTGTCGGCGCCAAGCTTCAGGTCGCGCTCGGCCACATGCTCGGCGGCTTGCAGGTCACCACGCCGCCAGGCATCACGGAATGGCCCCAGCCCTGCCAATAAATCACCACGGCCCAGGCTATAGATCACCACCAGCATGTGCACAGGTAACGCCAACAGGCCATAGGCCACCGGCTCCAGTACCAACAACAACAGCGCCAGCAACGCTACCGGCAGCAGCACCAGTAGCGTCAGGATCAGCCAGGGTCGCTTGCCCATGCGCGGGCTCGACTCCAGCTTGGCCAGCTCACGCAGCCATCCACCGTCGCGCTGCAACCGCAGGCGCAAGGCCGAGAACTTCTCGATCCACACCGCCAGCACCAACACCAGGAAACTCATTGTTCGTGTCCTCCATCCTGCAGGGCGCCGAGAAAGCGCGCCCAATCAAAAGCGGGGCCCGGGTCAGTCTTGCGCCCCGGGGCGATATCGCTGTGACCACAAATACGTTGGCGAGTGATCTTTGGGTAAGCCTTGAGCAACTGGCGCGTCAGCTCGGTCAGCGCCGCGTACTGGGCATCGGTGAACGGCAGTTCGTCTGTGCCTTCCAGTTCGATCCCCAGCGAGAAATCATTGCACACCTCGCGCCCCTCGAAGCTGGAAATACCGGCGTGCCAGGCCCGGTCCCGGCACGAGACAAATTGCGTCACAGTGCCGTCACGTTCAATCAGAAAATGCGCAGACACGCGTAGGTGGTCGATACCGGCAAAGTAGGGATGCTCTGAAACATCCAGACGATTCTGAAAAAACTCTTGCACCTTGCCCGTGGCGAACTGCGCTGGAGGCAAGCTGATGTTATGCACCACCAACAGCGAGATTTCGCCTTCAGGGCGCTCGTTGAAATTGGGCGACGGGCAATGACGGATGCCCTGGCACCAACCGCTGGCGGGGTCCAACTGCATACAGGCTCCTGAAATGAGACGAGGTGTTACCAGTATGCCGCGTTCCACCCTGCGGTTGCGATCACTTGCCGCGTTTGAGTTGACGCAGGTCGCCCATCACCGCAGCCAGCGCACGCTCGAACAAAGGGCCATCATCCAGCGTGCGCAGCACACCACGCTTGAACGCATGGGCTAATTGGTCGGTAGTTTTTTCCAGAACCTTGAGCCCGGTGCGGCTGACGAAAATACAGGTATTGGCAGGCGGCATGATTGCCGTCAACTTGCAGCGCAGGGCGATTTCCTGATCGTGCTGAAACGCTACCCAGGCGCCGATCTGCAACTGCCTGGCCTTGAGCAGGTCGGGGTCATCATCGGGCAGCGGCGCAACGACGGACGGCGCACCGGTGCCAAGCGTGAAGGACTCACGGACTTCGACCAGCACTTCGCCGCCGTCGCCCCCGCAACACTGAACATGCATGGCCTGCAACCGCCGGAAAAATTCGCGAGTGCTAAAAGAGTCGAACGCCGCAGCGGCCAAACCGTCACGCAACGCCTTGAGCAACGCGGGTAGTTGCTCAAGCAAATGCCGGCCCGCTTCGGTATCTTCCCGCAGGCCGACGCTCCAGATCAACTCATCCAGGGTGCGCAGCGCTGCCTGCCATTGCAGCGACTGTCCGCCATGCTTGAGCATGGCCAATAGCAACACCTGGCTCCAGGCTTGCTGGAGGAATTGCACCACAAACTGCGGCAGAACCTTGCCCGCCAGCCTTCGATCAAGCACCTGCGCCACACGTTGGCGGGCAGCCTCGGTATGCAGGCGCTCCTGCTCGGCCTCTCGGGTATGGCGCTCAAGCAACTCGCTGCGCCTGGATTCATCAGCGGTAAACGCGCTGAATTGCGTCAGTAGCTGGGAGAAAATCGCCGGGTCTTCAACAAACTCATTCAATAAACGCTGCACGACCTGCTCGACACACAGGTACAGAGTATCGCGGGAGGCGTCTTCGGGCGGGCTCCAGCCCATGACGGCGCCCGCGATGTCATTGAGCAAGCGTCGCGCCGGATGGCGCGTGCAACTGAACAGGCTCTTGTCCAGCACGGCGACTTTCAGCAAGGGGATCTGCAAACGGGCGATCAGGCCCTTGAACGCGTCCGGCACGCTGCTATCACCGAGTATGAACGCGAACAGCATAGCGAACAGATTGATTACATCTTCGTCAGCATCTTCCAGGACCCGCGACTTGCCACTCTTGACGCTGACTCGGGTGAGCAGCTGTTCAAGCTGGTTACGCAGGTCGAAATCGTCTTCAGCCTCGGGCTCGGGGACGTACTGCTGCAAATGCGACAGCAGGCGTAGCAGATCACGGGTGGCAATGGGTTGCGGCTCGGCACTGGCTTCGAGGGTCGGCGCCACGCTGCCACGCACGGCTTGCAGTAACTTCTGCAATGCGCTGAACGCTTGCTGGCCGCTTTTATCGAGCGGCGGGTCGACGATCGGCTGGCTGGCGCGTTGGTGTTCCCGGCTGGCGCGCCCGCCGGGACGACGGGATGGCACGGCCTTGAGTTCAGGCAGTACACCAACGGCGACCAGCAGTTGATTGGCTTCGCCATACAACAGGTCCGCGTCACTGAGCACGTATTTTTCAAAGAGCTTGAGCATGATCAGTTTGACGCGGATTTCCACCCCCAGACTGCGCCCTGCCTGCAGGAAAAACTCACAGAGCAGTGCCGGACCCAGTGGGTTGGTATGGTCATCCAGTCGCCGGCCCAGCAATCGGCTCATGCGCGCTTAACTGTCCCAGGGCCAAGCCATCACGATGTCGCACCCGACCGAGCATCGCCTCAAGGGCTACGGCTTTTTCCATATCGTCGGCACTGGTACCGGATACCGCTTCGTAGGACACCACCGGCACCAGGTGCAGATCGCCGCTTCCGGCCTGGCCCAGATTGGCGAAGGCGACAAACAGCTGCTCCATGAACACGCGTTCGAAGTTCTTGCGCTTGAGGCGCAGGTCGCGCATTGCTTCGAAAAAAATATGATGGTCGACGGTGCTTCGGGCCTTGTCAGCCATTTCGAACAGGGTGTCGTCGGCGTTATCGAACAGTTCCTGCAAACCCTGCTGCAATTGTTGCGCGGCCTTGTCACGCACCTGCAGCAACACCACCGGCAGGCGCGCGAGCGGCGATGGCGTGGCCTGTGCCCTGTTGATAGGCACCACCTTTCCGTCATTGTGCATCCTGGCCTCCTGAAACGGCGGTGTTGAGAGGGGCAAAGAACGGGGCAGGCACGGCAGTGCGCTGCAAATAAACCGGCTACCACCTCGACGTCAAAGCTATGACGCCAATTGAAAGGCGCGAGATTATCTTGCAAATGAGGGGGGTTGCGCCAGCAAACTCTGCCTTTACGCTGTAAATGAGCGGCGCGCTGGGTTCGAACGCACGCAGCCCCTATAATCCAGGCACTTTGTTTGTGGAGCCTGTTATGCCGAACCTCCGTCTTGCCGACCTCACCGCCGAAATCGAAGCCAACGTGCGCCGCGCACTGCTGGAAGACATCGGCAGTGGCGATATCACCGCGCAGTTGATCCCCGCCGAACGGCTGGCCAAGGCCACGATCATTACCCGCGAAGCGGCTGTTATTGCCGGTACGGCCTGGGTGGATGCGGTATTTCGCCAACTGGACCCACGGGTGGCCGTGCATTGGCAGGTGGCCGACGGTGAACGTGTGAGCCCCAACCAGGCGCTGTTCCACCTTGAAGGCCCGGCACGCTCGCTGCTCACAGGTGAACGCAGTGCGCTGAATTTTTTGCAGATGCTGTCAGGTGTAGCCACCCGAGCGCAGTTCCTCGCGGACTTTGTCGCCAGTACCCAGGTCAAGCTGCTGGACACTCGCAAGACATTGCCGGGCCTGCGCCTGGCGCAAAAATACGCGGTCACCTGTGGCGGTTGCCACAATCACCGCATCGGGCTGTATGACGCGTTCCTGATCAAGGAAAACCATATTGCCGCCTGCGGTGGCATTGCCCAGGCGATTACGGCCGCCCACAAGATCGCCCCAGGCAAGCCGGTGGAAATCGAAGTGGAAAACCTGGATGAGTTGCGCGAAGCCCTGGCGGCGGGAGCCGACATCATCATGCTCGATGAACTGAGCCTGGTAGACATGCGCGAGGCCGTGCGCTTGAACGCCGGCAAGGCCAAGCTGGAAGCCAGCGGCGGGATCAATGAAAGTACCCTGCTGCCTATCGCTGAAACCGGTGTGGACTTCATCTCCATCGGCGCGATGACCAAGGATGTGAAGGCAGTGGATCTGTCGATGCGCCTCAGTATCTGAGTAGTTGCCAGCTGCAAGCTGCAAGAAGGCTGCGAGACAACTTGCCGCTTGCAGCTTGAAACTCGCGGCTGCTTTTAAACTACAAGATTATTCATCTCGCAGTACTCTTCCCATTCGACGCCCAGCACCTCGGCCGCCTCTTTATGCAAGGCCAACCGCGCAGCTTCGAATTCTTCCGGTGTCGAGGTGTACTTGAGGGTCAACTCCCAAGGCTGGAGGCTCTGGCTCTCTGCCTCATCCTCGAATGCCCACTGAATCTGATCGCGCTGGTCGTCAGCGCTCAGGTCCTTGATCTCTTCTTTAAGCTGCGGCGACTCCTCAAGGTATTGCTTGAGTGCTTCTTCGTGACGCGCTTGCTGGGTTATCTCAGTCGTGGTCATGTCGTTCTCTTGGATCGAGGAATGGGGATGCATCTGGGTCATCAAGGTTGCGCAGATACAAAAGAGCGAGCACGAATGCCGACTCGTCTGGCCTTCAGAACCATTCTGGGATCATCTGAAAACATTGCCTTTGAAGCAGTGGTGCGCTTTTGCCCGAGACAGGAATCGAACCTGCGACCTTCGCGTTACGAGTGCGCTGCTCTACCGGCTGAGCTACACGGGCGGTGGGCTAAAGCTAGCACTGCATTGGTCATGCAGCAACTGACTCGCTCACCGCCCGGCGCCATCACGCGCCGTTGGCAGAGCAGCCCTTGGCAACGTACTGCGGATCCGCTGTGGTAGCACAGGTCCATCCGCTGGTTGCGTTGCGGGTCAAGGTGATGGTCTTGCCGAGCACGGGCGCTGGCGCATCGAGGATTTCACAGCTGATGGAGCCGGCGCCCGAGGCTACATCTCCTGTCACGTCGATCTTGCAATTGGCAGTGGGGCTGTTGCCACCGATCAACGACACAGTGGGCACAGTGCCCTGGTTGATGACGTCTTCATAACCGGCCTTCAACGCGCTGATTTCAGCCAGCCCCGCCGTAAACTTGGCCTTGGCCTGGTGCTTGGTGTACATGGGCAAACCGATCGTGGCCAAAATGCCGATGATTGCCACAACGATCAACAACTCGATCAAGGTAAAGCCTTTTTGACGCATCTCTTTCACTCTCCAGAATAAAACCATGACAAGGCGCGTCCTGCGCCCCGAAGTGTGCAACGGCGCCAGTGTACCCACCACCACGAAGCCCATCGCCTGCAAGACGCACATTCTGACACTTTATCCCATAACACCAGCCGCCCCGAATCCGCCACCTGACTACGCTATAAATTCTTCACTGCCGGGTGCGCAAACCGATATGAACGACACGTCAACGATCTATGCCTGGGAAGGCATCAACCGCAAAGGACGCAGGGTGACCGGGCAAACCGCTGGCGACAGCCTTGCGCTGATCAAGGCACAACTGCGCCAGCAAGGGATCTGCCCCGAGCGTGTGCGCAAGAGGCCTCGATCACGTTCGGCTTTCACCCCGCGAATCCTGCCAGCCGATATCGCCCTGTTTACCCGACAGTTGGCGACCTTGCTCAAAGCCGGGATCCCGCTGCTGCAAGCCTTCGACATCATCAGTGAGGGTTTTGAAAACCAGCAGGTGCGTGAACTGGTCAAGGCGTTGAAACAACAGATCGCCAGCGGCAATAACCTGGCCGCAGCGCTACGCCTGCACCCGCGTTATTTCGATGACCTGTACTGCAACCTGGTAGCTGCCGGAGAACAGGCCGGGGCTCTGGAAACCCTGCTGGAGCGCGTGGCGATTCATCTGGAAAAAAGCCAACAGCTCAAAGCCAGGATCAAAAAAGCCATGACTTACCCTGTCGCAGTCCTGGTAGTCGCGACACTGGTCAGCACAGTGCTGTTGATACA
This sequence comes from Pseudomonas sp. W2Jun17, assembly GCF_023127795.1. Taxonomy (NCBI): domain Bacteria; kingdom Pseudomonadati; phylum Pseudomonadota; class Gammaproteobacteria; order Pseudomonadales; family Pseudomonadaceae; genus Pseudomonas; species Pseudomonas sp. W2Jun17. The sequence goes on along the minus strand of NZ_SPKO01000011.1, from coordinate 61,477 downwards.
CGTCGTGCCTCAGTTCCAGCATCTGTTTGCCGGGGTCGACAGCCAACTGCCCGGGTTTACCCTGGGGATCATTGCCCTGTCCGAGTTCTTGCAACAAGCGTGGTGGATACTCGTGCTGAGCCTGGCCGTGGGGGTGGGCGGGCTGCGCCACGCCTACCGCCGTTACCCTGGCTTTCGCCATTGGCTGCAAGCGAGTTTGTTGAAAGCGCCTCTGGCAGGCAAACTGCTGCAAAAAACCGCCGTCGCCCGCTACGCCCGCACGCTTTCGACCACGTTTGCAGCGGGTGTCCCGCTGGTCCAGGCACTGGGCTCGGTAGCCGGAGCCGTCGGCAATGACCCCTTCAAACAGGCAATCGAACGTATGCGCCACGATGTATCCACAGGCATGCAGTTGAATCAATCCATGCACAGCTGCGGTTTGTTTCCCGGCATGGCGATCCAGATGACTGCCATTGGAGAGGAGTCCGGCACCCTGGACCGGATGCTGGAAAAAGTCGCGAACCACTACGAGTCGGACGTAGACACCCTGGTCGATAACCTCACCAGCCTGATGGAGCCGCTGATCATGGTTGTCCTGGGGGCCATTGTCGGCGCGCTGGTGATTGCGATGTACCTGCCGGTCTTTCAATTGGGTACGGCCTTTTGAGCCTGCTGCTGAGCGAGCTGCACTGGGCGTTTGCCTGCATGGCACTGGTGCTCGGCCTGATCATCGGCAGTTTCATCAACGTGCTGGTCTGGCGCCTGCCCAAAATGCTCGAACGCGAATGGCGTGCCCAGGCCCATGAGGTCCTCGGCCTGCCAACCGAGCCCGCCGGGCCGGTATACAACCTGATGCGCCCGAACTCCTGCTGTCCGCGCTGCAACCAGCCGATTCGGCCCTGGGAAAATATCCCGCTGCTCAGCTTCCTGATGCTCAGGGGTCGTTGCGCCCATTGCCGTGAGCCCATCAGCGTCCGCTATCCCCTGACCGAAGTGACGTGCGCGCTGATCACTGCCGCTGTTGCCTGGCATTTCGGCTTCGGCTGGCAAGCCGCTGCGGTGATGTTGCTGAGCTGGGGCTTGCTGGCCATGAGCCTGATTGACCTGGACCACCAATTGCTGCCGGACGCGCTGGTCCTGCCGCTGCTCTGGCTGGGGCTGGTTATCAACAGTGCTGAACTGCTGGCGACACTGCCCGACGCACTGTGGGGCGCGGTCATTGGCTACATGAGCCTATGGAGCGTGTTCTGGCTGTTCAAGCTGGTCACCGGCAAGGATGGCATGGGCCATGGCGACTTCAAGTTATTGGCATTGCTGGGGGCCTGGGGTGGCTGGCAGATCCTGCCGATGACGTTGCTGATGGCCTCACTGATGGGCGTGTTTGCAGGGCTGATCCTGCTGCGTTTGCGCAAGGTCCAAACGTCGACGCCAATGCCCTTTGGGCCGTGCCTGGCAATTGCCGGCTGGATTGCATTGCTCTGGGGTGGTCAAATAACCGACTTCTATTTGCAGTCTGTCGGTTTCAGATGACCACTTCTGTCGCAACACCCTGGATTCTTGGCCTCACAGGCGGCATTGGCAGCGGCAAAAGCGCTGCGGCCGAGCACTTTATCGACCTGGGCATCGACCTTGTGGACGCCGATCATGCTGCCCGCTGGGTCGTCGAACCCGGGCGGCCGGCACTGGCGCGCATTGCCGAGCATTTCGGCGACGGCGTGCTGCAACCCGACGGCCAGCTGGATCGCGCCGCGCTGCGCAAACTGATCTTTGAGGTACCGCAAGAACGTTTGTGGCTGGAAGCCTTGCTGCACCCGCTGATTGCCGAGGAAATTCGCAGCCACCTGGCACGCGCCCAGTCGCCTTACGCGATCCTGGTGTCACCGCTGCTGATCGAGTCCGGCCAATACAGCATGACCCAGCGCATCCTGGTGATCGACGTGCCGCAATCGCTGCAGATTCAGCGTACCCTGCAGCGCGATGGCATCAGCGAACAACAGGTGCAGGCGATTCTCAAGGCTCAATCGAGCCGCGAAGACCGCCTGAACCATGCCGATGACGTGCTGGTCAACGATAAGGACCTTGCCTGGCTGCACGGCGAGGTCGAGCGACTGCACCACTTTTACCTTACTTTGCGTGGAGGCCGATCATGAGCCAACCCTTGACCGTCGACTGCCCAACCTGCGGTGCACCCGTGGAATGGAAAGCGACCAACCTCAACCGGCCGTTCTGCTCGGACCGTTGCAAGCTTATCGACCTGGGTGCCTGGGCCGCTGAAGAACACAAGATTCCGGTGGCCCCGGACGCTGAAGATGAACTGTTTTCCGAAGACCTGCCGCCGCGCCACTAAGGCCGCATAAAGGCATATTCCTGCTGGTCGTCGAGGTTTTCTGCAAGGTATTGCAACTCGTCGGCCAGGTCTTCAAAACTGCGTACACCCTTGCTTTGCTGCACCACCGCACTGAGCATGGCGCGCAAGGTCAAGCCGGGGTCAAAACCGATTTCCTGCGCTGCGTCCTGGCTTCTGCGCAACTCCTGCCGTGCCCACTCGTACACACTCATGATCGGTGCTCCAGAAAAAATTTTGCAGAGCATGGACCTGCGCCGGTGCCCGGCATTTGACCTGGATCAACGCCGTGAATCGTCGTCCTTCCAGGGGGCCGAGAGATAGCGAGTTCGGTTGAAGGTCTCCAGCCATTCCGGGCAAAACACCACCAACGCGCTGACGACCATGCCGTTGATAAAGGCTTCGGGGAAGATGATCAGCCACAGGTAACCTACAAAGTCCTCCAACCATTCCGGCATCGCAAAGCGGCCGTCCAACCACAACAGGCCCAGGCCGACCAACAGGCACAACAATGCCGACAGCGCCGCCGCAAAAAAACCGGAACAGAAGATATACACAAAGGGGTTTCGCGGTTGCGCCCGTTCGACCAACAGCGCGCAGCTTTCGGTGACCAGCACCGGCAGCCCGACCAGAAGCAGGCCGTTGACGCCAAGGGCGGCCAGATCCTGGCGCCCCAGCAGCATCAAGCCGAACTGTGCAGCAAACCCACCGACGATTGCCAGCGGCCAATCCAGCAGCAAGGTCACGGCGGTCATGCCGATAAAGTGGTACGAGACCCCGGTATCGAAATCCCGGCGCACCAGCCACAGCATAAACAACGCGAACACCGTACCGAACAGCAAATGCTGGCGCCGTCGGTCGGCGAACAATTCGACCCAAGGCGAGCGCAACGTCGCCCACATCACCACCGGCGCATATAACAGCCAGCCAATGCCGAGGGTCGATGGCGCCAGAACAGCTGCACTGATCACGGATGCACTACCTTTATAAAAAGCCTCACCACACACCTCATCCTTGGGCCTGCTGCCAGGTGACCAGTCTACACCCGCGTTTTAAAGCAGGACTTCCTGTGGTCATCATTTGAACGCTAAGCTGGGAATATGGATGACTCAGATTATTTGCGCCTGCTCACCGTAGCAGCCGAACAAGCCAATGCGTTTCTGTCCAATGCCCGCAAATGGGAGCGTGAGCGTTGGGTCTGCCAGCGCCTGCTGCAGGGCTTGAATGTGCCCTACCGCGTCGAAGAGTTTCACGCTGCGGGCCAGGAGCCGCCGGATGTGTTGTTTCGCGACGCCAGTTTCGAGGTGTTTTTCGTGCTGGACGAGGGGCGCCGCCTGAACGACGAATGGCGCGATGAATTGCTGCGCAGGCGTAGCGCGTTCTCTTTGAGCCAACTGGTGCGGCGCGAAGCCAAGCCACGACGCATTCCCGCCCATGAGTTTTTGTTGCGCCTGGCACCGACACTGCGCAAAAAAGCACATAACTACAAAGAACGCGGCATGGACCTGGGGGAGCTGGACCTTATCGCTTTCACCAGCCTCAAACGCGAAGTGCTGGACCTCAACAGCCACTTTCCGCCGCCAACCGAATACCTGCGCCAGGGCTGGCGCTCACTGTCACTGGTGGGGCCAACCTTCGCGCGCGTACTGTTCGCACACCCGGACGCGCCGGACTTCTTGCGCAACAACCTGGGCCGCAGCATAGTGTTCGATGTGGGCATCAGCCTTTGAACCCTTGGCTGTAACGTGGCGCCCTTTTGCAACGTCTACCTGACGAGGCCTTTATGACCAGCCGCCTGAACCCCGATGACCAACAGCATGTCCAAGAGTACCTGCAACTCTCCCAGCACAGAGTCGAGCGCAAGCCTTTCCGGCCATGGCTGCTCCTTTGTGTGGTGCTGGTAGTGGTGATCGGGCTCGGCGTGCTGAGCCGCCTATTGAGTTACCTGACGCTATGAGCTGCCTGGCGCTCGCGGGGGTAACTGCTCCGATTTCTTTTAGCCTTGCGAGATATCCCCATGACCCATCGTATTATTATCGTCGGCGGCGGCGCCGGCGGCCTGGAGTTGGCTACCCGCCTGGGTAAGACTCTGGGCAAGCGCGGCAAGGCCAGCATCACGCTGGTGGACGCCAACCTGACTCACATCTGGAAGCCTCTGCTGCACGAAGTGGCTGCCGGCTCGCTGAACTCTTCGGAAGACGAACTCAATTATGTCGCCCAGGCAAAATGGAACCACTTCGAGTTCCAGCTTGGGCGCATGAGTGGGCTTGACCGTGAACAGAAGAAAATCCAGCTGGCCGCCACCCTCGATGAAGAAGGCCGCGAGCTGGTGCCCGCGCGCGTACTGGGCTATGACAGCCTGGTCATTGCCGTAGGCAGCACCACCAACGACTTCGGCACCGAGGGTGCGGCGCAGCATTGCCTGTTCCTCGATACCCGCAAGCAAGCCGAGCGCTTCCACCAACAACTGCTCAACCACTACCTGCGCGCCCATGCCGGACAAACCGATGCCGTTGAACAAATCAGCGTGGCCATCGTCGGTGCCGGCGCCACCGGGGTGGAGCTGGCCGCCGAGCTGCATAACGCAGCCCATGAACTGGCTGCCTATGGCCTGGACCGCATCAAACCGGAAAACATGCATATCACCCTGATCGAAGCCGGCCCGCGGGTATTGCCTGCCCTGCCAGAGCGGATCGGCGGCCCAGTGCATAAAACCCTGGAAAAACTCGGGGTGACCGTGCTGACCAACTCGGCGGTCAGCGAAGTAACCGCCGACGCACTGATTACCAGCAGCGGCCAAGTGATTCCCGCCAGCCTCAAGGTATGGGCGGCCGGGATCCGCGCACCGGGTTTTCTCAAAGACATCGATGGCCTGGAAACCAACCGCATCAATCAGCTTCAGGTGCTGCAAACACTGCAAACCACTCGCGATGAAAACATCTTCGCCTTTGGCGATTGTGCCGCCTGCCCGCAACCGGGCACCGACCGCAATGTGCCCCCACGAGCCCAGGCCGCGCATCAGCAGGCTTCGTTGTTGGCCAAGTCGCTGAGATTGCGCATTGAAGGCAAGGATCTGCCGACCTACAAGTACACCGACTACGGCTCGCTGATCTCGCTGTCGCGGTTCTCGGCGGTAGGTAACCTGATGGGTAACCTGACTGGCAGCGTGATGCTGGAGGGCTGGTTGGCGCGGATGTTCTATGTGTCGCTGTACCGTATGCACCAGATGGCGCTGTACGGCTTCTTCCGCACGGCGATGCTGATGCTGGGCAGCAAGATTGGGCGAGGCACAGAACCGCGCCTCAAACTCCACTAACAACGCATAACACCTGTGGGAGGGGGCTTGCTCCCTCCCACATTTGTTTTGCGGAGAATTCAAGATTCGCGCGCGCAAAAAAAATCCCCGTATCTTTCGATACGAGGATTTTTAATATGGTCGGGGTAAGGGGATTCGAACTCCTGACATCCTGCTCCCAAAGCAGGCGCGCTACCGGACTGCGCTATACCCCGGTAAAAAAAAGGCGACCTTTCAGTCGCCTTCTTCGATCAGCGCTTTTGGCCTCTGATCTTAAGATTCGATTCCAGCCTGAACTGGTCTCAAAAATGGTGGGTCGTGTGGGATTCGAACCTACGACCAATTGGTTAAAAGACAATTGGTTTTAGTGCTTCGTAGCTCAGGATCGTGTTCGCTACACATAGCTGTTTCCGTGGCCTCGCAGCCTCTAATGAACCCACATTAGAGGCTCCAAACCATGAAAATCTCTGCGGTCGTTTCGACCAAAGGCGGCGTAGGCAAAACTACTATCGAGGCCAACCTTGGCGCTTTCTGCGCGGACGCGGGCCTTCGCACACTCCTTATCGACCTTGATCCTGCACAGCCCTCCCTTTCTTCGTATTACCAATTGGTCGATGAAGCCCAAGGCGGCATCTACGACCTGCTAGCGTTCAATATCACCGACTCAGCCAAGATCATATCCAGTACAGCGATCCCAAACCTGTCGTTGGTGATCTCCAATGACATCAACAACCAACTGAACAGCCTTCTCCTGCAAGCTCCCGACGGACGGTTGCGACTCGCCAACCTGATGCCGGCATTCAAAGATCATTTCGACCTGGTACTGATTGACACTCAGGGCGCCAGATCGGCCATGCTCGAAATGGTGGTCCTAGCCTCTGATTTGGTGATATCCCCACTTCCGCCCAATATGCTCGCTGCGCGGGAGTTCAGCCGGGGAACCATGCAGATGTTGGATGGCCTGCGCGCCTATGGGCGCCTAGGCATGAAAATCCCTCCCGTGCGGATCGTCGTCAACAATCTCGACCAAACCACCGACGCGCAAATGATCGAGCAGTCGGTACGGGAAATTTTCCAGGACAATGACGAAATCAACGTCCTGGATAGCGTCGTCCCCAGCGCAGTGGTGTTTCGTAGCGGTTCTTCCCTGGGCGTCCCAGTACACCGCCTGGAATACCGGCAGCCTTCCAACCGCATATCCCCGGCAGCCCTAGTCGTCATCCGCCGTTTGGCCATTGAGCTTTTCCCAGAATGGCGTGACCGCTTCGAGGCCATGACCGAGGAAAAGGTAGCCAACTTGGTGAGGGAGGGTCGTTGAAATGGCGAAGCCCTCCATTACCGACGCCCGCAGCATTACTGCAGATCTCATCCTAGAGGTTGGCAAGTACTACAGCGCTCAACAATTGCGGAGCTTGCAAGCCAAGCTCAGTGGAACCGCTCGAGAAATCAGAGCCCTGACAAGCGGTTGCCATCTACCCGGTCGGATTGGCGCTCAATTGAGCGTTGAACAGCTTCAGCTTTTGCAAGACGCCGCGAAGCTAATCGAGTCAGTGAACTCGAACATAAAGCACGCGAAGGAAAAGCGCGGCCGCGACGAAAGCCAAGCCAAACGGCGTCAGCAAGGTCGATATGCCGAAGCCAAACGTCTGGTAGCTGAAACATATCTAGAACCTTTTGTTCCTGAGTCAACGGCTTTGGACCCTCTCCTAGATATTCTTAAAACAGCGCTGACGCTCAATCGCGCAGACGTTTTCAGGAATGGTTATTCCCCAAGGGAGTTCAATCTCAGGCTCCGTGATTACCTATCGCCTGCCAGAACTCGAAAGCTTATTGGCTGGACCAGCCCAAGTGCCTTTTGGATAAGCACGGTTCTCTCTCTGCGTAATGACGTTGTGCAAACTGTTGAGCAAGAGATTGCTTACGACGATGGCTCGAGTGTTCAAAACCGTCTTGACGCCTTGAAACAGAAGGTTGCGGACTGTCTTGCCCACACTCACCTCTCTGCTGATGAGGAAGAAACACTTCGCCTGTGGTCAGAGGCGCTCTCCCCCCGCCTTCAACAGGGAGGGGACGACTAATGGACAAGCAAAAAGTCCTCAGCAAGGTCGCCAAACTCATGGCGCTTGCCAAATCACAAGGCGCTGCCCCAAACGAAGTGGAAATTGCACTTCGCCAAGCGCGCCATTTGATGAAGCAGTACAACCTGGAACACACCGAAGTCGCTGCCCATACAATCGAAGAAGCCATTGTGGGTACCAAAACCCGTCGGGCACCGCAGGACTGGCTGCACAACCTGGCTTCAATCTGCTCCCAAGCCTTCGATTGCAGCCACTTGGCGTATTTCAATCCGTTACTTGGCTGGTGCTTCAAGTTCTTGGGGAAAGGTATTTCACCCGAGCTGGCAGCTCACACCTATTCATCGCTGCATCACCAGCTTGTCGCAGCCCGACGAGCTCATGTTGCCCAGCAGAAGCGCTGCCAACTGAAAACCAAACGTCACCGCGGCCAACTGTTTGCCGAGGGCTGGCTCAATGCCGTCGCCTCAAAGGTGAACCAGTTTGCAGGCGGGATAGACGAAAACACTGCGCTGGAGATCCAAGCCTACCTGGAATGGCACCATCCAAAACTAACACTAGCCATTATCAAGCCCATCGAAGCCAAAGGTCATGACACCCACTCTTTGCAAGCGGGATGGGACCAGGGCAAGCATGCCAGGTTGCATCGTGGTGTTGGACAGCAGTCACAAGGAGCCCTTGGGCATGGGGTGAGCCAATGAGAACTCATTCGCTTTCACCTTTGGCCATGGCGGCGCTGGAACAAGCCAGATCCCAACTTGGGCTTGCCTCGGTTCACAAACACCATGTTTGGAGTGAGGCAGAAGAGCGCACGCTCATTGCCCGCTATCCCGATGAACCGACTCAGGTCCTAGCCGCTGAATTGGGGCTCAGCGTCTATCAGGTCTATGCCAAAGCCAAACGGCTGGGTTTGAGCAAAAGCACCGAGTTTCTTCGCAGTAGTCTCTGTGGCCGGCTTGACGGCAAGTTGGGCGCTGAATTCCGATTTCCAAAGGGATCCGTCCCATGGAATAAGGGCCTCAAGGGGCTCCCCTCCTCTGGCCGCATGACTCAAACGCAGTTTAAGGAGGGGAATAAACCAGGGATCTGGCTCCCTGTTGGCAGCCTGCGCACGACTCCTGACGGCTATCAGCAGAAGAAAGTTACCGATACCGGTTATCCACCCGTTGACTGGAAAGCGGTGCACGTACTGCTCTGGGAGGAGCATCACGGACCAGTCCCTTTAAACATGTGCGTGTGCTTCAAGGACGGCAACAAGGCCCATATAGCCCTGAATAACCTGGAGTTGCTGACGAGGGCAGAACGCATGCGTCGTAACACCATTCATCGGTATCCGGAAGAGCTGAAATCCGCAATACGCGCTATCGGCAAACTCAAACGCACCATCCGGGAGGTTGAAAATGAAGAACAAGATTGAAGATCTACGTAATCACCTGTTCGTCGCGATCGAGAGCCTCCTGGACCCGGAAAAACCAATGGAAATTGAACGGGCTAAAGCGGTAGCGGAAGTTGCTCAGGTCATGATCAATTCAGCGAAGGTTGAAGTCGACATGGTCAAAGCCCTAGGGGCACGCAACGGGAGTGGTTTTCTTCAGATAGGTCAGGAGTCAGGGAAATGAATCACCTTGACCTCTCACCTCCCTACTCCGTAGAGGCTGAACAAGGTGTGTTAGGTGGGCTACTGCTCGACAACAACACCTGGGATCTCGTCGCGGACAAACTGGATGCCTCTGATTTTTTCCGACACGACCATCGGTTGCTGTTCCGGACAATGACAAGCCTTGCTGACAAGTCCATTCCGTTCGACATCGTCACCGTCCACAACGCGTTGGAGGAGCCAGACGAAGCCGGAGGGCTGAGCTATCTGGGCGAGCTGGCCAAAAACACGCCGTCTGTAGCCAACATCGAGCATTACGCATCCATCGTGCGTAATCGCTCTCGGCTCAGACAGCTCATGTCCCTTGGATACCAATGCTCTCGCGAGGCGACAGACCCGTTGGCAAGTGCGGAGGATGTTCAAGAATCAATTGAACAGCAACTGTTCGCTCTGGGTGAAGGCAAGAGCGCAACGGAATTCGTAAATATCAACCAATGCCTGACGAACGTCGTCGAACAAATAGACGAACACTTCAACGGCAATATCACCGTGACCGGCCTTCCTTCAGGCCTGGAGGACCTGGACGAGCTGACGTCGGGTTTTCAAGAAGCCGACCTGATCATCCTCGGCGCGCGCCCGTCTATGGGGAAGACCTCTCTGGCCTTGAACTTCATAGATACGGCTCTGCAGGCAAAGCTTGATCGTACAGTTCAGGTTTTCAGCATGGAAATGCCGGCCAAAGCCCTGATGTATCGATTGATGGGGATCCTAGGCCATATCGATCTGGGCAGGCTATTGAAGGGCAAGCTCGATGATGATGATTGGCCGAAGCTGACTGCAGCGGTTTCTCGTATTAATGGCTATGGAGAGCGGCTGGTCATCGACGACTCATCAGCGCTCACGCCTGCAGTAATCAGAGCTAAATCTCGTCGAGCAGCTCGTCGCTTCGGACACCCGAGCTTGATCCTGATCGATTACCTGCAGCTCATGCGCTGCCCAGGTCAGGAAAACAGGGCCAACGAGATCAGCGCTATATCACAGTCCCTCAAGGCCCTAGCGAAAGAGATGAATTGCCCGGTGGTTGCGCTTTCCCAGCTCAACCGGGAGTTGGAGCGACGGCCAAATAAGCGCCCGATCAACGCAGACCTGCGTGATAGCGGTGCGATTGAACAGGACGCTGACCTGATTATGTTCGTCTACCGGGACGAGGTGTACCACCCTCAGAGCGAACACAAAGGCATTGCAGAAATCATTCTCGGCAAGGCGCGTAACGGCCCAACTGGGACCGTCCGAACAGCCTTCATCGCCAACCAGACCCGATTTGCCAACCTCAGTCCCAACGCCGGCTGGCAGGGGGCACAACAATGAAAAACCATTTCTCACTCAGAGCAGAGCTACAGCCTGATTCGGAAAAACAGTTGAGCGCCGAACAAATCAGGATACGCGACCTAGTTTGCTCTACAGACCACTCTGCTTTTTTGAAGCGGCTGTTCAGCCCGGGGGTTCAAAAAGCGCTGTATTCGCGTGCGGTGATCGACTTTGTTATCGCATACGGTAAAGCGACAGATGCTCACCTACCGATCGTGAGATCAGCAGGTGAAAAAGCTTATGACGTGAAAATTGCCCAAGGTTTCTCGCTAGAAGACGCTGAACAAGCTGCCTACACCACCAGGCTCAATGAGTACTTAAAGGTCCCTTTGCCCCCGTTTCCAAGAGGTGGAGCGCCTTCATCAGGTGCATCAAAGGCTCTCTGTATCCCTCCATCACGAGAGGATTCTGACCAAGTTCTCCTAGACGCTGGGGAGCAGTCGCAATGAATCCATCACAGGTTTGCTTGAACAGTTCTCGCGTACGACTATCGGTGGCCAGCACGTTACCGATGATTTTCAACGCATCGCAAATCCCGGCCTGCATTGCGCTGGCGTACAACTCGTTGGGGTTTAGCTCTTCTCCCGGTCTTTTCATGCCGGACCTCCAGAGGTCAGTAGTTTGCGTGTGGAAACCAAACTCTACCACTGGATGCGTCCGGCACCTTTCACCCTCAGCGTTCAACCCCAGCGCCCTATCGCTGCCGAGTGCTTCTTGTACGTCACCCGTTATACCTCAAGGAGGCCAGCCATGATCCGGCTCACTCATTGGTGCCATCAATGCGATAGCCACCACCCGACACATCGTGTGCGCAGCGTCGTACAGGCCCCAGTATCCCTCGACGGCGAAGTAGACGTGCTTATCTGCCCTAACTGCAATAGCTATGACATCGAGGAGCTTCAGGAGGTGTCGGATGCACAGTAGCGTCGAGCTATTTCCTAGTATTCATGCCAGTGCCGTGTACGAAGCTTCTGCCGTGGCTCAAGCCCATAAGTCTGGGATCAACCCAGTGGAGCTCGACGCAATAGCTCAAGCGATCGGCCGTCTTGCTCGTGACCACAGCACCGTGGTCCCAATGAGCATGCGCGAGGATCTGCTGGAGTTTGAGAAGCTCGGCTACGTGGAGCTTACCAACACGCCCAGCGCAACAATTACCGTTGAACTGCTCTGCGCGGGCGCCTTGCTATCCAGCTACTTCTGGTCGGTTTGGGTGCCCCGCCACCTCCAAAGCTGCTCGCTCAAAGTGGCCGTCATGTCTCACCTACAACACCCCGCGGAAGTTCAGCACTGCAGCGTGGTGTTCCGCGTGCCTGGAGCACGTGAGGCTACGCGTCACTTTTTGCATGAGCTCGGTACCAAGTTTCCTGGCGACCAGGCTGAAATCATCGCGATCCAGGCCGGTAACGTTCTGGCAGACAAGGATGCAGAGCTATGACCACCAATCTCCTACGCGGAAAAAGCGAGAGCCTTCGTGTACTCGTGAAGTTTGCTGAAGCGAATGGCTGGACGGTGTCTCGCACTCAAGGTGGCCACATCAAGTTCACGAAAGCTGGCCTTGGATCGATTTACACCTCATCAACCGCAAGCGATTACCGCTCAGGCATCAACGCCAAAGCCCGTATTCGTCGTGCTGATCGAGCTCAAACCCTACACTCGCAGGAGGCAATCTAATGCCTATCCGTCATTGCATCGTCCACCTGATCGACAAAAAACCCGACGGCACACCTGCTGTTCTCCAGGCACGCGATTCGGAGCTATCCGAATCGGTCGCCATTGAGGACATGCTTGCCAACCTCAACGAGAGCTATAACGCCAAACAAGGCAAGGCCTGGGGTTTTTTCCATGCCGAGTCCGGCGCGCACCCGTTTAGCGGCTGGTTAAAGCAGTACTTTGAAGGTGGCCAGGACTTCACCGCCTTCAGCCACACGGCGGTCGAGCATCTGCAAAAGCTGATGGAAGAATCCAACCTCTCCACCGGTGGCCACGTACTGTTTGCCCATTACCAGCAAGGCATGACCGACTACCTAACTGTCGCCCTGCTCCATCACAGTGAAGGCGTGGTGGTTACTGACGACCTGGACGTCACTCCTTCACGCCACCTGGACGTTGGCCAGTTGCACCTTGCGGCGCGTATCAACTTGTCCGAGTGGCAGAACAACAAGCAGTCCAAGCAGTACATCTCGTACATCAAAGGCAAGAACGGTAAGAAGATCTCGGGGTATTTCAGCGACTTCATTGGCTGCATGGAAGGCGTCGACGGCCCGGGCGAAACCCGCACCCTCCTTAAGGCGTTCAGCGACTTCGTTGAAAACGAAGACCTGCCAGACGAATCGGCCCGCGAGAAAACCAAGGCCCTGGTGGACTACGCCACCAGCCAGGCCAAGCTCGGTGAACCCATGGGCCTGGAGGAACTGTCGGGCTTGATCGATGAAGATCGTCCCAAGGCGTTCTACGACCATATCCGCAATAAGGACTACGGCCTGTCGCCGGAAATCCCCCTGGACAAACGCACTCTCAACCAATTCCGTCGGTTCACCGGCCGTGCCGAAGGCTTGTCCATCAGTTTTGAAGCGCATCTGCTAGGGGACAAGATCGAGTACGACGAGGCGTCCAATTCATTAGTCATCAAGGGGTTACCTACCCAACTCACTGATCAGTTGAAACGTCGCTGAACACACTTTCTACCCTAGGCATCGGAGCCCACCATGAGTAACAAACCAAAGCGTCTGCATGAAGAAAAATTCGTTATTCGCCTTCCCGACGGGATGCGCGAACGCATTGCGTTGGAAGCACGTGACAACGCCAGGTCGATGAACTCAGAAATTGTTTATCGGCTGGAGACAACTGCCGAACTTGAAGCCGCTCTGGATCGTGCTTTGAAAATCATTGACCAGCTCTTGGCGGCAAGCCCGGCTTACGAGCAGCCAGGAGCCAGAGTATGAAAGCGTCTTTGGCCCAGACCATGAAAGATAAGCTGTTGCTGCCGGCGTTTGAATCGAAGTCGCCGGTGGCAGAGCGAATGAGTGACCCCATCGTCGATACCCCCATGCTGTTGACCCTCGACGAAACGCTGCCGTATGACGAAAACCCAAGGACGACGCGTAACCCCAAGTACGATGAAATTAAAGAGTCGATACGGAATCGGGGTCTCGATACGCCACCTCCCGTAACCCGTAAACCTGGGGAAAATAAGTACCGGATCCGCAACGGCGGCAACACGCGTCTGGCAATTTTAAACGAGTTGTATCGTGAGACCGGCGACGAGAAGTATTTCAAATTCCACTGCCTATTTCGCCCCTGGGACGCCGTTCGGGGCGAAATCATCTCGCTCACCGGCCACTTGGCTGAAAACGACCTGCAAGGCCAGCTCCTGTTCATTGAGCGAGCTATTGGTGTCGATAAAGCAAAAGTGTTGTATGAGGCTGAAGCTGGAGAATCGATTTCTCAACGTGAACTTGCAAGACGACTGGCCGCTGATGGATATCCAGTTTCACAATCACACATCAGCAAAATGCTGGAAACAATCCGACACTTACTGCCTGCTGCTCCAAACCTGCTTTATTCAGGGCTTGGAGTAGACCGTATTACGAGACTTCTAGCATTACGCAAAACAGCCCTTCAGTGCTGGGATCGCAATTATCAAGAGCAGGAGCAGGAGCAGCACCTTGATTTCGATACGCTTTTCCAAGATGTACTGTCCCAGTTTGAGGGCGACGCTGAAGAATTTCTATTCCAGCGATTTCAGGACGAATTGATAGATCAGCTTAAAAAGCCGCTGAACCTCGGCTACGAGCAGATACTGTTGGAAATCACTCAGAACCAGGACCAATTGCGCCGGTCTACGCCGGTTCTTGAGCTGCCACAGTACCCTGCATCGCAATTTGAGGGGGGGACTCAACTTAACGTTTCAAACAATGGCATTGAGTCTAATCAGAACACTCTACAACTACCCACTACTACTTCGGGGGGCAGCACACATAAGACGACGCCCTCCAAAGAGAGTCCTTCACCTCAAAGGGTGCAACAGCAACTGGCACCTGCTCCGCAGGAGCAAATGAGCCCACAAGAGCGCCAAGCACGTATCGATGGGCACGTTGCGAGCCCTGTGAAGACTTCTCCCAGAGTCGACAAGATGAAACGGGAGCTCGCTGCGCTTGACGGTGAGGTCTTGCCCGACTTCGCCTCCAATGCCTTGGTGGCCATCCCTGTTCAAGCTGGCGGGCTCAATCCCATTTCTGACCTTTGGTACATCGAACGCGAAATAGACAATACCGCGACCCTGCGTCAGCACATCGCTCAATTGGCTCGCGAAATAGCCAGCTCGGTCAAAGCCCCAGGTCAATTTATCGATATCGATGGTGGCGTCGGGTTCAGCTACCGACACCCCGAAGCGGAAGTCGAAATTACTGCCACAGCCCAACATACCTTGACGCTGCTCCAGTCTTTGAGCGGCTCGATGGCCATCGTACTGAAAATGATTCAGCAGCAACCCGAGCTTCAAATCGACGCGTTGGCTGAATTCGAGTTCGCAGCCGGGCTGGGCCAGATCTTACTGGGTCAGCCTCACACAAAAGATCAGCCCCCTGAAAGTGAATGCCGTCTCAGCGACGGCGCTCTAGTGAAGCTGTTCCGCATTATTCGTCTCGCAAGACGTTTGATTGACCTGGAAATCCAGTCAGTCGCCAACAACGGTCCGAATTCAGCCAGTTAACACACGGACTCTACGAGGGGGAGTCGTCATGTCCAAAACACCAATAAATGAAGCAATCCTGTCACAGGTGCTTCATCACATGCGTAATGGTCAACTTCGGCGCTGCATCGAAATGGGCCTGGAGCCAGAGATATTGGCTCAGCTCCAACAACCTTCAGTACTGAGCTTGCTGCTTAACACTCCCGTGTCTTGGTGCAACGTCACCATTGATGGGGACATGGTAAAAAAACTACTGTCAGGCGCGCAGCGTTCTGATGAAGAAGTGCGCATGATTGAACGTGCGCTGCGACTTGGCGCGACCACTCAAATGCTGCAACAGTTCTTCGGGCTGTCTCCGCAGGATGTGGCACTTCAACGCCTCATGATCGGCGTGACGGCACGTCGTGGCCGTTGGCGCGAATTCAGTGAGGAGATGGACGCTCAGCTTTGGTACCGATGGACGCACCTAATGCAAGAGCATCAGGTAGAGCTTGGCGACAGTCTCGCGTTGCTGGACATCGCCATGTTAGTCGCCGAGGAACTCAATGCTCCACAGGATACTAGCCCAGATGAAACCCACGAAAACCTCAGCCTGGCCATCATCTGGCATCGCATTCAGTCCTGGATAAAGGAAGGGCTTTACCCTCCTGCAAACCCTGGCCTTCCGAGAAGGCTACAGCTTGTGTCTTCTCAACGACTTGCACAGCCTGCAGCGACATCGGTGGAAGGTGACTCTGTATTATGAGGTTGTCTCGGCTCCCCTTGTCGACGCTTTTAGACTCGGCCTCGGGTCACCTTGAAGCTCACTTGCTTCAGAAAAAAGAGTCGGCGCCTCCGGGGATTGAAGGGTCTTCCCCCTACTCCGGAATTATTTTCAGCGGGAACCCACACGAAACGGTACCTCGCCGATTGCTTTTGGATGATCGCTTAACCCCGCTTGAAAGAAACACCTGGCAGGTATTTCGCCTACTGATCAATGACGACGGCCTTACGGCGTTCCCTACCTATGACCAACTGCGGCCATATTTGGGTATGCAACCCGGTAGGCCTGCCTCACGTGAAACTGTA
The DNA here is from genome assembly GCF_023127795.1 of Pseudomonas sp. W2Jun17. Lineage (NCBI taxonomy): Bacteria > Pseudomonadati > Pseudomonadota > Gammaproteobacteria > Pseudomonadales > Pseudomonadaceae > Pseudomonas > Pseudomonas sp. W2Jun17. The sequence goes on along the minus strand of NZ_SPKO01000011.1, from coordinate 45,061 downwards.
TCAAAAGCATTAGTCACCTTACGTCTCACCCGTTGGCTTAGCCTTGGGCGACGGGTGCGCAATGACCTGAGTGGACAAGTGCAAGGCAACGTCTACCTGCTTCATGACGAACCGGTCACACCGGCCGAAGCTCTAGAGTTCGACAAGGACTACTTGCAGCTACTCGCGCAGTCAATGCAGCACCAGACCAAGGTGATTCGCGAAGTAGCGGAAATTGCCTGGAAGGAATTTGCAGCTGATCCTGACGTTGGCCAACGCTTACCTAGCAGGCTGGACATCATCGAATCCCGCATGAATAGCCAGGCTTGGACCAAAGCGCAGGCGCCAGTCGTACCTAAAGCGACTGAGTTCGGAATCCGAACTCAGCAAAATATAGCTCTATCTCCACTGAGTTCGGATACCGAACTCAGTGAAAAAGGCGAAGAGCGAATCGCTTTGGAGCAGAGTTCGGATGCCGAACTCAGCCGTAAATCACTGAGTTCGGGCTTAGTTCGGCATCCGAACTCATATAGAACGTATACAGATACACACAAAGATGTTTGTAAAAGCTCTGTACATGTACCGCCCGCACCAAACGACATCGCTGCCGATTTGCTCGGTGCACTGCATCGACTACCGGTCGAGCAAAAACAGAACGCGGTCCTGGCGCTCCAAAAGGTTCCAGCAGAATTGAAAACGGCGCTCATCAAACAATGGGTCCATCGCTGTGACTCGGGAGGGGTCCGAAACCCGCTTGGATACTTGATGACACTAGTCGGCATGGCCGTTCGCGGCGATTTCAACAGCCAATGGAACCCTGACGACAAGGCAAAAGCGAGCCCCGGGCCTCAAGACGCTTCAGCCCCGCCAGAGGGCGCAGAGCAGCCGACGAAGACGGTAACTCAGCCGCGTAGCCCTGAGTCGATACAAACCGCGAAACACACACTCAGCGGAATGTTGCATTTGCTGAAACCGAGTCGGGGGACAAACCCATGAAGCCGGGAGGAAAACTAGCTTATCGAAAAGTTGCGACCCGCAACGCCCAGTTAAAATCTGGCATCCGTACCGCAAACACATCAAGTGATGTGGCCCGCATCACCCAATCGGTATCCGGCATCGATGACGGCGCTCTTGCGAGTGATTCGGCCCGAATCACTCTGGCAAGATCCCACATTGGTGGTGAACTTCCTGCAAGTGATGTCGGCTACATCACCCAGCCAACATCCGACAGCGTTGCTGGCAGTCACGCGTGCGATTCGGCCCGAATCACCTCGGCAGACTCCCGGATCGTTGCTGACAGTCACGCAAGTGATTCGGCCCGAATCACTCTGGCAAGATCCCACACTGGTGGTGAACTTCCTGCAAGTGATGTCGCCTACGTCACCCAGCCAACATCCGACATCGTTGCTGACAGTCACGCAAGTAATTCGGCCCGCATCACTTTGGCAAGATCCCACACTGGTGGTGAACTTTCTGCAAGTGATGTCGCCGACATCACCCAGCCAACATCCGAC
>NZ_SPKO01000011.1:0-43480 GCF_023127795.1 Pseudomonas sp. W2Jun17 | reverse complement strand
GTGGTGAACTTCCTGCAAGTGATGTCGCCTACGTCACCCAGCCAACATCCGAGATCGTTGCTGGCAGTCACGCGAGCGATTCGGCCCGAATCACCTCGGCAGACTCCCGGATCGTTGCTAACAGTCACACAAGTGATTCGGCCCGCATCGCCCTCGACAGGCTCCGATATCGGTGCCGGGGACACAGCAAGTGTTGTGGCCCACAACACCCTGACAAGATCCGGCACCGGAGGTGGTAGCCATATTAGTGTTGCGGCCCGCAACACCTTGGCAGGATTCAGCATCGGTTGGGCAGCTCTGCAAGTGATTCGGCCCGCACCGCAATGAAGGAGTCCGAAATCGGTGGTGGCTATCAGCTCACTGGCGAGTTACAGCTCTTCCTATATATAGAAGCCTCAACAAATCCCCTTCCATCGGGCTACGCATTTAATGCTGCGTCGCCTATAGCCAAATTGCAGCATGGGTACGTCAATCCTCTTCCCAAGGAAACACTGCACCATGGCTGATAACTTCCGGCTCAACATCGGTTCACTGCGCAGCGATGTGAAGCTCACCCTTCACACTCACCATGCCGCTCGTATATGGATGGGGCGCCCTAAAAATGATCTCAAAGCCGGCATCATCGGTCTGTCAGGGTTCTGCACTGTCGTCAATCGGATGTCTCGTGGCGCCCAACAAGATGATCCCTACTCTGACTGGTGGATGATCCTCCTCGAAGAGAAGATCAACGATTCCAAGGAAGCGTTAAAGACCATCGAAGATCGCCTGGACACAGCCATGGCCTCCCTTCCGCCGGCCATCAGCATTAGCGAAAACCTGTCGATCCAGCCTGTCAGCCTCCCGCTTTACATCTCCAATCCCCTGGGATTTCAGGCTGTGTACCTCCTGACGAACTACGACGAAATTGTCAGACGCATTCTGCTGGCCCAGCACGTTGGCCTTGTCGGGCGACACGATATGGAAACCTGGATCGATGAAGGCGCAGCGGTACTACGGAGACTGTTTGGCCTGGCCCAGATCTATAAGTACTCAGGCGCTGCTCGCGACGACTTCGCGGCAAACAATGCCAAGGCTGAAGCAGCCCGCAAAATGTACGAGCGGTATGGTGAGCTGCCACAGGACATCCTGGAAGGCACCCGCCGTTCGAATTTCGCGCCACCGATCATCCGCGGTCAGCAGCAAACCGAGACGGATGATCATCTCGATGACTCCGTTGAGGGTTGAAGAGCATGGGCCAGATTCCCTCCAATGATGGGTCGCTGCAACAGACCGCCTTCCGGCCACTGCAACAGGAAGCCTTTCAGCGACTGCAACAGGCTGCCTCACTAAAAGGCCTTTTAAAGCCTTTTAAAGGTAAGGGGGAGCTGACCCAATTTGCCGATCTTTGCCGAGCTCAAGAATCGGACTTAAAAGCTCTTGCCCAGGAAGTACTGATCCAGGCCCGCCGATATCCATTCACCCTTGTTCCAGTGCGGTTGACTGAGCAAAACACCCAAGCCGGTACCCAGTTTTTGAGATGGCAGCTGGTGACAGATCGGAGGATGGGCGTCGGAGTTTGGGCAGAAATGATGGGTTCACCCAGAACACCGGAATCCATGCTGCAGGATCTTTACGTGATGGAGCTGCAGCGCATCACCTTGAACATGCAAATGAGTTTGCTGCACTCGATCACCAAACAGGCCGCCGAGTGCGCAGAAAAAATGGGCCAGGCAGAGGCCGTGTATACCGCTCGCCTGCAGCAGCTCAACAACCCAACGCAACACCAATAACCTCGGAGAATACTCATGGGCACGCCCGTACAAGGCTGGGAAGGCAATATCGGTTCTGCACCGGAATTCAAAGAATTCCCCAACGGCAATAAAGACCCACGTCGACTTATGCGAGCCAACGTTTACTTCGACAACTCGATTCCGGATGGCAAAGGCGGCTACGAAGATCGTGGCGGTTTTTGGGCGAACGTGGAGTGGTGGCACAAGGACGCCGAGCATTATTCGCAACTGTTCCAGAAAGGAATGCGAGTGCTGGTATCCGGTCGCGCCGTCATGGACCGTTGGAAGAACGACGAAGGTGAATTCGAAGCTTTGAAAATTCAGGCCAGCCGGGTCGGCATGCTGCCGCACCGCGTGACCATGGTGAATCTGGCGCCTTCGCAAAACCAGAATTCCCAACAGTCCAACAGACCCGAATCGCGGCCGCAGCCAGCTCCAGGCCCGGATGAATATCCAGATACCGATCCACCGCAATTCTGAAAACAGGGGCTTAATTTTTCGGCCCATTCGTGCAGCTGTCGGTGTTGGGGGAAACTGCTCATCGTTTCCCCCGACCTCATAGGGACCACTACAAATTAGGACGTGCCGATGGATGAAGTTTTGAGGGACCCAACAGGGTACGTTGTCATAGGCGCAGAGCACCCAACTTTAGGCCGTATGTACTGGACTTACTTTGATGAAAGCGAGGTGAATGCTCCGGACTACTACGGGCTCACCCTGGACCTAAACCGAGCATCATGGGCTCCAGTTGGGTGGCGAACGGGAGAGTATCTGATGGGGGGCCGTGAAGAGACAGACCTTGATACCTGGCAAGCCCGCCGATTTATCAACACCTTGCTCGATGAATACCGTTTAGATACTGAATACCGCGTCGACTTTGACGACGACGACGAAATGACTGAACACTTATACGGCAAGCTGGAACAACTACGTGTTCAAAGCGGACAATCCACTCAGGACTTCATCGCGTGGATCAGAGTTGCGAACTGGACGGACGAGCCAGCTTCGAATTGACATCAAACCGCCAATTGGTTGGCAAAAAATCGCGCCATTCGTTAACTTTCAGGTTGAGTCACACTTCCATTCGGCTATCTCAAGCATAGAAGTTTAAAACTTCCGTTTTTGAGGCAGAAAATGCCCTATTCGTGATGTTACAGTCTGATAGATCTGTTCTTCGGGGACCGATAGCCAATGGCGCAATCTCGAACTTCTTTGAAACCAGCAGATAGGCGGCAATTCAATAACCCTCATACTGCCGTTCAAACAGCCGGTGCTGACGCCGCCCGAAAAGGGCTACGGGTGTATGACTGCCCTTACCACCATCCTGCGATGCGCGCATCGTGGCTAAAGGGCTTTGCCCAGGAACAGCAGCTGACGCTGAACCTCTAGCCGCTAAAAGCCTCCCGTTGTGCATTGACCATTTCCCATTGAAGCCCTACCTGCCATGACGTGACAGTCCCTCTCTGCATAATTGAGAAGGGGCACACCGTGAAGCTATTGATCATCGAGGCACCTGGGAAGCTGAAAAAGCTTCAGCCAATGATGAAGAAGCTGCGCCCAGGCGAAGACTGGTTGGTTGTCGCCAGTGGTGGGCACATACGTGACTTGCCGGCCAGAGGGCAGGACGACAGCATGATCACCACAGGTGTCCGCAAAAATTACACACCGGTGTACGAGATCCTGGATAAGAGCGCCAAGGCCGTGCGGACCATCAAGGCCGCAGCTAAACAGGCCGATGAAATCTACCTCGCAACCGACCCGGATCGCGAAGGTGAAAGCATCAGCTGGCACATCCAGCAGGTACTGGCAGTCAAAACCTACAAACGCATCACCTTCAATGAAATCACCCTGAAGCGTGTCGCAGAGGCTCTAGCCAATCCTCGCCAAATCGATTTGAACAGAGTCGCGTCACAAGAATGCCGGCGTGTACTTGATCGTTTGGTGGGTTACCTGGTGACTCAGGAGCTACGCCGACTGATGGGCAAGCCCACCTCTGCAGGCCGCGTGCAATCGCCTGCCGTATACTTGGTGGTTTTGCGCGAGCGCGAGATCCGCAACTTTCAGGTAATCAACCACTTCGGTGTGCGTCTGAACTGTGTGGATATGAATCAGGGCACCACCTGGTATGCGGATTGGCAACCGGTACCGGATTTCGCGAGCAAAGACTTTCCTTACGTTCAAGATGCCAACCTGGCCCAACTCGTCGCCGGCACACGTAATGTCGTCGTCGAGTCCTGTGAAGACCGCAAGGCCGAGCGCCACCCACCCGCGCCCTTCATCTCTTCCACCCTTCAACAAGCAGCCAGCAACGCCTTGAAATGGGACCCGGACAAGACCATGCAAGTCGCCCAGCGATTGTATGAACAAGGCGTGATCACCTACCACAGGACGGATAATCCCAACGTACCAGACGAGGCCATGGAGGATATTAGAACCGTAGCTAGATCTATCGGATTGAAGACCGTCGACGAGCGACGTACATTCAAGGCCGCCGAAGGCGCGCAGGAAGGCCACCCCGCTATTACCCCGACGCATTGGGCTGATACAAAAGCTGGTGAGAACGACGAGGAGCTCGCCCTGTACAAGTTGATTTGGGTCCGGGCGCTGGCCAGCCAGATCGAAGCGGCGGTATTCGACGTGCGTGCTGTAAAACTGCTCGCGGTTGGCCCAAATGGTAAGGCTTTGCGATTCAATGCAACTGGTGAAACCCTTTTTCATCCTGGGTGGCGGAAACTGCTCAAGGGCGATGACACAGACGATGAGGAAGATGCAGCAGCGAGCAACCCAGTTCCTGCACTCACACCAAAACAGATCCTCTCTGTGCACAACGGAGAACTGCTGAAGAAGAAAACTCAGCCGCCATCCCGCTACACCAAGGCCAGTCTAATCAAAGAAATGGAGCGCCGCGGTATTGGTCGTCCCAGTACGTTCGCCTCGATCTTGAAGAACATCACCAGCAAAGGAATGATTGAGGAAAAAAGCCGCAAGCTGGTACCGGCGCCGCTGGGGGAGGAAACAATCGCGAAGCTGGAAGGGTTCTTCAGTTTCGTGGAGCTCGATTTTACGAGGGAGCTGGAGCGCGATTTGGACAAAATCGCCCAGGGCCAAGACACCTATGGAGCTGTCGTTGGGCGTCTGCATAGACGCCTGGAAGTGGAACTGACTCAGCAACGTGGAATGCCGAGTGTGCCGATGGCGTCCGCTCCACGCCCAGCCACAGCAGGTGGCGCTTTCAACTGTCCAAAGTGCAATCAGCCCCTCGCAAGGCGACAGAAAAAAGGGGACGGTGGCTATGACTTTTGGGGTTGTACAGGCTTCAAATCGAATGGATGCAAGGTGAGTTTTCCAAACTTGAATGGCAAACCAGATCTCAATAAACCCAGAGGGGTGTGACTTCTGCCATTGCCGATATAAATCACCGACAACGCCGTTACGCATTAACCCTAGAAGCCCACCATTCCTATACCTGACAGTCCTCTGCGAAATTGCAGAGGAGGTCATGGGTGAGCGTACAGAAGAGACAATCGGTGGTGGGGCTGCGCCTCTTAGCGCCGAAGCTGGAGAAGTTCTCAGACCGGCAAATTGAAGTCGCCCAGACCTGGGCTTTACAATTTAACGTACCGCCCTCCCAGCTGACCTCCTTCATCGATACCTATCTGAGTTCCACTGTCCATACTCGTTGCTGGTGCGTAGCCCTGCCCTCTACAGATGATCAAACACGGCCGGTCCTGGCCAGAATCGGCGATCACCTTCAGTACTTCGATGGTCATCAGGTTAAGGCCTGCAAAATCTTCAGCAAGGACCGCGTGCATAAGAGAAAACCCACCGCAATGGTGGCCCAGCAGCTACTGCTCAGGTTTGAAAAACGCTGGTATGCAGACGTTCTACTGACCTCCTTCTGCAAGTCGGCTGGAGAGAGGGCGAAAGCCCTTTCGATTGAAGATCTAGGAAGCTTTAATCGCCGCGGCTTCGATTGGACGGCGAGCAACAATCGGTACTTCAATCCCCGCACCCGATTTTACCTGAAGCAGATTGGCAGCACGCTGAAGCAGTTTTGCCAGTGTCTGGACCAAGAGCTTTTATTCGCCATTCGTTCAGCGCAATGTCCCTCACCCAAGCTCTATAACTGGCTGGCTCAAGGTGACCGAAAACGCCGCCTTCAGGCCCTAAAAGCCCAGCCAGTACTGATTCCACTTCTGGTACTAGCAGATCAATGGCCGTGGCCGTGGGATGGGCAGCAGCAGGTATACATGAACTGCCCATGGGATGAACTTCAGGCGTGGCGCCCATACTGGAGTGAGGACCGTTATTTGATTTCCGCTGAAGAGTGCCTGCTAGGTCGCATAGCCGACGCGGGCCTCCCCCTTTCCGACACACTGGCTTGGCTGCTACAGGCGCCGCGCACTGCAGTGCGCTACCTGGGTCAACAGCGGGTATTCGATACCGGCAGTGCATTGACCCGTATCAGCCGCAAGGGGCCACAAGGCCCCTGGTATCGACTGCTGCTGGGAGCCTCACTGGGCAATCGCCGTCCTCTTAAAAAAGCGCACTGGATCACTCTCTTCGCGCTGTTGGATAAAATCCCGTATCAACTGCTGGATCAAACGCAGGACTGGAACAGGCTGCTGTCAGGGTGTCCAACTGATTGGTCGGACGATAATTGGTCCAAAATCGCCGACGACTTTCGAGACCTGAACGAGCTCTTTAACAACGTTGATGAGAGCGACGGACCAGCTTCTGGTGAAGCACTGCAGAAACTCAAAAGCTTCATTGCTACTGCTTCCTATCACCAGATCGCCAGCTTGGTGAATGGCTTTCACCTCGCGTTGATAGACATCCGTGAGGCTTTAGATGCAGTAGATCCACAAACAAGAACAGACTCTTTAACGCCCTGGAAGCCGCTGCTTTATTCAACCAGCACACCCCTCGTGAGTCCAAATGGGCTGCAAATTATCGAACTGAAGTGCCCCGCCGATCTTGATGCGGAACATCGAGCGCTGGGCCATTGCATTGATGGTTACGACTACAGTGCTTATCGGGGCATCTGCCGTCTTTTTTCGGTTCGCGAAAACGGGAAATCGTTGGCCTCTGCAGAAATCCAAATGGATGAAAGTGCCTGGGGCGAAACGTTAGCAAAATTGACTCCCAAACACCTGGTGACGATACAACTGAGAGGGCTCCGCAATCGCACACCTAAGTCGGGCTCCAGGGTTGACCGGGCCTATCAATGGTTTTGGGCAAAGATCAAATCGGGTGAGCTCGCCATTAACCTGGAATGGCCCGACCAAACACTATCCATGTCGCGCTATACAAATCGAAACCGGAAAAAAATGCATGCCCAGGCCTGTGCGGAATGGATCAACCAACGATTGAGCAGGACATGAGTCGTCCTCGTCTGATGAACCGCCGGCAGGACCTGGTCGAAAAAGTCATTTTTGACGGCTATGACTTCGGGGTCTTAATGCAATACGTTGAGGGTGCGAACCGGCTGTTTCTCGAACGTAATGGTTTCTATATTCGGCGTGCCGAGCATCCTCAACATCGCTATTGGCGATTACCAAAAGGCAAGTTGCTGGATGACCTGGATGTGTTCTTCCACCGTTTGATGGAGTTGTCCGAGGACCGATTCAATGAAAGTTGGGAGACGTTTTCACATAAAATCACAGCCGCACAAAACGACCCAGATCGGCAGGCATTCACGTGGGGGCTGACCTTTCGGATAGCTCCACTCGTTCAGGGCGGGATCCTGCTGTCAGGTGACTACCATCCTGGCGCGGTCGCCGTTTCAAGGCGCATGCACGGCGTGTTTCTCGGGCATTCCAAGTCCTGGCGCATCGACGCTGGTGCGGAAGTGGTGCGAAGCAACCTGATCCTGGAGCTTGGAATGTCGGAGGATCAGTTCGAGATCCTCGACACCGTGCAAGAGCTGCTGACCGACGGATCCGTTGTTCCAGCTGATGAAATCACCCGCATCAGTCTTGGTGGACCTCCACAAGAGCGCGCTGTAAAAGCGGCTGATGACAGCACCTCAACCGATGTGTATCTAGCCGCGGTGCCCTCAATCGAGCGCACCGGGTTCACCACCGAACAGATTAACCAGGCATTGGCTGGTTATTCTTTGCTGGACCATCAACCGGCAGGCATCCGTCACTTGCTACAGCGCACAAGCGCCTTGCTTGCGGATGACATGGGGCTGGGCAAAACTCGACAGGCAATCATTGCCGCTGCAATTCGAGCAGCTGATAGGCCCATCTTGGTAATCACGCTGTCGACGTTGATCATCAACTGGCAACGCGAAATCCAGATGGTGTATCCCGAGGCCACAATCGGCCAACAGGTCTTTGATCCCTCTTCGCAATGGATTATCACCAACTACGAACGCCTGGGCGACTTTGTTCTGCATGCAGGACACTTTGACGTGATGATCATCGACGAGGCGCACCGCCTGAAAGAGCCGACCGCCGCGTGGACACGTCACGGCTTCGACATTGCCGCCAAGATACCCAACCGCTACCTGCTGACGGGTACGCCAGTCCTCAACCGAGAATCTGAGCTGCACACGCTGCTACGGCTATCCGGCCACCCCGTTGGGAAACTGCCCTTGAAAGAATTCTGCGAACAGTTCGCCGGCAGTCAGGATTTCCGCATGAATCTGCGGGACGCAATCGGCGATTGGATGCTTCGTCGACGCAAGGATGTCCTGCCCGGTCTCAAGGGCAAACAGCGCCAAACGTTACCCATCGAGCTCACTGCTGAAGAGCGCAAGCAATACGATCAGATTCGACTTGAAGACAGGCCTAGCCTCGCCAGATTGGGATCACTGCGTCAATTGCTTGAGCAGGTCAAGATTCGTGTCGTAATGGACCTGCTGTGCGAACTTGATGCAGAGGACAAAGTTATTTTGTTCTGTGAGTTCAAGGATACGGTAGGAACACTTCGCACTCTGTGCAAGCAAGCTGAGTACGGGTGCGTCACGGTTGTCGGCAGTGACTCTGTGGGCAAACGGCAGAAAGCGATCGATCGATTCCAAAGTGATCCAGAAACCCGCATCTTTGCCGCCACTACCTCCGCTGCCGGCACCGGCAACAACCTCACTGCGGCCAACTATGTCATGTTCTTGGGCCTGCCCTGGACGCCAGGACTGCAGGACCAGGCAGAGGATAGGGCCTATCGGAATGGGCAATTGCGCATGGTCGTAGTGAAAATCCCGCTGGTGGAAAACACCATCGACCACATGCTCTGGCAAATGCTGCTGGATAAGCGCCAGTTAGCAAGTGACCTCATCGAGCCCGATGCGGCCGCCAACGCGAGACAAGCATTGGCGACCAATTTATAGAGCAGCGGTGAATCACTGCTTAGTGGCTGAGACCTTGTAAATATACTTGGAACCATTACTTTTGTTTTCTGGTATCTGAAAGGTCTCGCCGTCGGCAACTGTCGTTTCGTTCGATATCTGGAAGACTTCCGTATGTGGCAAATCTATTTGGAGTTTACCGACCTTGCTCGCATTCATTTCCAGGAGTCGAACATAGTTGACTTTATAACGTATTAGAATTTTCTCATCGTTCATAATGGCCGGGGTTACAAATCCAACAGTTCCGACTTCCAAATTATCTACAGCAATCTTGCCCTGATCGGAGGCCTTATTATAAGGAATTGTTTGCACATTCCGATACGGTAAAGTGGCACGATCCATTGTGTACCCCGAAAACTTGTCAACCAGCTCACCATTACGCGTCAGCTCAGCCGTCACGAGTATTGATTCGGCAGCCGAAACTCCAGTGACCAAGGTAGCTAATGCTGTGAACAAGATTCCCTTCATACGATTGGTGCTCCGCTTCAAATTCATTTGATTATCCAAGTCATTGCACAAAGATCCGTGCGCTTTTTCCGCAGGCCTTCTGCTCGGTCCGCGTCATCTTTGTATACCCTATAAATACCTATAGACGCAGTTTTCTATTTCCTACTGCGCAGCTGGTACCAGCCTGTCACCGTTCCCCTATCATTACAGGGGGCCTCTCGGCACATGATCAGGCACGTCACCACGCTCTCGCTGCTCGCGTTAATCGCCAGTTGCACGACCCAAACGGCGCAGACACCCAAGCCCGATTTCGACAGTAGTCGCAATCCGGACATGTTGACGCCAGACCTCTATCCTGGCGGCGCCGTTCCTGAAAAAGAACCAGTAGTGCGCTATGGCCGCTACACCCTCGTCAGCACGCTGCCAGATTCTGGCCAACGTGACCTGATGGCTCAGATTATCGACATCAGCATTCCAGCCAACATGCACCCAAATGTGCGTGAGGCGATGCAGTACGTGGTGGACCGTTCCGGTTATACGCTTTGCTCGGCAGACACTGGCCACGTCAACATCCTCTACACCCGACCACTGCCAGCAGCCCAATATAAACTTGGCCCTATGACCCTGCGTAACACCCTGCAGGTGCTCGCAGGTCCGGCCTGGCAGGTGAAGGTCGACGAGGTCAACCGTCAGGTGTGCTACGTCCTGCGCCCTGGCTACCAGCTCCCGGACTCTCCACGTCCTGCATCAACTCAGATTGCTCAACTCAACACATCGACAACTGCACAGCCTATCGCAGCGAAGAGCAATAACAATGATGCGGGCAGCCAAGTAGTAGTCGCTGCCGTTCCCCAAACAGCGCCTTTCACAACAACGGCATCAGCCGCTACCCCTATGGCGAACGCTGCACCAGCCAAAACCGTGGCCCCTCCTACGGTGATTACCAAGGATGGCTCTACAAAACAAACGTCTGCCTTGCCGACTCAGAGTCCGGCCTCGACCTCGTCCAGCAACCCAGATGCCAAGGCCGCTTCAACTCCGAAACTGGTCACCGCGCCGTCCGCAGTTTCTGCAGCGCCAAAGCCGGTTGCGACGGACATTGCAGCGCCGAAGCCGCTGGCCCAGACATGGACGGCTTCAACTGGCTCAACCCTTCGTCAAACCGTCGAAGGCTGGGCTGCAAAAGCGGGCTGGAAACTGATGTGGCAGGTCGATGATTTGGATTACTCAATTGACGCTCCACTTCGATTTGAGGGCAGTTTCCAAGAAGCCATTGGGTCGATTTTCCCACTCTACGACTCGGCTCCACGGTCCTTTCTGGTCGATGTGGTCGACAGTAACTCCTCACAGCGGCTGATTTTTATTACAGAGAGGAACAAATGATGACTGCTCGTCTCTGGATCAAAAGCACAGCCTTGTCACTTATCGTCGCACTGGTGAGTTCCTGTTCGCTGCAGCGTGTGAATGAATCGGCCAGCCGAGCTGAAAATGACGCTGCGACAGCCTCTCAATACAGCCGATTTCTGAGAAATCAGCAGCAAGAGTCCGCGCGCGCTACGGTGGTGTTCAGCGACAAACCATGGGTATCCAAAAAGCCGCTGGTCGCCAAGCGTGGTTTACCGCTGACCATGGATTGCGACATCACCTATCGCCCCTCATATAACGTTGGGATCGCTGAGATCGCGCAGTACATCACTAGTGAATGTGGTTTACCGGTCATCGTAGCCCCTGACGCAATCGACCCAAGTGTCCTTTCCAGTTCGACGCAGGGCAACTCAGGACCTGCAGTTCCACCTGGTTTGGGCTCTGCCGACAACCTGACCAACTTCATGCCCGCCGGCGTCATCGGCAATGTTCCGAGCAACGCCCGCTCAATGAATTCGATTGGGCTGACTGCGCCCAACACATTCCCCATTAAGTACAGCGGCAAGCTGTCAGGGTTGTTGAATCAATCGACCTCCCAGTTGGGCTTAGCGTGGAATTATTCCTCCGATGATCGAAGCGTGCATGTCACTTACTTCGACACCAAGACGTTCGACGTCTGGTCATTTGGTGATGACCAGGTCATTGAAAGCACAGTGAAGTCGGGCTTGCTGACCGCTACAGGCAGCGGGAGCAGTTCCGGTGGTGGCGGCGGCGGATCTTCGTCGACAGGTGCAACGGGTGAATCAGGCAGCAACCAGAGCACCACCGTTACCATCAAGACCTCGCTGATCGGAGACATTGAAAAAAACGTCAAGGCGATGCTGAGCCAACAGCCCCAAGGTCGGATGTTCCTCTCGCGTTCCACTGGCACCCTGACGGTAAGTGATCGACCAGAAGTACTTTCTAACGTTGCCAAATACCTGAATTCGATCAACAGCAGTATCACTCGTCAGGTTTTGTTCAATGTCAAAGTCTTCGAGGTAACTCTCACTGACACAGACCAGACTGGCCTGGACTGGACAGCTGTCTATACGTCCCTGAGCAACAAATGGGGCTTCTCCCTGAAAAATGCCACCACCGGCATAAGCACGGGTGCGGTTTCGGGCTCCCTGAGTATTTTGGACACGTCGAAGTCTCCCTGGGCTGGCTCCAACTTAATCATAAAAGCACTCTCAGAACAGGGCCGTATCTCAAACGTTCGCTCGCCGTCGGTCACCACGCTGAATCTGCAGCCGGCACCAATCCAGATCGGCAACGTAAAGAGCTATGTCGCATCAAGCTCGACAACCACCACGGCTTCCGTTGGATCGTCTACTTCGCTCACCCCCGCGACCATCACCAGCGGCTTCAACATGATGTTGCTTCCTCGAATCATCGACCAGGACAACATGCTGCTGATGATCACCCTGAGCATGAGCAGCAAACCGACGTTTACCACTTTTACGAGCAACGGCTCCAGTGTCCAGACAGCGGACTACGACACCAAGAACCTGTCGCCCAAGGTCAAATTGCGCAGCGGTCAAACCCTCGTACTGACTGGCTTTGAAGAGAACAGCGAAAACGCAACCAAGTCGGGCGTGGGGGATCCAGGGTTCTTCGGTTTGGGCGGCAGCCGTGTCCGCACCACAGGGCACAGCGTGCTCGTAGTGCTGATTACTCCTGTTGTTGATAGCGACACAGGCAGCCCCAGCGCGGTGATTTCACCTGCTGCCAACGAGCCTTGGGGCTCTTGCCCTACCCCACTGCTGCATTGCACAGGTTCCAAGGGGTAAGCCATGGTTGCGGAAACCTCAAAAAATGCACGCTCTGCTCGGGTCCAGGTACTCCAGTATCGAGGAAAATCATTTGTCACCGGTCTGCGCTGGCATCCGCTGGGCAGTGTCACCGGTCACATGACGGAAGCGCGCCAGTACGGTCGTGAGCACCACCTCGACATTGTCGCCATTCGAAGAACACCAGCCATTATTCAGGCAGGTTTTGTAGCGCGAAGCGAGGAGGTCACCAAAGGGATGTACTCGCTCGCGGCCACCCTGGCTGGACAGCTGGGGGACTCATGGATCGCGGCCTGGAAAACTGAAAGCGAGATTGACCAATATGCTCTCGTTGCTGTGTATCAAGGTGGGGTGATCTCTGGCTGCGACATGATCAGCACAGGTGCCGAGGTGCGCCGACGAGTCGTACAACAGCGTAGTCGTGGCATCAACTTCGACCATGAGTACCTACCCCCAGAGTTCGAAATGGGTGGTCAACCACTGGACGTGGAAGAGCTACTAAAGCCCTCGCACCTGAAACGCGAGTATCGGCTTCGGCCACTCGTCTTTGGGCTATCCAAAGCAGAACTGGTGCAACTGGCGATTCTTGGAGCGCTGATCGCTGCCGGCATCATCGGGTGGGCTCAATGGCAGAGCCATCAGGACCAAATAGCCAAAGAGGCGGCTTTCCAGGCTGAACAGCAACGCCTGGCAGAGTTGGCCAGGCTGCAAAAAGAATCCGGTATGGAGCAGCCGCCCCAAGCGCTTGAACACCCCTGGGCCAAACGTCCATCTGTTGCTGATTTCTTGGAGGGCTGCAGCAACGTCATTTATCAGTTGCCTCTGTCCATTCAGGGATGGCAGTTCACCAGTGCGGTCTGCGACGGCGCACAGGTCTTGTCCTCTTATAAGCGCTCGGGCAATAGCACGGCCGACAAACTGATACAGGCGACTCAGGGTCACTTTTCTGATCGGCCGGCCTTCTTTGACGAAGGCAACTCGGCCACGTTGAAATTCGACATCTCGCTACCCGCAGCTGGTGATGAGCCTCTTAAAGACGCCATCGTGATGTTGGCGAATCTCTCCTCTTGGTTGCATAGCTTCAATCAATCCCCAGTGCTGAAAGAAGTACCGGTAGTTGTGCCCGTTCAACCAGCCATTCCCGGTCAACCTGCTCCGCCGCCACCACCACCACCTCAATGGAAGCAATTCGAGCTGAGCTATGCCACTGGCATTACCCCGCTGGACTCATTGTCCGGCGCACCCAGTCAAGGCTTACGGCTGCGTGAAATCACAACCAAATATGAGACCGGCCACCTTGTCTGGTCAGTAATAGGTGACCTTTATGCGAAATAAAGCGCTGTTCTTTTTGTGCTCCATCCTTGCGTTAGGGGCACCATCGAGCTGGGCGGATGAGAACACACTATCTGGGGTGAACGTCGGCGAGCTGGCCCAGATTCAAAGCCAGACGATCTTGTTGAATGCCAAAGCCGAGAAGGCCAAGGCCGAAAGATCGATCAAGGGCGAAGACCAAAGTGCGACGGCGCAGCCGTCAACTGTGTTTTTTTCTCAAGGAAACCTCGCACAGCCGGCTGCAGCCTCGGCCCACAGCAGTGATACACAGTCTGAATTGCCTGTCGTGAAAGCGGTATTCGGCTCAGCAAAACGGCTCCGTGCAACCCTGCTCTACAGCAGTGGATTTGAAGTAGACGCAGATGCCTCATCTCGGGAGTTACCCGGTGGTTATCGCGTGGCCATCCTCTCCGTCGAAAACGTGACCCTCGAGCGTGGCGGTAAGCGCTACCCCCTCGGCTTTTCCAGTACGCCCCCGGCCAGCTTGAGCAACGTCAACAATTCAGCCCCCAGCATTACCCCATCAGCACCCATGCCGCCTGGGCTGATCCCTGGCCAACGTTGATTGAGAAGTTCGATGACGATCCTGACTGAAAAACCAGATGTCATAGAGCCTGACAGTGATGAGTCTGCTGCAGTCCTACTGACGTCGCACCAAACACTGCTGACGGCCCCTGGTGGACCGTTTGAGCTGAAACCCGAGCTGCGTCAACTATGTGCGCTAACCAGCGATGGGATTTTGTATGTGTCAGCCCAACACCAAACGGATGCCTATGTCATGGCATTCGAGGACCAGCTGGAACACGAAAATCACCACTTTGAGGTCAAGGTCTGCTCGATGAGCACGATCAAGGCACTCTACCGCGCCAATGATGATGCAAATGGTAAAGCGCTATCGGCGACCGAGACGAAGCGCCAGGCCCAGGCAGTGCAGCTTTTAGGAGAAGCCCACCGGCGCAACGCCAGCGACGTCCACTTTGTCGTAGGTCACGATATCACTCGAATCTTCTTTCGCATCCACGGGCTCTTGTGGGAGGCAGAACAGCATCAGAGCCAGGTGGGCATGGAGCTCTGCTCGTCCCTCTACAACAGCATGTGCGATGTCGCGAAAGACCACTACCAGCCGCAGGTGAGCCAGGACGCCAGGGTAAAACGCGCCTATGTCGACCAACTCGGTTTGTTCGGTGCCCGAGTCGCCACTCGGCCGCTCGTAGATGGCCCTCTGATGGTTTTGCGTCTGCTGTATGACGACAAAACTAAAATGACGCTTAGTGATCTCGGTTTCCTGACGCAGCAAATTGATGCATTCAGCCGCATCCGCAGCTTGCCTTATGGGGTGAACCTGATCACTGGACCCACCGGTTCCGGCAAATCGAAGTCGCTGCAGGTAAACCTGAACCTCTTGCATGAAGAGTGCGGTGGAACAAAACACATTCTGACGATGGAAGATCCACCTGAATATCCACTCCTCGCCAATCAGTCACCGCTGGGCGCCGGTGAAACCTGGAATGACGGTATCACCAATTCCATGCGGCTCGACCCTGACATTCTCATGTATGGGGAGATCCGGGACCTTGCATCAGCACAAGCAGCTTTCCGCGGCGGTATGACTGGTCACCTGGTGCTGACGACACTGCACACCAACAACGCTGTAGCAGCTCTTCAACGACTGATCGACATGGGTGTAGACCGACACCTGGTTACTGATCCTGCATTGATGACAAGCGTGGTCAACCAATCCCTCTTGCCCGTGCTGTGTTCCCACTGCCGCGTACCCGCACGCGAGCACCTCGGGGAGCTCAGCAGTGCGCTGGTGCAGCGCTTGAGCGATCTGGAAGCGCTTGATGAGACCTACCTCAAAGGACCTGGATGCCCGCACTGCAAAGGCTTGGGCATCACCGGCCGCACGGTGGTGGCGGAAACTTTGCTCACCGACCTTGAGTTCATGCGCGTTTTCAATGGGCAGGGTGCAAGTGCGGCACGTCGCCACTGGGTCAAGGAAATGGGCGGTATTACCAAGACCGCACACACGATCATCAAACTGAAACAAGGCTTAGTAGACCCCCGCCACGCCGAAATGACGGTGGGGCCTTTGGACTTTGACAAGCAAATCCTGGAGCTCGCTCATGCTGAGTGACTTCAGAGCAATGCTGAATCGTTGGGCAGAGACCTTCTATGCCAAGCAGTTTGGCAAAAACGAAAGAATCCAGTTCTACGAGAGCCTGATGGGCATCCTTGAGGATGGTGTGTCGCTTGAGGACGCGCTGCATACGGTGGCAAGAGCGTTCAGCGATAACGGCCAGAAGCTACATCCTGTATCCCTTGCATGCAGGGATATCGCGCAATCGGTGAAAGGCGGGAAATCCCTGAGCATTTCCTGCGAAGGCTGGGTTCCCTATGACGAGAACTCTCTGATCGCTTCCGGGGAAGACACCGGCAACCTGGTGCAGGCATTTCGGGACTGCGTGAGGATCATCGAGGTACGTCAGCGGATTAGCAAACTCGTGGCATCAGCCACAGTTTTCCCCTCCGTGGTGTGGAGCGTCATGGCGGCGTTGCTGTATGTGATTGCAGTGTGGATGGTGCCCTCCATGACACGACGCTCCAACCCTGAGGCGTGGACCGGAGTGCCGGCCTTCCTCTACGCCCTATCGAATTTCGTGACCCACTACGGACTTGTGACGCTGATAGCTGTGATTGTCTTCATCCTCATATCGGTAGTCACTCTCCCCGTTTTTTGCGGACTCCAGATCACGGCCGCCAGCCCATCCTGGAAGCTGCAGTTGAACAAGCTGCTCCAGATCCTGCGAGTGCGAGCAGAGAGGCTCCCGCCTTGGTCAGTCTACAAGACACTCCACGGTTCGATCTTTCTGCTCAACATGGCTGTGATGCTGCGCTCAGGCATCAACCAACTCGATGCGTTGACCTCTCTTCAACGCAATGCCTCTCCATGGTTGAAAGAGCGCCTGAGCGCCATTCATTACGGAGTGAGCGCCGGCAAAAACTTCGGTACCGCATTGAAGCTTGCGGGTCATCAATTCCCAGACCCCATGGCGATGCATTTTCTGGAAGTGCTCGCCACCCGCAAAGGCTTCGCCGAGTCGATGGAACGGTTTTCAAACCGGTGGCTGGAGCAAACGCTTCAACGCGTCGAAGCCATCGCCAAATCTCTTATCGGCATGTCCTCCATGGCCATGGGGGTCATGATGATTCTGGTAGTGATCGGGATCTTCCAGTTGGCCGGCAATGTGACTGCAACGCTTTAAACCAAACCTAAATGAGGTACTGGAAATGCCAATTAACACCCCAAAAAAACAAGGCGGGTTTCTCTCCCTGGACGGGATGTTCTGGTTGATGCTGATCGCGGTGGCGCTTGGTTTCATCGTGTTCATGGGCTACAGAACGTTCGGCAGCTCGGACGTCACTATTGAACAGAGCAATCTCGGCACGTTGCTGAGCAATACCAAACGACTGAAAAGCACCACGGGTTACGCCACGGCAGGCACCAACTTGGCGCCTTCTTTGATCAACCTCGAGGCAACTGGCGGCATGAGCATCAACGGTAATGCCCTGTCCAACCGCTGGAACGGCGCAGTGACCGTGATGAGCAACGGCATGACCTTCACCATCACAGAATCCAACCTGCCAAAAAATGCCTGCATCACCCTTGCCTCAAACATGGCCAAGGACAAACAGACAACGACGGCGATCAACGGCGGCACTGCAATTGCCGGCGAAATCACTGCGGTGGCAGCTGCGACCAGCTGCTCCTCGGACGCCAATACCATCGCTTGGACTTCGTACTAAGGAATTCAGTGTGAGCGTGATCTCTGATGCTGAATTCGTCGACCTGTACCTCGGCGATGGATTTGCCGACGCCAAAGGTCTCCCTGGGCAGGCACGAAGGGTTGAAGCGCCCGCCGAATGGCGGGCAGACCTTGAGCGCTTACGGGCGCAGTGCGAGGAAAAGCACAAGGCAACCCAGGATCCAGAGTTCGCCCTAATTGAAGATGGCGTCGTCCTTCGTGTAACCCAGTTGCTGGATTTGAATGGCAAGCCTGTGTTTGTCGTAAGCAAATCCTCAGTCCAGATCCGTCCATTGGACATGCTGGGTTTGCCCGACTATCTGCAGGACGCGCTGATGAGTGACACGGTTCGCGGCCTGATATTCATTTGTGGGGAAATGGGCACAGGGAAAACCTCCAGTGCTGCATCACTGGTGAAAGCTCGCCTTGAGGCCTGGGGAGGCATTTGTGTGGCTGTCGAGGATCCCCCAGAACCGTTTTTGAATGGTCGGCATGGCAGTGGGCGCTGCATTCAAGTTCCGGTCTCTCGCCGGATGGGGGGATACGAGGAGGCGTTGATTCTAGCGCTGCGCACAAGAGCCGATTTCCTGTTCGTGGGAGAGATTCGCGACAGCTCGACAGCAGCACAAGTAATTCAAGCCTCGATCAATGGCCATCTCATCATCAGCACAGGCCATGCAGGCAGCGTTACTCAAGGCATTGAGCGTATATCAGCCCTGGCTCAGCCATTACTCAATAACGCCCGAGAGCTGCTCTCCAAGGGGTTAGTGGCCGTTCTTCACCAGTCCTTATCAAGCGGCAACGAAGGGAGTCGTCGATTAACCCTGCAGAGCCTGCTTTTCACGGGCGATGACGGACCGGGCATCCGAGAGAAAGTCCATGCAGGAAAGATCACGATGCTCGATCACGACATCGCTCACCAATCATCAAGGAGTCTCTGGAATGACCAGTAGGAACAAGCAGCGGGGCTTCTTGAGCTTGGACATGGCGATCGGATTGGCCGTTTTCTCCGTCGTCGTCACTTTGGCGATCGCATGGCAAATCAAGCAGATGGACTCTCAGGGCTATCGAATTGCTGCTGATCAACAGAGAACCATTTCAGAGGCATTGGCCAAATATCTGAAGGATAACTACAGCGTGGTGCTGGCCAACGCGGCAGCAACCGTACCGGTGCAAATAACCGTTCCGATGCTCGTCAACACCAACTACCTTCCTGCAGGTTTCAGCCCCACTAACGCCTTTGGGCAGACCATTCTCGGCCTCGCCCGGAAACCCAACCCCAATCAACTGGAAGTAATTGTGGTTACTACTGGTGGGCAGACAATTCCAGAAATGGGTATCCGAACCATCGCTGAAAATCTTGGAGGACCTGGTGGCTTCATCTCTTCAGCCAACCCGAGCATCGTCCAGGGGGTGAGGGGGGGATGGCAGGTAGCACTAAGTAACTATGCTATAGCTCCTGGCCCAGGACATACAGCCAGCGCACTTTTCCTTATGGATGGTGCGTTGGCTAATGACTATCTATATCGAAACGCAGTACCCAACCATCCAGAATTCAACACGATGAATACTGATATCACGATGGGAAACCACAATATTAACAATGCAGGAAATATCACAGCGTCGGGCAACATAACAGCTAATGCCGATATTACAGCTCGAAACGTCATCGCCACAGCCAATGTTAATGCCGCGACTGCAACCATTACCGGTGATACCAGCACAGGTGGTTGGTTCAGAACACGTGGTGACACAGGCTGGTACAGCGAAAAATGGGGAGGCGGGATTTATCAAAATAGCCCCAACTGGGTCCAGGTTTATAACGACAAAAACTTTTCAACCGGTGGTGAACTATGGGGTGGAAAGATAACCTCGACTGGCAAGATAACGGCCTATGATCGCATTCAGACAAATGAATATTTGTCCCTGGGAGGCATAGCTACCGAGGGGCAACAGTGCAGTGACCGAACCCTTCTTGCAAAAAGCGCCGCGGGAATAACTTTGTCCTGCGAACAAGGCTTATGGAAAAGACCAGGTGGGTGGGAATTTCAGCTGATCCAGGGCACCTGCCAGGCGCCTGCCAGAGGAAGTGTGACCTGCTCCCTTGGCGACACTACATGGAAGTCATGTTCTTTAACTGGCGCTTTTGGCATCGGAGATAGCGAGACTGGGTACATCTTCAGAAATGCAAGTGGATGGTTTCTCTCCACATCTCGACTTTCCTGGCCAGGTCTTTTCTATTGGAGCTGCTTCAAATAAAGCATCCATTTATAAAATTTCAAAAACGTTTTATTGTATGTTTATGGGGATTATTGCAGTGCAGACGATTGAGAATAACGTTGAGTATAGCGCTGGAGAATTACAGACCTGGCTAAGCACCCGAAGCAGGATATGGTCAACTGTGCTATGGCGTCGCGCATTAGAAGGAAAAGAGGCATTCGAGGTCGGCGACTTTACTTACAAACTACACCCAACGCCCTCTGGCCGTTATTTAGTGAAGAAGATCGCCACTATGGAATTAATTAATCCACAACGCAAACCAATGAGCATCAAGCGAGCCGCAAAGTGGACTGCCATTGCGCTTGGCCTAGTAGGAATTTGCTTAACATTGATTTTCCTCACGAAATAGTTTTGTTATTGACGCGTAGGTGGTAACAACCACCATTCTGTGGATGGAGCTCATATCATGACAATGCAATGGCTCGTTTTGATGGTTGTGCTCATTGCCTCCAGCATTTTCATGGAGAACCAACATCAGGACCAACGTATATCCGACTACGCTACCCTTGACTCGCTGGGTCGCGGCTTTCTGGTGTACCGATCTGCCGCTACCGAATATGCCCAGGCCAACCCGGGCTTCAGTGGGGTACCGAGCGATTCTGCGCTCAACCTACCTGGGTGGTTTGTGAAACCTGTGGGCGTTGGCTCTTACATCTCATCAGGAACGGCCTATACTTATTTTGATGGGGCTGCACCGTCAGGCTTGCCTTCTGTGCTGGTAGACCTGACAAAGACAACTACCGTTGGTTTAAAGCGTTCAGGAATGCTGATTTCACAGATAACTGGGGCGACCGGTATAGCAATTTCGTCCCCCGTTCCCGAAGGTGCGGTCGTCGCCGTCAATTAGTATGGGTCGACCGACTTTGAAAGGCCCCGGGTTGCATAAGCTCCGGCCTATCAACATAATGATCACAACAACGTTTCCACCCCGTTGGCTACTGGCGGTCATCAGTAGCGCCCGGTGATGCGGCTTGCCTCATCACCAACCCCAAAGCACGCTTAGCTCCGGGAAGGGCGTGCGGACCTGGTTCAGAGCTCTCCCTGTGTCTCCCTGTTCAAGCCAGACACGCAGCCGTCTAACTCGTGAATTGCGAGTTCAAAGGCACATAGGGCTCTGTTGAGATTCGAAGCACCGTAGTCTAAGGGCCACACTGGTGTTGTGGCCCACACTTTTTAAAGCTCACACAATAGGTAGCCTGATCATCTTGCAAAGGATGATCAGGCTACCTATTGGTAGCTGCTTTTCCTGGCCGGTGGCCCGCCGGCGAAACGCAGGGCTCCCTTTGTGCGCGGATGCGTGCCTTATGCTAGCTGGCCTCAGCCACGATAATCGGCCAGGTGTTGGAAGTAAGACGTTCAGATCACAGCCCAGGGATCAACAACGCCTTCGCCCCGCACAGGTGGTATTTTTTTCTGAAAGACGCTACTTACTACATCCGAGAGTGACTGTTGACCCAGCTACTCTCGGTAGCTTCTCCTGTCGACCTGAATCTGCTTTGCCCTCCGCGAAATATCCCTCTCCGCTTGACACATCACCATCCCCCCTTCAATGATATGGACGTGCTTTGCTGACGTCGTCAGCATAATGCCCAGGCAGTCAGGATCTTGAAGACTGCGACACGATGTTCGTGTCAGATCCGCCCAAGACCGCTGAGCTTCTGGTAGCGCGGTCGGTCGACAATCGTCGATGGAAGCACCTTATGCAACTCACCTCGCGGGGAATCACTTCCCCAACGGGGTCAGTGGGTTCTCCGCATTCAACCTGCAGGAGAATCACCATGTCCAAACTTGCTTATGGCTTCGGTTTCGCGCTTGGCACCATCACGCGACAGTTTCTGTGTGCGGTAAAGAAAACCAGCGCTGCGCCCACAGCTATCCATACCAAAGCAGCTCCGTTGCTTCCACCGCCCTGCGTACCTGAGCGTCTCCTACGTGAGATGGATCATGTACCGGCAATAACTCGTAAAGGTGTCGACCTGAACCTTTGGTACGCGGCTAACACCCGAGTGGTTGAAAAGCCTGCTCGGAAACCGCGTAAGAAGCCAGCTGCACGCTCGTTGGTGCCAGCAACTTGCTAAGTCTGCGCCCTTCGCCTCTGTAGGGAGCCTTCCCCATGGGAAGGTTTCCTCAGAGTTTTCACGGTAGGGGCTTGACAAGCGACAATCGTATTTCCATGATCTGCACATGTATCGCTGACGTCGTCAGCAACATGCCCAAGTAGTCTGGATCCGCAAGACTACGATGCGGTTTTCCGCATTGATCCACTCCCAAGATCGCCATAGCTTCCGGTAGCGCGATCAGTCGACTCAGTCGATGGAAGCACCTTTCCCCCCCCTGACGGGCCTACCCCGTCAGGGCAGGCCTCTCACTTTTGGAGGTCTGATGAAAACTGAACTGGCTCTATACCAGGCGTTGATTTCGATTAACGTCCCGGAACAGAAGGCAAATGCTGTTATTGAAGCTTTGGAGACCGACATGCTTTCACGTTTGGCTACCAAGGCAGATTTAACTGCTCTTGCTGCAGAGTTCAAATCTGAGATTTCGCAGCTTGAAGTCAAGCTCACCACTCGCATGGGCGTCATGTTGTCTGCAGCTGTCGGTGTAATGATCGCTGCAATGAAGCTGATGCATTAAACAACCTTAAGCTCCACCCACCCTCGCGGGGAACACTTTCCCCCCTAGGGCGAAGTGTTTCTCCGCTTTCTGTTATTTCGAAACTGGAGAATCACCATGAGCACTAATCAATCCAACGAAGCAAAATTCTTCGACCTTCACACCACTGGTATCGGTTATCTCAACCGTATCCGTGAAGTGAAACCTCGCGGCAAAGGTAAGCCATTCATGGCAGTTACCGTTGCGGCACTACGCGGCTCGATGGATGATGCCGAGTATTCCTATATCGACTGCAACGTGGTCGGCGCTGAAGCTGAAAAGCTGACTCGTCGCAGCCAAGCAGCCGTTGAAGCCGGAAAGAAGGTCCTTGTGAGCTTCCGAATCGGTGATATCTGGACCGACGCATTTACCTACGAAAAAGGCGATAAAAAAGGTCAACCTGGAGCAAGCCTCAAGGGACGCCTTTTGTTTATCGGCTGGATCAAGGTGGATGGGGTAACTGTCTATGAAGCCAAACCGAAAGACTCTGCTGAGCCCCTTCCTGCCCAGGATGGTGCTGCTGGAGATGATTCGGATAACGCCCATGGACAACCAGAACCTGAACAACGTCAATCTGCATGATTGAAATCATGGCGCCCCCTGGGCGCCTTTTAATATTCGTACCGAAGGGAACGCCTCCCTTCGGGATTGGTGATTTCCGAACCCTGGAGATAAACCATGATGATGAATCCTCAACGACTGCCGCTGCTGACCGAAATTGGTCTTTTAGCCGCTCAAGCTAGTGTTTACAGCGAGCTGGATAAACTACTTCCGAGCAACTCGGCGCTCCATCCCGATGATGACCCGCGCTTCACCCTTACTACTGATCTTTGGTTAGAAGTACTGGATGGGGTTATCACATTGGCAAAGATGGACCATCGAGATGAATTCAATCCCGAAAACAGCCCACTGTTAACGGAGTACGGACTTCTCAAGGAATATCGAAGAGCGCGCTGGGAGTTGGAAGATGAGCTTATTCATCCCGAATACTACTAACTCGCCACCTTAGTGAACTGGGTTGCTTCTCGAAGCCGGAGAACGACATGGACACGCTTCAAACACAATCTGCGAATTCTGCATCAGACCCTTCAACTGCTACTTGCGCAGCGGATATGGAGAAGGCGCAGAAATCAATTAACCTCTGGCTTTCTCAAGGGGCAGAAGCGGAAACGATGGGTGACACGTTCTGGGCAGAATTATCTGCCGAGAAGGTGACTAAGTACCAATCGATTCTTGCTAGCCTTCAAAAGACAGCATAAATCACACAGCTGACAATACCCCGCCGGGAGCCATCTCCCGAACGGGCCAGGTGGTTTTCGCACTTGGAAATAAACATGCAAACCACCACTAACCTCGTGTCGTCTGACCTGCTCAAACTCCCGGTCGTTTTAACCCCCCGGGCCTGGCAGGAAGCGGTGCATATTGAAAACCCACACGATGCAAGTGTTGTCAGTGAGCGACTGGGCGATGTTGTCCTGGAGGCCTACCGAGAACTGCATTTGCAACCTGACAGCACACAAATCCATTTCGGCCTCTATCGTTTATTGCCTGCTGGCAATAGCACCGATCGAGTCTGGCTGGACCTAAAACTTGACCGCATAGAATCACCGCCAGGCGTTTTCTATCTGTACATCTCACTCAAGGAAGAAACTCATACTTCTTGCCCATAACCCTCCGACATTCACAGCACTACCCAAAGCCCGACATCTGTCGGGCTTTTTTCATTCGTAGCAGTGTGGAGCTGCCCATGATCAACATCCCCGGCCAACTGGCCATCCGTACCATCAGCGGCCGCAATGGCGAATTCAACGTCGGACGGCTCTCGACCTCTATCGGTGAGTTCGTGATCAAAGACGCACTCCTCGATCAGTACGATGAAGGTAAATACCGAGGCGACTTTCTGATAACGGAGATCCGTCCTTCGTATTACTCCACAGCAGGTCGCCTGGTCGGTGAGATCCGTGCAAAGCTGGAAAGCATGAGCCTCGACGACGTGGACAATCTGACACCAGAAGACGCCGCCAGGCTCTCGCCAAACGAGCCTGACCCTATGGATGAAGAGTCTTCTTCCAACCTCTCCAAGCCAGTGCAGCGGAATAATCCGCCCGCCGTCCCGGCTACAAGTAAACAGGTATCAAAAGAGGATGCCCCGTTTGGAATGACCCCGACCGGCGGAACCAACGACCTCGAGGCAGATGCCGAGTTGTTCGGCACAATCTGGCCTCTAAGCGATACAGTCAGGCTGGACACAACTGTTGATCGTCAGCAACTACGCCAACAGTGCAGTCGGCTCTCTGAGCTCGGCTATGTACACAACTTCAAACTGCAGGTATGGAATATCTCCAATACCTAACGAGGCCCGCGATACGCCAAGCCAATCGGCACAACCCATGAGGGGCTCCCTCCTGGGCGCTCCTCGACTCAGCAGGAGCAGCACATGAATCCAATCTTCAATAACCTGACCCAAGAACTCCTTGAAAACATTGAAGATCAGCTCGCCAATAACGAGGTATCGACGAATGAGGAGCTTTGGGACTTCTTCGTAGAGGAGCTCGAAATGACGGCAGAACAAGCCGATGCCGCCGTTGCACTTCGCCCCAAATACCTGGGACAAATCTTTCTCACTGGGCACAGCCCTCTATTTCAAGACGAGACGGTCTCGTTTGACCCGAACGATAAAACGTTCAAATCGGACGACCAGCTGTTTCCCAAGCAATAACACTTACTGCTAACACCCCCGAGGGGCTCACCGCCCCTCTGGGCGGGTTCCCCCTCCATTATGGAGGTTCCCATGCCCAGCCCTACCCCGCTCTTCCCAATCGAGGAGTGCAATGATCTTTTCGTCGACGCTTGCGCGTGTGACGAACAACGCAACCTGGTGTTCCTCTCTGCATGGGGTCGAGACACGGCGCTACAAGAGTTCCTGGCCAGGCTGACCCTCGGCACGACAGAAGATGGTTTAAGCCGGTTTCACATCGTTGTAGATGGCCAAAGTCTTCCTGTCTTTCCCAACATCGATTTGTTGGAAAAGCGCACCACGCGACAAATGCGCGGTACGTTATTCGGCAGCTTGATTCACCTCTGGTTGTTTGACCGACGCTGCGTGCAGCCGGATCGGGCCAACCACTTCGCCTACGCCCTTCTTGAGAACGGGCAGTCACCTCATCAACGGCTTTGGCCGTTGATACAGGACACCTGTCCATTACCGCTGCTGCCACATTGGCAGGAGCAGGTAATGGGGTTGCTCACCCAACACGACATGCTGCAGCTGTTACCTGGAACGTCCGGTGCGGTTGCGGCATGGCGTTTGTCGTTGCAACTCGACGTTCTCGAAACAGCCCTGGGCGAGCTCATTCGCCAGGGGCAACTCTCAACCCACGCTCAGTTTTGAGCATTGATCAAGGAGCCTCACCATGGCTTTGATGTTCCCACGATTGGCGCGCAACTTCGCTTGCAATGGCTACTACCCCACTGACGAAACGACGCTGGAACTCACCCTACAAGCGTTGGCACCATCCCCAAGCGGGAAGATGCGGATCTTCGATCCCTGTGCAGGCGAAGGCGTTGCCTTAGCTGAAACTGCTCATGCACTCGGGCGTGACCGCGTTGAGACCTACGCAGTCGAGTATGACCAGGAGCGTGCCAATCACAGCAAGACACTGCTGGATTGCGTGCTGCACAGCGACTTGATGGACACCATGATCAGCCGCCAGGCCTTCGGCTTGCTCTGGCTCAACCCGCCCTACGGTGACCTGGTCACTGACCATGCAGGTGCATCTCAGTACCAAGGTAACGGCCGTCGGCGCCTGGAGAAGATGTTCTATCAACGGACGCTACCACTGCTGCAGTACGGTGGAGTCTTGGTGCTAATTGTTCCGCACTACGTGCTGGACGATGAGCTGTGTGGTTGGCTATGCAATCACTTTACTGAACTGCGGATCTACAAAGCCGCTGATCCAACCTTTAAACAGGTAGTGATCTTCGGTATACGAATCCGTCGGCAGGACCTCGCTCGACCGCAAGAGGTCAAATACGTACGCGCACGCCTTCAGGCGATCGGTGCCGGCACATTGAGCGCGGAAGCGTTACCAACCAGTTGGCCATGGGAGCCCTACAGGGTTCTCCCGGCATCCAACGAGCTGGAACACTTCTACCGTATCAGCCTTGAACCTGAACAGCTCAGCGAAGAAATCAAAAGACTTCGTGGCATGTGGCCTGACTTCACACTGCACTTTGGTCAAAGCGGCGCTCAGCCACGACCTCCCGTGAGGGAGCTGTCGCGCTGGCACTTGGCGTTGGCATTGGCTGCCGGTGCGATTTCCGGCGTAGTGAAATCCAAAACCGGCCGAGTATTGGTGCTCAAAGGCGATACCTACAAAGATAAGGTCCGCAAGACCGAGTTCACCGAGGACCAGGACGGCAACGTGTCCGAGGTAAGGATCCTGACTGATCGTTTCGTGCCCATCATTCGGGCATGGGACATGACGCCAGGCTCTGCCAACCAAGGCCGCGTGATCACCATCAGTTCATCGGCGGATACGCCGCATGAACCTGATGAGGCGGTGACACAGCCAACACTGCCCCCACCACCACGAGTGACATTTGAACCTGGCCGCTTAGTGCTGACCCAGTCAGTGCACCACCTGATTGAGCATGGACATCTCGATCCAAGCACTTACTTGCGTCGGCATTTCTCCGGTGACTGGGGGGAACTGCCTAAAGAAGACTGGGGCAGTAACCAACGGGCTCTGACCTACGGGGATCGATTGTTCTCCTGTTATGACATATGCGCCGGCGATGAGACCCGGCTCTGGATCATCACCGAAGCTGACCGCAGTGCAACAACCGTGTTGCTGCCCTCGGACTACTGACCCACCACGCCAAACTGGCCATCCGTTAACCAACCCGCAGGGTATTCACCATACCCGTCGGGGTGTCGTGCATGCCCTGTTTCGTTCCTATTGGAGAAACACTCATGAACGACCTATCCCAAGTCTCTGAATCGCCCTTGGCCATCGGCCTGACTGAGTTCATCGACGAATTCGGTGATGAATTATTGGACTCCCTCAATCGCTCTAACCCACCGGTCTATTCCGGCAACATCAACGAAGCCCATCAACGGGTTATGAGCGAACTCAAACGCCAGGCATTCCCTGCTCAAGCTGATGTAGTGCAGGCCGTTGCAGCTTTATTGCTAGACCGCAACGAGCAGGCAGCCGTTATCAATGCTGAAATGGGCACTGGAAAAACCATGATGGCCATCGCAGTAGCCGCTGTCATGCACAGTGCGGGCTACCGCCGCACTTTGGTGGTTTCGCCTCCACACCTGGTCTACAAATGGCGACGGGAGATACTCGAAACCATCCCAGACGCACGCGTGTGGGTTCTCAATGGACCCGATACGCTGGTTAAGCTGATCAAGCTACGTGACCAACTGGGGGGTCCTTACGATGGCCGAAAAGAGTTCTTCATTCTCGGACGCGTGCGAATGCGCATGGGGTATCACTGGCGTACGGTATGTTGGCCACGTCGCGCCAGCGGCGGATACAACTTCGCAGGATGTCCCGACTGCGGACGCCTTCTGGAGGACTTAGAAGGCAACCGTGTGACTGTCGAAGAGTTTCACCGAGAGGAACGCCGTCGGAGCTGCCCCCATTGCCAAGGACAACTCTGGACGCTGATGCGCCCGGGCAAAGCCGACAACGGAACTCGTCGTGCGACCATACTAAAATCGATGTGCCGGATTCCGACTATCGGCCCAGTACGTGCGGACAGATTGTTGAATGACTTCGGGGAGGACTTCCTCGCCTCGATGCTGATTGACAACGTCAGCGAATTCATCAACCTGATGGACGCTCAGGGCAATTTCATCTTCAGCGACCGCCAAGCCAAACGCATGGAGCGCGCCATGGCCAACATTGAGTTTGGCTTTGGCGAGGGCGGTTACCAACCCACCGAGTTCATCAAACGCTACCTACCAGACGGATATTTCGACCTGCTGGTGGTGGATGAAGGACATGAATACAAAAACAGTGGCTCGGCCCAGGGTCAAGCCATGGGTGTATTGGCAGCGAAAGCACGTAAAACCGTGCTGCTGACAGGCACCCTCATGGGTGGCTATGCCGATGATCTGTTCTACCTCCTGTTCCGAATACTTACCCGGCGAATGATCGAGGACGGTTACAAACCAAACTCGCGCGGAAGTATGGCACCGGCCGCGATGTCATTCATGCGCGACCACGGCGTATTGAAGGACATTTACACCGAGCGGGACAACGTGTCACACAAAACAGCCAAGGGAAAAAAACTCTCGGTGCGAACGGTGAAAGCCCCAGGCTTCGGCCCTAAAGGCATTCACCGCTTTGTGTTGCCGTTCACCGTGTTTCTGAAACTTAAAGATATCGGTGGCAACGTGTTGCCGGCGTATCAGGAGGAATTTGTCGATATCAGCATGTCTGCAGAGCAAGCGTCGGCCTATCAGCAATTGGCAGGAAAACTGACGCAGGAACTTCGCCAAGCATTGGCCCGTCGAGACACTACCTTGCTAGGGGTAGTACTCAACGTGCTGCTGGCTTGGCCTGACTGCTGCTTTCGACCGGAGATCGTTAAGCACCCGCGTAGCAAAGATACCTTGGCGTTCGTCCCCTCGATCTTTGCAGATGAGCAAATAATGCCGAAGGAGAAAGCACTGCTCGAGCTCTGCCTCACGGAAAAAGCCAAAGGCCGGAAGGTTCTGGCCTATACCGTGTACAGCGGCACTCGAGACACCACCTCTCGCCTGAAACGACTGCTGGAGCAATCTGGTTTAAAAGTAGCGGTCCTGAGGGCGTCAGTAGATACCGCCAGGCGCGAGGATTGGATCCTCGACCAGGTAGACAGAGGTGTCGACGTACTGATCACTAACCCGGAGCTGGTCAAGACCGGGTTGGATTTGCTCGATTTTCCGACCATTGCGTTCCTGCAGACGGGGTACAACGTATACACCTTGCAACAGGCAGCTCGACGGTCATGGCGGATTGGGCAAAAGCAGCCGGTGCGGGTGGTTTTTTTTGGCTATGCCGGCAGCTCTCAGATTACTTGCCTGCAGTTGATGGCCAAGAAAATCGCCGTGGCTCAAAGCACGTCGGGAGATGTGCCAGATTCTGGTCTCGACTCGCTGAACCAAGATGGTGATTCAGTTGAAATGACACTTGCAAGGCAGCTCATTGCTTCATAGTTTTACGGCCACCTTCGGGTGGCCATTTTTTTATAACGACCCCAATTTACCTGCGGCCAACTCGACACTTCAAAAACCATGCGTCCTGGAAAACCTATTTCCTGATGCACCTAAGAGACCGGTTTGAGAGGGTGTATTCGCTTTTGCGCGAGGACGCCCATGAACCTACCACGCCCTACTCGAACCACAGCGATACTCAGTCTGTGCCTTGCATTATTGGCAGGCATTCTGGGTTATGAGCATCATCAACTCTCCCAACTCAGCAACAGCTTGGCTGCGACTGCAGACAAAGAGTCGCTCGATGCGTTGTTGACGCGGCTGGGCAAAGTCGATGAGCGACTGGACACGGTAGCCGGCAACCACCTGGTGACCAATGAGGACTTCCGAGCCGGGCAGCAGGCTTTATCGAATCGAATTGATGCCGCACAAGCGTATGCAAAGCAAGCGACGGAGTCAGCGCAAGAAATCTCTCAAAATACTGCGTCTGCTGGTGAATTGGTAGTCCTCAAAGCCAGCGTCGAAACACTCGATAGCCGTCTTCAAGAACTCAGTCAGTCACGAATCAAACAAACCACCGCTGTTCCCCTCAAGCCCAAGCCTAAGCCCGTTGCCCGACAACCAAAGCGGCCAACACCGCCCGCTACCACCACTGTCACACCGCAAACACCCCCTTTTACCGTTGTCGGTATCGAGTATCGCGGCGGTGAACGCTTTTTGTCCGTAGCACCGCCTGGCAGCACGCAGTTGAATCAAATTTACCTTATCCGACCAGGTGACGCTGTGGCGGGCACCGCCTGGCGACTCAACGCGCTGGACGGAAGATCCGCACGCTTTGACGTGGCCGGAGCACCTCAAACCGTAAACGTCGCGCAATAGGACCTCTTTTATGCACTCCCCTACCACTTCCTCGAAAACAATGAAGCCCAGGAACATTTTGGGTTTCATTGCAGGCTTGGCCACCTTCGCGTTTGCATACGGCTGTCATGCGGCTTCGGGGCAATCAACGTCGATCTCGAACACTCAGAACAGTGAAGTTCACAACTCTTCTCAAGGAGCAAGTCAGACAGAACTCGCCCGCGAGTGGGGACTGACCCCCCAAGAATGGTCCCGTTTTCAAACTGTGATGGAGGGTCCTCGCGGAATCTATTCGCCAGGCCTGGATCCTCTGACAGCACTTGGCATCGAAGCGAAGTCGGAGGAGGAGCGCCGACGCTATGCAGAGCTGCAGGTGCGAGCCGAGCGACAGCGTATCGATAAGGAATTGGCGTACCAAAGGGCCTATGACCAAG
This sequence comes from Pseudomonas sp. W2Jun17, assembly GCF_023127795.1. NCBI lineage: Bacteria > Pseudomonadati > Pseudomonadota > Gammaproteobacteria > Pseudomonadales > Pseudomonadaceae > Pseudomonas > Pseudomonas sp. W2Jun17. Next base: position 12,138 of record NZ_SPKO01000011.1, on the reverse strand, counting down.
CCTTCGCACGTCTTTACCCCAATGAAAAAGTCATCCAACTATCGTCCAACCCTGCATCTGCTCCTGGTCCGGGAGCGTTAACTGCTGTGAAAGGCACTGGACGACTAGCCGTCTTTGTTCAAAACAGTTGCAACGCATGTATTGACCGCGTCAAAGACTTACAACACCAGAAACAGTCCTTTGATCTGTATTTCGTTGGTAGTCAAGCTGATGACGAAATAATTCGCCGCTGGGCCATCTTGGCCGGAGTCGAACCGGCCAGCGTGCGAAGCCGACAGATCACACTGAATCACGATGCCGGTCGATGGCTTGGCCTTGGACTCGGCGGTGAGCTGCCGGCCGTGGTACGCGAGGTGAATGGACAATGGCAGCGTCTGTAATTCGCGCGGCTTTAACGGCGGGGCTACTGCTTACCGCGGCATTTGCAAACGGTGCCGAGGTTCCGCCGCCGGCCTATCAGTTGATTGCCCTGCCTGCCGGCGTTCCGTCCGAGGTGCTGTACTCCGTTGCACTGCAAGAGAGCGGCACCCGACTTCGCGGCCAGATCGTCCCCTGGCCCTGGACGTTGAATGTCGCCGGCGCCGGATATCGCTTTGCTACACGCAGCGATGCTTGCAGAGCGTTGATGATTGCCCTTCAGACCGCAGGCCCAAATAGAGTCGACGTCGGTCTTGGACAAACCAACATCGGTGCCAACGGCCACCGTTATAGCTATCCGTGCGAAGGGCTGGATCCTTACAAAAACCTCTCGGTTACGGCCCAGATCCTGGCTGAGCAAAAAGCCAAAGGAGGCGATTGGATCACCGCTGCAGGCCGGTACCACCGCCCTGCCGGAGGAGAACCCGCTGCCCGCTACCGACGAGCTTTTGCCAAACACCTCAGCCGGGTCACCGGTATCAACTTGATGGCGAATAATCCATGAATAGATTGCTGCATCTACCTGTTTTGCTGTGTTTGGCCTCCCCCATGGCGGCGCATGCCACCTCGCTGATTGTTGTTGAAGACCGAGGGGGTGTTTCCGCTCTGCCCTACTATCAGGACTTGGCTCCAGAACCTACCGAGCAGTCAGCACAGGCAGAGACTATTGGTGTGCGTGGGCAAGGCTCGTTTCCAGTGCGCTCTGACCAACTGACACCCGGGCAGGTCCAGGGCCGGGTAATCAATGCACCAGGCCTGCAACCATTGTTTCTTGTAGGCGACGATGAAAGCTCCAGAAAGTGGTTATCTCAGCGCCGCGATCAGTTACAGCAACTGCAGGCAGTTGGCCTTGTGGTTAACGTGGCCAGCGCCGAGCGGTTTGCCGAAATCCAACAATGGGCAGGAAATCTACAGTTGGTCCCGGCACCATCAAATGATCTGGCACAGCGCCTGGGAATCCAGCATTACCCGCTGCTGATCACTGCCACAACGATCCAGCAGTAATCAGGGTATGGCCTCACTTACGCACATCACCTTGGTCATCAAGCAACCGAATGACCCACGAGCGGGCCAGCTGCTTTTTGAACAGGTTACCTATGTCGCCAAGCTCTATGGCGGCACCGTCATCACCCGCTTACCTGGTGACGAGGTGGAGCTATGTCAGCGGCTAAAAGAACGCCTGCCCGAGGCAGTTGAGCAAGTGAGGCAAGAGTTGGCCAATTCATCATCAAGCATCAAAGGAGGAACCCGGCCCCATGAAGCTGACCAAGAAGCAACGCTGCGAGCTTCATGCTAAATTCGCGGGCCATTGCGCATACTGCGGTGTGCTGTTGGGTGACCGGTGGCCTGCGGACCACAAGGAAGCAGTATGGCGAGAACCTGAAAGGGTGAACGGCAAGTACACCGGCGCCATCATTTTTGGGCTGCCGGAGAACCACACCATCAGCAACATGATGCCCGCGTGCGTGCCTTGTAACTTGAGCAAGGCAGCGATGCCATTGGAGGTCTGGCGAAAGCGCATTGCTGATCACGTCAACTCCCTCAACAGCTACCACCCCATATACCGCCTGGCCAAGTCCTATGGGCTGATAGTTGAGACAGGCAAGCCAGTCGTTTTCCATTTCGAAACAGTGGGGCCACTGCCCTCTTTCACTCATAGGAAGTGATCCATGGCCACCTCCTACACCATTGAGTCGTTACTACGCCCTGCCGTCGAGCTGTACACAGTTTGCGTATGTGTCGCTGCGGCGTTGCTTTGTATTTTCGCGCCCTGGGCGGTTGCTCTGACGCCCTTATTCGGCGTGGTTGCCGGTACAGGCTTTCTGGGTCTGGGGTTCATCCGCCTGAAACAGGCATTGGTGGTGCTGCGTTACCGACGCAATATTCGGCGCCTGCCCCACTACACCATGACCAGCAAAGACATGCCGGTCAGCAATGAGCGGCTATTCATCGGGAAAGGTTTTCGCTGGACCCAAAAACATACTCAGCGGTTGATGGAGACCTACCTCCCAAAATACGCCGAGTATGTCGAGCCCACCTCTATTCATACCTTTGCTCGCAGAATTGAAGAGCGTTTGGAGTTCGCGCCCTTTCCAATCAAATTGCTGTCAAAGGCTACCTCGTGGGATGTGCCATTTAACCCGGCGCGTCCATTTCCTCCAGTCGGAGGACTACCGCGCTTACACGGTGTAGAGCCGAACGAAGCGGATGTCAGCCTGCCACTGGGCGAACGGGTTGGGCACTCCCTTGTATTGGGGACTACTCGTGTTGGAAAAACCCGCCTGGCAGAGTTGTTCATCACCCAAGACATCAGACGAATCCGCCGTAATCCCCGGCGCCGCGTACACATGGGGCGCCGCGTGCAACCGGTTCATCGAAGCCAGCGCCATGAAGAAGTGGACCTAGAACGGGAAGTGGTGATTGTCTTCGACCCTAAAAGCGATGCAGACCTTCTGAAGCGCATGTACATCGAATGCAAGCGCGCCAACCGACTGCAGGAATTCTACGTATTCCACCTTGGATGGCCGGACCTTTCAGCGCGCTATAACGCTGTTGGCCGTTTCGGTCGAATTTCGGAGGTAGCGACCCGGATTGCCGGTCAACTGTCAGGGGAAGGTAACTCCGCGGCATTCCGCGAATTCGCCTGGCGGTTCGTCAACATCATCGCGCGCGGTTTGGTGGCTTTGGGACGTCGACCGGACTACGAACAGATCCTAAAGCATGTGACCAATATTGATGCGCTATTCGTTGAGTATGCACAGAAGCACTTCGCTGAACATGATCCTAAGGCCTGGCAAACCATCGTTGAACTGGAAGGCAAGATCGATCGTAAAAACCTCAGCTTCGCCATGAAGGATCGACCGCTGCGCGTGGTGGCCCTGGACATGTACCTCACACAGCAACGCAACTCCGATCCCGTGATGGAGGGTCTGCGATCAGCGGTGCGTTATGACAAAACCTATTTTGACAAAATCGTGGCCAGCCTACTGCCATTGCTGGAAAAACTGACTACAGGACGAATTGCAGAGCTGCTATCACCTGACTATATGGATCTTGAAGATCCACGTCCGATTTTCGACTGGATGCAGATCATCCGCAAACGGGCGGTGGTCTATATCGGTTTGGATGCCTTGTCCGATACCGAGGTTGCTGCGGCCGTGGGCAACTCGATGTTTAGCGACCTGGTGTCAGTAGCGGGCCACATATACAAATTCGGCATCGATGATGGCTTACCTGGGGCCACCGGCGGCAAGGTGGCGATTAACGTTCACGCGGACGAGTTCAACGAACTGATGGGCGATGAATTCATACCGATGATCAACAAAGGCGGCGGCGCCGGCATGCAGGTCACGGCCTACACCCAAACCATGAGCGATATTGAAGCGAAAATCGGTAACCGGGCTAAAGCTGGCCAAGTGATCGGTAACTTCAACAACCTTTTCATGCTGCGTGTACGTGAGACTGCAACTGCCGAGCTGTTAACCAATCAATTACCCAAGGTTCAGGTGTTCACTAGTACGCCAGCGAGCAGTGCAAATGACGCCATTAATGGTAATGCCGCTTTCACCTCTAACATCCACGATCAGATCCAAAGTGTCAGCGTGCCGATGATCGAGCCGGCGCATGTGGTTTCGCTGCCCAAGGGACAATGCTTTGCGCTGATGGAAGGCGGCAATTTGTGGAAGATCCGTATGCCGTTGCCCGCAAGCGATCCCGATGAAGCGATGCCCAAGGATCTTCAGACCATGTTGGAAGGTATGCGTAAGGGACCCGGAACCAGCAGCGACTGGTGGCAAGCGCCGGGATATCAGGCATTAAGTGAATCGCTTCCTGATGACCTGGTAGACGACTTCCGCCAGATGGCCAATACCGGGAAAGCCGCATAGGTCTGAGGGAGCATAACCATGGCCGATATCGCGGAAAAAGCCCAGCAGCAACAGGAAGGTCAAAAAAACTTCCTGGGCATGCTGTTCTCTACCCCTTTTCATTTCTTGGGTGTGATATTCGGCTCCTTGCTCGGCGCTATCGCCGTTGAATGGCTTTGCATGTACACGTTCTGGCCGGATGCCGGCTGGAAACATGCTCAGCAGATGTTCCAACACGAACTGGGCTGGCTGTCCCAGGAACTGCTGCACAGCGTTGTCATCAAAGAACCGGGGCGTACGGCAACCTGGCTGGCACAAACGGTCTATGACTGGCTGATGGTGAAAACCGGCATGCAGGACAACATAAATGCACTGACACAGTACGCTCGCTCAACATCACCACAACAAACGGGAACCTTGAACCTTCGATACGAACTCGGTCGGGCGATGATCAAATTCCAGGACTACGGCTTAGCCGCATTATACACAGTCCTGACCTTCTGTGTGCGAATGGTCATTCTGACGTTGACGATTCCACTGTTCGCACTGGCGGCGTTCACTGGCTTGGTCGATGGCCTGGTGCGGCGTGATCTACGAAAATTCGGCTCCGGCCGCGAGTCAAGTTACCTGTATCACAAAGCCAGGGGGACGATCATTCCGCTGACCATCGTGCCCTGGACGGTCTACCTGGCCATCCCCATCAGCATCAGCCCCCTTTTGATTCTGTTGCCCTGCGCCGTGCTGTTGGGTGTGTCCGTTTACATCACCGTCTCAAGCTTCAAAAAATACCTTTAGGAGCTGCTCATGCAGTGGACTCAAGAACAGCAGCCCATCATCCATTCCACGGCTGACAAGCTACTGGTTCAGGCTTTTGCCGGTACCGGCAAAACCACCTACTGAATCTGAGCAACTGATGTCTAACCTAAGTTGAGTAGGAAAAAATACTAGAGTGGAAGCCGCTAACAAGGGTTTTGTCACACTCTGGGCCGAAAGCGGACGCCTGCCGACCTAAAGCTCTAACTCCCCAAGCAAGAAGTCCATCCTCCGCTACCTGAAAAACACCGCCCAGCGCTTCCTGATCGCTTCCAGACGTCTTCGGGATGTATCTGCACGTCTGAATTAATCCTACGTCGATGCTGCTGTGGGCTATTCGATCAAGGAATAGTACTCGGGAGAACGTAGTGTGAGCAATGGATCGGCTAGCGGTAGCTCGCCAACTTTAAAAGATGCGGTCATTCGCTTAGCGGACGGTAAGGCACGAAGGTGGCAAATAGCGTGGCGTGTGGTGTCGAGGCTGCTTATCGTTGAGATATTAGGCGCTGCACAATTGCTTTAAGCTCCTTTAAGGCAAAGGGCTTTAGCAGGAGTTCGGACTGGCCGCTTTTTAGTGCGATCGCCGGGACAGCATTTTCCAAAAAGCCGGAAATGAAAAGAACTTTGAGCTTCGGGAATTTGTCGAGCGCGATCACCGCTAATTCATCGCCACTCATACTGCCGGGCAGACCGATGTCCGTGATCAGTAACGCTGCCTCTGACTGTGCTTCCACCTCCCGCAATGCTTGTGCAGCGGTTCCAGCCTTAGTGACCTGATAGCCGACTTCTTCCAACGCCTCACCAATAAGGTCACGAATGGCAACCTCGTCGTCGACCACGATTATTCTGGCGTTATCTGCTTGGAAATCGTATCCCATACTGCTGGGTACGCTGACATCAACAGTTGCGGCCTCGCTGTGGCGCAATGGCAGGAGAAGACTCACCGTAGTGCCTTTCCCCATAACTGATTCGATCCGGGCTTCACCCGATGATTGCTGGGCAAAGCCATAGACCATCGAGAGGCCCAGGCCGGTTCCAGAGCCCAAGGGTTTGGTGGTGAAGAATGGGTCGAAAGCGCGCTCAAGCACGCTCTGTGGCATACCCATCCCGGTATCAGATATCCGGAAAAGTGCGTATTGCCCTGCGTTCGGAGCTGTAGCGCCACCCGTGGCATCAACGCGGGTCTGGCTAATTTCGATCCGTAGCCGACCCCCATTAGGCATAGCGTCGCGTGCATTGATGCACAGGTTCAGTATCGCGTTTTCCAATTGGTGGGCGTCACATAAGCAAAGCAAGGTTTCTTCTGGCACCACTAGCTCCAGTTCGATCCGCGGCGTGAGGCTCCTGCTGATGAGCTCCCTCATTTCTTGAGCTAGCAACGCCAGGTTGACTACTGAGCTCGCCAGAGGCTGACGTCGGGCGTAGGCAAGCAGCCGATGTGTCAGAGAGGCTGCTCGGGCAGAAGCTTTTTGTGCGAGCCCTACATATAGTTGTAGGCCCTCTTGCTTGCCCTGGGCGATACGTCGGTCGAGCATGTCCAAGCTGCCAGTGATCACGGTCAGCAGGTTATTGAAGTCATGGGCCAATCCACCTGTTAGCTGGCCCACTGCTTCCATCTTCTGGCTCTGCTGCAACTGCGAACTCACTTGCTCAAGCGCTTCTTGACGTTCCTTGTATAGAGTAACGTCCCGAGCGACCGCAAAGTACAGCCCCTCTCGACGTGCTATTCGCCAGTTCAGGTGCAGCGGTTTGCCATTGGCGCGAGAGCCTTGGGTATCGAGCTCTGCGATATCCCCTCTGCCCAGGGTGCGTAGGGCATCCGACAGTTGTGAGGGGGAGATGAAGCAGAAAAATGCGCCTCCCTTGAGTTCTAGATCTGAAAGCCCGGTTTCGGTTTGCCAGGCCGGATTCATCGCCACGACGTCCCCGCCCTCGGACAGCGTGCAGATTAGGTCAGGGGATACATTCCAGATACCATCTCGCTCCAGCGTACGACGCTCGACCTCATACTCCAGACGATCATTGACGGCGTAGAGGGCGCGCAAGGTTCTTCGGAACAAAGCGCAAACAACCGCCATGCCGAAAGTCACAAGGGCGAAACTCGCACTACTCGCCCAGGCGGTAAAGCCATCATTGAAGCCAATCTCGCCAATGAAGAAATAGTGTGTGGTGACCACTGCTAGCACGCAGCCTAAGCCCGACGGGCCAATGCCGAAGAAGAAACCGATGAACATCAGGCCCGGTATGAAAAATAGATACGGTAATGCGGTGAATGAAAGCTGAACACGCACGGCGGCACAAAGCGCGATGACCATGACGGTGCCGGCGTAGCTGACCGGAGGGCTTGGCTGGTTGCGCGCCAATCGGCGCACCACCTCAAGAGTGCGAGAGAGAATACTTATCAAGTGTTGCTCCGTCGGGGCAGGGTCAGAGAACTGAGGTGCGAATTGTCGGCAGTCGATACGGCGACGGTTCGCCACCGCAGATAATTATCGGCAACAAGGCCTTCAGATTTAAGCGGTTCACAACTAGGGCCTATAGTTTCTGACTAACAGCGTAATGGCTAACCATAATTGTGTGACTTTGGCGCTGTGATAAGCTAAAGCCATAGAATTAGCACCTAATCTTGTTTTTTTCAGCCGATTTATTACTCAATAGTAGCCGACATGACGACGAGTAACTCATCGCCCGAAGAAGAACGCGCTCGGCTGGTCGACGTAGACCGTTTGACTTCGGACTTGGAAAGCGGCACAGACCCTGTGCTCAATAGCATCGTGGCAATGGTCTCCAGCTATTTTAAGGTGCCTACTTCGATGGTAAGCATCATCGAGCGCGACTATCAGGTTTTCAAGGCCCGTGTGGGCATTGAATCTGAACGGACGCCACGAGAAATGTCCTTCTGCGTCCACAGCCTCGCCGAAGGGGGATTCTGGAAGTGTGCGACCCTGTCGCTGACCCGCGTTTCTTGAGCAACCCCTTGGTAATAGGCGCTCCGTTCATCCGGTATTACGCAGGTGCTCCGTTGACGATCAACTCAGGGCGCACCCTGGGCAGGCTCTGCGTGATTGACCATAAATCGCACACGCCGATGGACGAGCAAGGGCGAAACCTTCTGCGCAACGCGGCCCAGGTCGTGGTGGCGCGGTTGGAGTCCATGCATCGCTCGCATTACATCGACCCGATGACTGGCTTACCCAACCGGCAGCGCTTTGAAGCAGACATTCTGCAGCCACCTGATCAGGATGAGCGGGTCGCTATCCTTATAGAGCCGCTCTCCGCATCGGGGATGGACAGTTTGGCGAAGTCGCTTGGCAGCGAGTTTTTCACCGACTTTATGCTGGCGGTCAAAGAGCTGCTCTTGAAGTTGCTGCCCCACGGTACGCGTTTGTACCGCTCCGGTACCCTGGGCTTTGTCGCACTGCTCGGCCACCGGACACTTTCGCTGTCCAGCCTGATCGACAGCATCGTGCATGCGTTCAAAAGGCAGTTGTACTGTATGGATGTACCCGTTTTTTCCGATGTAGGGATCTGCGTACTGCCGCTCAAGCACGAGCCTGGCCAGCCAACGGATATCCTACGTCTAATGTCCAGCATCACTGATGCTGCGCGCCGAAGCAAGCAGCGTTGGCTCCATTACGATCCCGCGATCGACTCTAGCCTCCGACGCAGCACCGCGCTGCTCAATGACATCGTAGCGGCACTTGCCACCAGTGATCAGTTCAAGCTGGTCTACCAACCTCGTGTCGATCTTGCCAGCAACCGGTGCGTTGCGGTTGAGGCACTGCTGCGTTGGTCACATCCCAAGTTGGGTGAAATTAGCCCCGCTGAATTCATCCCACTGGCCGAAACCACAGCTTCTATTCGCCACATCACCAACTGGGTAGTACGGCGCGTCTGTGAGCAGCTATCAGACTGGCGCGCTCAGGGCTTGGAAATGACCGTCTCCTTAAACATCTCGGCACTGGATCTGACTGACGGGCATCTGTTCGAACAGTTGGTCGAAGCCCTGCAAGCCTTCAAGGTTGCACCACGACTCATTGAGCTCGAATTTACCGAAAGCGTCTTGGTAACCGACTTCCAAGCCGTGCGGGTTGAGCTGCAACGCTTTCGCGATCTCGGCGTTGCCATTGGGATTGACGACTTTGGCAGTGGTTACAGTAACTGGGCCTACCTGCGCCAGATTCCAGCAACCAGTGTCAAGCTCGATCGCTCACTGCTTGCTGACCTTCAGCCGGGTAACAGCGAATGGCACATCATCCGGGGCCTGATCAGTTTGGTGCGGAATCTTCGCCTGACCGTCGTGGCGGAAGGGATTGAAACGGAGCTGCACTACCACCTACTACGAGGTTGGGGCTGTCAGCAGGGCCAAGGTTATTACTTCGCTAAGCCATTATCCCCGGTCGCCCTTCTTGCCTGGTTTGACGAGGGTGCCTGGTTGTCTGGGCGGCCTAGCTGACGGATCAGCTCTGGGTCTACGAGACTGGAGTGGATTAGGTCGCATCAGCTAAAGCCGGCTTGAGGTTGATCAGTCTTTGGGCATTAGGGTCACAGGGAATGCGTCATACTTACAATTACTAAGGGTTGAAACTTGCGCTCAAATTAAGCGACACCGATAGAGAGGCCGAGTGCAACCGCTCTGTAGAGGGGGTTGCATTTAGTAAGTGAACCTCATCGTTGGTAATCAGCTTTAACGACGTTCGGACGGAGCTTCGAAAAGAAGATTTCTCCGCCCCTTAGCCGTTGCATTGAGGTCATCATGATCGGTTCAAGCCTTCGCAATGAATTGCAGGCTGCTTCGTTTTGGAAAGGCTGGTCCAGCCATCTATAGCTACGAGAGAGCGATTCAAGGAGCGGATCAAATCCGATTTAAACGTATCGATACGCATGATGCAATTCAGTGTCGAAGCTGGATCGGGCTGTAAGACATTCTCAGTATATTCATCCAGGGCGGTGGCCATCCCCCATATTCATCTCGTTTTCGTGGAGTCTCAGCCAGAACTTCGTTACAGCGTCACGATGCGAGTACGATGTCCGCTTCTGGCCGATTGTGTTGAAAAAGTCGACCCGGCCAAATGGGCAATGCATTGAGCGGTGAAAACGTGATTTTTATACGCTGCTACGTAAAATCCGAGTCCTGATCCTTCTGCGCGCAGTGCAGATTTCAATCTCAGACGCGTTCTTTTCTGAGCCGAACGCCGAAGCCGACTTTTTCAACAGAATCGGCCGAAAGGAGACGTTTGACCGTGTTCCCATTTTTTGGCCAAGCGTAGCTATTAGAGGACGACGCCTTCTTTTCGGACGCATTACCTGCGCTTTCAGACTTACTCATTAATCTTTCTCATATTGCAGCCGATGCCCCTAGTTTAGGGCATAGGAGCAATACAGATGAGAAACAACCAACCGGTTACGCAGCGCGAGGTTGTACTTGGGCCTCAACAGAAACTCATCTCGACAACGGATGCGCGGGGCGTCATCACCTACTGCAATGACGCCTTCGTCGAGATCAGCGGTTTCAACAATTCTGATCTAATCGGCGCGCCTCAAAACGTCGTTCGTCACCCTGACGTGCCCTCCGCCGTCTTCGCTCATATGTGGGGTGCACTCAAGCTTGGCAAGCCGTGGATGGGCATCGTCAAGAATCGCTCGAAGAACGGCGACCACTACTGGGTCAACGCCTACGTTACGCCGATTTTCGAGGGGCTGGAGGTTGTGGGCTATGAATCGGTGAGGGTCAAGCCGACGGTCGAGCAGATCCGTCGCGCCAACGCCCTCTATAAACGCCTCAGCCCGGGCAAGTCAGCCGTCCCAGTCAGAGATCAATGGCAACCCGCCCTAGCCTCCTGGCTGCCGGTGTTGGCCATGGGCCTGGTGGGGGCGTTGAGCGGCATGTTCCTCGGCATGTCCGTGGCGATGATCCTGACGGTCGGGGTATCGGTGCCGCTCGGGCTGTGGGTGTCGAGTAGGCAAAACCGCGGTGCGCTGCGTCTCCTGGAAATGGTCGAACCCTCAACTTGCGACGCTTTGCTGGCCAAAATGTACAGCGACGAACGCGGCTACCAGGCTCGCCTTGAAACGGCGTTTGTCAGCCAGGCCGCGCGACTCAATACGTGCCTCACCCGTTTGCAGGATACGGCTGAGCAACTAACCGGTCTGGCGGGCCGCTCAGACGGCCTTGCCACCGAAAGTTCCCTTGGGCTTGAACGCCAACGGGTTGAGACCGAGCAGGTGTCGGCCGCGGTCAATCAAATGGCGGCCACCACACAAGAAGTCGCCAGTCACGTCCAGCGCACCGCCGACGCTACCCAGGAAGCGAATGTATTAACCGGGCGCGGACGCGATGTGGCGCGGGGCACCCGAGAAGCCATTCAGCGCCTCTCGGTGGTGGTGGGTGAAACCGAACTGACCGTCGCGCAACTGGCCAAGGACAGCAATGAAATCGGTACGGTGGTCGATGTGATCAAGGGTATTGCCGACCAGACCAACCTGCTGGCGCTGAACGCCGCCATCGAAGCCGCGCGGGCGGGCGACATGGGTCGTGGCTTTGCTGTGGTCGCAGATGAAGTGCGCCAGTTGGCGCAGCGCACCACGGAGTCCACAGCGCAGATTCATGGGTTGATTTCCAAACTGCAGGTCTCGTCCAACAATGCGGTGAAAACCATGGAAAACGGGCATCGCCTGGCCGAAGAAGGCGTGGCGTGGGTACTTGAGGCAGATAAAGCATTGGTCGGGATCAGTGAAGCGGTCGCGAACATCACGGACATGACGACCCAGATTGCCGCGGCGACCGAAGAGCAAACCTCCGTGGCCGAGGAAATCAGCCGCAATATCACGACTATTGCCAACCTGGCAGACCAGACGTCTGAACAGGCCAAGCATTCGGCGGAGCTGAGCAAGGAACTGACCCAGACCGCCAATACCCAGTATTCATTGGTCGAGCGATTCAATCGATAATTTATCGATTGCTGCCCTTCCCGAAGGGCAGCTATCGAACGATTCTGTTGAAAAAGTCGGATTTTCAGATTGCCTGAACTCAAGCGCGACC
>NZ_SPKO01000010.1:0-30430 GCF_023127795.1 Pseudomonas sp. W2Jun17 | reverse complement strand
TAACGAAAACAACCATCTGCAATCCCTCGCACTGTTCAATCAGGCGAGGGACTTTGCAGAGGTTTTCAGGGCAGGGGAGTAGAGCTTATCCGGCGCTTGCGTGGGAAGTTTCAGCAACCTTGTCGCGCAGCACCAGGCTGCACAGCGCAGGCAGGAACAACAGCGTCAACACCGTGCCCACCAGCACGCCGCCAATCAGCACGTAGGCCAGCGACGACCAGAACACCGACAGCGTCAGCGGAATAAACGCCAGCGCCGCTGCCAGTGCGGTGAGGATTACCGGGCGCGCACGGCGCACTGTGGCTTCGATGATGGCCTCGCGAATCGCCATGCCGTGATCCTGGTTCTGGCGGATCTGGTCGGTAAAGATCAGTGTGTTGCGCATCAGGATGCCGCCGATGCCGATCAGCCCGAGAATCGCGTTGAAGCCGAATGGCTGGTTGAACAGCAACAAGGTCGGCACTGCACCGATCAGGCCCAGAGGCGCGGTAGCGAACACCATGAACATCACGCCGAACGAGCGCACCTGGAACATGATCACCGTGAGGGTCAGCAGGATCATGATCGGGAACAGCGCCGCCAGGGCCACGTTGGCCTTGGCGCTTTCCTCTACCGGGCCGCCGATGTCGATTTTGTAACCACTGGGCAGCTTGGCGATCAGCGGTTGCAGGTCTTTGTACACGGCCATTTCCACATCGGGCGGTTGCACGCCGTCGATGATGTCGGCGCGCACTTCCACGGTGGTGGCGCGGTCACGGCGCTTGAGGATCGGTTCTTCCATCACCGCCTTGAAATGTCCGACCTGGGCCAGCGGCACCGACGTACCGGCGCTGTTGGTCAGCGTCATGTTATTGAGGTTGGCAAGGTCTTCGCGTTGGCTGCCCTGGGCGCGGGCCACCACTGAGACGGTGCGGTTGCCTTCGCGGACTTCGGTGATCGGGTTGCCGCTGAGCAGGGCGTTCAACTGGGACTTGACCTCGTCGGGGGTAAAACCCAGCAAGCGCAGGCGGTCCTGGTCCAGCACCAGGCGATAAGCGCTGGCACGCTCGCCCCATTCGAGGAAGGTGTCTCTGGTCAGCTTGTTGCCGGCCACGACCTGGCGCACGTCTTCAGACAGCTCGCGCAGCACATTGAGGTCTGGCCCGGAGACGCGAAACACCACCGGGAACGGCACCGGCGGGCCGAAGACGAGCTGTGTGACCCGCACCCGCGCCGATGGAAATTCGCCTGCCGCAATGCGCTCGCGCATACGCAGTTTCAGCGCATCGCGGGCGTGGGAGTCGGGGGGTTGCACGATCAGCTTGGCGAACGCCGGGTCGGGCATTTCAGGGTTCAACGACAGGAAAAACCGCGGTGCACCGCCGCCCACATACGTGTCCACCATGCTGGTCTGCGGCTCTTGCAACAGGGCTTTCTCCACCTGCGCTGCCACCGCTTCGGTGCTTTTAAATGCGCTGCCGGGTGGCATATACACTTCAAGAATCAGCTCCGAGCGGTCGGAGTCGGGGAAGAACTGTTTCTTCACCACCGCCATACCCAGGCCGCACAGCACGAACGCGGCCACCACCAGCCCGGTTACCAGCCAGCGCCCGCGCACGCAGGCCTCCACCAGGCTGCGCAGTTTCTGGTAGTAGCGCCCGGCATAAATCGCATCATGCCCGCCGGGGACTGGCTTGATGTGCGGCAACAACTTCACGCCCAGGTAAGGCGTAAACACCACGGCCACCAGCCAGGACGAAATCAGCGCGAAACCTACGATCCAGAAAATATTCCCGGCGTATTCGCCCGCCCCGGAGCGCGCAAACCCTACCGGGAGAAAACCGATGATGGTGACCAGGGTCCCGGTCAGCATCGGCGCCGCCGTGGAACTCCAGGCGTAGGTGGCCGCGTGGATCCGATCAAAGCCTTCTTCGAGTTTGACCACCATCATCTCGATGGCAATGATCGCGTCGTCCACCAACAAACCCAGGGAAATGATCAGTGCGCCGAGGGTCACACGGTCGAATTCACGGCCGGTGACCAGCATGATCACGAACACGATCGAGAGCGTCAGCGGCACGGCTGCCGCCACTACCAGCCCCACGCGAAAGCCCAGGGCCAGCAGGCTGATCAGCATCACCACGGCCAGGGCGACGAAGAATTTGAGCATGAACTCGTTGACCGCCAGGCTGATGTTTTTCGCCTGGTCGGAGACTTTGGCGAAGTTCACGCCCAAGGGCAGGTCGGCCTGGATCCTGGCTTCCTGGGCCAGCAGGCTCTTGTCCAGTTCCAGGCCGTTCCAGTGTTTTTCCATGATCACGCCCAGCATCAGCGCGGGGTCGCCCTGGTGACGGATGCGGTAGCTGGGCGGGTCTTCATATCCGCGGCTCACGGTGGCGACATCAGCGATGCGCAGCACGCGGCCATTGACTTGCAGCGGCACGTTTTCGATCAGCGCGAGGCTGTCGAAGGCGCCGTCGATGCGGATGTAGGCACGGGCGCCGGCGGTTTCGACGAAGCCTGCGGGCGCCACGGCGTTTTGCGCGGCGAGGGCGGCGAAGATTTGCTCGGGCTTGATGCCCAGAGTTGCCAGGCGCTCATAGGAAAACTCCACAAACACGCGCTGGGCCTGTTCACCAAGGATATTGACCTTCTTTACCCCCGGCAGGTTGAGCAAGCCCTGGCGCAGTTCCTCGGCCATTTGTACTTGCTGGCGGTGGGGCAGGTGTTCTGCCTCCAGGGCATACAAGGCGAAATACACATCGGAATATTCATCGTTGAAAAACGGCCCGATCACGCCCTTGGGCAGTTGCGCGGCTTCGTCGCTGAGCTTTTTGCGTGTCTGGTAGAACAGCGCCTGGATCTCGCTCGGGCGTGTGGATTCGAGGAAGGTCATGCGCATCGACACGAAACCCGGCTGGGCGATGGTCTCGACGCGGTCGTAGTAGTCCAGTTCCTGCAGGCGTTTTTCCAGGCGGTCGGCCACTTGCTCCTGCATCTCCTGGGCGGTGGCGCCGGGCCAGGCGGCGGTGATGGTCATGACCTTGACGGTGAACGAGGGGTCTTCGGCGCGGCCCAGCTTGCCGAACGCGAAGACCCCGGCGACGAGGATCGCAATCAGCAAAAACAGGGTGACAGCGCGGTGTTTGACGGCCAGTTCGGAGAGGTTGATCCCGCGCATACTCATTGATCCTGCTTACGGTTGAGGGCCAGCGCTTGGGAGGGCAGCAAGCGCACCGTATCGCCGCTGTGCAACAGGTGAGCGCCGAGGGCGACGATGGTTTGGCCGGGTGTTACGCCGCTGTCGAGCAAGGCGTCCTCCTGGCCGAGGCTGGCGACCTTCACCGGGGCGAAGCTGAGTTTGAAATCGTCGCCAATCACCCATACGCCCGTGCCTTGCCCTGCATCCTGCAAGGCGCCAATGGGTACGCGGGTTTGCAGGGGCTGGCCGTTGCCTTGCAAGCGCACGGTGATGGTGGAACCGAGGGCGAAACGTTCGACCGCACCCTGCAGCACATAACGTGCGCGGTAGGTGCGGGTCACGGGGTCGGCGCTGGCGGACAGTTCGCGCAGAGTGGCGGTCACGGCCTGGTCCGCTGCGCCAAAGGGAAGCGCCAGGGCTTTTTGCGTAGCCAGGTCACGCTGGTTCTCCGGCAGATTGACGATGGCTTCGCGGGCGCCGTCATGGGCCAGGCGCGCCACGATTTGCCCTTCGGCTACCACCTGGCCGCGATCGGCCAGCACGTCGGTGATGATGCCGTCGCCATCGGCCTTGAGTACTGAATAAGTGCGACGGTTTTCGATCTGGCTGGCATCCGATTGCGCCGCGGCCAGTTCGGCCTGGGCGACGCGCAGGTTAGTGGCCGACTGATCGAAGATCTGCCGCGACACCGCGCCGGTACTGGCCAGGCGCTGGTAACGGTTTTCGTCATCGCGGCGCTGGCGCAGTTGGGCCTGGGCGGCGTTGACGCGGTTTTTTGCCGAGCGCAGCGCCAGTTCGAAGTCGCCAATGTCCAGCACCAACAGGGTGTCGCCACGGGAGACGTGCTGGCCGGGGTCGACCTTGCGTTCGATCACCTTGCCGCTGACCCGAAAGCCCAGGTCGCTTACCGTGCGCGCGGCCACTACACCGGTATAGGCGCTTTGCTGGGTGCCGGCTGCTTCGACCTTGGCGGCGAGTACCGGGCGCGGCACTGGCACCTGGGCGGTATCGGCCTTGCTGTTGCAGCCATTGAGGAACATCAACAGGGCCAGGGGCATGAGAAAACGCAGGGGGAGAGGGGGCATGGCGAACTCCGGAAACCATTGTGCAAAAAATTACGGTAGTAATTTTTTGCTTATATTATGGTTGAAATATAAATTAATCCAGCCCCCCGATAATCCCAGTCAGCTATGTGCAGATCTCCTGTGGGCTTGTTCGCGAAAGCGCAGTGCCAGTCACTGATGAGTCAACCGAACCACCACTATCGCAGCATAGGCATCTACACAACTTTGTAGCTGCCGCACGCCCCGTAACCACGATGCGAAGCGAGCCGCTCTTGATCTTGATCTGCTCTTGATCTCAGGCGCCCCGTTAAACCACGCTGGCCGGAATCCGACATGGATTTGGGGGGTAAACCGGCAGGGATGCCGGTTTAGCCGCCCCGCGCCATGGATGGCGCGGGGCGGCGGCCCCCCAAATCCCTGTCGGATTACGGGCACACCGAGCCCAGGAGCCGCCGTAAGGGCGGAACCCTAAGTGGCCGTTACCGCAGGAATGGATATGCACCCGGTATAACTGCGTCGCCTGTCAGGCCGCCTTCGCGAGCAAGTCGAATCGTCGCACCGCCCCTCCCACAGTTGGATCGCGGGGTGTCAGGTAGGTAGGTGTCGGCTGGCAAGCCACCATCGCAGGCAAGCCCGCCTACAGGCTAAAGAATTGTTCTATATGTAGAACGATCAGGGCCAGTTTTGCCCTCTAGTGCTCAGAGGTGAGGCGAATTAAGCTGTACTCACTTTGGAGGTACATCATGAAAAAGCTAATTGGTATCTACACCAGCCCCCGCGCCCACTGGGTCGGCGATGGTTTCCCGGTACGCACGCTGTTTTCCTACGACACCATGGGCAAGCACATCAGCCCATTCCTGTTGCTGGATCACGCAGGCCCGGCTGAATTCACCCCGACTGAACAGCGTCGCGGCGTCGGCCAACACCCGCATCGCGGTTTTGAAACCGTGACCATCGTCTACGACGGCGAAGTCGAGCACCGCGATTCCACCGGTGCCGGCGGCAAAATCGGCCCGGGCGATGTGCAATGGATGACTGCAGCCAAGGGCATTCTCCACGAGGAATTTCACTCCCAAGCTTTCGCTCGTAGCGGCGGGGCGCTGGAAATGGTGCAACTGTGGGTCAACCTGCCGGCCAAGGACAAAATGGCGGATGCCGGTTACCAGACCATCGTGGATGGCGATATCCCGGTGCTGCCATTGGCTAACGACGCGGGGCAATTGCGCCTGATCGCCGGTGAGTTCGCCGGTACTCAGGGCCCGGCCCGCACCTTTACGCCGATTGACGTGTGGGACTTGCGCCTCAACGCCGGTAAGGCGGTCACGCTGGACCTGCACGCCGGGCGCAACACGGCCTTGGTGATCCTCAGCGGCACTGTGTTGGTCAACGGCAAAGAAGTCGCGCGCCAAGGGCAACTGGCGTTGTTCGAGCGTGACGGTGATCAGATCACCCTGGAGTCCAATGACGACGCCAAGGTGCTGCTGCTCAGCGGTGAACCCATCGACGAGCCCATCGTCGGCCACGGTCCGTTCGTGATGAACACCGAGCAGGAGATTCACCAGGCGTTCGCCGACTTCCAATCGGGCAAGTTCGGGCAGATGCACGCCTGACGGTTCACCGCAAAAAACCTGTAGGAGCGAGCTTGCTCGCGAAGAACTTCAACATACTGCGTTCAATCAGACAGAACGCGTTATCGTTGTGGTTTTTCGCGAGCAAGCTCGCTCCTACATTTTGTTCCCAGGGTTCTTATTTCATGCGATCTTCTCGGCATTCGCCCTGGAGTCGCCTGGATGCCCTCATTTATCGCTGATCACCCGATGTTGTGCGCCGTGGCGTTGATCCTTATCGACATTGCCGTGTGGCGCCTTATTTCCCCCAGCCTGGCCAACTGGAAACTGGCGGCGCGGCTGGTGATCTTTGCGGTATTCAGTGCCGTGTTGTTCAACGACGGCATGAACCCCATGCAAGCGGCGCCCTATGCCGACGACACCACCTTGCACCTCGCCGCCACGGCGTTGCAGATCGGCTGGTGGCTGTTCGCGGCGCGCACCCTTACGGTGTTGCTCGGCGCGGTGATGATGCAGCGGGTCGGCCATACCGGGCGTTTATTGCAGGACCTGCTGGGCGCGGTGATTTTCCTGATCGCGATCATCGCCGCCATGGCCTATGTGCTCGACCTGCCGGTCAAAGGCGTACTGGCCACCTCCGGCGCCGTGGCGATCATCGTCGGCCTGGCGCTGCAAAGCACCTTGAGCGATGTGTTTTCCGGGATCGTCCTCAATACCACCAAGCCTTACCAGATCGATGACTGGATCTCAATCGACGGTACTGAAGGCCGCGTCACCGACATCGACTGGCGCGCCACGCGCCTGCAAACGTCCCAGGGCAGCCTGGCGGTGATCCCCAATTCCCTGGCGGCCAAAGCCAAGATCATCAACTTTTCGCGCCCGGCAGACATGTTCGGCCTGGCGGTCAGCCTGCAAGTCAGCCCCCATGCGCGCCCGCAAACCGTGATCGAGGCCCTGGAGCGTGCCATGCAGGGCTGCCGGCCGCTGCTGGCCAAGCCCGCCCCAAGCGTGGCGTTCAAGGCCTCCACCAGCGGCGGCGTGGAATATGAAATCAGTGGGTTTGTGCCGGCCATGGGCCTCAAGCGTGAAACACGCAACCAGCTTTACGACCTGGCCTATCGGCATTTGCAGGCGGCAGGTGTGGGGCTGTTGTCCTCCACCGAAGGCAGCACGCCGCCATCCGTGTCCGGCGCCCGCGCTCTGCTTGAGCGCTCGTCGATCTTCTCCACCTTGCGTCAGGAAGAAAAAGACACCTTCAGCCAGAACATGACCCTGCACACCTACCGCGCCGGTGAGATGATCCTGGCGGCGGGAGAGGTCAGCGATCACCTGTTCATCATCGAGTCTGGCGTGGTCTCGGTGCTGTTGATCAAGGACGGGCACAAGTTCGAGGCCGGGCGCATGGGGCCGGGGGAGGTGATCGGTGAGTCCGGCATCCTTTCCGACCAGGCGGCACTGGCGGATTTTTCGGCCAAGACCTACTGCACGCTGTACCGCATCGAAAATGAATACCTCAAGCCGTGCCTGGACGCTCGGCATGATATCGGCGAAGCCATGAAAGCGCTGCTGGATTTCCGTCGCCATGCCGCCCAGGCCCTGACCGAAGACGTACCCGTGGTGCCGGTCAAGAAGGGCTTCATCCAGTGGCTGAGGAAGCGTGGCCTGTAGATTGGTCACCTGTTCTTCGCCCGGATTGGCTATTTCTCCAGAACGCTGCGCTGATTACTCTGCGCACCTGTCCCAACGTTCTGGAGTCTCATCATGCAAACCCGTACCGATTTCTACACCGCTTCCCCAGACGCGATGAAAGCCATGCTCGCCCTGGAAGCGGCGGTGGGCAAACTCTCCATCGAATTGCCACTGCTGGAACTGGTGCGCCTGCGCGTCTCGCAAATCAACGGCTGCGCGTTCTGCCTCGACATGCACACCGCCGATGCGCGCAAAGGCGGCGAGACCGAGCGGCGTCTGTACACCCTGTCGGCCTGGCGCGAAACGCCATTTTTCACCCCACGTGAACGCGCCGCCCTGGCCTGGGCCGAAAGCCTGACCCTGCTCAGCCACACCCACGCCCCGGATGAAGACTTCAACGCCCTGGCCGCCGAATTCAGCCCACAGGAGCAAGTCGACCTGAGCGTGGCCATCGCCACCATCAACAGCTGGAATCGCCTGGCGGTGGGGTTTCGCAAGATGCCCAAGTAAGGCATCAGTTGGCTTTGAAATAACCACGCGGGGTGCTGCCGGTCATGCCTTTGAAAAAGGCGATCAACGCACTGTCGCTGGCAAAGCCCAGTTCAAAGGCGCAGTAGCCCAGGCTGCGCCCGGTGGCGAGCAGTTCGATCACCCGCATCAGTCGCCACTGTTGGCGCCACTGCTGATACCCCAGGCCGGTCTCCCTGAGAAAAATCCGGCCAATGGTCTTGGTGCTGGCGCCAATGTGCTGCTCCAGTTCCTGCAATGTCGGTGGCAAGCGGTCGAGTTGGGCCAGCAAGGGTGCCAGGCGCTTGTCTTGCGGCAACGGCAGGAGCAGGGGCTGCTCGACCGCGTGGCGGATTTCGTCCAGGCACAGCCCAAGCAAGTGGGCATAGCGGCCGGTGTGCCAATCGGTCTCGAAGGGTGCCATAGCCATCGGTTCCAGTACGGCCCGCAGCAAGGTACTCACTTGGATCACTCGCACCTGCGCGGGTAACTGCCCGGCCAGGGCCGCGCTCACGTACACCGACCGGTAATCGACCGCGTGCTGCATCACCGCGCGATGAGGCAGGCCGCAAGGTATCCAGGCAGCGCGGGTGGGCGGCAGCAGGCACAGCTGGGTGTCCAGCGTGATGCGCGTGCAACCTTGCTGGGTGAACAGCAACTGCCCGCGCTGGTGGCGATGCATGCCGGAGTCGTGATTGCCCAGCACCGCAGCGATGCCGATCACGGGAGCGGCAAACGCGTCGGGATTGAAAGACGCAGTCGCTTCAAGCCAAGCCATGGTTTGTCCGATTTTATGGATAAAATGTCGAAGTCTGGATAATACCCCAGTTGGCGCGCCCTAGAATTCGTCCATTGTTTATATGGATGGACCTGGTGATGAAGGCTGGAAATTTGCTGATGCTGATGATGGCCTTGCTGATGTTCCCGCAATTGGCCCAGACCCTGTACAGCCCGGCCCTGGGCGATATCGGCCGGGTGTTCGCTGTCGAGCCTGAGCGGGCGGGGCAGACACTGTCGGTGTACTTCCTGGCCTTCGCTTTTGGTGTAGTGGTATGGGGGCGCTTGAGCGATCGTTGGGGGCGGCGGCCCGTGATGCTGATCGGGCTTGGGGTTTATGCAGGCGCCTCGGCGCTGGCCTTGAATGTGACCACATTCAGCGGTTTGTTGCTGGCCCAGGCGTGTGCTGCTTTCGGTGCGGCGGTGGGGTCGGTGGTCACGCAGACCGTGTTGCGTGACCGGTTCCACGGCGCTGGACTGGCCCAGGTGTTTTCGCTGATGGGCATTGCGCTGGCGGCCAGCCCCGCCATCGGGTTATTCAGCGGTGCGAGCCTGGTGGAGTGCTTCGGCTATCGCGGCGTGCTTGGCACGTTGCTGCTGCTCGCACTGGGGTTGTGGGCCTGGTGCCTGTGGGCCCTGCCGGAAACACGCCCGGCATCGTTGCCCACGGCCGCCCTTGGCCAGACACTCGGATTGATGCTCAAGGATGCCGGAATCTGGCGCTCGGTCGGATTGGTGGCAGCCTTCAATATTGCGCTGTTCAGCTATTACAGCGTGGGGCCGTTTATCTTCGCGCACCTGGGGCGCTCCACTGCCGAGTTCGGCTACAGCGGCGTGCTGCTGGCGTTGGGGTCCGGCCTGGGGGCGTGGCTGAACAAAGCCTTGCTCAAGCGTGGTATGGACAGCGATCAATTGGTGTTTGTCGCTGCTGCAGTGGCGGTGGTGGGGAGCCTGCTGGTACTGGCCCTGCAACACAGCTGGTTATTGGTATGGCCGATGTTGCTGGTGGTGCTGGCATTCGGCATGGCGATACCCAACGTGCTCGGCGGCGCGTTAGTCGACTACCGCGATCGCCTCGGCACTGCCGCCGCCTTGTTTGGCTTGCTGTATTACCTGGTGATTGGTGGCGGGCTGACCCTGGTGGCATGGACCCAGGACCTTGGCTGGAGCCTGTTGGTATGCAGCTTGGCGGCGTTGTGGCTGGCAACGCCGCGGGTATTCAGAAGTTGACCGATGCACTCAAGCGCGCCGTCAGCGGTGCGCCCTGGAACAGGTAGTCATCGCCCATGTATTCGCCTGCGTCGCGCCAGTAGCGCTTGTCGAACAGGTTGTCGACGCTCAGGCGAAACACCGTCTCGTACCCATCGACCTTGGTGGTGTAACGGCTGCCGACATTGACCACCGCGTAATCACCCACCTGTACATTACCGGTGCGATTGGCGTATTTCTTGGCGCTGTATTGCACGCCGCCCAGTACCGCCAGGCCATTGACCCACGGCAAGGCATAGTCGGCGTACAGGCTGGCGCGCAGCTTGGGCACGTTGATCGCCTGGTGGCCTTCATAGTCCGGCGTGCCGCTGCCGCTGACCCGCGCTCGAATCGCTGCCACGCTGGTTGCGATTTGTAGGCGGTCGGTGGCCCAGCCGTTGGCGGACAATTCCAGGCCGGTGTTCTTCTGCTGGCCTTGCTGCAGGTAGGTGAAACCGTCACCTTCGGGCTTGGCGTATTGGTAAGCCTGGCGCGTCTGGAACACGGCAGCGGCAAAGCTGATGCGGCGCCAGTCGTATTTAACCCCGGCTTCGATTTGGCGCGAGACGGTGGGGGCGAGGGTTTCATCCTGGTTTTTTGCGAACCACGGCGCCGTGCCGCCCAGTGACAGGCCCTTGCTGTAGCTGGTGTACAGCGAAACGTTGTCCACTGGTTTGTAGATCAGCGAGGCCTGGGGCAGGAACACGTATTGTTGGGTATGGCGTGTCTGGTTGCCGGTGACGCCGTCAAAGGCTTTTTCATCCAGGCGTACTTCACGGCCACCGAGGATGGTTTGCCATTGTTCGTTGAAGCGGATGCGGTCGGTGACGAACAGGCCGTACTGGCGGCTGTCGAGGTTGCGGTGGCTGTCGTTCAGCGGTTTGTCGGTAGGGGGAAAACTCGGAACTCGTTCGTCGATATTGGCGGTGCCGATAAATTCGTTGACCGACTTGCGTTTGTCGATCACCCGGCGAAAGGCGCTAGTACCAAACGTCAGTTCGTGGCCTATGTTGCCGGTGTCGAACAGGCCGGTCATGGCCGCCTGGATTTCGTCGTCGCGGCGAGTGTCGTCAGGGCTGCGGTAATCGTAGACGTCGTAATTGCCTTCGGGGCTGAAGTAGTTCGGTACGCTGGTTGAACTGCAACTGGCCGACCCGTAGCAGCCCCACGCAAACGAGCTGTAATCGTCAATCACCACCTTGCTGCGCGCCGCACTGACACTGCCTTTCCATTGATCGCTGAAACGGTACTCGAACTTGCCGTTGAGGTTCTGCGAATCAATCCCCACCTGCTTGCCGCCGGTCTGGTGCCCCAGCAGCTTTTTCGGCGAGGCGTCATGGGGCACTTCCGTACCCCCCAACAGTTGATACCCCGGTACCGAACGTTGTTGCTTGTTCTGGTACTCGGCATCCAGTTGCAGCACGGCGTCGGGGCTGATGTTCCAGTCAAAGGCCAGGGACAGGAAATCGCGCTGGCCATTGGCGTGTTCCACATAGGAATTGAGGTCTTCATGGGCGACGTTGGCACGCAGGCCGAACTGCTGCTCGCTGCCAAACCAGCCGCCGACATCGGTGGCGATATAACCGCTGCCGCGATCATCGGTAGACACCGTCACCGAGCGCACGTCCTCCGGCCGCTTGGTCACGTAGTTGATCACGCCACTGGGCTCGGAAATGCCGCTCTGCAAACCGGCCAGGCCCTTGAGCACTTCCACCTGCTGCTTGTTTTCCAGGGCGACGTTCTGCTCGCCTGTGATGGTGCGCCCGTTGATCTTGTAGCTGCTGGCCGCATTCAGCGAGAAGCCGCGCACCACGAAGTTTTCGTAATAGCCGATGGGCGCGTAACTGTCGCCCACCGAGGCATCGTTGCGCAGCACTTCACTGAGCAAGCGTGCCTGCTGGTCCTTGATCAAGGCTGCGTTGATCACCGTGATCGAGGCCGGAGTGTCGAGCAATGGTGCTTCATTGAAACCGCCCACCGAAGCGGTTTCATTGTGGTAACCGGACTCATCCAGGCCCTGGACCTTCACCGCCGGCAATTGGATCTCGGCGGCCAGGCTGCTGCCGATGCCGCCACTGAGCAGCAGGCCGAGGGCAAAACGTGAAGTGACGACGGGTCGAAAACGCAGAACCATGGGCAGGGCCTTATAGCGCGGGGCGGGGGCGCATAAGCTAGGCATAACGGCCAGGTTTTACAAGCGTTCGGTACTCGCGCACACCGAGCCTGGGCGAGGTGCCGAGTGGAGGGGCAAGAACATTTGATTACTTTGCCGCTTTTGCAAGGTGACCCGCCGGTGGGCGGAACCGATAGTGGCCGTTACAGCACAATGGATATGTACTCGGTCTGGTTAAAGGTGGGAGGGGGCTTGCCCCCGATGGCGGTGGGCCAGCCCCAGATGTATTGGCTGACACTCCCTCATCGGGGGCAAGCCCCCTCCCACCTTTTTGAATGCGTTTCAACGTGAGCGCTTGAGGGTTTCGCTGGGCAGTTCCTTGAATAGTGCTCGATAGCTATTGGAAAACCGCCCCAGATGCCAGAACGACCAATTCATCGCCACCTCGGCCACGGTGGTATCCGCGCCACTCAATAGCTCCCGCCGCGCCCCATTCAACCGACGCAACCGCAACCACTGCGCCGGACTCATCCCGGTGTAGGTCTTGAACCCTTGTTGCAATTGGCGCAACGGCACACCCGCAATCTGCGCCAGTTCCAGCAGGTTGGCAGTTTCATCCGGAGCATCCGCCGCCCATTCACCGATACGCGCCATCAACCGGCGTTCTTCATTGCGTTTTTGCAAGGAACTGCCGTCCAGGCACACGCAGGCGTTGTCGAGGATAAACAGGCAATCGTCGAGCAACTGCTGGGTCAGGGCATCACGGCTGATGGGGTCGGTCAGTGCCGACAGGCGCGTAAGGGTACCGCTGAGCCAGCGAGTGAACAGCGCGTTTTGCTGACAGGCCAGTGGCGCCATGAACAACCCTTCCAGTCTGGCCATGTCCAGCCCATGGCGCTGCACGAACTGCGGGCCGAACACCACCGCCACTTCGCGGTAGTTCTGCGGGGTGATCCAGGTATTGCGGCTTTCGCCGTTAAGCAGGTACAGCGCGTTGTCGCTGCCATCGAAGCAGAACGACAGCGAGCCTGGCGGCGCGTTGAAGTGCTGTTCCACGCGGGTGTTCATACATTCTTCGTACACCTGCACGCCTTGCAGGTCGAGGTAGCGCACGCGCCCGGCGAAATGCCCGGGGGACATTTGCTGGTAATGCTGAACCCAACCGGGTGTCGCACTGCATTGGGCGGTCACATCGCCGGTAGCGAAGGCCTGTACGCGCAAAGCGGTTGCCTGTGTCATGGGGGATCCGTGCGCACTCTATTGGTGCGTTGTACTGCGTGCAAAGTGGATAGATGCCGTTTCAAGGCCGGCCCAAGATAGACCTCAATGTGTCGACTGTACAAGCCGGCGCCGCATCCCACCCAAGACGAGGTCCTTATGAACGCCCCCTTCGATCAGCTCTCCACCTGGCTGAAAGAACACAAGATTACCGAAGTCGAATGCGTGATCAGTGACTTGACTGGCATTGCGCGCGGCAAAATTGCACCCACCAACAAGTTCCTGCATGAGCGAGGCATGCGCCTGCCGGAAAGTGTGCTGCTGCAAACGGTAACCGGGGACTTTGTCGACGACGACATCTACTACGACCTGCTGGACCCGGCCGATATCGACATGATCTGCCGTCCGGTGGCCAACGCCACCTACGTGGTGCCCTGGGCCATCGAGCCCACCGCCATCGTGATCCACGACACCTTCGACAAACAGGGCAACCCGATTGAACTGTCGCCGCGCAATGTGCTGAAAAAAGTCCTGCAGCTGTACACCGACCAGGGCTGGCAGCCGATTGTCGCGCCGGAAATGGAGTTCTACCTGACCCAGCGCTGCGAAGACCCGGACCTGCCGTTGAAAACCCCCATCGGTCGTTCGGGGCGTGCCGAAACCGGGCGCCAGTCATTTTCCATCGATGCCGCCAACGAATTCGACCCGCTGTTCGAAGACGTCTACGACTGGTGCGAAGCCCAGGGCCTGGACCTCGACACACTGATCCACGAAGACGGCCCGGCGCAGATGGAGATCAACTTCCGTCACGGCGATGCCCTGGACCTGGCCGATCAGATCACTGTGTTCAAGCGCACCCTGCGCGAGGCCGCGCTCAAGCACAACGTGGCCGCCACGTTCATGGCCAAGCCGGTGGCCGACGAACCCGGCAGCGCCATGCACCTGCACCAGAGCGTGGTGGAAATTGCCACCGGAAAACCGGTGTTCGTCGATGCCGACGGCAACATGAGCCCGTTATTCCTGCATCACATCGGCGGCCTGCAGAAGTACATCCCCAAGCTGCTGCCGATGTTTGCACCCAACGTGAACTCGTTCAGGCGCTTTTTGCCGGACACCTCGGCGCCGGTCAACGTCGAATGGGGTGAAGAAAACCGCACCGTCGGCCTGCGCGTGCCGACTTCCAGCCCCGAGGCGATGCGCGTGGAAAACCGCTTGCCGGGTGCCGATGCCAATCCCTACCTGGCGATCGCCGCCAGCTTGTTGTGTGGCTACCTGGGCATGATCGAGCAGATCGAGCCCAGTGCGCCGGTGGAAGGCCGTGCCTATGAGCGCCGCAACCTGCGCCTGCCGTTCACCCTCGAGGATGCCCTGGCACGCATGGAAGACTGCGACACAGTCAAGCAATACCTGGGCGAAAAATTCGTGCGCGGCTACGTCGCGGTCAAGCGCGCCGAGCATGAGAATTTCAAGCGGGTGATCAGTTCCTGGGAACGTGAATTCCTGCTGTTGAGCGTCTAAAACAACGATAAAAGGGGTGACGATATGCGTCTTGTGAACAAGTTTCTGCCGTTGGCACTTGCACTTGTACTGCCGGCGGCATTCAGCGCCAGCACCCAGGCAGCGTCGACGGTGAGCGTCTACAACTGGACCGACTACATTGGTGAAACCACCTTGGCGGATTTCCAGGCCAACACCGGGATCAAGGTGGTCTATGACGTGTTCGACTCCAACGAAACCCTGGAAGGCAAGTTGCTCGCCGGGCGCACCGGCTATGACGTGGTGGTGCCGTCCAACCACTTCCTGGCGCGGCAAGTGGAGGCCGGCGCGTTCCTCACGCTGGACCGTGCGCAACTGCCAAACTTCAAGAACCTCGATCCCCGGTTGCTCAAGCTGCTGGAGCAGAACGACCCGGATAACGTGCACTCGGTGCCGTACCTTTGGGGCACCAATGGCATCGGTTACAACGTCGACAAGGTCAAGCAAGTGCTGGGTATCGAGCGCATTGATTCATGGGCGGTGCTGTTCGAGCCGGACAATCTCAAGAAGCTCCATGAATGCGGTGTGGCCTTCCTTGATTCGCCGGATGAGCTGTTTCCGGCGATCCTCAACTACATGGGCAAGGACCCACGCAGCGAGAACGCCGAGGACTACAAGCAGGCCGAAGCCAAGCTGCTGACGCTGCGGCCGTACATCACTTATTTCCATTCCTCCAAGTACATCTCGGACCTGGCCAACGGCAATATCTGCGTGGCCTTCGGTTATTCCGGCGATGTGTTCCAGGCCGCCAACCGCGCCAAGGAAGCCAAAAACGGGGTGAACATTGCTTACTCGATTCCCAAGGAAGGCTCCAACCTGTGGTTCGACCTGCTGGCAATTCCTGCCGACGCCACCAACCCCAAAGAGGCCCACGCGTTCATCAACTACCTGCTCGAACCCGAAGTGATCGCCAAGGTTAGCGCCTCGGTGGGCTACGCCAACGCCAACCCGGCGGCCAAGCCGTTCATGGCCCCGGAACTGGTCAATAACCCTGAGGTTTACCCGCCCCAGGAAGTCCTCGACAAACTCTACATTTCCACCACGCCCACGCCGGCGACCATGCGCGTGATGACCCGCGCCTGGAGCAAAGTGAAGTCCAACCGATGATTCAGTCCAGCGAACATGCGCAGTCCTATTACCGCGCTACAGCCAACACCATGCCGCAGCGGCCTGCACTCGACGCTGATCTGAGCGTCGATGTGTGTGTGATCGGCGGCGGGTTCACCGGGGTCAACACGGCCATCGAACTGGCCCAGCGCGGGCTCTCGGTGATTGTGCTGGAGGCCCGACGCATTGGCTGGGGTGCCAGCGGGCGCAACGGTGGGCAGTTGATTCGGGGTATCGGTCATGATGTCTCGGGGTTTGCCAAATACGTGGGCGAGGAGGGCGTGCGCTATCTGGCGCGAGCCGGTATCGACTCGGTGGCGTTGGTGGGCGAGCGCATCGGCGAGCACGGTATCGATTGCGACTTGCGCTGGGGGTTTTGTGAACTGGCCAACACCCCGGCGCAATTCGCCGCGTTCAAGAATGAACAGACGCAGTTGGCGGCCATGGGCTATGCCCCTGAAACCCGGTTGGTGGGCGCGCAGGACATGGCCCAGGTGGTGGGCTCGACAGTGTACGCCGGAGGCCTGGTCGACATGGGCTCCGGGCATCTGCACCCGCTCAACCTGGTGCTTGGCGAGGCGCAGGTGGCCGAGGCCCTCGGGGTGCGGATCTTTGAACAGACCGAGGTGCTGGAACTGATCCATGGCAACACTGTGCAGGTGCGTTGCGCCGGTGGCAGCGTGCGCGCCGCCCATCTGGTGCTGGCGTGCAATGCGCACCTGGAGAACCTGGAGCCGCGCCTGGGCGGCAAGGTGCTGCCGGCGGGCAGCTACATCATCGCCACCGAGCCGTTGCCGGAAACGATGGCCGAGCAATTGATTCCGCAGAATCTGGCGCTGTGCGACCAGAAAGTCGGGCTGGATTACTACCGGCTGTCCGCCGACCGGCGCCTGCTGTTTGGCGGTGCCTGCCATTACTCGGGGCGCGATCCCCAGGACATCGCCGCCTACATGCGCCCGAAAATGCTCAAGGTCTTCCCGCAGTTGGCCGACACCGCCATCGAGTTCCAATGGGGCGGCAAGATTGGCATCACCGCCAACCGCTTTCCCCAGGTCGGGCGGTTGAAGCAGTACCCCAATGTCTTCTATGCCCAGGGCTATTCCGGCCATGGCCTCAACGTGACCCACTGGTGCGCACGGCTGTTGGCCGAAGCGATTCACGCGGGTGCAAGTCGCGGGCTGGATATTTTCAGCCAGGTGCCGCACATGACCTTCCCGGGTGGCAAGGCGCTACGCTCGCCGCTGCTGGCGTTGGGGATGTTGTGGTATCGGTTGCGCGAGGTGCTTTGATCACACAAAGGGTGCAGGCAATCGCTGTACTGGCCGCCTTATTCACTAGCCTCAGGCTCAGTAAGCACCTTGCGAAACGTCTCCACCAGCGGTCGCAAATTAACGCGGTGCCAGGCCGCCCACAGCGGTGTGGTGTAGGTCAGCCACGGCAACTCTCGCAACACCACGCCGGGCGGGGCATTGCGGCTCAGGCCCTTCTGCACCATCGCTACCCCGAGTCCTGACGCCACCAGGCCCAGTGCGGTAAAGGGTTCACTGGCTTCCATGGGAATCTGTGGGGTGAAACCGGCACGGATGCAGGCAGCGATGAAGTCATCGGCCGGGTGGGCGCCGGGTTTGCGCTGCACGCCGATCCATTGTTGATCGGCCAGGTGTTCGGGCAGCAGTTCGCGTTGCCGGGCCAGCGGATGCTGTTCGGGCAGGGCCAGCAGCATCGGGTCGTCGAGCACCTGCAAGGCGCTCAGGTCTGGATCGTCGTCGGCGGGGGGCTCGCTTACCAGGGCGATGTCCAGACTGCGTTGGCGCAGGCCCTCCAACTGTTCGAGGGAGGGCAGGTTATACAGCTTGATATGCACGGTGGGGCGATCGTCGCGCAGTATGCGCAAGGCATTGGGCAGAACACCGGCGTGCATGGCATTTTCGATATAGCCGATGCACAGGCCGCCTTCCTCCCCACGACCCAGGCGCTTGCCCAGCGATTCCAGACGGTTGGCATGGGTCAGCAACGCCTTGGTTTCGGCCAGGAAGGTCTGGCCGTCGCGGGTCAGGCGGATGCGCTGCTGGCTGCGCTCGAACAGGGTCAGGCCCAGGCGTTCTTCCAACTGGGCGATCTGCCGGCTCAGGGGCGATTGGGAGATGTGCAAGCGCTCGGCGGCGCGGCCGACGTGTTCCTCTTCGGCGACCACTTCGAAGTAGCGCAGTTGGCGTAGATCGATCATATAAGACCTGTAAGGACTCAAGTTGGTCGCAGTATGTCTTGGACGGTCTAACCAACGCAATCTAACATCTGCTCAACGGTCACAACCAACCGATTGAGGATCTCACCATGAGCTTGAAAGACAAACTCCCCGGCGTACTGGGCTTTGGCACCGCACCCTTGGGAAATATGTTCCGCGCCATCCCTGAAGACGAAGCCCAGGCCACCGTCGAAGCCGCCTGGAACCACGGCGTCCGTTACTTCGACACCGCGCCGTTCTACGGCTCGGGCCTGTCGGAAATCCGCTTGGGCCAGGCCCTGTCCCACTACAACCGTGATGACTACGTGCTCAGCACCAAGGTCGGCCGGGTGATTCTGGATGAAGTCGAAACCGGCGCCCGCGACCTTGGCGAAAAAAGCGGCGTGTTCGAACACGGCCGCCCGAATAAAATCCTCAATGACTACAGCGCCGATGCCACCCTGCGCTCCATTGACGATAGCCTCAAGCGCCTGCAAACCGATCGCCTCGACATCGTGTGGATTCACGATATCGCCCAGGATTTTTACGGCGACCAGTGGCTGGACTACTTCAACCAGGCCCGTACCGGCGCCTTCAAAGTGCTGACCCGCTTGCGCGAGGAGGGTGTGATCAAGGCCTGGGGTCTGGGCGTCAATCGCGTCGAGCCGTGTGAACTGACCCTGGACCTGACTGAGGCGCAGCCCGACGGGTTCCTCCTCGCCGGCCGCTATACGCTGCTGGACCACGAGCGCGCACTGCAACGCCTGATGGACGCCGCCTTGGCCCAGCAGGTTGAAATTGTGGTCGGCGGCCCGTACAGCTCTGGCATCCTCGCCGGCGGCGCACACTTTGAATACCAACCCGCTAAGCCTGCGATCATCAGCAAGGTCGAGCAGATCAAGGCGATTGCCCAGGCATTTGGCGTGAGTGTGAAAGCCGCGGCGCTGCAGTTTTCCCTGGCACACCCGGCCGTGGCGGCGGTGATTCCCGGTGCCAGTCGTCCGGGTCGCATTGCTGAAGACGTTGCGGCGTTGTCAGAACAGATTCCAGCAGCCTTCTGGCAAGCGCTACGCGAGGCCCGACTGATTTCGGATCGTGCGCCTTTGCCTCTCTAATCTTAAGGAAGCTAACCATGAAAATTGATGTGAGCGGCAAAGTAGCCATCGTCAGCGGCAGCACTGCCGGTATCGGCTTGGGCATCAGCCAGGCCCTGGCGCAATCCGGCGCAACGGTGGTAGTGATCGGGCGGGACGCGGGCAAGGTCGACGACGCTTTGGCCAGCATTCGCCAAGGGGTGCCCGGCGCTGACCTGCGTGGGCTGGTGGCCGACCTTGGCACCCTGGAGGGCGCCGAGAAACTGTTCGCCGCCGAACCTCGCGCCGATATCCTGGTCAACAACCTCGGCATCTTCAACGATGTGGATTTCTTCGAGGCGCCAGACAGTGAGTGGACGCGCTTCTATGAGGTCAATGTGATTTCCGGCGTGCGCCTGTCGCGCCATTATGCGCCGGGCATGGTCGAGCAGGGCTGGGGGCGGGTGATCTTTGTGTCGTCGGAATCCGGGGTGGCGACGCCGGCCGACATGATCAACTACGGCGTGACCAAAAGCGCCAACCTGGCGGTCTCCCACGGCCTGGCCAAGCGCCTGGCAGGCACCGGGGTGACGGTGAATGCGATTTTGCCGGGGCCGACCTTTACCGACGGCCTGGAACAGATGCTCAAGGACGCCACGGCCCAGTCCGGGCGCAGTGCGCGGGAAGAAGCCGATGTGTTCGTGCGTAATGCGCGGCCCACCTCGATCATCCAGCGTGCAGCCAATGTGGATGAAGTGGCGAACCTGGTGGCGTACATTGCTTCACCGCTGTCGTCTGCCACTACCGGTGCCGCTTTGCGCGTAGACGGTGGCGTTGTCGACAGCATGGCGATCTGATTTTTCCCCTGATTGGAGTATTTATCGTGGCAACAGCGTCTTCAGTAATTGAAATCCCGGCATCAGCCGACCAGGTCTGGCAACTGATTGGCGGCTTCAACAGCCTGCCCGACTGGCTGCCCTTTATCGCCAAGAGCGAGCCGAGCGAAGGTGGCCGTGTGCGTCACCTGACCACCGCTGACGGCGGCCAGATCGTCGAGCGTTTGCAGACCTTTGACAACGTGGCGCGCATTTACAGCTACACGATTGAAGAATCGCCGTTTCCGGTGAGCGCGTATCTGGCGACCGTGCAGGTTGAAGCGCTGACCGAGTCGTCGGCGAAAGTCACCTGGTCCGGCGTGTTCACTCCGGCAGCGGGCACCACGGATGCGGCGGTGGAGGAGTTATTTGCCGGCGTCTACAGCGGTGGCTTGGAGGCGTTGCGCGGCAACTTCCCCAACTGAACCGGTGTTATCGGGAAAAAACTGGTGATGGGCGAGGATCGCTGCAACTGACTCAGCGGGCGTCCTCTGCGCCGTATCGAGCCTGAACGGCGGCTCATCCCAGCATTCATATTCATGCACCAGCACCGACTGCCAGGTCGGCGGCGCCAGACCGGGAACATCGCCCACGCGGCTTTCCACACGGCGCCGATGCTCGTGCTGATCAGCACACACCACCTGGATATTGATCAGTTCAACCTGCGCTGCCGTCGCCACGGCTTGCCAGGCTTGGCGGCTCTCCCTGACCGGGTTCACGCAATCGGCGATGACCCGATGCCCCAGGCGCAAATTGCTCAGCGCCAATGCATTGGCCACGCTGTAGCCGCTGGCGCCCACATCCCCCGCCAATACGGCGGCATCGCGCAGCGCCTGTTCGATCACATCAATACGCAGGTAAACCGCGCCGGTCTGTCGCGCCAGTTCCCTGGCAACCGTGGTCTTGCCGCTGCCGGGCAGACCGCTGAATACGATAAGCATGGTCATCAACTCTTTGCAGGAGCGAGCTTGCTCGCGAAAAACGTCAACGATAACGCGTACTTCCAGGTAAAACGTGTGGTCTTGACTATTTTCGCGAGCAAGCTCGCTCCTACAGTGTTATTAGAACTGCTTCACTTCGACAACAGGACCTGCGCCCCATGACCCTGCCATTTGTGAAGATGCACGCCCATGGCGACGACTTCATCATCATCGACCGCCGTGGCCAGGACAACCCCATCACTGCACAGGTCGCCGCCCGCCTGGGCAACCGCCGCTCGGGTATCGGTTTCAATCAGTTGGCGGTGATACTCGACTGTGGAGACGCCGCCGCACATGTCCAGTTCTGGAACCCCGACGGCACGCGGCTGCCAACCTGCGGCAGCGCGACTCGCGGGGTGGCCGACCGCCTGATGCACGAGACCGGCATCGACACCGTCGTATTACGCACCGACCGCGGTTTGCTGACGTGCACACGCGTCGACGGGCAGCGCGTGTCGGTGGACATGGGCGCGCCGTCGCTGGACTGGGCGGCGGTGCCGCTGGCCGAGGCGATGGACACCCGCGTGCTGCCCATGGACGGTAACCCGGCGGCCTGCAGCATGGGCAACCCGCATTGCACATTTTTTGTGCAAGACATCGCTGCCATCGATGTCGCGGCGGTGGGCCCGGCGCTTGAAGCTCACCCGCTGTTCCCGGCCAAGACCAATGTGCATTTTGTGCAGGTGTTGAGCCGTGGCCGTATCCGCCTGCGCATCTGGGAGCGTGGCGGCGCGGTGCCGTTGGGCTCCGGTTCGTGCTGCTGCGGTGCGGTGGTCAATGGGATTCGGCGCGGGTTGCTCGATGACAGCGTGGAGGTCGAATGCGACGGCGGCACGGTCACGGTGCAGTGGGACGGGCAGGGCGGGGTGATCTTGGCCGGCCGTGTCGAGCCGATCATGCAGGGCGCCGCATACCTGGGCTAGAACGTCACGGTAAACGTAGTACCGGCCGTGGCGCAGGACGTCACCGCCACATCGCCACCATGCACCTTCGCCAGTTCGCGCACGATATACAGGCCGAGGCCGACGCTGCGCACATCGCTGCCCTGGTCGGTGCCACGGGTCATGGGCTCGAACAACCCGGCCAGCAGTGTTTCGGGAATCGCCAGGCCATGGTTGTGCACCGCGACCGCGCAGGCGTTGTCGCCCAGGCGCGAGGTGATGGTGATCGGTTGCAGCAGGTCGCCATAGGCCACGCTGTTGGCAACCAGGTTGCCGATCATCTGCTGCACTCGGTCGGCATCCAGGCACGCCTGGCCGTTGCCTTCGGCCTGATGCACCAGCGTGGCCCTGGGAAAGGCCACCCGCAATTCATCCACCGCATGTTGAATAACGCCGTGCAAATCCAGCGGCACCGCCTTGATGGTGATGCCCTGGCCGACCCGCGCCTGGGTGAAGTCCAGCAGGTCGGCGATCATGCGATGGGCGCGTTCGGCCGACTGGCCGATATGCCCCAACAGTTGGCGCTCCTTGGCCGTGCGCTCGCCACGCTGCAGAAAGTCCGAAGCCATGCGGATGGCGGTAAGGGGGTTTTTCAAGTCATGACTGACAATCGCCACCATCTGTTCGGCAAACAACGCCCGGCGCTGGGCAACCGCATAGGCCGCGCTGAGTTCGGCCTGGGCCTGTTGCAGGGCGACCTCGGTGGCGGTTTTTTCCTGGAGCAGCGCTTCGGCCAACTTGCGTGCATTGAGCAGTTCGCGCTCGTATTTGTCGCGGTCGGTGGTGCCGAACAGTGCCAGGTCATGCACCACGCCGTCGGCCTGCCGGCGCTGGTTGGCATTGAGTAATACGGTCACTTTGTGCCCGGCGCAATGGCGGATGTCGAGCTTCACTTCGGTGACGCTGCCGTGCATGCGTAGCATCGGTGCCAGGTGGGTCTGGTAGAAAATCCGCCCGCCCATGGTCAGCAGGTCCTGGAAGCGCCGCCCTTGCAGCGCAGCGGCGCTGAACCCGAGCCAGTCGCTCAAGCGCGGGTTGACGTGCAGGATCGTGCCGTCTTCGTGGGTTACGGCCAGGGCGCAGGCGGCGCTGTCGAACAACGCGTCAGCGGGCATCGGCAGGCGCCCAAGGGGTCAGGAACCGGTCCATTGCCGCTGCGCACGCCTGGGGTGCACTCATATGCGGGCAATGGCCGACATTCTCCACCAGGCAATAAGTGCTGTTGGGCAGCACGCGGTGCAGGTATTCACCCACGGCTACGGGGGCGATCAGGTCGTCAGTCGATTGCAGGATCAACACCGCAGTGGTCAGGCCCACTACATCCTGGCGGTTATCCGAAAGGAAGGTCACCCGGGCAAATTGCTTGGCGATGTCCGGCTCGGTGCGGCAAAAGCTCTCGGTCAACGCCTCACCCAGTGCCGGTTGGTCCGGCGCGCCCATGATCACCGGGGCCATCGCGCTCGACCAGCCCAAGTAGTTGCTGTCGAGGGTGTCGAGCAGGTCGTCGATATCCTCGCGCTTGAAGCCGCCAACATAATCGTCAGTGTCGATATAGCGCGGCGATGGGCCGATCATCACGTGCGCAGCAATACGCCCGGGGACAAAACGGTCGGCGAGGGTGCCGATCATCGCGCTGACGGAGTGGCCCACCAGGATCACCGGGCCTTGGGCGTAGGCGTCGATAATCTCGTTGAGGTCGTGGGCGTAGCCGTCCAGGGCCAGGTATTTGGCTTTGTCGAAGGCGCTGAGGTCCGACCGGCCCGCACCGACCAGGTCGTAGAGAACCACGCGAAAGCGCTGGCTAAAGTGCGGCGTCAACTGGTTCCACATCGCTTGATTGCAGCCAAAGCCGTGGGAAAACACCAGCGTCGAAGGACCGTCGCCCATCACATTCACATTGTTGCGGTAGCGCAGGTCCATGGCGTTCTCGTAGCTGGCAATTTGCTATGCGGGGTAAGGCCGCAGTTTAGATAGTCGCGCACCTGGGGTCACGCGTTATACGTCGATAAGGTAAAGTCGGCAGCTTAAGGAAGAAACCTCAGGTAACAAAACATGATAGGGAATTGGCGTCAAACGGTCTCGGGTTTGCTGGCCCTGGTGCTCCTGGGCGTGCTGAGCATAGCCCAGGCGGACACTTCACCGATCGGGGTCGCCCTCGACCAGCGGGTGATTGACCTCACCAACACCCTCGACGCAACCACCACCCAACGCTTAAAAAATCAGCTTGGCGACCTTGAAACGCGCAAGGGCGCGCAAGTCGCGGTGTTGCTGGTGCCGACCACGGGCGGCGCCGCTATCGAAGACTATGCCAACCAACTGTTTCGCGCCTGGCAGCTGGGGCGCAAGGACGTCAACGATGGCATCCTGCTGGTAGTGGCCAAGGCTGACCGCGCAGTGCGCATTGAAGTGGGCTACGGCCTGGAAGGCATCGTCACCGACCTGCTGGCCCATCGCATTATTGAAGAACAGATCACCCCGGCGTTTCGCCAAGGTGATTTTGCCGGCGGTGTGCAACAGGGCGTGGACGCCCTGACCGTGCTGGTGGACGGCGGTGACTTACCGCCATTGGCGGGCGCCGGGATCAACCCTCAATTTATCGCGTTGCTGGTGGCGTTTATCCTGGGCGGCTTGGGCGGCGTGGCGATCGCTGCCGGCAAGCTGCATTGGCGCCGGGCGTTGATCGTCACCGTGGCGGCCACGCTGTTGCTGACGCTGCTGGCGGGCGGTCGCGAGTGGCCGATGTTCCTGTTTGTCATGCCGCTGACGCTGTTGATAGGCGGCGCGATATTCGGCGCGCTGTGGCAGGTGCGTACGCTGTTTTACTGCGTAATCGGGCTGCTGGCTTATATCCTCGGGTTGGTGGTGGCAAACCAGTACGTGGACGTCAGTTTCATCCATTGGCTGCTGTGGCCACTGGGCGTCTTGGTGGTGCTGGGGTTGTACCTGGTGCTACTGCTGATCATGAGAGAGACCTGGCGCACCAGCCGTGCAGGTTTTAGTGTGCGACTGCTGGCGGCGGTAGTCGTGTACGTGGTGGCAGGGTGGGTGATTGACGGCGGCCGCGACGGCTGGCTATTGGCGTTTCCCATCGCATCGTTTGTCGCGCTGATCATCTTCGGCAAGGTCGGTGAAGGGACGGGATCGGGTAGCGGCTCCAGTTCGAGTTCCAGCAGTTCCACCTCCAGTGACAGTTCCTCCGGTGGCGGTGGTTCCAGTGGTGGCGGTGGGGCTTCCGGCAGTTGGTGACGCGGTAGCCGATCCCCACACTTTCGAACCCCATCCATGGCAAGCGCGTGTTTGGCAATGCCATGGGGGGGCACAACGGTTTGGACCGCAAACAGCCGGTTGCAGTATTACGCCTTGACCCAATCGCCCTTGCCATCGGATTTGATTTCGAAATCAATGGGGTCACGGTTGGCGTTGCCTGGAGCGTTTTCAACGGCCTTTTCGTCCGACGGCAGGAAGTTGCGATCTAACTGGCTGCGGGCAGTGTTGACCTGAGAGTTTTCAACGGCCTTTTCGTCCGACGGCAGGAAGTTGCGATCTAACTGGCTGCGGGCAGTGTTGACCTGAGAGTTGTCGACGGCCTTTTCGTCCGCAGGCAGGAAGTTCTGATCCAGCCGACTACGGTTGGCGTGGGCCCTGTATTCGTCGCCGATGTTCTTCCAGCCGCCCTTGCCATCGGACACTTCTGCATCGTCCCCAATCTGGTTTTCTTCCTTGGGGTTGTATCTGGCTTTGTCGTTGTCGATCCTGCTGTTGTCAACGGGTTGGTATGCAGGGAAAGATGGGCTGGAACCATTGATTGAAGACACGATTGCACCTCTCTGATAGCTGGGATATTGACCCGCCAGGACGTGGTCCCGGCTCGGCGTTTCGCAGGCTACAGCGCCATGAGCAGTCGCTCAATGCGGCCCATTTCGGGTGAATGTAACCGAGTGAAACCGCTGTGGTCGCGGGTTTCCAAATAGTGAGAGTGGCGATAGGTGCAATCCGGCAAAAGGGGCAGCAGAGTCAGGCTGGATGTAAGAAAGCGTCGTTGGTTCTCAGGTTTTCATTTGTAGAAATACATTTGACGGCTCAGTGGTGTGCGCTTGTTTCACGATTGGAAACAGTTATGGAATGACCTTTCTTAGACAGTTCTCACCATTTCATGCCACGCCATCCCACCGTGATCCGACGGCGAAGGACGCACATAGGTGTAGCCCATGCGGGTGTACAACGGCACGTGCTGGTGCTTGCACATCAGGTGAATCGTCTGCTTGCCCATTGCTGCCATGCGCTGCACGAACGCGGTCATCAGTTTTTTTGCATAGCCTTTGCCTTGATGTGCCGGGTCGACCACCACCGACATGATCACCACATTCGGCGCCTCGGCCACATGGCCTACCAACTCCTTGAATGCCTCATCCGACATCACCACATTGTGGGTACAGCCGGAATTGATGAAACCTGCGATTTCGCCATCCGCCTCCAGGATCAAAAAGCCCTGGGGATACTGGGCGATGCGCGTGGTGATTTTTTCCAGGGTGGCGGCTTCGTCGCCTTCGTATGCGCTGGTTTCGATTTCAAAGCAGCGGTGGGCGTCGGTGGGCAGAGCGGTACGCAGGGTAAGGGTGGGCATGGGTGGTTCCAGGGCGTTGAGCGAAAGGCAACATCATAAACAAACGTCGAGCTTATGGCACAGCAAGGCCATTTGCTTGGAGGGGAAGGTGTGAGGTTCAACTGAAATATCGGATGCAGAGCGCAGGCCTGACTGATGCGACTCAGTCCAATGTGGGAGGGGGCTTGCTCCCGATGAGCGAGTGTCAGTAAACGCATCTTGGACTGACCCACTGCCATCGGGAGCAAGCCCCCTCCCACATTTGGACGACCTAGAATTCCCCGGAATACTTTACTGCCGCCGCCGCCCGCGACGGCACATTCAAACTGCGTAGCAATGACGACACATGAATGCGCACGGTAAACGGCGAAATATCCAGGGCCTTGGCGATTTCCTTGTTGGTCTTGCCCTGGGCAATCAGGCGCAGCACTTCCTGCTGGCGGGTGGTGAGGGTGTGGGTGTCCAGCGGCAGCAGGCCCGAAGGCGCGAACTTGACCAGCACTTCGCCGGCGCGAATCGCCAGCAACGCCTGGCCGATGTCGTCGGGGGCGATGTTCTTGCCGATGAATCCGTCGGCGCCCAGGGCCATCACCTGTTCGATCAGCGCCGGGTCGTCGACCATCGACACCACGATCAACGTTGTGCGCCGCAGTTGCTGGCGCAGTTCGGCCAGTTGGCTGATGCAAGTCAGGCCGGGGAAGCGCAGGTCGAGGATCAGAATGTCGACTTCGCTCGGCTCGCACAGCAGCGCATTCACCGTGGCCAGGTCGCCGGCCTCTTGCACCTGGGCGTCGGGTAGCAGGCGCCGCACGGTGCGCGCCATGCCTTCGCGAAACATCGGGTGGTCGTCGGCGATGATGATCCGGCCGGTCATGGTGAGCTCCTTCCTGGGGCAAGGTGGTGTCGAGGCATGCTACTTTACCAGCGGGCCGAGGGCCCCTTTTCCAAAGATGATCTGTCAAGGATATGACTATGAGTCCCGAGACCAACTCCGAACTCGATCAGGCTAACCTGCGCATCGTGGTGGCCACCATCGCCATTGTGTATATCAGCGTACTGGGTTTTTTGCCCGGGCAGTCGCTGGACACCTACCTGCCGGTGATCCTGTATATCTTCGGGTTCCTGCTGGCGTCCATCGTGTTGCGCCAGGTGATCGCACGTTGGCCCGGGCATTACCCGGCGCGGCGCATCTTCGGCATGATCCACGACTACACCGGCACGTCGTTCGGCCTGGTGGTGGGTGGTGAGGCGGCGTTGCCGCTGTATGCGGTGATGGTCTGGGTGAACCTGGGCAACGGGATGCGCTACGGGTCGCGCTACCTGGCGATTGCCACGGGGCTGGCGTTGCTGGCGCTGCTGATCGTGTACCAGCTTACGCCGCTGTGGCAGGCGCAACCGTTCATGGTGTTGATGCTGATGATCACCAGCACGGTGATCCCGGTGTACGCCCATATCCTTCTGGAGCGCACGCGCAAGGCTTCGGAACAAGCCATTGCCGCCAACCTGGAAAAATCCCGCTTTCTCGCCCAAGCCAGCCATGACCTGCGCCAGCCGATCCACTCCATTGGCCTGTTCACCGCCTGCCTGCGCGAAGCACGGTTGGGGGATGACGAGCGGCGGCTGGTGGACAATATCGATCGCTCGCTGCTCAACGTGTCGCAACTGTTCCGTTCGATCCTCGACCTCTACACCCTCGACAACGGTCGCCTGTTGCCCAAATACCAGGTGATCCACCTGGGCGACTTTCTCGCCGACCTGGTGCGCCAGAATGCCGAGGCCGCACGCTGGGCCGGCGTGGAGTTGCGCTTGCGCCCCTGCACTCACTGGGTACGGGTGGACCCGGGCATGTTGGCAACCATGGTGCAAAACCTGCTCTCCAATTGCTTCAAGTACGGCGCGCAGCGGCCAGTGCTGATCGGCGTGCGTAGTCGTGAAAACGGCTTGGTCATAGAGGTGCATGATCAGGGGCGAGGGATTGCACGGGAGCATCTTTCAAAGGTCTTCGAAGAGTTCTATCGCGTGCGCCAATTGCGTGACAAGGATGTCGAAGGCGTGGGCCTCGGGCTGTCCATCGTCAAGCGCCTGGGGCAATTGATGGGGATGCAGGTGAGCCTGCGTTCGCGGTTGGGCCAGGGCACCTCGGTGAGCCTGCACGGCCTGGCCCTGGCCACCGCGCCGCGTCAACTGGCGCTGCGCGACGATGTGCGCCAGGCCGGTCTGCTCACCGGTCTGAAAGTATGCCTGGTGGAGGATGACCACAACGTGCTGCTTGCCACCCAGGCGCTGCTGGAGCGATGGGGGTGCAAGGTGCAGGCTGAGTCGAGTGGGAAGGGGCTGGTCAGCGACTGCGATATCATCGTCGCCGACTACGACCTGGGTAATCACGCCACTGGCATCGAATGCATCGACGAGCTACGCCAGCAACGCGGTTGGGCGGTGCCGGCGTTGATCCTCACCGGTCACGACGTGGAGAGAATCCAGGCCGCGTTGCACGACCGTCAGATCGCCATCTTGTCCAAACCGGTGCGCCCTGCGGAACTGCGCGGCAGGTTGCGTGACCTCAGCCAGGAAAAAGTTACTGCATGAACGGTGTCAGCCCGTTGCCACGTGCGCCTTTTGGCTGGCAGTAGGCGGCAGGTTTCATCAGGCCAAAACTGGCGATCGCAAATGCACCGCCGCTGGCCCCGCTTGGTACGGAGCAGTTGTATTCGCCGGACGCAGTGTTGGCTACATAGTAAGTAGTCATGGAATCGCTGCGCACATTGGAAATACGTTTTACCGGTTCGCCCAGGTTGGTTTCCGACAGCTTCTTGAGGTGATCTTCAGTAGGCTTGATATTGCTGCAACCGGCGACGCCGATGATCAAAGCGCCCAGCAGGGCAAGGCGAGTAACAGGGGAGTGGAGTTTCATGGTGCGTCTTCCTTGGGGTTGTTTTGGTTTTTCCAGCGCGCAACAAACCCGCACGCAATGAATGCGCGGTGCTGAGGAAGCGTTGGAAGTGCCGAGGAATATAGCGCCGCGGGCGGGCAGGGTCGATTAGCACAAATGGGCTAATGGCAATTTGAGGTCATGGAAGGAACAGGCAGTGTTGGAGATAAAACGAGCTACGCCAGACGACGCCGACAGAGCGTTCGAGATTCGCCGTGACGCCATTCGCGGTCAGTGCATTGGCGCCTACAGCGCGGAGCA
Source organism: Pseudomonas sp. W2Jun17 (assembly GCF_023127795.1). Taxonomy (NCBI): domain Bacteria; kingdom Pseudomonadati; phylum Pseudomonadota; class Gammaproteobacteria; order Pseudomonadales; family Pseudomonadaceae; genus Pseudomonas; species Pseudomonas sp. W2Jun17. The sequence goes on along the minus strand of NZ_SPKO01000010.1, from coordinate 536 downwards.
AATGGCGCTCTGGACCCGAGGTTGCGCAAGTGATGGCTACAGCGTGTTGATGGACAAACCGTTCTACCTGGGCTGGGTGAACGGTGAAGCTGTCGCTACCGGTATGCTCGATCCTGACCACCATGAGGTGGGAGCGTTGTTCGTGCGGCCTGCGTTCACTGGGCGCGGCTATGGCAAGGCGATGCTTGCGCATGTGGAGGGCATTGCACGGCAGATGGAGATTGAAAAGGTAGTGCTGGACGCCACCTTGAATGCGGTGAGTTTCTACCGCTCGTGTGGTTATGTGGGGGATGAGCAGGCGGTGTATCACTCACCCTCGGGGTTGGTGCTGGCGTGTGTGCCGATGGTGAAGCGGCTGCGGGTCATGCCGGCGTTTTGAATGCTGCGCGCAATTGCTCAATGACCTGAGCAACGCCTGGGCCCCGAATCCGTGGCGAGGGAGCTTGCTCCCGATAAGTATCGATATCTACACAACTCTGTAGCAGCCGACCGTAACCACGATGCGAAGCGAGCCGCTCTTGATCTGCTTTTGATCT